>NZ_JANIFC010000006.1:0-365784 GCF_024518615.1 Mesorhizobium sp. SEMIA396
ACGCAGCGGTGTGAGACGGGCATTCTTGTGGATGTTCATTCGGACCCTCCGATGGATGCTGAAGCGTGGTAACTCCAGTCTCCTCGGTCCGGTCCGAATGGACAACCTCTCGAAAGCTCACACCTAGAACTCCTCTTGAAAGCGTATCTAGCTTCAAAGGGCGTGTCGAAACGCGGTCTCCGGCTCGGCTTCGGTCACAAGATCGAGGACATTTACGAAGCCGCAGTGGCCCTAGGAATGCCGCCGATTGGGAACGTGAAGATGATTGCCAACAACCTTGACCTGATGAATTCTCAGCAAGATTTTAGGTACCCGTCGGGGTACAAGCTGAATGTCCCGCCGCCGAGCTTCTGCCGAGAAACGTATAACGCTCTCCACACAGCGATCGAGCCGAGGATCCCCACCGAGGTACTGAAAGCCAACCTCAAATTTCATTGGGATTTTCGGGGGAAGACTGTCATTTGGAAGGACGAATAGCCCGAGGATGATCTTCCCCATCTACGTTGGCGTTCTTATGGCGCTGCTGTCAGCATCCGCCATTGGCGGTGGCGGCAAGGCGATCTTGTTGGGATGGCCGCCTCGCTGACAATGGCCGGGATGGGCACTCGCCGGCTGGCTAGGTTCTTAGCAGGCCATAGCCGGCTGTCTGGTGGAGATCGTCTTTCAGGGCTTTGATCGTCTGTGAAAGGTCGCGAACCTTGTCCATCAGCGTCTGAATGGTCGCCCCGATGGGCTGGATCTTAACGCCTCAATCGTCGCGAGAAGCTCAAGGTAGACGTGGTTCAATTGAACTTTCTCCCTTCGAGAGCTCTCAATGGTGATCGACATGTGCGACCAGGCTCGATCAATTGCCTGTTCGCTTATCCTTCATCGACAAGCGGACGCGTGCCGCCACCTCCCTTCCGTCACGCGAAGGACCCAGCCGGCGAGACCAGACGGCGTGCGTGGCGCAATCTTCTATGTGACGAGCGGCGAGATCGCGTGTGTCCCGCCGTGATGGGATCATCTATTCGTCGAGCGCGGCGCTGGCGCCATCATCGTCGATATCTGCAAACCCTGGGATGATCCAGCAGCTTCTCCTTCGACAGCAGCCCGGCGTCCTCGAGCGCCTCGAAATCCGGCAGCTGGCGCAGCGTGTCGAGCCCGAACTGCGACAGAAAAGTTTTGGTCGTCACATAGGTGTAGGGCGCGCCCGGCTGCGGGCTGCGCGGCCCCGAGGCGACCAGCTGCTCAGCGCGCAGCACGCCGATCAGGTCACGTGACACCTCCTTGCCGAAAAAGCTCGACAGCTCGCCACGGGTGATCGGCTGGAAATAGGCAATGCACATCAAGACAAGCGCCTCCGCCTGCGACAGTTCTTTTGCTCCCTCGCCCGCTGCCGTGCCGAAGGCTGCGTGAATGGCGTCGCCAAAAACCTTTTTGGTCCGGTGCTGCCAGCCGCCGGCGACCGCGACCAGCTCGTAAGGGCGGCCGGCGAGTTCGGCGCGAATGTCGTCGATGATCAGCTCGATATTGCAGTTTTTTCCCACCACCCGCGCGAGGACACTACGTGTCACCGGTTCATTTGCCGCAAAGATCACCGCTTCGACGCGGGCCATCCATTCGCACCAGCGCAGCTCCGGCGGCAGATGTTCCAGTTCGGTGTCGAGCAGCGCCGGCTGATCGTTTGGCTTGCGGCGGGCGGACGCTTCGCTCATCGCTACAGCCCGAACAGCCGGAATGTGGGGCGGCCGGAGAGCTCGCGCACGACCTCCAGTTGCTGCAGCCGTTCGAACAGCCGTCGCGATGCAAAGCGCGACAGATTGTCCGTCGTCAGCGATCCGGACACGGCGTCTTCACTGAGCAGCAGAAAGATTACGTCGCCGGCGCCTTTGGCGCGCAGTTTCGGCGCCACCGCCAGGAGTTTTTCGGCCCGGCGCGACAGCTCGGCGGCCAACCGACAAGCGTCCGCGGCGGCCGCGACGAGCGCGATGCAAACCGCCCGCTCAAAATTCTTGTCCCCGGGCCGGATGCGCCGGCCACCGCCGGCCTCGGTGCGGAAAGATGGTCCAAAACCCTGCGCCATTAGGAGCGGCAGGGGCTGCGGCCAGCCCAGGCGTTGCGCCAGTACCAGGTCGGCGAGCCACCAGCCAAAGAGTTCGGCATCGGGACGCATGGCGACGACCTCAGCGGCGATCGCCGCGGCGTCGAATGGCGCCGACCGCTGGGATACCCCGAGTTTTTCGATCTGCGTGCAAAGGTCGGCGAGCGCGGCGCCGTCCCAATGGAGGCCAAGCTGGTCGAGTATCTTCCCGAGCCGGCCGGGCGTAGCGGCGGGCGGCTGCCTGGCCAACTGCCGCCAGGCGCCAAAGACGGCGCCTGCGGGACCGGGGTCAGCACGTAGGGGACGCAAATGCCAGGCATCGCGCAAGGCGGCCGCATCCTCGGCGCGGCCGGCGAGCCGCATGCTGGAGGCGGCGCAGCGAACCGCCAGCCGCTGCCGCCAAGCGCCGGCCCAGGCTGCCTGCGCGCGGGCGAGCGTGTCGAGGGCACCCAGGGCGGCGCCGGCCCGGAAGGCGGCGTCGCCGTCACTCGGCGCGCCGGCGCTTGTGATCGCCCACGCGGGAACGGAGGGCGGCGCAGAGGAGCTGGCGGTCGCGGGATCGAGGCGAATCATAATTTGGAGAGTAAAGTGCCGGTGCGCTTTTCGCCATGATTTTCGTGCCAAAACGCACAGCCTGTCGGATCAGCACAACGACTGATAGTGTTGCATTATCAATCTCTTCACGAGTTCGTCCCTGCTAAGCCATTTGGCCAACAAGTAAGTCTCGACAGGGCACCTTTTTGCGCAGCCGGACGAAACTCCGTTCGGAAATGTGCCGGCTCGCGGCGTAGGAGCCTGCTCAGGTTCAGATGTCATGAAGGCATCTAACGCCCGATCTGCCGCGCAACTTCGGTCCCATATTCATTGCCGACGGGGTATCTGAGGGCGACGTTTTTTGCGGGTTTTTCCTGGTCGGCTTTGGAGGTGATGCTGGCGCCGATTGTCACAGGCTACTTCACTATCTGTTCCTTGACCGATGAGATCTTTTGCGCTGCGGCGCTCCCGTCTTTGCTGTGGGTCACCTTCTGACCCAAGCCCCAACGTACACACGCGGGAGTGTCCTACAAGCCATCGGTTTCGACAGATCGGATGGATTGGGCAGGCGAGCCCAAAAGCTGCGAGCTTAGAGCGGTTATAAATCGTAGTTGTAGCTGTGTAACAAACTGTGTAACAAAAAGCGCGAAAAGACTAGTATTTTCAGTATCATAGAGGTGAAAGGGAATCCCTCCCTCTCCGCCATCAATTTCCCGTAACAGACTGATTCGCAACGATTTTTCTGGATAGCGGCTCTCTTTTGGTACATTCTTGGTACAAAGAGGCTTCCGCACAAGCCCCCATGGATCGACGGCATAAGAACCTCGATCTTATCGTCTCAGCCGCCGCCACGATGGAGGAGGAGATAGAGAACATGTTCGGCTGCCTCCACCGCTTCGAGGAGAAACCAAGAAGCAGGTGAACGAAGTCTGCCGTGGTGATGCCACGATGAAGATCAAGATTGATGCTGCGGCAAAGATTTAAGAGCCCCGCTTTGACAATCGTGACCGGCTTCCTTCGCCCTTCAATTCACTCCGCGTCAGGATTGTCGACAAGGCAGCCTGCACCATGGCATCCTTGGTAGTTGCCATGCACATCAAAGTTTGGCTCTCCCTGCCTGTCAAATTGCGGTCGGGTATCGATTGCCTTGTCCGGATTGTCGACTTTGCATCCGATGCCATGACAACCATTGTAGCTGCTATCGGAGCGGTAGTTACTCGTCGTGTGCCGTCGATTGTGATGATCGTCCGCCATCCCCTCGATCAGAGCGCCGAGAATAGCTCCGCCAACCACCGCGCCGACGTCATGACCGCGATGGTCATACATGCGGGCATTGGGATCAAAGCTGTCGCCACGTCCATGGTGGTAGCCGCCGACATCGGCGAAAATTCCGGAGCAGCCTTGCGCGACCCAAATATATTTGCTGCGTGGATTGTAGCCCCAGGTCCGGTTCAAAATACAAGGACTTCCGGAAGTCTGATGAATGAGTTGCGGCTTGCTCAGCGGGCCCGCCCAGCATTCGCCATACTGATAGTGCCTCGATTGGCATTCGACGGTCGATTGTGCGCGGGCATCAGAGATCATCCACGATGAGCCGAGCGCGAGCAAAGCAATGAACAGGTAACGTAGCATGTGAACCCTCCGGAGTGGTCAACGATCGGTTGCGTCGGTATCATCGAAAATGGAATTTCTTCCGCCAGGTGTCAGTCGTTGATCGCGGTGATCTTGATGGTGTTGCCGTCTCCGACGCCGGAGAACCAGACCTCGCCATCACCGATTGAGACGCCTTGCCAATTGGCGAACAGCGTCGGATAGGTCTGCTTGAGGACGGTCTGTTTGACCTTGGCGGTAACGATCTTGTCGTAATCCGTCACGAAATGCGCGGCGTCGTTTATCTTGATCGCCTTGCCGCCGATCCGGGCGCGGAAGGGATAATCGATCATCGACGCGACGGTCTGCTTGTCACCGGCACTGACAGCCTTCTGCAGCTTGTCGAAGAACTGCTGATAGGTTGTGTGACTGCCGAACAGCGCGTCAAGGGCCTGGTTTGTTTCAGCGGCGGTCTGCGCTGCCGCTGGACCCGCAACGGCGGTACTCAATAGCGCGGCGGAAACCAGCATGAATAGAGAGTGCCTCATCATAGGTCCTTTCACTCGGTGCGTTCAATTGCCAACCCATCAGCCTGGATTTGTCCTTCGGACGTTCGCGCCCTGACTGATGCCGACGGCGAACGGGAAGACGAACGGCATGCCGTCACTGACGTGAACTGATATATAGGCGCGTCCATTGATTTTTTTTATTTCAGTACACGCAAAAGGTGTAAAAAAGAATACCTAAACGTCGATTATGACGGACAGAGATGACGGTTAAGGTATCCAAAACCTTATTCGCGAGTGCTATCGATACGAGCAGCGACGCCTATGTCTTAAATTCTCCCTCTATGACGCAATATCGATAGAAGCAGAAATCTGCCGTCACCTGTGCCGCCGGCGTGGGTATGGTCCAGCGGCATCCGACAGCAAGCGTTTGCCTGCGCCTGTTCAATTCGCCTCACTTCACGATGACCTTTGCTCCCCGCGGCACCAGACTGTAGAGTTCGATCACATCCTCGTTGAGCATGCGAATGCACCCTGAGGACGCTTCAGTTCCTATGGTCCAGGGCTCTGAGGTGCCGTGGATACGATAAAGCGTATCCACGCCGTTCTTGTACAGATAGAGAGCTCGCGCGCCGAGCGGATTGTGCGTGCCGGGCCTGACCATGCGCGGCAGGTCGGGCGACTGGTTACGCATGTCGTCAGTCGGATACCATGCGGGCCACTCCGCTTTGCGCCCTACGCTGGCAATGCCCGACCAACTGTAACCGCTAGCCCCGACGGCGATGCCATAGCGCCGCGCCGTTCCATCGAGGCGGTATAGATAGAGGAACCTCTGCTGTGTATCGATCAACACCGTACCGGCAGGCAAGCGTTCCGGGGGCGTCACATCGACAGGCAGAAAGCGTTGGTCAAACTTGCTGCGATCGACGATGAAGACCTCATGCGGCTCCCTCGCGTAAGCGGCTTTCACGCGAACTAACTCTGTAGCCGTATTCGGGCTACCTTTTCCATCCGCCAGGCAACCGACAAGGAGCGCCGCCAGCGCCAATACAAAGCCCGACCGCACGAACTGGCGGATGCATTCCGGTCTTTCGTCTCTGCTCGAAACCGACCCGTTAATCGAACGGCCAAATGCTAGCGATCCAACTGGAGGAATGCGCACAGGCCGCTTACTCTTGGCTAGCTTCATCTACTGGCGAACCTTTTTCCTGGGCCCGCAACTGGTCGATGTGGATCGGCCGCTTCAGAGTTCGCTTTACTCGGTGAGTGTCATCCGCGACCGATTTCCCCGTCGGCGAAACACCCTGCAGATAGTGCTTCTGCCACTTCATCTCCTTGGTAAGCTCGTCGTTCATCTGCAGCCCGGCCGAAAACCGTCGACGTTCGCTATTCCAAACCTTATGTTCTTTATGGAACTCAGGATCGTCCTCCATCGGACGAATGACCGGCTGCACCTGCTCGATAGCGACACTTGGCATCATGGTGATGAAACAGAAAGGCTCGCCCTTGGCAAAAGTGACAGACCCAGGGCGGGTGAAGCGCCAATTCATGGTGAAACTGAACGGCAGCCAGTTGGTTTCCACCAAGCCGTCCAGGGGCGCGATTCCGTCCTTCATCCGGTTGGGGGAGCCGCGAGCCCACACCATCCAGCCCGGCTCGGTGCGAAACACGTAACCCGGATGAAAGGTTACTATGCCGTGCCCGAAGGTCGAGCTGATGAATCGGTGCGTGACGTTCGGTTCGTTTACATGGAAGGCGATGTCTTTTGTGGTGTTGTATCCGTTCCAAGTAACAGTCACATTTATGGGGTTCAACAATTCCCATCCGCTGGCATTGGCGATTGAAAGCGGCGTGCAACGATAGGCGAAATGCTGGTCGGTCGCATCCATCCAATCTCGCGTCCCCTCCGCGGCGACAAGCTCAGGGGGGTTCGGAGCCTGGATCATACAGTCAAGACGCGGGCCGGTCATACTCTCCGCTATCCTCAAACGATTCGATTCTAAGTTGCTGATCATGCCGCCAAACCGTAGCGGCATGACCAGGACAGAAGGGGGTACTATGGGCCTGCCGGTCCGGTAGGTCCCTCCGGTCCCACAGGCCCCTCCGGTCCGGCAGGTCCCACCGGTCCGGCAGGCCCAGTGGGTCCCTCCGCGCCGGGCGCGCCGGGAGGTCCAGACGCGCCGGTATCGCCGGGCGCTCCAGGTGTCCCGTCCGATCCGGGCAGTCCGACAGGCCCAGCAGGTCCGCCAGGTCCCTCCGCGCCGGGCGCGCCGGGAGGTCCAGACGCGCCGGTATCGCCGGGCGCTCCAGGTGTCCCATCCGATCCGGGCAGTCCGACAGGCCCAGTGGGTCCGGCAGGCCCCTCCGCGCCGGGCACTCCAGGCGCACCAGCCTCGCCGGGTGCGCCAGGCGCCCCTGGCTGTCCCCAAACATTGGTGGAAGGCGTCGGCAAGTTGCCAACGTCTCTTACGATGTGCGATGGAAGGAAGTCGCCACGATCACGCTGAATCAAGGAACGACCTGGCTTGTCGGCATAATAATCGTTCTGACCATCCGTGACCGCGCACTCGAAATTCTGGTCCGGATCCTTGCAGAAAACTGTCTTCGGGGCGCTTCGATCGCCATTGGTGCCGAAGTGGAATCTCAAACCGGCCATCGCAGAAAAATCGCCGCTTGAGGAGACGTCGCTGTTCGTCAGATCGAAGCTGAAATCACTGTAGATAGAAGTCGCTATTCCGCTTCCGAACTCGGTCAGGTACTCGGCGCCGCCAACAAGTTGCGTTCTACCACCAAAGGCGTCGCGATGACGCAGGCCGCCATTAACCTTGAAGTTATCCGTAGGATAGTACCCGACCCTGCCTTCGGCGAACGGACTGACGTCCTCTTCAAGTGAGTTCCATTCTATGCCGGCAAGTCCCTCAAGCGTGGCCCGGCCCAGATAGTACTGGCCTTCAACGCCGAGCTTGCCTTCGACATAGCCGTTTTCAAGAACTCCACCATCATCGTAACCACCTCCGCCATGAAGGTAGCTTCCATACAGACCCAGCGCCCCAACTTTCGGATCACGGCGGAATAGATGCGCGGCGGCACCTGTGAAGTTACTGTTTGGCGTCACGCCACCAATCGCATCCACCTGGAAGCCGTATTTTTCACCGAGCGGGAGCGCCACGGAACCGTCGGTAAAGGCATACGGGTCGTGACCATTGGTTCCCGCGCCGAATCCGACACGCACGTTGGGCGCAGCAACGGCACGAGTGTCGGATTGCGGACTTGACAGGTACATGCGCCTCTCAACCGAGGATAGCGCAGCCATCTCGCGACTCTGGGCCACCGAACCCCTCAGGGTGGCCAGTTCTCCTTTAACCTGGGCAGTCTCGGCGTAGGCGGCCTCAAGTTTGCGCGCCATCTGCTTCTGATTTCGCTGCAGGTCCAAAATCATCTGATAGAGTTGTTCGTTGCTTGGCGCCCCCGCTAGCGCGGGGGTAATCCCGACATAGATGGATGCGAAGGTTAGAATAGAACAACTGGCAAATAAAACTCTCTTATGCTGCCGCATCCCGCACCCCTTCTGCGCACCGCCGCCCTCGTTATCTACCTCGCCACGCGCACGACACATTCCTGTTCGATTGCGCATAGAATGCGAACTATCTAACGAATGCGGATTTATCCAATCCTTTCCTTGAAGTAATTAATCTCGTGATTCCTCACAATCGCAGTAACTGTCATATCATTACACTTACTGTCAGTCGTTTGAGGATGCTCCTCGAATTCCTCCCTGTCCTCTCCCAAATTGATGAGATCGGCAATCTTCTCTCTGGACAGGGTCCGCACGATCATTCTAATCGGTGAAGGCGAAGCCTGACCCTCGAATTGCGTGCAAGGGGAGAAGCATGTCGGATTTCTTGGCTCTTCGACGCAACCGGCTCACGATGGTGTCCAGGTGGGCATAGTTGAAGTCATAGATGTCTGCGCCCATGGCTTCGACGAGCGCGCGGCGATCGACGGTCTTGCCGCGCTCACTGAACAAGCGTTCCAAAAAGTGCCGTTCCGAGGTGGTCAAGCGAAGGCGATGGCCCATGCCGTCGGTAAGCACCCAGCAGCCTTCCTCCAGGGTCCATCGTGGGGCCGGAGACGAAGGGGCGCGGCGCCTGTTGAGACGTTCATTGAGCGTCATCACCGTGGCAGCAAGCTCCCGAACATCAATGGGTTTGACGAGGTAAGCGTCAGCGCCCGCTTCAAGACCATTGAGCCGGTCGTCGATGGAACTCCGGGCCGTCGCCATGACGATCCCGACCGATTGCAAGGCCCGCAAATGGGAAGCTATGGAAAGGCCGTCTTCGCCCTCCAGGCCAATGTCGAGAATGACGATTTCAGCCGGCTTGGCGGCGCAGGCTCGGTAGAGGGCGGCAGCGTTGTGAAATCCATGTACGTTCAGGCCCAATCTGGATAGTCCGAAGACCATCTCCTCGCGGAAATCCCTGTCGTCATCAACAAGATAAACAAGGGGGGCGATCACGAGATCGCCCGCTTGTAGCCTTCTCCGACCATCTACGGACCCCATGCAGCAATCTGATAGCATTCGATTTCATTTATTCGCCGCATTGTCTATATTGTTTGTGTGTCTTGTGCCGCAAACGTTATGGGCGCTTCCGCTGAAACCGACGGACGGCCTCAAGGCTCCGGTTTCACTCAGCGGTCACCTCGCAATCTTTCATGATCCCACCGGCGCGCTCACGATCAACGATATCGTTTCCAAGCGCTCCAACATCCAGTTCGAACCCATCCCTTCGATGCTCACGCGGGGCTACCAAAAGGGCGCAATCTGGGCCCGGTTCTCCCTGTCTGCCTCAACGGCTCCAAGGCAATGGCTGCTGCAGGTAGAACGGCCCTTGATCGAACACATCACGCTGTATGTCTCTGACGGGGCGGGAGGTTATTCGGTCTTGCCCCCTAGCCAACTCAACCTAGGGGATGGAGCAGACGCCGACGCATATCCGGCCGTCTTCCCGATCTCCGTGCCGTCCACTCGAACCGATTATTACATCCGACTCCAATCGTCGACCTCGATCACCACTTCGCTGAACCTTTGGCAGAGTCAAGGCTATGAAGAGTATCGCCGATTCGACGATTGGATCATGGGCATGGTGGTTGGCGCTATTTTCGTCATGGTCTTCACCAATTTTCTGTATGCCGTATGGCTCAGGGATTCTTTATATCTTCTATACATCGCAGTTATCATAGAGTCTGGGCTAATAAGTCTCTTCCACATGGGATATGCATCCGAAGTTCTGATGTCCCTAGAGCCGAAAATCATACACCTAATTTGGGGTATTATCGTTTGCTTATACAGTATAGTCATGATGTTATTTTTGGCTAGACTATTTGAGTTTCACCGTCATTTGATCTGGGCGTGGCGCGTCTCCCAGGGTGTTGTACTGCTCAATGGCATCGCCTTGGCTTTTGCGATTGCGGGACGCTACGGCGACGTCGGGTTTTTCGTATCGCGACTGCAGCAGCTGTCTCTCATCTTCATTTCGCTGCTAGTGCTCTATCTGCTCATTGTGCGGCGACGGTATCAATACCTACTGTCGGCGATTGCATTTTTGGGCGTAATCTCTGTCCTGCTGGTGATGCAGGTGATGTATACTGGGGCCAACCCGTTCCAGCTGGACGGCTCTTTGTCCAGATTCTTGGCCGGCGGGACCGTGATTCACCTGGCGTTGCTCAGCGCAGCCGTCGCAAAGAGAACGCGGCTTGCCGAGCGCAGCTTGAGCGAGGAGAAGGATCGCGTCATCGCAGTGTCGCGGTTGGCCGAGCAGGAGCTGACTGTCAAGGTGCGCGAAAGGACCGCAGAGCTTGGGGAAAGAAACGCCTCGCTCAAGGTGGAAGTGGATCGACGTCACCAGCTTGAACTCAAGCTCAGGCAGGCTCTGGACACCGCCAACGATGCTCTGGCTCAGCAGCGGGACTTTGTGGCCTTGGTATCTCATGAGTTTCGCGGCCCCTTGGCCGTCATCTCTGCCGCCGCCGACAATCTGTCATCTTCTGCAGGTGAAAGCGCCGACAATATCAAGTTGCGCACCACAAGGATCCGCCAGACCGTCAAAAGGATGTCATCGCTGATTGAAAACGTCCTAGCCTTCGACCGGCTCAATGGTGGGCAGAAAACTCTTCCCACGATCAAGATGTTCGACCTGAATGAGGTTTTGCACGCCGCCGAAGCGGGGTTGGATGATGCTGCGGCCGGACGTGTTAGCTTCACTCACGGCGACGAAGTGATTGTGAAAGGTGACCGCAACCTGCTGGAGATTGTAATACAAAATCTGATCCAGAACGCCCTGAAATACTCATCGGTGACCAGCTCTGTGACGATCCGGCTGTCGACTGAGCAGGGCGTGGCGTTTGTACACGTGGTGGATCAGGGCTCTGGCGTAGCGCCCGACGACCACGAGTTCATATTCATGAGGTACTATCGCGCCGCGGGCCAATTGGTAAACGGCTCCGGTTTAGGGCTCTACATTTCACGCGAGATCGCCCGGCAGCACGGCGGCGGTCTCATACTGGCCGCCAGCGACATCAACGGGTCGACATTCCGCCTCTCACTGCCCGTCGAGGGGAACTGGCCTGCCCCTGAAAAGTGACCCTCCCTGACGTATGGCTTTTGGGCCGAACCAGGACTGAAGAAATGGTCGGAAAGAGACACAGTTGCGGCCGCTCATTGTCTACCGTTAACCTCCGGTAAACCTTGCGGATCTGGTAGAGAGGCGGCGGAAGAGCCGCCCGACCCAGGACACTCTGGCCTTCGCGGAGGCCGTAAAGCTTCGGCGATGGGCAGGCCATTCGGCATCTCCGCACATGGCGTCCGCAAGCGCAGCCAGCCGCTGTGAATTTGCCAGCCGGTTTAGCCCAAATGGGGGAAGAGGCCCGGCCCAAGGTCTCGTAATGGTTGGTTCGCCCAGCCAGTTAGGAGACCACTATGCGCAAAGCCTCTCTCGCCATCACAGTCGCCGGCACGGCCTTCTTCGGTCTTTCCACTGTCGCATCGGCATGCGTGTCGATGGACGGCAACTTCGTCGTAAACAACTGCAATTATCGCGTCATGGGAAATTACAAAGGCTCGGATGGCAGTTGGGGTGGCTTCGGACCCATCCGCGCGGGCGGTCGTGAGGTAACTTCCAAAAGACGCGATGCCGGCTGGGACATCAGCTATTGCAACTACGATTCATGGGCGGCAGGCACCTGCCGGCCGAAGGATCCCAGGCAAATGTAAGCCGCTTTCAAGCGCGTCGCTTTGCGCGCTCGGCTGACGATGTGGCCGGCGTCGAACACCGGCCACTCTGACGGCGCACGGTAAATCCGTTATTGCTCCTTCTTGAACTGATCCTGGAAGATCAGCTGGCCCCAAGTGCGGCCGCGTGCGTGCACCAGTGCGCCGCCCTCGTTGAGCTTCCCCAGCTTGACCGGTGCGAACCCGAGTTGTTTGGCCAAGACCGCCACGGGAGCGATCGCGTCCTCGTCGTCGCTCGAAAGAAAGACGACCCGGTGGCCGCCCTCGACGATCGGATCGGCAGCCAGGGTGGCCGCAATCAGGTGATTGAAGCCTTTGACGAGCTTGGCGCCGGTGAACGCCTTTGCGACGAAGGCCGAGGACGGCAGACCGTCCAGTTCTTCGGAGACTGGAAACACGTTCGTCGCGTCGATGATCGTCTTGCCTTCCCAGCTTGACAGCGCCTTCGCGACATCTGGGTGCGATTCGAAGCGGACAGCCAAAAAGATGATGTCCGCCTTGACCGCGTCCGCCAGCGTTTTCGGGATGATCGTGGGTCCGATCGCGGCCGCGGCTGATGCAAAGCTTTCCGGGTCGCGCGTGGTTGCCACGGACACTTCGATGCCGTTGCGGGCAAACGCCTTGGCAAGAGCCTGGCCGATCTTGCCGAAGCCGATAATTGCATAGCTCATGTATATTCTCCTTCAGTTTACCAGGCCCTGCGGGCTCGGGATATCGAATGGATGAACGGCGGGGCGTAGCGGGTCAGATTTGCGCCAAGCCCCCGTCGACGGCGACCTCGCTGGCGGTCATGAAGCTGCTGTCGGGCGACGCGAGAAACGCAGCCGCCGCCCCGATCTCCGCTGGATCGGCCATCCGCTGAAGCGGATTCATCGAGGCGAAGGCCTTCAAGCCCTCCTCGCCTATCGCTGCCTTCGCGAGTTCGGTCGCCGTCGGCCCGGGCGACAGCACGTTTACCCGGATGCCGGTGCCTTTCAAGTCTTCCGCCCAGGTCCGCGCGAGGTTGCGCACGGCCGCCTTGCTCGCGCTATAGACGCTGAATGCGGGCGCGCCCGTGGTGCCGGCGCTCGATCCGGTCAGGATAATCGAACCGCCCTCGCCCATCAGCGGCAGCGCCTTCTGGACCGTGAAAATCGTACCCTTCACATTGGTGTTGAAGGTTTCGTCAATGTGCTCGGCGGTGAGCTTGCCGAGCGGAAGCAGGCTTCCCACCCCGGCGTTGGCGAAGATGATGTCGAGGGTTCCGCGCTCGGCCTTCACCGCCGCATAGAGCCGATCGAGGTCGGCCTCATCCGAGACCGAGCCCTTCACCGCGCGGGCATTGGGCCCGAGTTCGGCCACAGCGGCGTCTAGCGCGTCCTGCCGGCGGCCGAAGATGAAGACGAAGGCGCCCTCCTCGATGAAGCGCTTCGCTGCGGCGCGGCCGATGCCGGTGGCGCCACCCGTAATAACCGCAACCTTACCGTCCAGTTTTCCCATGACTCAATCCTTCCAGCTTCTGTCTTTGCTCGTTCGGGGTACGCCCCGAGGACCTCTAGATGGGCCCGTCGGGGTCAGGTGGTGAGTGCGGAAGCGCGCACATCGGTGGTGCAAAATCGATCCGCTTTCAGGGCTGACGCCCGCCGCGACGATCCGTGTCCGCCATTCGGAATTGCGCCGCCCCTGTCGACATAAGCTATGATGTCCCGCCCCTACCGCTGTAGGATGTGCTAGATACGGGCTTTGGAAGGCGCACCGCGCGGTGCCGGATTGCACCATGATCGACTGGGATGACATTCGCTACTTTCTAGCCGTCGCACGCGGAGGCTCGGTGCGGGCTGCCGGCGCGCAGCTCGGGGTGAATCACTCGACCGTGCTGCGACGCATCGCACAGCTTGAGGAACGCCTCGGGGCGCAAATGTTCGAAA
The DNA here is from genome assembly GCF_024518615.1 of Mesorhizobium sp. SEMIA396. NCBI lineage: Bacteria > Pseudomonadati > Pseudomonadota > Alphaproteobacteria > Hyphomicrobiales > Phyllobacteriaceae > Mesorhizobium > Mesorhizobium sp. SEMIA396. The sequence goes on from NZ_JANIFC010000006.1 coordinate 13,909, forward strand.
AGCTGCCTTCGGGCTACCGCCTGACGGCTGCGGGCGAGGAGGTCCTCGAGCTCGCGAACCAGATGGAAGCGTCGTCTCACCAGCTGGAGACGCGCGTCTTCGGGCGCGACCAGAGCGTGCGCGGGCTTCTGCGGGTGACGCTGGCACCCCCCCTCGCGACACACCTGCTCATGCCGGACTTCGCCGATTTCGCGAGTCTGCATCGCGACATCGAGATGGAAATCCTGTCGTCCGGCGAACTGGCAAATCTGACCAACCGAGAGGCCGACGTGGCGATCCGCGTCGTCTACGACCGCAAAACCCTGCCGCTCAATCTTCACGGCCTGAAGGGACCGGAGGTGTTCGGCGGCGTTTACATGTCCCGCGATCGCCTGGCCGCGTGGCGTGCGGGCGCAGCTGATCCCATCCGGTGGATCGTCATAAGCGCTCATGGGATTCCGGAATGGGCCAACGCGGGTGAGGTTCGCACCACGGGGGTTCCATTCAGGACCACGGACGCCGAGGCGCAGATCGTTGCCGTACGGCAAGGTCTCGGGATCACGACACTGCCGTGCTTCGTCGGAGATGCCGACCCCGTGCTGGTGAGGGTGCCGGGCACCGATCTGCACATGTACGGAACGCTCTGGCTTCTCACCCAGGGTGAGACACGCAAGACGAAGCGCGTGCGGCTCTTCACGGAGTTCATATCCCGCAGGCTCGCCGCCTACGCTCCGCTTCTCACGGGACTATCCATATCGCGCGACTGACGCCCAGCGGGTCGACGCTGCGGTGAATGAGCGGACAGCGGCACCTATTGCGGTTGCAGATGCTCAGCCATGAAGTCGATGAACGCCTCGGTCTCAACCTGATCTGTCGACTGGCCGGCCAGAGAACATTGAACTGATCGGTCTCGTCGGGGGCATAGGCGATGTAGGAATGGGCGGCGACGGAACAGAAGCTCTCGGAACGGATGCCTTCTCCGAAGATCCCTATGCTTCAGAGCGCGTGACCAGTCGCTGATCTGACCTCAGGCCGAGCCATCGGATTGGTGCTCGGCAATCGCACTCAGAAAAACCTGGCCGAACTCCTTCAGCTTTGCCGCCCCAACTCCATTCACTTCAGCGAAGGCGTCGAGGTCGTGCGGGCGGCGCTCGGCCATGTCGATCAGGGTGCGATCGGAAAACACCACATAGGCCGGCACCTGACGCTCCTTGGCGAGCCGCAGTCGCAAGGTCTTCAGCGCGGCCAGCAGCCCGGTGTCCACATCCGATTGCCCGAAATCCTGCCCGGAGCGCGTCTTGCCGCGCAAGGCGCGGCTGCGCACCTCGACACGATAATGGAACGGCATCTCGCCACGCCCAAGCGCATGGCCTTTTTCGGCGATGGCGAGGCCGCCATGACCGGCCGGATCCGGCATCAGGAACCCGCCTGCGACGAGCTGCCGGATCAGCGACAGCCAGAAATCCTTCTTGTGCGCCAGACCGCTGCCGAAACTCGTGAGCCTCTGGTGGTTCCTGGCAAGCACCTTCTCGGTTTCATGGCCGAGCAGGATGTCGATGACATGGCCGGCACCGAAGCGTTCGCCACTCTGGGCGATGGCTGCCAGGATTATCCGCGCCTCCGCTCCGCCATCGGCGCGCGGCGCCTGGTCGAGGCAGGTGTCGCAATTGCCGCAAGGCTGCGCTTCTTCGCCGAAATAGCCGAGCAGCACCTGGCGACGGCACTGCGCCGTCTCGCAATAGCCGATGCGCCTCGTCGACGGCGATCAGGCTGACATCGAGCCTGGCCAGCGCCTCGAGCATCCGCTCGGTCATCAGCCGCTCCGGCGCGAGATAGAGCAGGCGCGTCTGGCCTGAGGCGACGCGACGCCATGCGGCGATATTGGCATCGCGGTCGATCGAGGAATTGATCGTATCGGCAGCCACGCCGGCAAGCCGCAAGGCGGCGACCTGATCCTGCATCAGCGCCACCAACGGCGAAACGACAATGGTGAGCCCGCCCAGGACAAGTGCCGGGACCTGGTAGCAGAGCGATTTGCCCGCACCCGTCGGCATGACGGCCAGGACATGCCGCCCGGCCAGCAGCGCGTCCATGACATCGGCCTGGCCGGGGCGAAAATCATCGAAGCCGAACACGTCCTTCAGCACGCGCCGCTTGGGATCTCGCTCTTCTGTCGCGACGGCCGCCGGTGCCCGCATTACCGCGCGTCCACGGTCGGCGTGCTTATTGGCATGTCATAGCCGAACTCGGCGCAGAAACGCCGGACGCCGACGAGAAATGCCGGGGGCAGACCGCCGAGATAGGTCCTGAATTCTTCATTCCGTTCCCATTTTCTCAACGAAGCCACCCGGATCGGATTGTTCGGATCCTCGCTGAAACGAATGCGCGGTGTCAGTCCGAACGATTGCGCGATTCTGTCCTGCTGCGCATCGGGCGCGCCGATCATGTCTTCGTAGCGGACAAAGAGTATCTGCCGGTGCGGTTGTGCCTTCTTCAGCCGGGTCAGCGCGTCGTATTCGGCCAGCCAGCGATGCGGCGTGACGTGGAACCGACGCTCGTTGCGTGTTTGCGGATGCGAACTTGTCAGCGTGTCGAACGGATGGCGCACGCAATAGATCAAGCCGATGGAGGGAGGGAGCTTCGCCAGATGCGCAAAACCGCGCGCATCGCGCTTGACGACGAGGTTCGATTCCGGCCGGTCCAACATGTCCAGCATTGTGTATCGCGCTTCGGGCGGATGGACGAAAATGTCCTCGAAACACCTCATCAGCCGCTGTGTCAGCGTCGTGCCGCTGCGCGCGCAACCCGAAATGAAAATTCTGTTGGCGGGCGCCGCGCGTGCGTATGTGCGTTTTTGCATGCGCTGTTTCAGAGACAGCGGCACGAACCGCAGAAACTCCCGCACAACCCTTCGCGCAGCCGCTCCAAACGCAGCCTCAAGCCTGTGAGCGCCCTTCATCCGCAATTCCGCAGGGCCGCCCGGCACGAAACGCGCCGCTTGGGGTCCATGGCCAAGATACTCGTCGCCGATATCAGCATCAGGCAGACACCGGACTGGAATTCCTGGATGGGAGAGGATGGGAAATCGGTCAAAACGACTCTCTGCATGGGCACCATGCCTTAGCGCAGCTGTCATCGTGCCACAACAGGAACAGGTCGCCTGCAGCCTGCGCCTTCCCTTGCAACACCTTTACCTCGCTGGATTCCTTCACCCAGCAATGTAAGCTCGGCTCCGCTAGCCAGGGAGGATGCGATGCTGCAGACCAGACAGGATGTTCTCGGCGAGCGGTTCCACCTGCAGCGCGCCGCCTTCGAGGCGCAGCCTTTCCCCAACTTTGGCATCCGCAAGGATCGCCTGAAACGCCTGCTGGCGCTGACCGAGCGGCATGAAGCCGACATCTGCACCGCCATCGACACCGACTTCGGCGGCCGTTCCGCGCATGAGACGCGCCTTGCGGAACTGTTCGTCGTGCGCGCCGGCATCCGCCACGCGCTGTCGCATGTCAGGGGCTGGATGCGCGAACGCCGCGTTGTCACCACCATGCCGTTCCTGCCCGGCCGAAATCGCCTCGTCCCGCAGCCGCTCGGCGTCGTCGGCATCGTGTCGCCCTGGAATTATCCTTTCCAACTCGCTGTCGCGCCGGTCACGGCGGCACTCGCGGCCGGCAATCGCGTGCTTATAAAACCTTCCGAATTGACCCCGGCATTCTCAGTGCTGCTGGCCAAACTCGTTGCCGAGCATTTCGCACCCGATGAGCTCAGCGTCATCACCGGCGATGCCGAGATGGGAAAGGCCTTCGTGTCGATGCCTTTCGATCATTTGCTGTTCACCGGCTCGACCGCGGTCGGACGCCAGGTCGCGATCGCCGCGGCCGCCAACCTGACCCCGGTCACGCTCGAACTCGGCGGCAAGTCGCCGGCAATCTTCGATCCGTCCTGCGATCTCGATGCGGCGGTATCCAGCATTGCCTATGGCAAGCTCTTGAATGCCGGGCAGACCTGCATCGCGCCGGATTATCTGCTGGTGCCGAAGGGGCAGGCAGGCACGGTCGCTGTCAAGCTCGCAACGGCGATCGCGAAGCTCTACCCGACCTTGCGCGACAACCCCGATTATACCGCCATCATCAGCGACCGGCACCACCAGCGCCTGCGCGACATGATCACTGAAGCGCGTGACGCAGGCGCCGATGTCACCGAAATCAACCCGGCCGGCGAAGAGCTGGGTGCCAAAAGCCGGAAGCTGCTGCCGACTCTGGTCCGCAACGCCGGCGCAAACCTGCGGCTGATGCGCGAGGAGATTTTTGGGCCGGTGCTGCCCATCGTAGAATACACCGGGATCGACGAGGCGATTGCCGATGTGAACGGAGCGGAGCGCCCGCTGGCGCTCTACTGGTTCGGCCGCGACAGCGGCAATCGTCAACGCATCCTGCACGAGACTATTGCCGGCGGTGTCACCATCAACGACTGCATGCTGCATCTGGTACAGGAAAACCAGCCTTTCGGCGGGGTCGGCGCCAGCGGCATGGGCGCCTATCACGGCGAGTGGGGATTTCGGACGTTCAGCAAGGAGAAGCCGGTTTTCACACAGTCGCGGCTGAGCGCCGGAGCCTTGTTGCGCCCGCCCTACGGCAAGACGTTCGAGCGGCTCTTCAGCCTCCTGCGTCACATCACCTGATCGAGCGAGCGCAGCCTCCGGTTCGTCGTGCCATGCAGCGCCGGCGCATTAAGACTATCTTCACCACGGTGCGGCAGGGTCCTCATCCTGCGGTGATGTCTTGAGTACCGCGGCGCCACAAGCGCCCAGGCAACAGACCCGCGCCTCTTTCGGGGTGCGGGTCATTCCCGCTCGATCTCTTACCCTTGGCTAGCCGAGGAAATCGGCCCGGTGCGGCGTGAAGCTGTCGACCAGCCGCCCTGCTTCCAGGGCCTTGACGCCGTGCACCAGACCGGACGGCACAATGAAGCTGCCGCCGGTCTCGATGGTTTCGGTCCTACCGTCGATGGTCACCTCGAAGCGGCCTTCGGCGACATAGCTTGCCTGGACATGCGGGTGCGAATGCAGGGCGCCGACGCCACCCTTGTCGAAGCCGAATTCGACCAGCATCAACTCGTCGGTGTGCAGGAGAACGCGCCGCCTGTTGCCGTCTGGCGTCTTCGTCCAGGCGCCCTCGCCGGCTTGCGCGAAAATCTTTGCGGTCATCGTTGTCTCCTCAGAGCAATTCCAAGAAAAGTGTGAAACGGTTTTCCGCCCGGAATTGCGTCAAAACCTAGCGCGCCAGCCAGCCGCCATCCACCGGCACCACCGCCCCATGCATGTAGTTCGACGCCGGCGCCAGCAGGAAGACGGCGGCGTCGCCAATGTCGCCCGCCTCGCCCCAGCGGCCGGCCGGGATACGCGCCAGGATGGCGGCGCTGCGGTCGGGATCGGCGCGCAGCGCCTGCGTGTTGTTGGTCTCGATATAGCCCGGCGCGATGGCGTTGACGTTGATGCCCTTTGCCGCCCATTCGCAGGCGAGCAGACGCGTGATGCCGAGCACACCGTGCTTCGAGGCAGTGTAGGACGCAACGCGGATGCCACCCTGGAAACTCAGCACGGAGGCAATGTTGACGATCTTGCCCTTCCGCTCAGCTGCCAAGGCACGCCTTGCAAAGCTTTGGCAGAGCAAAAAAACCGTTTTCAGGTTGACGTCCATGACGTCGTCCCAATCGGCCTCGCTGAGATCGACGGCATCGGCGCGGCGGATGATGCCGGCATTGTTGACCAGCCCGTCGAGCGGACCGCTTTCGTCCCAGATCCGGTCGTGCAACGGGCCGGCGGCCGAAATGTCGGCAAGGTCGGCGCTGACCGCCTCGAATTGCCCTCCCAGCGCGGCGACCTTGTCTGCCGTATCGTCCATCGACGAGCGGCCGACGCCGACCACCGCGCCCCCGGCGCGTACGATCGATACGGCGATGCCCTGGCCGATGCCGGTGTTGGCGCCGGTGACCAGGAAACGTTTTCCGGCAAGGCTGAAGGGGTCGCTCACCGCAGATCGCTCAACGCCACCGGGTCGACATCGGTATAGTCGACATTGTCGCCAGCCATCGCCCAGATGAAAGCATAATTGGAAGTGCCGGCGCCCGAATGGATCGACCAGCCCGGCGACAGCACCGCTTCCTCGTTGCCCATGACGATATGGCGCGTCTCGTCCGGCTCGCCCATGAAGTGGAAGACGCGTGCCGTCTCCGCCAGGTCGAAATAGAGATAGGCCTCCATGCGCCGGTCATGCACATGGCACGGCATGGTGTTCCACACCGAGCCCGGCGCCAGCTGAGTCATGCCGACCACCAGCTGGCAGGTCTTCACGCCGTCGGCATGGATGAACTGGAAGATCGAACGCTCGTTGCAGGTGTCCTTGCTGCCGAGATCGAGGCGCTTGGCGTCGCCGATGCGGATCAGCCGGCTGGGCCAGGCCTGATGCGCCGGCGCGCTGAGCAGATAGAATTTGGCCGGCGCATCTGCATCGGCCGACGCGAACGACACATCAGCGATGCCCATGCCGAGATAGAGCATGTCGCGCGCCTGCAATTCGAAGGACTGGCCGCCGGCCTTGATGACGCCTGCACCGCCGATGTTGACGGCGATCAGCTCGCGACGGTCGAGAAAGTTCTTGGTGCCGGTCGGCTTGATCGTTTCCAGTTGAAGCGCGGCGTCCGTCGGCACGGCGCCGCCGACGATCATGCGGTCGTAATGTGTGTAGGTCAGGCTGATGCGGCCGGGCTGGAACAGGCCGTCAATGTGAAAGTTGTGGCGCAGCTCATCGGTTCCCATCGCCGCGGCGGCGACCGGGTCGATGGCAAAGCGGGATGTATAGTCGGTGTGGCTCTGGTTCATTTCAATCCTGACTTGAGATGGGTCATTCGCCGGCGGCGGCCTTGACCGAACTGGAATAAAAAGCCTGACGCGCATGCAGGCGTTCGCGGTAACGCTGCTGGCTGGCGGTGAGGTGCGCGCGCATCGCCTCTCGCGCGGCCTCGGCATCGCCAGAGGTAATGGCGTTGAGGATCACCAGGTGCTCGCGCTGCAGTCCGCGCTGGTAGCTATCGGATTGCGCCAATTCGGTCGACCAGGGCGAAGTCACGTCGCACGGGATGGCGCGCCGGCCGAGCACGTCGAGCATCTCGACATAGAATGGGTTGCTGGTGGCGCTGGCGATCGCGCGATGGAAGGCGAGGTCGGCCGGACCGGTCGGCTCGCTGGCAAGCAGCAGCCGCTCGAATTCGAAGAAGGCTTCCTGGATCGCCGCCTCCTGCGCGGCATTGCGGCGGACGGCGGCGATCCCGGCCGATTCAATCTCGATCGCCAGCCGCACTTCGAGCACGTTGAGCGCGATCGAATCCTTGCTGCCCATGTCCGCGGCCAGCGCGCCGAACATTGTCGAGATGTGCTCTGTGACGAAGACACCGGCGCCCTGGCGCGGTTCGACCAGCCCGTCGGCGGCAAGCTTGGCCAGCGCCTCGCGGATGACGGTGCGGCTGACGCCGAAGGTTTCGGTCAGTTGGCCTTCGGTCGGCAATTTATGGCCGGGCAGGATCTCACCCGCCTGCAACTGCTTGCGGATCGTCGTGACTACTGTCTCCGACAGTTTGGGTTTTCTCTCGACCCTGAGGTCGGTTGCGGTGTCCGATGCCATGTCGCCCCTATTTGAAGACGCTCGGTAGCCAGAGCGAAATGGCCGGAATATAAGTGACGAGCCCCAGTACCACGAGCCCGGCCCCATAGAACGGCCAGATCGAGCGCATCGCCTCCCAGACGGATATCTTGCCCACTGCGCACGCCACGAACTGCACAGCGCCCACCGGCGGCGTATTCAGCCCGATGCCGAAGTTGAGGATCATGATAACGCCAAAATGTACCGGGTCGACGCCGTAGGCTTGCGCCACGGGCAGGAAGATCGGCGTGCAGATGATGATCGTCGGCCCCATGTCCATGAAGGTGCCGAGGAACAGCATCAAGACGTTGAGCAGGAGAAGCACGACCAGCGGATCGTCCGAGATCGCGTTCATGGAGGCTATGAGCGCTGCCGGCACTTTCAGGAAGGCCATCAACCACGAGAACGCCGCCGCCATGCCGATGATGAGCAGCACCATGGCCGTGGTGCGCACGGCACCATGGGTGGCATGAACGAAACCTTCCCAAGTCATCTGCCGGTAAACGAAGACAGTGACGAGCAACGCATAGATGACCGCGACACAGGAACTCTCGGTCGCCGTGAAAACGCCCGATCGTACGCCACCGAAGATGATCGCGATCAGCAGCAGGCCGGGCACCGCGACAGCGAAGAGATGCGCGACGGCGGTGAAGCCCGGAAACGGCTCGGTCGGATAGCCGCGGGAGCGCGCCACGAAATAGGCGGTGATCATCAGCGACAGGGCCAACAGCAGGCCCGGAATGATGCCGGCCGTGAACAGGTCGGCGATGGAGATCTTTCCACCTGCCGAGATCGAGTAGATGATCATGTTGTGCGACGGCGGCAGGAGCAGCGCGATCAGCGCTGCCATCGACGTGACGTTGACGGCGTAATCCGCTCCATATCCACGCGCCTTCATCTGCGGGATCATCAAGCCGCCGACCGCCGCTGCCTCGGCCACCGCGGACCCCGAAATGCCGCCGAACAGTGTAGCGGTCGCAATGTTGACCTGCCCGAGGCCTCCTCGCAAATGGCCGACGAGCGAGCCGGCGAAGGCAACGATCTTGCTGGCGATGCCGCCGCGCACCATCAAGTCGCCGGCATAGATGAAGAAGGGAATGGCCAGCAGCGAAAAGACGCTCATGCCGGAATTCAGGCGCTGGAACACGATGAGCGGCGGCAGGCCCATATAGAGGACGGTGGCAAAGCTTGCGACGCCGAGGCAGAAAGCGATCGGCGTGCCGATAAGCATCAGAAGGGTGAAGACGCCGAAGAGAATCCAGAGTTCCATGGCGTCAGACCTTCACGTTCGCCGTGTCGAGCTCGGTTGCGACTTCCGCCGGCGGCAGTTCATCGAGCACATCGTCGATCGGCGCACCGGAGAGGCGAAGCACGATGCGCTCCAGCGTGAAGAGCACGACGAGCACGCCTCCCGCGACCAGCGGGACGTAGTCCCAGCCCCCCGATATGCCGAGCGACGGCAAGGTAGCGCCCCAGGTCAATGCGACCAGTTGGCTACCATACCAGATCATACCGATGCCGAAGGCGAGCGCGACGAGGTCCGAGATCATCCGCAGCCAACGCTTGCCGCCTTTGGGCAGTACGTAGAGCAGGACGTCGAAGCCGAGGTGATAGTTCTCGCGCACGCCGACGGCAGCGCCGAGGAAAATGAACCAGCTCATCAGCATCACCGAGCCCTGCTCGGTCCAGCTTGGCGAGCGGTTCAGGACATAACGACCGAACACCTGCCAGGCGACGAAGGCGGTCATCAGCACCAGCCCGATGCCTGCGACCCATAGCGCCGCTGTGCTGACGCGCGACATCATGCGCGCGACGCCGGACAGGGGCGGTCTGTGTTCTGGGCTGGAGGTCACCGGTTCTCTCCGCAAGAGGACGGCGGCGCGGAATGCCCGCGCCGCCGCTTGATCACTGCACGGCCTTGATGGCTTCGACCATGGCCTTCAGCTTGTCGTCCTTGACATGCTTCTCGTAGACCGGACCCATGGCGTCGATGAAGGGCTGCTTGTCCGGCGTCGTGATCTGCGAACCGGCCGCCTCGACCTTGGCGCGCGATTCCTTGACCTTGGCGGTCCACAGCTCGCGCTGCCTGGCGACGCTCTCCTTGGCGGCCGCCTTGAAGATCGCCTGATCCTCCGGCGTCAGCTTGTCCCAGCTCGACTTCGCCATGACGAAGGCTTCCGGCACCATAGTGTGCTCGTCGAGCGAATAGAACTTGGCGACTTCCGCATGCTTGGCGGTGTCGTAGCTCGGAAAATTGTTTTCCGCGCCGTCGATGACCCCGGTCTCGATCGCCGAATACACCTCGCCATACGGCATCGGCGTCGCGTTGGCGCCGAGTGCCGCCACCATGTCGACGAAGATGTCGGACTGGATGACGCGGAACTTCATGCCGGACAGATCGGCTAATGAGTTGATCGGTTTCTTCGAATTGTAGAAGGAGCGCGCGCCGCTGTCGTAAAAGGCGAGCAGCACCAGCCCGACCTGTTCGAACGCCGCCGCGATCTGGTCGCCGACCGCCCCGTCCATGACCTTGTGCATATGGTCTTCCGAGCGGAAGATGTAGGGCAGCGAGGGCACCGTGGTTTCGGGAATGAGCCCGTTGAACGGCGCCATCGAGATGCGGTTGAGGTCGATCACGCCGGTGCGAACCTGCTCGATCGTGTCCTTTTCTTCGCCGAGCTGCGCGGAATGATAGAGCTCGACCGCATAGCGGCCGGCCGTACGCTCCTTTACAAGCTCGCCGAAATATTTGACTGCCTCGACCGTCGGATAGCCGTCCGGGTGGGTGTCGGACGAGCGCAGAACCGTCTGGGCGCTTGCCGTTCCGGCCATCAGTGCGGCGGCGAGTAGCGCAACTCCCGTCAGTCTTGAAAAATGCAACATGGTTTCCTCCCTTTGCATTGCGGGCGAGTTGCCCCTTCAGAGCCGATACGCCTTTTTCGCCAGCGTATAGGTCAGTTCCCGCGCCAGCTCATGCGCCTCGTCCTCGCGCAGCCGATGCTCGGCGACGAGACGCGCCAGGAACGCGCAGTCGACTCGCCGCGCCACATCGTGACGCGCCGGGATCGATGGAAAGGCACGGGTGTCGTCGTTGAAACCGACGGTGTTGTAGAAGCCGGCCGTCTCGGTGGTCATCTCGCGGAAGCGCCGCATGCCTTCCGGGCTGTCGTGGAACCACCATGCCGGCCCGAGCTTCAGCGCCGGGTAGACACCGGCCAGCGGCGCCAGCTCGCGCGCATAACTGGTCTCGTCGAGCGTGAACAGGATGACGGTGAGGTCGCGCTCCAGCCCGACGCAGTCGAGCAGCGGCTTCAGCGCCGTCACATAATCGGTCCTGGTCGGGATATCGAAACCCTTGTCGCGGCCGAATTTCTGGAAGATCGCGGGCGAATGATTGCGCCAGGAGCCGGGATGGATCTGCAGGACCAGTCCATCGTCGAGGCTCATCTTGGCCATCTCGGTCAGCATCTGGGCGCGGAACAGTTTTCGCTCGCGCTCATCGTCGGAACCACGGCGAATCCGATTGAACAGCTCTTGCGCCGCCGCATCCGAAAGATTGGCGGTCTCGGCCGTCGGATGGCCATGATCCGACGAAGTCGCGCCGAAGCTTTTGAAGAAGGCACGCCGCTGGCGATGCGCATCGAGATAGCCGGCCCAATTGCCGGTGTCGCAGCCGGTGATCTCACCGAGCCGGTCGAGATTGGTTGAAAACCCTTCGAAATCTGGGTCGACGACCGCGTCCGGCCGATAGGCGGTGATAACGCGGCCCTGCCAGCCGCTGTCGCGAATCATCTGGTGCCATTGGAGATCGTCGAGCGCGCCTTCCGTGGTCGCGATGACCTCGATGTTGAAACGCTCGAACAGCGCGCGCGGGCGAAAATTCTCCCACTGCAGCAGCGTCGCGATGGTGTCGTAGTGGCGGTCGGCAGTCGCCGCGGTCAGCGGTTCGTCGATGCCGAACAGATCGGCGAGCACATGATCGAACCACAGCCGGGTCGGCGTGCCGCGAAACAGATGATAGTGCTCGGCAAAAAGCCGCCAGATCGCCCTGCCGTCGGTCTCGACCGGCGCGCCGTCGAGCGTCGCCACGCCGAGATCCTCAAGGCGGACGCCTTGGCTGAACAGCATGCGGAAGATGTAGTGATCCGGGACGATGAGCAGTTGCGCCGGATCCGGGAATGGCTCGTTCAGCGCATACCAGCGCGGATCGGTGTGACCATGCGGGCTGACAAGGGGCAGGTCCTTGATCCCGGCATAGAGATCACGGGCAATCGCGCGCGAATGCGCCTCGGCGGGAAACAGCAAATCCGCATGGGTCAGTGCCACGATCATCCTCCCAAGCCACTATCGGTAGGGGCGGCAAGAAATAATGTCAACATACAAAATTGCGATTGTTGTATGATGACTTTTCGACCCATTGTGTGGCAGGAAATCGAATGTTACGCCGCTTTGCCGATCCCTGCCGAGGCCACTCATGTCATCCGACCAGACCAGTCGCACCACGACGACCGAACGCCTTTCCACGAAGACCGTGCGCGCACTGCCGGCTTCGATCGCGACACCTGCGTATGATCGCAGCCGCGTCGTCCCGGGCATCGTGCACCTTGGTGTCGGCGCCTTCCACCGCGCCCATCAGGCAGCCTATGTCGACGATTGCCTGGCGGCAGGCGAGGCGGATTGGGGCATAACAGGCGTTTCGCTGCGCAGCACCGACACGCGCGACGCTCTCACGCCGCAGGACGGGCTCTACACGCTGGCGATCAGAAGCAGTGGAACCGAAAAGCTTCAGGTCATCGGCTCGATCGGTGCGATGCTGGTGGCGCCGGAGAATCCGGGCGCGGTGCTGGCCACGCTGACCGATCCGCACACCCGCATCGTCACGCTGACGATCACCGAAAAAGCCTATCTGAGGGCGGCAGGCGGGGGATTGGATGCCGCCCATCCCGATATCGTCCATGATCTGGCCAATCCCCGGATGCCGAAGACAGCGCATGGTTTCCTGACCGAGGCGCTTGCCCTGCGACGCGCCGCCGGCACGCCGCCCTTCACTGTCCTGTGTTGCGACAATTTGCCGGCCAACGGAGCCACGCTGCACCGGCTGTTGGTCGAATTCGCCCAGTTGCGAGATGCCGGGCTCGCTCAATCGAGTGATGTCGGAATTGCCGACCACATCGCACACCAGGTCGCGTTTCCCTCCAGCATGGTCGATCGCATCGTGCCGGCAACCACCGACGCCGATCGGGCGCGGATCGCTGAAGAACTCGGCGTCGAGGACGCCTGGCCCGTGATGACCGAGCCGTTTTGTCAGTGGGTGGTCGAAGATAAGTTCCCGACTGGCCGGCCCGCGTGGGAACAATTCGGCGTCACCATGGTTCGCGACGTCGGCCCGTTCGAGGACATGAAGCTCAGGCTGCTCAACGGCTCGCATTCGGCCATCGCCTATCTTGGCCTGCTCAGCGGTCATGCCACCGTCGACCGCGCCTTCGCCGACCCGGCGATCCGCCAATTCGTCGATGCCTTGTGGGCCGAAGCGATCCCGACCCTGCCCGAGGATGCCGGATTGGACACGAGCGCCTATATTGCGGAGCTCGCGGAGCGTTTTTCCAACACTGCACTTGCCCATCGCACGGCGCAGATCGCCAATGACGGCAGCCAGAAACTGCCGCAGCGCATCATCGCTTCCGCCATCGAATGCCTGGAAGCCGGTACCGAACTGGTCCATCTGACCCTGGTGGTGGCTGCCTGGATCGCCGCCTGCGCCGCGCGAGGGAAAACCTTGCCGGAGGGCCATTTCACCGATCCGCTCGACGCGGCGTTGACGGAACTTTTGAGTGAGCAACTGCCGGCGAATGAAACCGTGACCGCGGTGTTCGACCTGGCCGGCTTCGCTGGGGATCACGCCGAACGCCAGACGTTGATCGAACTTGTGGCTGTGCATCTCGTCCACCTGCGACGCGACGGTCCGACCTTGGCCTTCGCCGCGCTCGGCATAGATATGAAGTAGTCATCAACCAGACTTGGTGCGGGTCCGAACCAACTCGATTCAGGCTTATTTGCCGACCGAACCGTCCAGCGTTTGCCGGGAAGAATACTCCGTGCCTTTTGAATTCCAGAACAATCGCACGGCCTTGCCGACGAGGTTTTCGTAGGGAACGAAGCCGACCATGAATCGGCTGTCGGAGGCATTGTCGCGATTGTCGCCCAGCATGAAATAGTGGCCTTCGGGCACCTCAAATTCCCGCGTGTTGTCGCCGATGGAACTGTCCGTCAGGTCGAGAACGAAATGGGTGACACCACCCGGCAGGGTCTCCCGTTCAAGCCTGGCAGGTTGCTCGCGTTCCTCGTAGGAGAAAGTGCCTGCATCCTTGAGGCCGACGGCCACATCGTTGATGTGCAGCACGCCATTGACCATCTGGATCTTGTCCCCGGGTAGACCGACGATCCGCTGGATGTAATCCACGCTGGGGTCGGGCGGGAATTTGAACACCACCACATCCCCTCGCTTGGGCTCCGCGCCGAACATGCGGCCTTCTATCGGCAACAGATTGAACGGCACGCTGTAGCGGCTGTAGCCATATGCGAATTTGGAGACGAAGAGATAGTCGCCGCCTTGCAATGTCGGCACCATACTGCTGGATGGTATCGAAAACGGCTGGAACAGAAACGAACGGATCGCAAATGCAGCCGGATAGGTAGTCAGAAAGACAAGCACCAGCACCCAAAATCCGTGCGCATACCATCTCACCGGCTTGAACCGATGGGCGAAGGGCAGGACGAGCGCTGCCCCCAGGATCATCGAACCGATACCTGAAAAATTGGCCAGCCAGGCAAGATCGGTTCCCGGCAGCACCGGAAATCCGGTGTAGGCGAGTGCGAAAACGATGGCGCTGATCACCACCAGGCTGGCAACCGCCGGCTTGCCGCTGCCGATCCACAGAAATCCGCCGAATGGACCGCCAAAGGCCGACACCAGGGCCGTCGACCACCAGGAGCGTGAGGCTGTTTCTCGTTGCGCTGTTTCTTCCGTCACCGGCCCACCCCCATCCCAAGGCAGCGCGACTGTCCAACAAACAAAAAAGCGAGGCAAGGCCCCGCTTTTTACTCTTTCATCGAAACCGAATTTCAAGCCGGCAGGATGGCGCCTTCCAGCGTGGTGAGTTGGCTAAGGAACTGCTCCGCCTTGCTGCGAGCCTCGTCGTCCTTGGCGTCGGCAGCGTCTTCTTTGGCTTCCTGGATGCGGCGCGCGAGATCGGCGCGGTCGACATCCTTCACGGCGACAGCCGATTCCGCCAGCAGCGTGCAGCCGGCCGGAACGATGTCGGCGAAGCCGCCGAACACCACATAGCGTTCTTCGCCGCCCGCCGCGGTCTTCACGGTGACGACGCCCGGCTTGATCGTGGTCATGACCGGGGCGTGATGCGCCATGACGGTCATCTCGCCTTCGGCGCCCGGAATGACGACGGATTCGACCTGCTCAGAAACCAGCAGGCGTTCCGGCGAGACCAGTTCGAACTTGAAAGCTTCAGCCATGATCAATTTAGTGAGTAGGGAATAGGAACTAGTCAGTAGTAAGTGGCCCTAACCGGCCCACATCACGCAGCTGCTATTCCCTACTCACTACTGACTACTCCCTATTCCCTGAATTATGCCGCTTCAGCCGCGAGGCGCTGTGCCTTCTCGACTGCTTCCTCGATGCCGCCGACCATGTAGAAGGCGGCTTCCGGCAGGTGATCGTAGTCGCCGTTGCAGAGGCCCTTGAAGCCCTTGATGGTGTCGGCGAGGTCGACCAGCTTGCCCGGCGCGCCGGTGAACACTTCGGCGACGAAGAACGGCTGCGACAGGAAGCGCTCGATCTTGCGGGCGCGGGCCACGGTCTGCTTGTCCTCTTCCGACAGCTCGTCCATGCCCAGAATGGCGATGATGTCCTGCAGCGACTTGTAGCGCTGGAGGATCGACTGCACCTGGCGGGCGACGCCATAGTGTTCGTCGCCGACGACCAGCGGGTCGAGCATGCGCGAGGTCGAATCCAGCGGATCGACCGCCGGATAAATGCCCTTTTCGGCGATGGCGCGGTTCAACGTCGTGGTCGCGTCAAGGTGGGCGAACGAGGTCGCCGGCGCCGGATCAGTCAGATCGTCGGCGGGCACGTAGATGGCTTGCACGGACGTGATCGAGCCCTTGGTGGTGGTGGTGATACGTTCCTGCAGCGCGCCCATGTCGGTGGCGAGCGTCGGCTGATAGCCCACGGCCGAAGGAATACGGCCGAGCAGAGCCGACACTTCCGAACCAGCCTGCGTGAAGCGGAAGATGTTGTCGACGAAGAACAGCACGTCCTGGCCCTGGTCGCGGAAGTATTCCGCAACCGTCAGGCCGGTCAGGCCGACGCGGGCGCGCGCGCCCGGCGGCTCGTTCATCTGGCCATAGACGAGTGCGGCCTTGGAGCCTTCGCCGCCGCCCTTCTTGTTGACGCCGGATTCGATGAACTCGTGATACAGATCGTTGCCTTCGCGGGTGCGCTCGCCGACGCCGGCGAACACCGAATAGCCGCCATGCGCCTTGGCGATGTTGTTGATCAGTTCCTGGATCAGCACGGTCTTGCCGACGCCGGCGCCGCCGAACAGGCCGATCTTGCCGCCCTTGGCGTAGGGGGCCAAGAGGTCGAGCACCTTGATGCCCGTGATCAGGATCTGTGCTTCCGTCGACTGCTCGACATAGGTGGGAGCCGGCTGGTGGATGGAGCGCATTTCGGTCGCGTCGACCGGGCCTTCTTCGTCGACCGGCTCGCCGATGACGTTGATGATGCGGCCGAGCATGCCCGGGCCGACCGGCACGGTGATCGGCGCGCCGGTGTCACGCACTTCCTGGCCGCGAACCAGACCTTCGGTCGAGTCCATGGCGATGCAGCGCACGGTGTTTTCACCCAGATGCTGGGCAACTTCGAGCACCAGGCGGTTGCCGACATTGGTCGTCTCGAGCGCGTTCAGGATCGCCGGCAGGTGATCGCCGAACTGCACGTCGACAACGGCGCCGATGACCTGGCGAACCTTGCCGACAACGCCGGTTGCCTTGCTGGCCACTGCCGATGTCTTGGCAGCGGCGGCCTTCGCCGGTGCTGCCGCCTTGGCCGGGGCGGCCTTCGCGGCTGCTACTGGAGCCTTTGCCGCCGCCTTCGCGGGGGCTGCGGTTTTCGCGGCTGCGGCCTTGGGGGCTGCCTTCTGGGGGGTCGCTGCTTTCGCCATCGTCTTTACCCTTTTTCGTCCTTTGTTTCTCACGCGGTCCAGTCGCGGGTCGATGACCCGCGAACCACGCCTAGAGCGCCTCGGCGCCCGAAATGATTTCGATCAGTTCCTTGGTGATCTGCGCCTGCCGCTGGCGATTGTAGGTGATCGACAGCTTGTTGATCATGTCGCCGGCGTTGCGCGTCGCATTGTCCATGGCGCTCATCTTGGCGCCCATTTCGCCGGCCACGTTTTCGAGCAGCGCCCGGAAAACCTGCACGGAGATGTTGCGCGGAATGAGGTCGGAGAGGATTTCGCCCGGCTCCGGCTCATATTCGTAGACGGCGTTGCCGCCATCAATCGCCTCGGCAGGAGCCGAAGCAATGCCGGCCGGAATGATCTGCTGCGCGGTCGGGATCTGGCTGATCACCGACTTGAACTGCGAATAGAACAGCGTGCAGATGTCGAAGCCGCCTTCGTTGAAGAGGTGGATGACCTTCTTGGCGATGGCATCGGCATTGACGAAGCCGAGTGTCTTGACCTCGCGCAGGTCGACTCGGTCGATGATCATCGACGCGTAGTCGCGGCGCAGGATGTCGAAACCCTTCTTGCCGACGCAGATGATCTTGACCTGCTTGCCGTCGGCCAAAAGCTTGCGGATATGGTCGCGGGCAAGGCGGGCGATCTGCGAATTGAAGCCGCCGCACAGGCCGCGCTCGGCGGTGCAGACGACGAGCAGATGCACGTCATCCTTGCCGGTGCCGGTCATCAGCGCCGGGGCATCGCCGCCGCCGCCGATTGCCTGGGTTATGTTGGCCAGCACGGAACCCATGCGCTCCGAATAGGGGCGCGCCGCTTCCGCAGCCTCTTGCGCACGGCGCAGCTTCGCCGCGGCGACCATCTGCATCGCCTTGGTGATCTTCTGCGTCGCCTTGACCGAGGCGATACGGTTACGAAGGTCTTTTAATGAAGGCATGCTTCAAACCTGATCCCGTCTTGCAATTCGCTCAGGCGAAGGTCTTGGCGAAAGCGTCGATCTCGGCCTTCAGCTTGGCGCGCAGATCGTCCGACAGCGCCTTTTCCTTGCGGATGGCTTCGAGGACGTCCTTGCCGGCCGAACGCATGTGGCTGAGCAGGCCATGCTCGAACTTGCCGACCTGGTTGACCGGCAGCTTGTCGAGATAGCCGTTGACGCCGGCGAAGATCACCGCGACCTGCTCTTCCGTCTTCAGCGGCGAGAACTGCGGCTGCTTCAGGAGTTCGGTGAGGCGCGATCCGCGGTTGAGCAGGCGCTGGGTGGCGGCATCGAGATCCGAGCCGAACTGCGCGAAGGCCGCCATTTCGCGGTACTGCGCAAGCTCGCCCTTGATCGAACCGGCAACCTGCTTCATCGCCTTGATCTGCGCGGCCGAACCGACGCGGCTGACCGACAGACCGACGTTCACCGCAGGACGAATGCCCTGGAAGAACAGGTTGGTCTCGAGGAAGATCTGGCCGTCGGTGATCGAGATCACGTTGGTCGGGATATAGGCCGACACGTCGTTGGCCTGCGTTTCGATGATCGGCAGCGCGGTCAGCGAACCACCGCCCAGATCGTCGTTGAGCTTGGCCGCGCGCTCGAGCAGGCGCGAGTGCAGGTAGAAGACGTCGCCCGGATAGGCTTCGCGGCCCGGCGGGCGACGCAGCAGCAGCGACATCTGGCGATAGGCGACGGCCTGCTTCGACAGATCGTCGTAGCTGATCAGCGCGTGCATGCCATTGTCGCGGAAATATTCGCCCATGGTGGCGCCGGCGAACGGCGCCAGGAACTGCATCGGTGCCGGATCGGAAGCGGTGGCGGCGACGATGATCGAATATTCGAGCGCGCCGCGCTCTTCCAGCACCTTGACGAACTGCGCGACGGTCGAGCGCTTCTGGCCGACGGCGACGTAGACGCAGTAGAGCTTTTCCTTCTCGGGGCCGTTGTCGTGCACCGACTTCTGGTTGAGCATCGTGTCGAGGATGATGGCGGTCTTGCCGGTCTGGCGATCGCCGATGACCAGCTCGCGCTGGCCGCGGCCGACCGGGATCAGCGCATCGATGGCCTTGAGGCCGGTCGACATCGGCTCGTTCACCGACTTGCGCGGAATGATGCCGGGCGCCTTGACGTCGACGCGCTTGCGCTCGACCGCCTTGATCGGACCCTTGCCGTCGATCGGATTACCGAGCGCGTCGACGACGCGGCCGAGCAGGCCTGGGCCGACGGGGACGTCGACGATGGCGCCAGTGCGCTTGACGATGTCGCCTTCCTTGATGTCGCGGTCGGCGCCGAAGATGACGACGCCGACATTGTCGGCTTCGAGGTTGAGCGCCATGCCGCGGATGCCGCCGGGGAATTCGACCATTTCGCCGGCCTGGACATTGTCGAGGCCGTAGACGCGGGCGATACCGTCACCGACGGACAACACCTGTCCGACTTCGGAGACCTCGGCCTCCTTGCCGAAATTCTTGATCTGGTCTTTCAGAATTGCGGAAATTTCCGCGGCGCGGATGTCCATCAGCCGACCTCTTTCAGTGCAAGCTTGAGCGAATTGAGTTTGGTTTTGAGCGACGTATCGATCTGGCGCGAGCCCATCTTGACCACCAGCCCGCCGAGCAGCGACGGATCGACGGTGACGGAGATAGCCACGTCCTTGCCGGCAACGCTCTTCAGCGCCGCCTTGAGTTCGGTCTGCTGGGCAGCCGTCAGTTCGTGAGCCGACGTCACTTCAGCAGCGGTCTCGCCACGATGTTCGGCTGATATCTGGCGGAACGCCCTGATCATGCCGGGAATGGCGAACAGCCGGCGGTTACGGGCGACGACGCGCAGGAAATTGCCGGTGAGGCCGGCAATCCCGGCCTTGTCGGCGATTGCCGCGATGGCCTTCGCCTGGTCCTCGCTGGAGAACACCGGGCTGTTGATCAGCCGGGTGAGATCAGCGCTGCCCGCGAGCATGGCTTCGAAGCTGTTGAGGTCAGCTTCGACCTTGGCCACGGAATTTGCCTGCAGGGCGAGTTCGAACAGCGAACCCGCATAGCGTTCTGCGACACCTGAGATTGGCGATGACGATTGAGCCACGGACCGTCTTTTCTCTTGTCTGACAGGCCGTAGATTGTTGGCGCGAGCAAAAACTCTGGCTAAATCTTTGACCTTACTGCATTTTTTCAAGCACGGAGACGCGGCTTCCGCTATCCCCGGCCGAAAGTCGATTGCCGTCTAGCACAGGCATTTTAAGACCGCAATGCGTCGTTCCGCATGGTTTTCAGGCACTATTGTCGCATCCGGCGAAAGTCACCCGTCTTCCATCGCGGAATACCCAACGATTCAAGGCAGAAAGCCGAAGGCAAAGGCGAGCGGCAACGCCGCCAGCACCAATTCCACCACAATGGAAACCCAATTGAAAGGCGTGTTGGCGCCATCCGACATCATCGACAGCAGCCGGCCGAAGGCGGTGAACAGCCAGGAGAAGCCAAGCGCCATGTAGATCAGCGGCTGCGCCAGCAGGATACAGCACAGGCCGACGCCGAGATAGAAGCCCGACATCCTGCCGCGCCCCTCGGCGATCGCCGCAGCCTTCTCTGGTTTGACCTGCAAGCGCAGGGCATGGAAGGCGAGGCCAGGGGCCAGAAAAAACAAAAGACCGAGCAGCACGGTGACGACGGCGCTCGACCAGGCCAGCCATTCGCCCTGGCTCGTCGGCCATGGAAGCGCAAAATCCATCTTGTCCCCTCGAAATGCCTGTTTTGAAATTCCGGGCATTCTAGCGGAGGAAAAGAAGCGCGCCAGATGGATCCACGCACTTTAGGCGGCGCGCATCAACCGAGCGCGAATTCCACAGCCGCCTCGGCATGGATGCGCGTCGTGTCGAAGACCGGGATGTCGAAATCCTGCTCGCCTATGAGCATGGTGATCTCGGTGCAGCCCATGATGACGCTGTCGGCCGCCTCTTCGCGGCGCAGGCGCTCGGTCTCGGCGATATAGGCCGCCTTTGAAGTCTCCTTGACGATGCCCTGGCACAACTCGTCGTAGATGACGCGATGGACCATGTCGCGCCCGGCACTATCGGGTACGACAGGGTTCAAGCCAAATCTGTCGGCGAGCCGGCCCTTGTAGAAATCCTGCTCCATGGTGAAGCGCGTCGCCAGCAGTGCCGGACGCTGCATGCCGGCGCGCTTGACCGCCACCGCGGTGGCATCGGCGATGTGGATCAGCGGGATCGACACCGACGCCTGCACTTGGTCGGCCAGTCTGTGCATGGTGTTGGTGCACAAAAGCAGACCCTCCGCGCCGCCGGCCTCGAGCTTGCGTGCGGCTTCGACGAGAAGCACACCGGCGCCATCCCAGTCGCCATGATGCTGCCGCTCGGCGATTTCGGCGAAGTCGAATGACCAGAGCAGAAGCCTGGCCGAATGCAAGCCGCCCAGCCGCTCGCGCACGATCTCGTTGAGCAGCCGATAGTAGATGGCCGTCGATTCCCAGCTCATGCCGCCCAGAAGGCCAAGGGTTTTCATTGCGCGAGCTGTTCCTTTTCCTAGGCGATCCTCGATACTATAAACACATGAGACCACAAGGAGGTCGCAGTGAAAACCGTTCAGCTTCAGCAGGCCAAGGCGACACTCTCGGCAATTGTGGAGGCCGCGGGAAATGGCGAGCCAACCATCATCACAGAAAACGGCAGGCCGGCTGCCATGATCGTCCCGGACGATGAAGGGCGAAAGCTCTATCCGCAAGACAGTCGGAGAAATTTGGCTGATTGGTTACTCGGTATCCCGGCGGCATCGAATTTGAGCGAAACGAATCGCCGTCACGAGATGCCGAGTTTTGAGCCGCCCGACGTACCTATTTGAATCCACCTACCAAGCGCCCGGCAACTACAAAAAACTCTGCGGATCGATATCCACCTGCACCCTGACCGAGCCGCGCTGCTTCGGCCCATTGGCAAGCATCGCGCGAATAAAACCTTGCATGTCGGCGCGCCGTTCGCCCTGGATCAGCAGACGGAAGCGGTGGCGGCCGCCGAGCAGGGACAACGGCGCCTCGGCTGGACCCAGCACGAACAGATCTGACGCCTCGGGCGCGGCGCGGCGCAGGCCGCGTGCATGGCCCTCGGCTTCCGCCCGCGTCACCGCACTGACGATGACGCCGGCGAGCCGACCGAAGGGCGGCAGTGCGGCCCGTTCGCGCTCGGCGATCTCACGTTCGTAAAACGCCTCGGCGTCGCCGGAGACGATTGCCCGCATCACCGGATGCTCGGGCTGAAAAGTCTGCAGCAGGCCAAGGCTCTTCTTGCCGGTGCGGCCGGCGCGGCCGGTGACCTGGCTGAGCAGCTGGAACGTCCGCTCGGCGGCGCGCGGATCGCCATTGGCAAGGCCGAGGTCGGCATCGACAACGCCAACCAGGGTCATGTTGGGAAAGTTGTGGCCCTTGGCGACGAGCTGCGTGCCGATGACGATGTCGGCCTCGCCATCGGCGATCGCCTCCAGCTCCAGCCGCAGCCGCCGCACGCCGCCCATCAGGTCGGACGACAAGACGATGGTGCGCGCGTCGGGAAAATGCGTAACGACCTCCTCGGCGATCCGCTCGACGCCCGGCCCGCAGGCGACCAGATGATCGAGCGTGCCGCATTCCGGGCAGGCTTCGGGGCGGCGCTCATTGTGCCCGCAATGATGGCAGACCAACTGGCCGCGAAAACGGTGCTCGACCAGCCAGGCCGAGCAGACCGGGCAGCCGAAGCGGTGGCCGCAGACCCGGCACAGCGTCAGCGGCGCATAGCCGCGCCGGTTGAGGAACAATAGCGACTGCTCCTTCCTCTCCAGCGTCTGGCGCATCTGGTCGAGCAGCACCGGCGACAGGAAGCCGCCACGCGCCGGCGGCGCGCGCCGCATGTCGACCGCCTTCAGATGAGGAAGTGCTGCCTCGGCGAAGCGAGCGGAAAGAACGGCTCTGTTGTATTTACCTTGGCTCGCATTGACCCGGCTTTCGACCGATGGCGTCGCCGACGCCAGCACCACCGGAAAGCTGCCGATATGGCCGCGCACCACGGCCATATCACGCGCATTGTAGAAGACGCGGTCCTCTTGCTTGTAGGCAGGGTCGTGCTCCTCATCGACGACGATCAGGCCGAGCTCCTTGAACGGCAGGAACAGCGCCGAGCGCGCGCCGGCGACGACCCGCACGCCGCCTTCCGCCACTTGCCGCCAAACCCGCTCGCGCATCCGCGGCGGCAGGTCGGAATGCCATTCGCCCGGCTTGGCGCCGAAGCGCTGCTGGAAGCGCTCGAGAAAGGCATGCGTCAGCGCGATTTCCGGCAGCAGGATCAGCACCTGCCTGCCCTGGTCGAGCGCAGCCGCCACCGCCTCGAAATAGACCTCGGTCTTACCGGATCCGGTGACGCCGTCGAGCAGCGCAACGTTGAACACGCCGGCTGCGACATTGGCGCGCAGCATCTGCGCCGCGTCGCTCTGGTCCGGCATCAGTTCCGGAATGGCGTAGCCGGTATCGGGCGCGGCCACCACCGGGCGCGGCGGGATCATCACAGTCTCGAACACGCCTTGCGCCCTCAGGCCGTCAATCACCGTCGATGACACGCCGGCGGCGTGAGCGAGGCCGGAGCGCGTCCAGGCAAGGCCGCCTTCGGCCGTCTCCAGCACACGCTGCCTGGCGCCCGTCATCCGGTCGGGTGCGAGGAGCGTGCGCTGCAGCCCTTCGATCCAGGGTTCGGGGTCGAAAGCCTCCGGCGCCCTGAGCAGCATGCGCGCCACCATGCCCGGAGGCGACAGCGTGTACTGCGCCACCCAGTCGACGAAACGGCGCATCGCTCGGTCGATCGGCGGGCAGTCGAAGACCTGTTCGATGGGGCGCAGCTTTTTCGCGTCGACCTTCTCGACCGCGCCATCCCAGACGATGCCGGCGACCTGCCGCGGCCCGAGCGGCACGCGCACGATCGAGCCCGGCACCACGCGCATGCCGGCCGGCACGGCATAGGTGTAGGGGCGTTCGGCGGGCATCGGCACCAGCACCGGTGCGGCTGCGACAAAGGGCGAATCTTCGATCATGAGGCGTGACCTTGCCCTGACTTTGGTCTAGATCAAAGGCCGACCCCGAATGTGCATGACATGCACATGAAAATCTTCAGGAGACCCGCCATGAAATTTTTTGTCGACACCGCCGACGTCAAGGATATCCGTGAGCTGAACGATCTGGGGCTGCTCGACGGCGTCACCACCAATCCGTCGCTGATCCTCAAATCCGGCGGCAAGATCGCCGACGTGACCAAAGAGATCTGCGACATCGTCAAGGGTCCGGTCTCGGCTGAAGTCACCGCCACTGAATATTCCGAGATGATGCAGCAGGCCAAGGTTCTGGCCAAGATCGCCGACAATGTCTGCATCAAGGTGCCGCTGACGCTGGACGGTCTCAAGGCCTGCAAGACGATCCGCACCGAGATGAACCGCCTGGTCAACGTCACGCTGTGCTTTTCGGCCAACCAGGCGCTGCTGGCGGCCAAGGCCGGTGCCTCGTTCATCTCGCCCTTCGTCGGCCGCGTCGACGACATCGGCATCGACGGCATGGAGCTGATCCAGGAGATCAGGCAGATCTACGACAATTACGATTTCCAGACTGAGATCCTCGTCGCTTCGGTGCGCACCGTGAACCACGTCAAGCAGGCGGCCCTCATCGGCGCCGATGTCGTGACCGCCCCCCCGGCGACCCTGAAGGCGCTGGTCAAGCACCCGCTGACCGACAAGGGCCTGGAACAGTTCCTCGCCGACTGGGCAAAGACCGGCCAGAAGATCGGCTGAGGCCAATGCGCTTGTGGTGAAAAAGGCCGGGTAACCGGCCTTTTTTATGTGCGCTTCAAGCGGGCTGCCGATCAGTCCGCGCCGTCATCCTCGGGCGCGCTCGCCGGCGGGCGCCGGCCCATGATGATTTCGCGTTTGCCGACATGGTTGGGTGCGCCGACCAGGCCTTCCTTTTCCATACGCTCGACCAGGGACGCGGCGCGGTTGTAGCCGATGCCGAGGCGGCGCTGGATGTAGGACGTCGAGCACTTCTTGTCGCGCACCACCACCTTCACCGCCTCGTCGTAGATCGCATCACTGTCTTCGGCTGCGACGGATCCCTTGTCGAAGACCGCGCCCTGGTCTTCTTCGATTTCTTCCTCGTCCTCGTCGGCCGTCACGGTTTCCAGATATTCAGGGCGCCCTTGCGCCTTGAGATGCGCGACCACATGCTCGACCTCGGCGTCGGAAACAAACGGCCCATGCACGCGCGAAATGCGCCCGCCGCCCATCATGTGCAGCATGTCGCCCTGGCCAAGCAATTGTTCGGCGCCCTGCTCGCCCAGGATGGTGCGGCTGTCGATCTTCGATGTCACCTGGAAGGAAATCCGGGTCGGGAAGTTGGCCTTGATCGTGCCGGTGATGACGTCGACCGAGGGGCGCTGCGTTGCCATGATCAGGTGAATGCCGGCAGCGCGCGCCATCTGCGCCAGTCGCTGGATCGCGCCTTCGATCTCCTTGCCGGCGACCATCATCAGGTCGGCCATCTCGTCGACGATGACGACGATGTAGGGCATCGGCGCGAGGTCGATTTCCTGCTGTTCGAAAAGCGGTTCGCCGGTGCCCTTTTCGAAGCCGGTCTGCACGGTCATGACGACGGTTTCGCCCTTGTCGCGGGCTTGAGCGGCACGCTCGTTGTAGCCGTCGATGTTGCGCACACCGAGCCGCGCCATCTTGCGATACCGGTCTTCCATTTCGCGCACGGCCCATTTGAGCGCCGTGACGGCTTTCTTGGGATCCGTGACGACGGGCGTCAGAAGATGCGGGATGCCGTCATAGACAGAGAGTTCGAGCATCTTGGGATCGACCATGATCAGCCGGCATTCTTCCGGCTTCAGCCGGTAGAGCAACGACAGGATCATGGTGTTGATGGCGACCGACTTGCCGGAGCCGGTGGTTCCGGCCACGAGCAAATGCGGCATCTTCGCCAGCTCGGCGATAACAGGCTCGCCGCCGATCGTCTTGCCGAGACAAAGCGCCAGCTTGCAGCTGGTCTTGCGGAAGCCTTCCGATTCGATCAGCTCCCGGAAATAGACGGTTTCGCGCGTCTCGTTCGGGAGCTCGATGCCGATGACGTTGCGGCCAGGCACGACGGCGACGCGCGCCGAAATCGCCGACATGGAGCGGGCGATATCGTCGGCAAGCCCGATGACGCGAGAAGATTTGACGCCCGGCGCCGGCTCGAACTCATAGAGCGTGACCACCGGGCCTGGGCGAACATGAATGATCTCGCCGCGCACGCCGAAGTCCTCGAGCACGCTTTCCAGCAGATCGGCGTTCTGCTCGAGCCGCTCCTGCGACATGTAGAAGCCTTGTCCCTCCGGTGGCTGCTGCAACAGCTCTTCCGAGGGAAGCTCATAGGGATCGCCCGCGGTTGACAGCACGACCTTTCCAGCCCCAGGCAAGCGCGCGGAGCGGGCGGCAACGGCCCTGGCAGGGACGTTCACACTTGGCGCGGCCGACGCGGAAACGGCGTCGCTTTTGGCGGCTGGGATTGCGACAGGCTGGACCGGCGACGGCGCATCGCTCGCCGGCACGCCGGGTTGGGCGACGGCCTGGTTCGAATTGGCCGGCCAAGCATCCGGCAACGGCTTCAAGGCCTGGCCCGGAAGGCAGTCGATGACACGAAACAATGCGGTGGCATCGGTCCCTGGGCGAATATCGATCGGCGTAGCGGTGACTGGCGCCACGGCGAGCGATGCAGGCGACGCTGGACCGGTCTGCCGGGCCGGCGACGAAACGTCGACCAGATAGGGGGCCATGGCCTCGAAGAAGGCATGATCCGAAAGATACGGCCAGCGCAGCCTTTCGGAAGTGGTCGTTTTGATCGGGCCGCCCGGAGCAACGGACGCACGCGCGGATGCCTGCCCCGTCGCGGCCGTCCTCGGCGGCATCGGCGCAACGGCTGGCACCTTCTCCCTGGCGCGCCCCGCGGCAACAAAAGCAGCAGCCGGCGGCAGTGGCCCTTGCGTGGCGTGGCCGGCCAGCGGCTGGGAAGCAGGGCTTTTCACCGAAGCCGGCAATGCCAGGAGCGAAGGCGCGGAGGACGCCCCTTTGATCATGGATTGCGCAACGGCTTGCTCTGCTGGGCGAGTCGCGGCGTGTTCGACAACACGCTCGTGCTGCGGACGATGCTTCCTGGCCTCATAGTCCGGCGTGCGTGTAAAACGCACGTTGGGTGCAAGGAAGAAATATTCCTGCCAGGCAGGGCTCTCGATATCGCCGATTTTCGAAAGCGTGTCGTCCGAGCCACCCCGCGGCTCCATATAGGGCCGCTTGTTGCCACCGAGATCGACCACCGGCGCTGAATAGCCGGCCTGGCGTGTGGCGGGCTGCCGGCCGCCCGGCTCCTTGCGAGCCGGACGATCAAGGTCGCCTGCCGCAGAAGAACCTCGCTGACCACCCCTGTCGCCGATGCTCTCGGAGCGCTTCCCCTCGGGATCATCAGGCGATGCGGCCGTCGATAAATTGACCCGGGAAAAACGCTTGGCTTCCATTCTCAAGACTCACTCTGAAATGTCTGCCGAGCAATAGGGAGCGAGTGGTTAACAGTTGCTTCCCGGATGGATCGCCGACCATCCTGGGCACCAAAATCTTCGTGGTAATCGGCGAGCGACACGGCACGATCGTCGTCTCGCCGCATCCACGCCGGTGGCGCGATCTACTCGCCGTGCCGCAGCAGCTCGATGGGTATCTTCGGACAATCCCTGTTCGGAATCTGGCTCTGTTCGAGAATCTGGTCATGATCCCGCGATCACCCCATCATGCCTGGGGCGCCGGACCGTTTCCGTGAAGCGATGAGGTGCGCTAGCCGGTCTTGCCGTGCCGGACAAGGTCCTGGGCAATGGACAGCTGCAGCGCTTCCGCCAACTCTCGCGCAGCGCGATTCTCGGCGTCGATCTGCGCCCGGTATGCGGCGAATTCCTGACGCGGCCTGTCGAAGGACGAGGTGATCGAACGCTTGCCGGATGCGATCACCACGCCGGTCTTCGCATCGGCCAGCGTATAGCTGCCGGTCAGCGTCACGGAACCGGCGGTCGGTTCGTCTTCATCCGTTCCGACCTGCACGAGTGCCGCGGACTCGACCGCTTCGGTCACGCCGAGATTGAGCGAATAGACCGGCGAGGCCGGCTCGCCGGCGCCTCGTCCAAACCCGAAAATCAGATTGTTGCGCACCTGTTGGCCGTAACGCGTATTGACCGGCTTGATGCCGATCAACGCCAGTTCGGCACTGGCACTGGCCTGCGAACCCGACAGTGGCGCGCTCGAATAGAGCGGCCGCACCGTGCAGGCCGAGACAAGCGCGAGCGAACCTATCAGGCCGGCAAGCGCAATGCGGCGCAGCAAATGGTTCAACTCTGTCTTTTCCCGATCAGGCAACGACATTGACGATCCTCTGCGGCACGATGATCACCTTGCGCGGAGCCTTACCTTCAAGTGCTTTCTGCACGAAGTCGAGAGCCAATACCGCTTTTTCGACCGCACCTTGGTCCGCGTCGCGGGCAATTGTCAAATCCCCCCGCTTCTTGCCGTTGACCTGTACCGGATAGGTGACTTCGTTGTCGACCACCAGCGCCGGATCGAAGACCGGCCAGGGCCGTTCGGCAACGAGATCGGTGCCGCCAAGCGTTGCCCAGCACTCCTCGGCCAGATGCGGCATGATCGGCGCGATCAGATGCACGAGAATCTCCACCGCCTGCCGACAGGCGCCTTTCAGCGCTGCATCGGCCTTGCCTTCGGCCACCTCGTTGAGCGGCGTGGTCAGCGCGTTGGCCAGTTCGTAGATGCGGGCGATGGCGCGGTTGAAAGCGAGCTTCTCGATATCCTCTCCGACCGCCTTCAGGATCTTGTGCGCGGCCTTGGAAACCACCGCGGCCTCGCCGCTGCTGGCCGCTAAGGGCTTGATGCCGGCCAGTGTTTCGGCCGCCGTCGACACCAGGCGCCAGATGCGCTGGATGAAGCGATGCGCACCGGCAGCGCCATCGTCGGTCCACTCGACATCGCGCTCGGGAGGAGAATCGGACAGCATGAACCAGCGCGCCGTATCGGCGCCGTAGCCATCGGTGATGTCTTCCGGGCTCACCGTGTTCTTTTTCGATTTCGACATCTTTTCCAGCGGGCCGATGGTGACGGCCTCGCCGGTGGCGATGTCGATGGCGCTGCGCTTGCCGTCGACGTCCTCCAGCCGAACTTCGGTGGGCGCCAGCCAGCGGCCATTCGATGCCGAGCCGACGCGATAGGTTTCGTGCACCACCATGCCTTGCGTGAACAGGCCCTTGAACGGCTCGGCCAGATCGACATGGCCGGCCTCGCGCATGGCGCGGGTGAAGAAGCGCGAATAGAGCAGATGCAGGATCGCGTGCTCGATCCCGCCAATATACTGGTCGACCGGCAGCCATTCGTTGGCCGCCTTGGGATCGGTCGGTTCATGCGCCCACGGCGCGGTGAAGCGGGCAAAGTACCACGACGAATCGACGAACGTGTCCATCGTGTCGGTTTCGCGCCGCGCATCCCTGCCGCATTGCGGACATTTCACATGGCGCCATGTCGGATGCCGGTCGAGCGGATTGCCCGGGCGATCGAAATCGACATCGTCGGGCAGCTTCACCGGCAGGTCCACCTTCGGCACCGGCACCACGCCGCAAGCCTCGCAATGGATCATCGGGATCGGGCAGCCCCAGTAGCGCTGGCGCGAAATGCCCCAGTCGCGCAGGCGGAAATTCACCTTGCGCTCGGCCATCGGCCGGTTGCCGATGGTCTTCTGCTCCAGCAGTTTGGTGACTTCGTCGAAAGCCTGATCCGGCTTCATGCCGTCGAGAAAGCGCGAATTGATCATCACGCCGTCATCGACATAGGCTTCGTCGATGATCTGGAACGTCGCCGGATTCTCGCCTTCCGGCATCACCACCGGAATCACCGGCAGGCCGTATTTGTTGGCGAAGTCGAGGTCGCGCTGGTCGCCGGACGGACAGCCGAAAATGGCGCCGGTGCCGTATTCCATCAAAACGAAATTGGCGACATAGACCGGCAGCGTCCAGTTGTCGTCAAACGGATGGACGACGCGGAGGCCGGTGTCGAAACCCTTCTTCTCAGCTGTCTCCAGCGCCGCCACCGAGGTGCCCATATGGCCGATATCCTCAATGAACTTCGCCAGCGCCGGATTGTGCGCAGCGGCCTTCTTGGCCAACGGATGATCGGCGGCGACAGCCATGAAGGAAGCGCCGAAGATGGTGTCGGGCCTTGTCGTATAGACTTCCAGCTCATGCTCGCCACCAGAGGCGTCGGCCAGAGGCCAACGGATCAGCAGGCCTTCCGAGCGGCCGATCCAGTTCTGCTGCATCAGCTTCACTTTTTCCGGCCATTCGTCGAGGCCGTCGAGCGAATCCAGCAGATCCTGCGCGAAATCGGTGATCTTGAAGAACCACTGCGTCAGCTCGCGCTGTTCGACCAGCGCGCCCGAGCGCCAGCCGCGCCCGTCGATGACCTGCTCGTTGGCGAGCACCGTCATGTCCTCCGGATCCCAGTTGACCTTGGAGGATTTGCGCGTCACCAGCCCCTTCTCGACAAAATCGAGGAACAGCATCTGCTGGCGGTGGTAATAGTCGACGTCACAGGTGGCGAATTCGCGCGCCCAGTCCAGCGACAGCCCCATGACCTTGAGCTGCTCGCGCATGGTGGCGATGTTCTGGTAGGTCCACTCCTTGGGATGGACCTTGTTCTGCATCGCCGCGTTTTCGGCCGGCATGCCGAAGGCGTCCCAGCCCATCGGGTGCAGCACGTTGAAACCCTTGGCCCGCTTGTAGCGCGCCACCACGTCGCCCATCGTGTAATTGCGGGTATGACCGATATGGATGCGCCCCGACGGATAGGGGAACATCTCCAGCACATAGTATTTCGGGCGCGGATCGTCATTGTGCGCTTCGAACAGCTTCTTGGCGTCCCAGGCCTTCTGCCATTTGGGCTCTGACGCGCGCGGATTGTATCGTTCGGTTGCCATGGGACGTTTTTCACTTAAAAGCATGCGCGAACTGCGGGCGACGGCTCGGCAGTTCAGGGAATGTGGTCCGGGTGTTCACCATGGTTTGGCAAACCCGTCAACCATATGGGTATCGCGTCTGACAAAAACGCCGGTCAAAACAGCAGGATTTGCATATGGGCGATGCCGTTCAGCAGTTTTTCGCGGTCAAGGCGAAGATCGACGCCGCCGAGCGCGAGGCCGGCCGCGAAGCCGGCGCCGTGACGCTGGTCGCGGTCTCCAAGACCTTTGACGCTGCCGACATCGGCCCGGTCATCGAAGCCGGCCAGCGCGTCTTCGGCGAGAACCGTGTGCAGGAGGCGCAAGGCAAATGGCCTGATCTGAAGGACGCTTTTCCTGGCATCGAACTGCATCTGATCGGCCCGCTGCAATCCAACAAGGCCAAGGAGGCTGTGGCGCTGTTCGACGTCATCGAGACGATCGATCGCGAGAAGATCGCCGCCGAACTGGCCAAGGAGATCGCCAAACAGGGCCGCGCGCCAAAACTCTATGTCCAGGTCAACACCGGCTCCGAGCCGCAGAAGGCCGGCATCGAGCCGCGCGAGGCCGTGGCTTTCGTCACCCGCTGCCGCGACGTCCATGGCCTCGCCATCGAGGGCCTGATGTGCATCCCGCCGGCCGACGAGAATCCCGGCCCGCACTTCGCGCTGTTGGAAAAGCTCGGCAAGGAAGCCAACGTCGCCAAACTTTCGATGGGCATGTCCGGCGATTATGAGACCGCGATCGCCTTCGGCGCCACCAGCGTCCGCGTCGGTTCGGCGATCTTCGGCAGCCGATAGTTCCGATGCACAGACCGGTCTCTAGTCGCTAAATTCCAACATATTCGATTGGCTGCAGGCCACCACACCTTCGTCATCCTAGGGCGGAGCGACGCGAAGCGGAGCGCAGACCCTAGGATCCATGCCGTGACGACAAGGAAAATGCAGCGGTGCAGAATTCTGTTCCGCTGCATTCTTCGGCAGATGTCGCGGCATGGATCCTCGGGTCTGCGCTGCGTCGCTGCGCTCCTTGCTCCGCCCGTGGATGACGACGAGAGAGATGTTTAGGCCAATCCCCGAGGTTTGCGATCTGCCGCCGAAAGAGGCTATAGATTCTCGCTGCCAATAGCTTCCAACCCATGTCGAGGAACTAGCGAACACATCTGTTCGAGCGGAAACCCTGCCATGCTTCAACGGCATCTGGTATATGACTAGCGAAGCCATCTAGCGAGTAGTGCCCTTGAACTGGCATCTTAAGGACGCGAAGAACAATCTGGCGAAACTCGTACGGCAGGCGCGGGAACAAGGGCCACAAACCATCACGGTGCGCGGAAAGCCAACTGCTGTCGTACTCTCCCCCGAGGACTACGACCGACTGGTCGGCGCAACACCTTCGCTTGCGGAATATCTTCTCTCAGGTCCCGTGTGGGATGACGACTTCGTCGAGGAGGTCAATCGCCGCCCGAAGACGAAGATCCGAGTTATAGACTTATAATCCGCATACTCATGCGAACCTCGTTCGGTGAATGCAGCGGGCGCTTTTCTGATGGCGGCATTAGATGCGGTGAGGGGTTATAGGCCAACTCGGCGGGCTCGTTGAGCCAGCAATTGGAAACGAAACGTACCGTTCCTATTTGCTTTGCGTCATCACAAACTCTCTGGAGCCGCCACCATGCGCTACAACCAGCTTGGAAATACGGGGATGTTCGTCTCCGAACTGTGCCTCGGCACCATGACCTTCGGCGCCGCCGGTCAGAATGCCCAATGGGGCCTGATCGCCAGCCTCGACCAGAAGGGTGTCAACGAGATCGTTGCCCATTCGCTCGCCGCCGGCGTGAATTTCTTCGATACGGCCGACGTCTACTCCTTTGGCGAATCCGAACGGCTGCTCGGCCAGTCGCTCAGGGATCTCGGTGTGAACAGGCAGAACGTGGTCATCGCCACCAAGGCGCATGGCGCCATGGGCGAAGGCTCCAACCAGCGCGGCTCGTCACGCGGCCACATCATGGACTCGGTCGATGCCAGCTTAGAGCGGCTGCAGCTCGACCATATCGATCTTTACCAGCTGCACGGCACCGACACCGTGACGCCGATCGACGAAACGCTGCGGGCGCTCGACGATCTCGTTGCCAGCGGCAAGGTTCGCTATGTCGGCGTCTCCAACTGGGCGGCATGGCGCATCGCCAAGGCGCTCGGCATCGCCGAGCGCAAGGGCTTTGCCCGTTTCGAGACCGTCCAGTCCTATTATTCGATCGCCGGCCGCGACCTCGAGCGCGAGATCGTGCCGCTGCTCAACGAAGAGAAGCTCGGCCTGATGGTGTGGTCGCCGATGGCCGGTGGCCTGCTCTCCGGCAAGTACGGCCCCGGCGCGCCCGGCAATGGCGAAGGCCGCCGCGCGTCCTTCAACTTCCCGCCGGTCAACGAAGACCGCGCCTGGGCCGCGGTGGCCGTCATGCGCGAAATCGCCAAAAAGCATGATGTCAGCGTCGCCACGGTGGCGCTCGGCTATGTCCTGGCCAAGCCCTTCGTGATGAGCGTCATCATCGGCGCCAGCCGCATGGAGCAGCTGGAGCAGAACCTTGCCGCGACTGAAGTGAAGCTCGACACCGACGATCTGCTTCGTCTCGACGAGGTCAGCGCCCTGCCGTCCGAATATCCCGGCTGGATGCTGGAGCGCCAGGCAGTGGGCCGCCGCCCGGCGCCGTTCACGCCGAAAGCATAAATACAGCCCACGCTGACATCCCGGGAGCCGTGGCTCCGGAGATGTCAGCTCAGCCGGACGCTCTCTCCGAGAAAATCGAGAAAGGCACGCACCCGCGCCGGCAGATGCCGGCCCTGGCCGACATAGACGGCGTGGGTCGGCTCCTCGTCGCCCGGATTGAATGCCTCCAGCAGCGACACCAGCCGGCCGGCCGCCATGTCTTCCGCCACATGCCAGCGCGCCAGCCGGGCGATGCCTGCGCCCGCCAGCGCCATCAGCCGCATCGCCTCACCATCGCTGACCAGCGTGTTGCCGGTGATGGGAACCATGATGGCGCGGCCGTCCGCGTCGAGGAACGGCCAGCCATCGAGATGCCTGACGAAGCCGAAGCCCATGCGGTTATTCCTGTCGAGATCGGCTGGCGTCAGCGGCGTGCCCTGCGTTTCGAGGTAGGAAGGTGCTGCAACGACCACCACAGGGCTTTGCCCCAGCTTGCGCGCCACCAGCCGTGACTCACTCAGCGGCCCGGCACGGATAGCGACATCGGCGCGTTCCGCCATCAGGTCGATGACGCTGTCGGTCAGCACCAGATCGACCGAAATCTCGGGGTAGCGTTCGAGGAAGCGTGGCAGAAGCGGGATCAGCCGGTGTACCCCGAAGGGCACGTAGCTGTTGACGCGCAACCGTCCGCGCGGTGAAGCACCCGCCGCCGCCTCCTGCTCGGCCGCCGCCATGTCGGCGAGGATGCGCAGGCCGCTCTCGTAGAACGCGGTACCTTCCGGCGTCAGTTGCAGCTTTCGCGTCGAGCGGCTGACCAGCCGCGCGCCAAGCCGGGCCTCCAGCCGCGCGATCAGCTTGCTCACCGCCGACGGTGTCATGCGCAACGCGCGTGCCGCGGAGGAAAAACTGCCTTCCTCGACGACGCGCACGAACACTTCGATCTCGCCGGAGCGATTGATATCGGGCCTGGCCATTTGTGAATCTATTTCACAGAAAATGTGCCCAAGGCAAGTCTGGTTCACAATGCAGGGAAGCACGATCTCAGGGGTCGGGGCGCGGGACGGCGCTCTTCGCCATCGAAGTGGAAACCGCCATGCCTCTTGCTCTTTACGCGCTTGCCGCCGGTGCCTTCGGCATCGGCGTCACCGAATTCGTCATCATGGGTCTGCTGCTCGATGTCAGCAAGGATCTCGGCGTTTCGATCACGGCCGCCGGCCAGCTCATTTCGGGCTATGCGCTCGGCGTCGTCATCGGCGCGCCCCTGCTGACCATCGCCACCGGCAACTGGCCACGCAAGACCGTGCTTCTGGCACTGATGGCGATCTTCACGCTTGGCAATCTCGCCTGTGCGCTGGCCCCCGATTACTGGACGCTGATGGGCGCCCGCATTATCACCGCCTTCGCCCACGGCACATTCTTTGGCGTCGGCTCTGTCGTCGCCACCGGGCTGGTCGCACCCAACAGACAAGCCTCGGCGATCGCGCTGATGTTCACCGGTCTGACCATCGCCAACATCCTCGGCGTGCCCTTCGGCACCTGGCTCGGCCAGGCCTTCGGCTGGCGAGCGACCTTCTGGGCGGTGACATTGGTCGGCGTGGCGGCCTTCGCCGTCATCCTGGCTCTGGTGCCACGCAGCCGGACGGCGCCCGAAAAGAGCGATCTGCGCGCCGATCTCGCCGTGCTGCGCCGCACGCCCGTCCTGCTCGGCCTCGCCACCACGGTGCTCGGCTATGCCGGCGTCTTCGCCGTCTTCACCTATATCGCACCACTGCTGACCGAGATCAGCGGCTTCAAGGAAGCGGCCGTGTCGCCGATCCTGCTCGTCTTCGGCGGCGGTCTCATCGCCGGCAATTTGCTTGGCGGCAAGGTCGCCGACCGCTGGCTGGTGCCGGCCGTGCTGGGCAGTCTCGTGGTGCTGGCCCTGGTGCTCGCCACCATGAGCTTCGCCATCCACAGCCAGGTCATGGCCGTCATCTATGTCGGCCTGCTCGGTGCC
Source organism: Mesorhizobium sp. SEMIA396 (assembly GCF_024518615.1). NCBI lineage: Bacteria > Pseudomonadati > Pseudomonadota > Alphaproteobacteria > Hyphomicrobiales > Phyllobacteriaceae > Mesorhizobium > Mesorhizobium sp. SEMIA396. Next base: position 49,588 of record NZ_JANIFC010000006.1, read on the forward strand.
GCCGCCTTCGCCACAGTGGCGCCGCTGCAGATGTGGGTGCTGGACAAGGCGCAAGGTGCCGGCCAGAGCCTCGCCTCGTCCTTCAACATCGCCGCCTTCAATCTCGGCAATGCGGCAGGCGCCTGGCTTGGTGGTGCGGTGATTGCCCATGGCCTTGGCCTGGGCTCCCTTACCTGGGTCGCCGCCCTGCTGCCGCTCGCGGCACTCGGTGTGGCGGGGCTGGCGCTGCGTCTCGATCGCACCGCCACGCTCGGCGAGCCTGCCTCCATCCGGTCGTGACCGTCCTCTGCAAACCCGCTTCCCACACCCTTCATTCCACAGGAGTAAAAAGATGGACTACCGACGTCTCGGTGCATCGGGCCTGAAAGTGCCCGCACTCTCATTCGGCGCGGGAACCTTTGGCGGCTCCGGCCCGCTGTTCGGCGCCTGGGGCAACAGCGACGCCAGGGAGGCGCGGCGGCTGATCGACATTTGCCTGGAGGCCGGCGTCAATTTGTTCGACACCGCCGACGTCTATTCGAACGGCGCCTCGGAAGAGGTGCTTGGCGAAGCCATAAAAGGCCGCCGCGATGCCGTCCTGATATCGACCAAGACCGCGCTGCCGATGGGCGACGGACCGGCTGACTATGGCTCTTCCCGGTCGCGGTTGATCAAGTCGGTGGACGCCGCGCTGAAGCGCCTCGGCACTGACTATATCGACCTGTTGCAACTGCACGCTTTCGATGCCGGGACGCCGATCGAGGAGGTCTTGTCGACGCTGGACGAACTCGTGCGCGCCGGCAAACTGCGCTATGTCGGCGTCTCCAATTTCTCCGGCTGGCAAGTGATGAAGTCGCTGGCGCAAGCCGACAAGCACGGTTATCCGCGCTATGTCGCGCACCAGGTCTACTACTCGCTGGTCGGCCGCGACTACGAATGGGAGCTGATGCCGCTCGGCCTCGACCAGGGCGTTGGCGCGCTCGTGTGGAGCCCGCTTGGCTGGGGCCGCCTGACCGGCAAGATCCGCCGTGGCCAGCCCTTGCCGGAAAAGAGCCGGCTGCACGACACGGCAAGCTTCGGACCGCCGGTCGAGGACGAGCATCTCTATCGGGTGATGGATGCGCTCGATGCGGTGGCGCAGGAAACCGGCAAGACCGTGCCGCAGATCGCCATCAACTGGCTCCTGCAGCGCCCGACCGTGTCGTCGGTCATCATTGGCGCCCGCAACGAGGAACAGCTTCGCCAGAACCTCGGCGCCGTCGGCTGGACCTTGACGCCGGAGCAGATCGGGAAACTCGACGCCGCAAGCGAAGTCACCGCGCCCTACCCGTACTTCCCGTATCGGCGGCAGGAAGGCTTTGCCCGGCTGAACCCGCCGGCTGTTTGATTAAGTCACAGTCTTACGTTCCGGGGCCGCCATAGAGACATTTGGGGGTAGCCGAAGCCCCTCAACTTCGTCATCCACGGGCGGAGCAGCCGCGAAGCGGCGTCGCGAAGACCCGAGGATCCATGCCGCGACCTTGGCCGTAAAGTGCAGCGGAGCAGAATTCTGCACCGTTGTGACGCTTCGGAGTCCCGGCATGGATCCTCGGGTCTGCGCCGCGTCGCTTCGCTCCTTGCTTCGCCCGTGGATGACGACGCGATAGGCGTTTGCGCCAACCACTAATGGTCGACAAAATGCCTGCCTACTGCTCTCAGTGCAGCACGAACTCCCCATCCACCTTGCGCCACTCATTCGGCGCGATCAGCTTCTGGTGGGTGTAGCTGATCGAATGCAGCGGCCCGTCCAGCTTGGCCTTCCAGAATTCGATGAACTTGATCAGCACCGGAAACTTCGGCGCCAGATCGTAGTCCTGCCAGATGAAGCTCTGCAGCAGATGCGGGTGATCGGGAAAGTGATAGAGAATCTTGGCCGTGGTCAAGCCATAGCCTTTGAGCATCAGGTCCATTTCGGCATGGTCGCGCATTACGGTCCCCAGGTTGATTCGCCTGTCCTCCCATGGCTGATTGTGCGCGCCGCTGATTAATCGTCTATTGATTTTTTCTTCATCTGAACCGGCTTTAGCATGCGAAAACATGCAGTTAGCAGCGCACTTGGCCGAGTGCTGACAGCCTCGGGGAAGCCCCCTGCGGCATCCCGCCGCGCGAATCCAACGTCTAATGTTGCCGTAACGGCGGAACTGGTAATAATGCCGCCGAATTCGCGGCCCTGTCGCCGCGATCCCGCCGGCATTTCAAGCCGGCGATTGGTTCGGGAGGAAAGTCAGGAATGTCCGAGGTTCATGTCCATCGCGTCCAGCCGGCGTGGAAGAAAAACGCGCTGATCGACAATGACACCTACCTGAAATGGTATGCCGACAGCGTCAAGAACCCGGACAAATTCTGGGGCAAGCACGGCAAGCGCATCGACTGGTTCAAGCCCTTCAGCAAGGTCAAGAACACCTCCTTCGACGGCAAGGTCTCGATCAAATGGTTCGAGGACGGACTGACCAACGTTTCCTACAACTGCATCGACCGGCACCTGAAGAAGCGCGGCAACCAGACCGCCATTATCTGGGAAGGCGACAATCCCTACGATGACAAGAAGGTCACCTATAACGAGCTCTACGAGCATGTCTGCCGGCTCGCCAATGTGATGAAGAAACACGGCGTCAAGAAAGGTGATCGCGTTACCATCTACATGCCGATGATCCCGGAAGCCGCCTATGCGATGCTGGCCTGCACGCGTATCGGCGCCGTCCATTCGATCGTCTTCGGCGGTTTCTCGCCGGATGCGCTGGCCGGCCGCATCGACGACTGCAAGTCGACCTTCGTCATCACGGCTGATGAAGGCCTGCGCGGCGGCAAGCCCATCCCTTTGAAGGAAAACACCGACAAGGCGATCGAGATCGCCGCGAAAGCCGGAACGAAAGTCGAAAAGGTGGTGGTCGTGCGCCGCACCGGCGGCAAGACCGGCTGGGTTTCAGGCCGCGACGTCTGGTACCACGACGAGGTCGCGACGGTGAAAGCCGAATGCAAGCCCGAGAAGATGAAGGCCGAGGACCCGCTGTTCATCCTCTACACATCGGGTTCGACCGGCAAGCCGAAGGGCGTGCTGCACACCACCGCCGGCTATCTCGTCTACGTCTCGATGACCCACCAATATGTCTTCGATTACCATGACGGCGACATCTACTGGTGCACCGCCGATGTCGGCTGGGTCACCGGCCACAGCTACATCGTCTACGGCCCGCTCGCCAACGGCGCCACCACGCTGATGTTCGAAGGCGTGCCGAATTATCCGTCGCAGTCGCGCTTCTGGGAAGTCATCGACAAGCACAAGGTCAACATCTTCTACACCGCGCCGACGGCGCTGCGCGCGCTGATGGGCGCCGGCGACGCGCATGTCGCCAAGACATCGCGCAAGTCGCTGCGCGTACTGGGTTCGGTCGGCGAACCGATCAATCCGGAAGCCTGGGAGTGGTATTTCAACATCGTCGGCAACGGCAAGGTGCCGATCGTCGACACCTGGTGGCAGACCGAGACCGGCGGCATCCTGATCACGCCGCTGCCCGGCGCCACCGACCTCAAGGCGGGATCGGCGACGCGGCCTTTCTTCGGCGTCAAGCCGCAGCTGGTCGACGGCGAGGGCAAGGTGCTGGAAGGTGCGGCCGACGGCAATCTGTGCATCACCGATTCCTGGCCGGGCCAGATGCGCACCGTCTATGGCGACCACGACCGCTTCGTGCAGACCTATTTTTCGACCTACAAGGGCAAGTATTTCACCGGTGACGGCTGCCGCCGTGACGCCGACGGCTATTACTGGATCACCGGCCGCGTCGACGACGTCATCAACGTCTCCGGCCATCGCATGGGCACGGCCGAGGTCGAATCCGCACTGGTCAGCCACGACAAGGTTTCGGAAGCCGCCGTCGTCGGCTATCCGCACGACATCAAGGGACAGGGCATCTACTGCTACGTCACGCTGATGGCCGGCGAGCAGCCGAGCGAGGAGCTGCGCAAGGAGCTGGTCGCCCATGTCCGCAAGGAGATCGGCGCCATCGCTTCGCCCGACAAGCTCCAGTTCGCGCCCGGCCTGCCGAAGACGCGTTCCGGCAAGATCATGCGCCGCATCCTGCGCAAGATTGCCGAGGACGATTTTTCAGCGCTCGGCGATACTTCGACGCTCGCCGATCCGGCCGTCGTCGATGATTTGGTCGCCAACCGGCAAAACAAGAAGAGCTGATGCAGGCAGCGCTTGGCACTGTCAGTGAGCTTTGGCGCTATCCGGCGAGTTCGCTTGCCGGCGAGCGCCGGGAGACAATCTCGGTCGACATCGAGAGCATTAAGGGCGACCGCATGTTCGGCCTTGTCGACGCGTCCGACAATGAGATCGCGCGACCGGACCGCGACCCGAAATGGCACAAGGTGCCGCGCATCCGAACCCGGCTGTCGCCGACCCTGGAACTCGAGATTGCCGTTCCCGAGGGCAACTGGCTGGCTGCGCCAAGTATCGAGAGCGACCGCGCGGTATCGGCCTATCTCGGCTTCGAGGCCTCGATCCGGCCGTTTCGTCGCGAGAATGCCGCGCCTGACTATTCCGGCCCGCTGACGGCGGAGCGTTATCGCAAGGCGCCGATCCATCTGTTGACCACGGCTTCGCTGGCGCGCCTGAAGGCATTGCATCCGGAAGGCACCCCCGATCCGCGCCGTTTTCGTCCCAACATCGTCGTCGACATGGCGGCACTCGAAGGGTCGTTTCCGGAGACGGAATGGATCGGCCGCAAGCTTGCCATCGGCGACCTGTTGCTGACCATCTCCGAACCCTGCCGCCGCTGCGGTTTCACCATCATCGCCCAGGATGGCTTCGACCATGATCCGGCGATCCTGCGCAATCTGGTTCGCCATAACGCCCACAATCTCGGCGTCTATTGCACGGTCGACCGGCCGGCGCGCGTCGAAACCGGCGACGCGATGCGCTTCCTGTAAGCTATCGATACAGATCCGCCCGCGTCGGCGGCAGGCCGCTTGGACCACGCGCGCGCTTGGTCACGACGGTCTGGAAAATCTGCGCCGAGGCGCGTTCGAAGGTGATCGAACAGCCCGTCAGGTAAAGCAACCATAGCCGTGCCTTGGCTTCGCCCACCTCGGCGATTGCCTCGTCGAACCTTTCGTGCAGCCGCTCCGCCCACAGTCTGCAGGTGCGGGCATAGTGCTCGCGCAGGTTCTCGACATCGTAGACGAGAAAACCATGCGCCTCGAGATTGCCTGTTGTCATTCCGATCGTGTCGAGTTCGCCGCCGGGGAAGATGTATTTGAGCAGCGCCTTGTACTCCGGCCCCTTGCGCAGGGTCTTCTTCATGTCGCCCTTGCTGCGCCGGGTGATGGCGTGGTGCAGATAGATGCCGCCCGGCTTCAGCAGGCGATGAATGGTCTTGAAATAGGTGGCGTGGTTGGCGAGCCCAAGATGTTCGAACATGCCGATCGACGAGATCTTGTCGAACGAGCCGGTGAGTTCGGCATAGGATTTGATCTCGATGGTGATGCGGTCCTCCAGCCCTTCGGCGCGGATGCGTTCGCGGGCAAGATCGGTCTGCGCCTGCGACAGCGAGACACCGTGGCCGATAACACCATAGTTCTTCGCGGCATGGATGAGCATCGCTCCCCAGCCACAGCCGATGTCGAGCAGTCGTTCGCCAGGCTTCAGCCGGAGCTTGCGACAGATATGGTCGAGCTTGTCGATCTGCGCCTGGTCGATGCTGTTGGCGAAATCCTTGAAGTAGCCGCAGCTGTAGACCATGCGCTCGTCGAGGAAGAGCCGGTAGAAGGCGTTCGAAATGTCGTAGTGATGCTGGATCGCCTCCTGGCTCGAACCGCTGACATAGGGATTGCGCCCCGACAGATCGGTCCGCGCCGTCATCTGCTTGCGCGCCAAAAGCACGGAAGGCAGGTCGCCCAGGATCGCCATTTTCGGCAGCGATTTGAGCTTGGTTCTGAGCTTGCCTTGCGACGGCAGGGCATAAAAGTCGAAAATCGTCCCGTCTTCGATGTTGATCGTCTTGGAAATCCACATCTCGATCAGCGTCGACAGGGACGGCCGCTTCACGATCTGCCAGACGATGTCCTGGTCGTTGATGGTGAGCACCGGACCCGTGGCGGGGCCGATCCGCTCCCCGGTCCATAGCCTGACGGCAAACCCCGGTTTCAATGTTTCGATCACCGTTCGAACGATGCGAGCGGCCTTTTCGGCTGCCTCCATGCGACTCCTCCGAATGCTGGCCCCAGGCAGAAGTTTGCCCGGCCGGCCTGGCAATCGCAAGCGGCTCGCACCAAGCCCCCCGTTGGCTAATTTCAGACCTGCACCTTGTCTTTTGCTGCAATGCACCCCATCATCAGTATGTGTTCAACAAATCGAAAGGAGGTGATCCGATGTCGAGTGATTTCGTTTTCCAGAACGTGGCCTCAGCGGATTGCACTTTCGGGAAGCAGTCTTCCCGTTAAGGCGCGAAATGCGCGGCGGGTGACCCGATAGGTCGCCGCCAAGGCCGCGCCACGGACGGAAACACGGAAGGCCGCCGGCTTCGAAAGAAGCGGCGGCCTTTTCCGTTTGCGGACTACTGGGTCAATGCGACCTTTTCGGTGTTGCGAATGATCTCCTGAAAGGCGTCGTCCAATTCGGCTCCGGTGGACACGTCGAAGAAATGCCTCTTGGCGGCGGAGGTATCCTTCGACGAACAGTCCTTCAGCACCGCCTTTGCCTGATCCCGCTCGGTTGCCGACATGTCCTTGTCGTCCAGATCGAAGCCAATGGTGAAAATCTCGATGCCATCATTTTTCATATTTTCGCACAGCGTTTCGGCGTTGCCGCGCGCAAGGTTGCCCTGGCTATTGTACCTGTCCCCAGCCCCGGCGAAGGCGGTATTGAACTGGCCATCGGTCATCAGGATCGCGACCTTGGCGATCTTCTTCGGATCGGCATCCGAGGCGCCTTTGCCGAGACCGGCGTTCCTGATTGCAGTGCGCCATTGCGGCGACAGCATATAATAGGTCCACTGAATGGCGATCGCGCCGGCCGTGTAGCCATCGGCCTGGAAGTCCTCGATCGATTCAAGCAATGCATCGGAGTCGGCGGTCAGCGGGATCACCTCCGCACCAGGGCACCTGTTCATACCTCCGCCGAGATGATCGTCCCGGTTGACCAGGGCATAGTATTTCTTGCCGTTCCTGTCGGTGCGAACAGTGCCTGGGCCGTCGGCGCTCATATCTGCGTTGCCGTTCTTGTCCTTGCGCTCGGTGGCGCAATTGTCGGGGCGTGGCATCGCCGCGCCGACAATGGAGATGTAGTCGCTGAAGGACGGCAGCAGATTTTTGCCTGTCTTGGCGACGAGAAGCGGACTGCCGGCGACGGGTGGGAGCTCAGAGCTGCCTTGCTTCTCGGCATAGATGTTTTCCGCCAGCTTGCCGGCGTTGACGCCAGATGCATAAGGCACAATCGCTACGCGGATGCGGGGGTTCTGCGGATCCTGCTTCTGCAGCATCGTCAGAACAGCATTTTTTGCAGCAGCTTTCAGATCGCCGATCTTGTCGACCTTGCCGCGCTTGGCCATCGATCCCGTTATGTCCAGCATCATCGCCACTTCGACGGTCTTGTCCGAATAGAGCGCCGTTGTGGAAGCGGTGACGCGTTTCATGTCGCCCGTGCCGAAAATCGGAAAGTACAGCGCGACATCGATATGGGCGTCGGCCTGAACCGTCTTGGCAGTCCTGTCGACGATCAACCTGTCGAGCACGATCTGGTCGGCCTGCAGAATGCCTGCTTGGCTGTTGGCGTCGAGAAAGGCCTGCACCGATGTGTCGGCATCGGCTTCGTTGGTGGCGCCGGTCGTCAGGTCGCGTGCCGTCGACGTGACCGCGGCGTCGACCACGCTCTGGAGGCTCGATCTGGCATTGTAGAGCTGCGATACGTTGACCGAGAAGCCCGCTGCCAGCGCCAAGACCGAGGCGCTAAGGCCGAACAGGACCGCGAAATTTCCACCGCGATCCCTGGCGAAGCCGCCGACCGCGTGAACAAGACCCCCGTAATTCCGCATCCTACAGCCTCCACTCGCCTCGGCCTCGTCGCCGCGGAAAGGGCAATGCAGGATTCCCGCCGGATGATGCCTTGGCCTGGCAGAGAGCTCGCCTCCCAACAGCAAGTCATTGTTTTTGTTGAATTTTGGAACCCGCAAAGGTGAACGGTTGGTAAACGGGAACGCACCGTGGCGCTCGCGTTTACCGGCCGCTTACCATGATCTGGCCCAAGGCATCGCGACGCCATCGACGGCGTCCTGTTGCGGCACAAGCTCACTGTGCCGAAGCGGACCATGTGTCCCGAAAGTTGCGCCTAGAAAGAACCTCCCTGCCACCCTGTCGCATCGGTAGGCGTCGCGATTACGCCAGCATCTGTGCGCTGACGGTCCTGTCGATGCCGTGGTAGGGCGGGTTGAACAGATTGCCTTCCTGTTCATAGGTCCACACCTTGAACAGGCTGAGCCGGTGGGGGCCGAAACTGTGCAGCAGCGGCACGTCGGTGGCGTCGCGGCCGCGGGCGATGACGATACGGCCGATTCTGGGCGTGTTGTGGCGAGGATCGAACGTGTACCATTTGCCATCGAGGAACACTTCCAGCCACGCCGAGAAGTCCATCGGCGCCGGATCGGCTGGCACGCCGATATCGCCGAGATAGCCGTTCACATAGCGTGCCGGAATATTCATGCAGCGGCAAAGCGTGATCGCCAGATGGGCGAAGTCGCGGCAAACCCCGACGCGCTCCTCATGCGCCTGAGCCGCGGTGCGGGTCGAGCGCGCATAGCCATAGCCGAACGACAGCCGGTTGTGGACATAGTCGACGATCGCCTGCACGCGCGCCCAGCCGGACGGGATGTCACCGAAGAGCTGCCAGGCCAGGCTGCTCAGATGATCCGTCTCGCAATAGCGGCTGCCCAGGAGATACCCGAGAACTTCGTCCGGCAGGTCCGCCACCGGCACTTCCCTGGCCAGCGTGTTTACCTCGTCCGTCTCGCCGCTGTCCTCGACGACCGCGTCGTACAGGATGCGAAAACCACCGGCGGGCGCTGTGAAGCGCCGGCAGGCATTGCCATGCAGATCGTGGTACAGCCTTGTCGGCACCGCGGGCGAGGTCAGCACCCGCGTCTGCCGCTTGATGTCGCCCTGCCTGTCCCGATGGATCTCGAGCACTGAAATCACCGGCGTGGCGGCTACGCATTCGATGGCGATTTCGTAGCCGAGCCGGATCAGCACCGTTGGTCCCCCTTCGATCGTTGTTGTGAGAAGCAGTCCTTCCCAAACGCCCGGAGGATATCGTGGTTCCCTGGGCCGATCGAAAAGCACGCCCCCGTGTCTTCCCCTGCCGCAGTCGAGACGTTAGGTTCGGCCACCCGACCAAGCGCCTCCCCGGACTCAAGGAAAATCATGTATTCAGGCAGAAAATTCGCGGCCTTCCTCTTCGACATGGACGGCACGCTCATCAATTCCATCGCCTCGGCGGAACGGGTGTGGAGCAATTGGGCTCTCCGCCAGGGGCTCGACGTCGCCGCCTTCCTGCCGACGATCCATGGCGTGCGCGCGATCGAGACCATCACCGGCCTGGCACTGCCGGGCGTCGACCCGGCATACGAGGCTGATCTGCTGCTGAAGGCCGAGGCGGCCGATCTCGATGGCATTATCCAGATATCAGGCGCCGTGGCATTTCTCGATTCGCTGCCGCCCGAACGCTGGGCAATCGTCACCTCCGCCCCACGTGAGCTGGCGCTGTTGCGCATGAAGGCCGCCGGCATCCCCGTCCCGGCCATCATCGTCGCGGCGGAAGATGTCTCCCGCGGCAAGCCGGCGCCCGATTGCTTCCGGCTTGGCGCGGAACGGCTCGGCTTCGACGCGCGCGATTGCCTCGTCTTCGAGGATGCTCCAGCTGGCATCGCGGCAGCCGAAGCGGCGGGCGCGGCGGTCATGGTCATCAGCGCCACGCACAAGCACCCCTTGCCAACGCAACATGCCGCGATCGCAGGCTACGACATGGTCGGCATCACCGTCGACGAGCGTGGCTGGATCGCGCTCGAGCCGCAGCGCAACGCCGCCTAGGCGGCATCTAGAAATCGCTGGTGAGGCCCTTTACCTCCCAGTCGCCGTAGCGCCCTGGCTCCTTGCCGCCGCGGCCACCGATCTCCTTCGGCAGCGCGGCCTCCTTTTCGCGGTAGTCTTCCCGCCGCGCTGCGGCCTCGGCCAACGCACGGCGTGCGGCCGGCGTTAGCTCTCTCTGCGATGCCGTTTCGGCAGAAGCGGCGCCTGTTTTACTGATTTCGTCGGTCATGCGATAATCTCGGCAGATTGAGCCCAGTCAATTGAAACAGGAACTGGCGTTTCCCATCATATAGCCATGAACGCACGACGATCGACCCCTTTTCGGTGCCATTTCGACAGGAGCAGACGATGAACACCATCCGCACCGCCATGCTTCTTGCCGCGATGACGGCGCTGTTCATGGGCGTCGGCTTTTTGATCGGCGGCACCGGCGGCATGATGATCGCCTTCCTGTTCGCGGCCGGCACCAATCTGTTCAGCTACTGGAATGCCGACAAGATGGTGCTGTCGATGAACCGTGCCGTCGAGGTCGACGAAAGGAACGCGCCCGAATATTACGCCATCGTCCAGGCAATGGCCAAACAGGCCGGCCTGCCGATGCCGAAGACCTATCTGATCGACAACCCGCAGCCGAACGCCTTTGCCACCGGCCGCAACCCGCAGAACGCGGCGGTTGCTGCCTCCACCGGCCTGTTACAAGCGCTGACGCCTGAAGAGGTCGCAGCCGTCATGGCGCACGAGCTCGCCCATGTGCAGCACCGCGACACGCTCACCATGACGATCGTCGCCACCTTTGCCGGTGCCATCTCGATGCTCGGCAATTTCGCCTTCTTTTTCAGTGGCAATCGCGACAACAATCCGTTCGGCTTTGTCGGCGTGCTGGCGGCGATGATCGTAGCGCCCTTTGCCGCGATGGTCGTGCAGATGGCGGTCAGCCGCACCCGCGAATACGAGGCCGACCGGCGTGGCGCTGAAATCTGTGGACACCCGCTCTGGCTGGCATCGGCGCTTGACAAGATCGCCCGCGGCGCCGAACGCATCCGCAACCCCGATGCCGAGCGCAATCCCGCGACCGCGCATCTCTTCATCATCAATCCCCTTCACGGCGAGCGCATGGACAGCCTGTTCTCCACCCACCCCGCCACTGAGAACCGCATCGCAGCCTTGCAGGCGATGGCGCAGCAGATGCAAGGCGAAACCCAGGCCGCCCCGCGCCAGGCATCGACGCCACGGCAGGCAGATCAACCGCGGCCATCCGGCCCATGGGGCGAGGCAGCGCAGCCCGAGCAGCCGGCGGAGCCCGCCAAGCCCAAATCCAACCCATGGGGTCGCAATCCGACCGGGCCCAAGGGCCGGTGGTCGTGAGCGTGGCGGACAGAGGACCACGACGCACAGTTTCAAGTGATCAGGAACACAGGGACGGCGGCGACTTCGTTGCCGGTCTCGCCGCACGCAAGGCGGCGGCGCGCCTGCTTGCCGCCGTCATCGACGCCAGGACGCCGCTTGATGGGCTGACCGATCACGAAAACGGCCACCCGCAATACAAGGCGCTCGACATGCGCGATCGCGGCCTTGTCCGCGCCATCCTGGTCACCGCGCTGCGCTATCGCATGACCATATCAGGGCTGCTGGCGCGGCGCCTGGAAAAGCCGCTGCCGCCCAACGCCACCGCTTTGTCGCACATATTGCATGTCGCCGCAGCCCAGATCCTGTTCCTCGATATTCCCGACAGCGCCGCCGTCGACATTGCGGTGACCCATGCCAAGTCCGATCCGCGCACGGTGCGCTTCTCCGGCCTCGTCAATGGCGTTCTGCGCACACTGGCACGTGCCAAGGAAACGGAATTGCCTGCCGCCCTTGCCGCCACCGACGAAGCGCCAAAGTGGTTTTCCGATCGGCTGAAGACCACCTACGGCAACGAGAAGGCCAGACAGATCCTCGAAGCGCATCGCGTTGAGGCGCCGGTCGACTTCTCGGTCAAGGCCGATCCCGGTCTCTGGGCCGAAAAACTCGGCGGCATCGTCCTGCCGACCGGCACGGTGCGGGTCGAGAATCTTGTCGGTCCTGTCACTGAATTGCCTGGCTTTGCCGAGGGCGCCTGGTGGGTCCAGGACGCCGCGGCCAGCCTGCCGGCCCGGCTGTTCGGCGATGTCGCGGGATTGCGGGTTGCCGATCTCTGCGCCGCGCCCGGCGGCAAGACGGCGCAGCTGATCGTTGCCGGCGCGAAGGTCACCGCCGTCGACACCTCGAAAAACCGGCTCGTGCGGCTGACGCAGAATCTCGAGCGTCTCGGCCTGTCCGCCGAAATCGTTCAGGCCGACCTGCTCAAGTATGAGCCAGAAGAACTGTTCGACGCTGTTCTCCTCGACGCACCCTGCTCGTCGACCGGCACGGTGCGGCGGCACCCCGACGTGCCATGGACCAAGACTTCGGCTGATGTCGAAAAACTGGCCGACCTGCAACGCAGGCTGCTCGCCCGCGCCGTCACGCTGGTGAAGCCCGGCGGCAGGATCGTCTTTTCCAACTGTTCGCTCGATCCGCTCGAAGGCGAGGATCTCTATCACGCCTTTCTGGCCGGCACGCCTGAAGTCGCCAACGATCCGCTGCGGCAAGGCGAGATCGCCGGCATCGATTCGTTCCTGACGCCGCAAGGCACGCTGCGCACCACGCCCGCCGACCTGGAGCTCGGCGTGCCGGAGCGCTCGGGCCTCGACGGCTTCTTCGCCGCTCGCATGCGGCGAGCCGGCTAGCGATTGAATTGCCCGGATTTACTGACTTTTTGGGGTAGGATCGGGGGCAAAGCCAGGTGAACCGGCGTGGGGTCGTGGAATTCGCCTTCGCACGAATCGTGCAATCATGTAGACTCGGCGCCGGGGTAGAGGACGATCAGGAGGGGTTTTGGCACTTGCTGCCAGCAGCACGACGCGTCTGTGGACGCTTGTCGCGAAGGAGTTCTGGCGCAAAACGCGCCGGCGCCTGCGCGCCGGGCCTGTCTATCGCTGGCGCTATTCCGGCCGCACGCCGGAACGTGTGCTGATCGCGCCGCCGGACCTGCGCCTCGCCGACCCGCAGATCGCACTCGAGATCTATTACGGCCGCTATCCCCTGTCGGGGCATCTCGTCGAGACCGGCGGCAAGTCGCCTTTCCAGATCAGCGTGCCCAATCACGGCTGGCAGAAGACGCTGCACGGCTTTCGCTGGCTGCGCCATATGCGCGCCGCCGGCACCGAGCTTGCCGCCGCCAATGCCCGCGCCCTGGTCTCCGATTGGATCACCATGCATGGCAGCCATATTTCCGGCATCGCCTGGGAGCCCGGCACGACGGCCAAGCGCATCATCGCCTGGTTGCAGCACTCCTCGGTCGTATTGCAGGGCGCCGAGTTCCCTTTCTACCGCGCCTTCCTGAAATCGGTAGCCATCCAGATCCGCTACCTCAGGTCGATGGCGCGCGAAATGCCCGACGGCAAGGACAGGCTGCGGGCCCGCATCGCGCTCGCCTTCGCTGCCTTGTCCCTGCCGGCGCCGGCCTCGGCCCTGCGTGGCGCGACCCGCAATCTTGCCGAGGAACTCGACCGCCAGATCCTCGCCGATGGCGGGCATATTTCGCGCAATCCGATGGTTGTCCTGGAAATCCTCGCCGACCTTCTGCCGCTGCGCCAGACCTATGCCAACCAGGCGGAAACGCCGCCGCAGGCGCTGATCGGCGCCATCGACCGCATGCTGCCGGCGCTGCGCTTCTTTCGCCATCAGGATGGCAGCCTCGCCCGCTTCAACGGCATGGGCGCCACCATCCACGACCGCATCGCCACCATTCTGCGCCACGACGACACCGCCGGCGCGCCGCTGCTGCATGCGCCGCATTCCGGCTATGAGCGCCTGTCGATGGGCGGCACCACGGTCATCGCCGACACCGGCCCGCCGCCGCCGGTCGATGTGTCCAACGCCGCACACGCCAGCTGCCTTGCCTTCGAACTGTCGTCCGGCCGCCAGCACTACATCGTCAATGCCGGCATCGACACCTATGGCGCGGCTGAATTCCGGCCGCTGGCGCGCGCCACCGCCGCGCACTCGACCGCCACCATCAACGACACCTCGTCGGCGCGCTTCAGCCATTCGCTGCGTGTCAACGACCTGCTCGGTTCCCCGCTGATCGGCGGCCCGCAGCACGTGCAGTGCAAGCGCACCGACCAGAAGGGTGTTCAGGGCTTCATCGCCCGCCATGACGGCTATGTCCCGCGCTTCGGCTTCCTGCATGAGCGCGAGCTGAAACTGTCGGCGAACGGCAATGTGCTGGCTGGTCGCGACCGCTTCCAGCGGCCCGGCAATGCAGCGATCCGCAACAATGGCCGCGACTTCGTCACCGTCCGCTTCCATGTCCACCCCGACATCAACCTTTTGCAGGACGAGCATGACCGCCTGGTGCTGGCCGCCGATCAGGCCGATACCTGGGTGTTCACAGCAGCCGAAGTGGTGCCGGAAGTCGAGGAATCAATCTATTTCGCCGGCCTTGGCGGCCCACGCCGCAGCCGCCAGATCGTGCTTGCCTTCAAAGCCTCGGAAATCGCCGAAGTCCACTGGCAGCTGACGCGCACCAGCATCGCCGGTCATCCGGAAAACAACTGATCCTCCTGGCAGGGCTTCGAACGCAGGTTAACAAAAGGCCTGACGACAACCAGTTCGGCGGCATCGGCAGCTTGCGTCGGCAACGATAGGAATTTTTTCTTGACTCGGTGACCTCAGCTATGGTACAAATTCGCCCATGGTGCTGATTTGCGCCAGTGACCCGCCGCACAGGCGGGTTTTTCGTTTTAATACGGATTCGTTGCCTTGCCCCACCTGACCGCCGGTTTGATTTCCGGACGGCATGTGCTACGGGCGCGGGCATCCATCACACCAGTCGTGAAAGGCTGCCAGCCCATGGCCGTCGCCGCCAAGAACATTCCCGCACCAGACCTTGTTCCCGTGCGTCGCGCCCTGCTCTCCGTTTTCGACAAGACCGGCCTCATCGATTTCGCCAAAGCGCTGGCAGCCGCAGGCGTAGAGCTGGTCTCGACCGGCGGCACGGCAAAGGCGATCGCTGACGCGGGCCTTCCGGTGCGCGACGTCTCCGAGCTCACCGGTTTCCCCGAGATCATGGACGGCCGCGTCAAGACCTTGCATCCTGGGGTGCATGGCGCGCTGCTTGGCGTGCGCGACGATCCGGAGCATTCCGCGGCAATGCGCAAATACGGCATCGAGCCGATCGATCTCGTCGTCTCCAATCTCTATCCGTTCGAGGAGGTCCGCCGCTCCGGCGCCGACTACGCGTCGATCGTCGAAAACATCGACATTGGCGGGCCGGCGATGATCCGCGCCTCGGCCAAGAACCACGCCTATGTCGCCATCGTCACCGACCCCGGCGATTACGCCTCGGTGCTGAATGCGCTGGAGATGAACATCGGCTCGCTGTCGCTGGATTTCCGCAAGAAGCTGGCCGCCAAGGCCTTCGCCCGCACCGCCAGCTATGACGCGGCGATCTCCGGCTGGTTCGCCGAAGCGCTCGAGATCGAACATCCGACATGGCGCGCCTTTGGCGGCAGGTTGGTCGAGGTGATGCGCTATGGCGAGAACCCGCATCAGAGCGCCGGCTTCTACGTCAACGGCGACAAGCGCCCGGGCGTCGCCACGGCGCGCCAGCTGCAGGGCAAGCAGCTATCCTACAACAACATCAACGACACCGACGCCGCCTTCGAACTGGTCGGCGAGTTCGACCCCGACCTTTCCGCCGCCGTCGCCATCATCAAGCACGCCAATCCGTGCGGCGTTGCCGAAGGCGACTCGCTGAAAGCCGCCTACGCCAAGGCGCTGGCCTGCGACCCGGTCTCGGCCTTCGGCGGCATCATCGCCGTCAACCGCACCCTCGACGCCGAGGCGGCGGAAGAGATCGTAAAAACCTTCACCGAGGTAATCATCGCGCCCGGCGCCACCGACGAGGCAGCGGCCATCGTGGCGGCGAAAAAGAATTTGCGCCTGCTGGTCACCGGTGGGCTGCCGGACCCGCGCACGCCGGGTACGACGGTCAAATCCGTCGCCGGCGGCCTGCTCATCCAGGGCCGGGACAACGCCGTCGTCGACGACCTCGAACTGAAAGTGGTGACCAAGCGGGCGCCGACGCCGGCCGAAATGGCCGACCTGAAATTCGCCTTCCGCATCGCCAAGCACGTCAAGTCCAACGCCATCGTCTACGTCAGGGACGGCGCCACCGTCGGCATCGGCGCCGGCCAGATGAGCCGGGTCGATTCCTCACGCATCGCCGCCCGCAAGGCACTCGACGCCGCCGAGGCCGCGGGCCTTGCCGAACCGCTGACCAAGGGCTCGGTCGTCGCCTCCGACGCCTTCTTCCCCTTCGCCGATGGCTTGCTGTCGGCAATCGCCGCCGGCGCCACCGCCGTCATCCAGCCGGGCGGTTCGATGAACGACAAGGACGTCATTGCCGCTGCCGACGAGCACGGCATCGCCATGGTGTTTACGGGGATCAGGCATTTCCGGCATTGAGCGCCCTTACCCTCCCGCTTGTGGGGAGGGTCGGCGAACGATCTTTGCGAAGCAAAGTTCGTGAGACGGGGTGGGGACAGCGCCGCACCCCCACCCCGCTCCGCTTCGCGGATCGACCCTCCCCACAAGGGGGAGGGTAAACTCACTCCACCGGCCGGTCCGCCGGATAGGGCGTCTTGACCAGGATCGCCATGCCGATGCCCAGGAACAGCACGATCACCGCCATGCCGAGCCGCGCTGAGCCGCTGGCCAGGGTGACGGACGCGACCATGAACGGCGCCAGGAAACTGGTCGCCCGCCCGGCCAGTGCATAAATGCCGAAATAGCGGCCGGATTCTGCCGCCGTGACGCTGCGCGCCATGTAGGATCGCGACGACGCCTGCACCGGCCCGAAAGCCACACCGATCAACAGGCCGAAGAAGATGTAGGCTTTTTCCGCTGCCGTGCCGAACAGGCCGCCCCTGTCCGGCCCAGGCATCATCCAGAGGCCGAACAACGTGTAGCCCGGCCCGGTCGAGACGATGCCGATCGTGGCGATGCTGAGCAGGACCAGCGAGATCATGACGATGGTTTTTGAGCCAAGCGCCGTATCGAGACGGGCTGCAACCAGGCAGCCGAAGATGGCGACGACGTTGAGAATGATGCCGAAAATACCGATCTCGGTGATCGACCAGTGGAACATCGCAGCGGCGAAGGTGCCACCCAACGCCAGCAGCGCGTTGACGCCGTCCTGATAGATCATGCGGGCTACCAGGAAGCGGAAGATGCCGCTGCGCTTGCGCACCTCACCCAGTGTCACTTTCAGCTCCGCCAACCCCTCTCGGACAGCCGGACCGATCGGCAGGCCCTTGATGGCGTCGGGGGTGAAAAAGAACATCGGCAGGATGAACAGGAAGTACCAGCCGGCTGACAAAGGCCCGGTTGCGCGCGCGTCCTCGCCGAGCTTCGGGTCGAGCCCGAAGAGCGGGTCGATGCCGATGATCGTCTTGCCGGTCTCAGGCGAACCGGCCAGGCAGGCGACGACGAAGATCAGCACGATCATGCCGCCGAGATAGCCAAGCCCCCAGGCCATGTTGGAAATCCGGCCGATCTCGCTCTTCGGCACCAGGCGCGGCATCATCGAATCGTTGAACACGGTCGAAAACTCCGCCGCCACCGACGCCAGCGAAAAGAACAGCACGACCAGGAAAAGGTTCGAACCGGGGGCCGCGAACCAAAGCATGCAAAGGCAGGTGACCTTGACCGCGGCAAAGAATGCGATCCACGGCTTGCGCGGTCCGGTCTGGTCGGCGATCGAGCCGAGTATCGGCGACAGCACTGCAATGACAAGGCCGGCCGCAGCAATGCCGTAGCCCCAGGCCGCCTGCCCGGTTTCCGGATCGCTCGCCATCCGCGACACGAAATAAGGCCCGAAGATGAAGGTGGTGACGACGGTGAAGAACGGCTGCGCCGCCCAGTCGAACAACATCCATCCCCAGATGCCGCGCCCGGACGCACGCTGCACTGTTTCTACCGTCATGATGATCCCCCGGCACCGGTTCCGTGTCGGGCGCCATGTCTGCATGTTTCATGCGCTCATGCAATGAACCAAGCTTGGTGTGCCGTCCCTTGCCCCTGCCGCGCGTTCACTGTTCGAAAGCCAAGCAATTGGCTTTCGTCCGCGACGCGGACCAAGCCCTTATTTTTTCTCGTGAGGGAAGTCGGACCGAAGGTCTGGCGCCGCCCTCCACCCCCTGCTTCGCGGCGATTGCCGCCGGCGCGAATTTCTTGATTATTAAGTTGACTCTTTTTGTCCGGTTTGACTAATTGCGCTCGCGCAGGGCCGGAAAGTCGCCGGTCGAACGGCTCGATATGGTCTGACAGGGAATAAGAGATGACGATTGGTCGACAGGCATTGCCGCGCACTCAGGTAAGGCGATTGATTGCGAGCAGTGCCTTGATAGCGGCATCTTTTGGAGCGGTGGGGGCCGGCCGGGCCCAGGAGGTTTCGCCGGACGATGCAACTCAACTGGAAACCATCGTCGTCACCGGCAAGTCGGACCGCCTTGTCGGGCCCGATCAAACGATCGTCGCCGAGGATACGGCGACCGCCACCAAGACCGATACGCCGATCGTCGACGTTCCCGCCTCGGTTTCAGTGGTAACCCAGAAGGAACTGGAGGCGCGCCATGTCGAAAGCCTGCAGCAGGCCGTGGCCTACACATCCAGCGTCCTCACCGACGAGTTCGGCAACGATGACCGATACGACTATATTCGCATCCGCGGTTTCGACCAGACATCGCTCGGTACCTATCGCGATGGTCTCACGGCGCGCATCCCCGCCTGGTTCACGGCCAGCCGTCTCGAGCCTTACGGACTTCAGCGCGTGGAGGTCCTGAAGGGATCGACATCGACGCTTTTTGGTCTCAACGGCCCTGGCGGGCTGGTCAATGCCATCACCAAGCGGCCGCTGGACCAGAAGCAGGGGGAGATTTACACGTCCTATGGCGACGGTACCAAGGAGGTTGGCGTTGATTTTGGCGGGCCAATCGACCCCGATGGCGTGTGGACCTATCGGCTCACAGGGCTGGCCAAGGATGGCGATCAAGGATGGGATTATTCCAACGACGATCGGCTTTACATCGCGCCCGCGTTGACCATCAAGCCCGAGGAAGGAACGTCGCTCACCATCCTGACTGACTATTACAAGCGAGATGGCACAGGCGCACGCGGCACCCCGGCTGGCGGCAATATCGACATCGGCACATTCCTGGGCGAGCCGGATTTCAACCGCTTCAACACGGAGCAGGTCGATATCGGCTACCAGTTCGAGCACGAGTTCAACGAGAACCTCACCTTGCGCTCCAATGCCCGCTACACGCATTTGAGCCTCGACTACGCCGAGGTCTACGGCGCGTCGCTTGACCCCACGGCGGACCGCACGGCATTTTCCGTCGATGGCCTGTCCAACCGCTATGCCTTCGACAATCAGTTGCAATACGATACGGGCTGGGGCGGGATCGACAGCAAGACGCTTGTCGGCGTCGACTACGCCAACGACAACACCCGTGAAAACATTCTCTTCGGCACCGCCGGTCCCATCGACATCGACAATCCGGCCTATTGCGGTCTGTCCTGCATCAATCTCGGCCCCTACGTGAACTGGCGGGTCAAGCAACAGGCAGTCGGTGTCTATGCCCAGGAGCAATTGACGTTTGACGACCGCTGGATCGTCACCCTGGGTGGGCGCTGGGACCGCGTGCATACGACGGCGGACTATCTCGACTCGGGAACGCAGGACGACGACACGGCATCCGCCTTCACCAAGCGCGCCGGCCTGACCTACAAATTCACTCCGAACCTCGCGGTCTACGCCAACTATTCGGAAAGCTTCCAGCCGCTCGTGGCGCCAAGCGGCAACGGATATGCGGTCTCGGGTTCGCTGAAGCCTCAAGAGGGCAGGCAGTATGAGGCAGGTATCAAGTACAAGCCCGACGGCTTCGACGGCCTGTTCACGGCCGCGGTCTTCGACCTTACCCAAACCAATGTTCCCACCTATGTCACGCCTGTTGTCCAGCAGCAGATCGGCAAGGTTGGCGTCCGCGGCATCGAACTCGAGGGCAAGGCCGCCATTGCGGAAAACCTGAACCTGACGCTTGCCTATTCCTACTGGGATGCCGAGATCCTGGAAGACGGTATTGGAGGAAATGCCGGCAATCGGCCGCAGCGTGTCCCTCGCCACCTGGCTTCGGCCTGGGTTGATTATACGCTACCCGAGGAGGGACGGCGTGGCGACCTGACCATCGGCGGAGGCGTGCGCTATATCGGACAAACCTACGGGGATGACGCGAACACGACTTCGATTGGCGGCTACGCACTGGTGGATGCGGCGATCAGCTACAAGATGACCAAGGACGTGACGTTGGCCCTGAACGCAACGAACCTGTTCGACCGGAAGTATTTGACAACCAGCTATTACGGAACCGAATTTTACGGCGACCGGCTGAAGATCGTCGGCACGCTCAAACATTCCTGGTGAGCTTTTTGAACGCCGGTTTCGAAGCGGATGGCATTCGAAAAGAGCCACACGCATCCGGTAATGCGTGTGGTGATCGTCGGCGGTTCACATCCCCGTCAGATCGCTCATCAGCCCCGACGCCACCGACAGCCGCGACACGGTGATGTCGCCGCCCTCGGTCAGCGCCTGCAGCCGCTCGCGGATGCGCGCCACCCGCTCGCCGCCGGCGTCCAGCCAGGCAACCACCGGATCGGCCGTCTTGGCGTGGCCGGTGAGTGCCGCCACCGCGATGCCGCGCCGTGCCGCGCCGATCGTGTCGGTGGCGCGCGACAGTGCCAGCTGATCATAGTAGTCCGAAGGCGTGATCGAGCGTGCGGCGTCCTCGACACGCGGGATGCGGAAGGCATCGCTGACGGCGAAGAACGCCTTGGCCGCGGCGACGATATCGGCGCCGGCGGTGCGCGCCGTCAGCGCGATGTCGGGGATAAGTTCCGCCACCTCGCTCAGCGCCAGTTGCCCGGCCAGCCCTTCCGGCGCGCCGCTCTTGAACAGCCCGTGCCGCTTCTCCTCGATGCGCTCGCGCGAGAAAGCCGGCAGCAGCGCAACGAGCTTCGGTTCCAGCGCCTTGCGTGCTTCCTGCAGCTCGGCGATGCGCTGGCCGAGGGGTGCCGTGCCGGCATCGTTCTTGAGATACCAGCCGCTGGTCACGTAGATCAGCCGGCTGACCATCTGATAGAGATCGAGCTGCACCTGGCCGTCGATCTGGTTGTCGAGCGCGTCGATCTCGCGATAGAGCGCCGGCAAGGCAAAACCGTCGCGCACCATCGCGAAGGTCCGCACCACGTCGGCGGCGGTGCGCCCCGTGGCTTCCTGCAGCCGGTTGACGAAGGACGGGCCGCCGCGATTGACCAGGTCGTTGGCGACGACCCGTGTGATGATCTCGCGGCGCAGCCGGTGGCCATGGATCTCTGTGGCGTATTTCTTCGCCATCCGGTCGGGAAAATAGCCCATCAGGTCGCGGTCGAAATGCGCGTCATCAGGCACGTCGCTGGCGACGATGTCGGAAAACAGCACGATCTTGGCATAGGCGAGCAGCACGCCGAGTTCGGCTCTCGTCAGCGGTTCGCCGCGCGCTTCGCGCTCGGCGAGCGCTGACGGCGACGGCAGCGTCTCCACAGTGCGGTCGAGCAGGCCACGCGCTTCCAGCGCCGTCATGAAGCGGCTCTGATGCGCGATGTCGGCGAGGCCGCGCTTGCGGGCGATCGAAAGCGCCAGCGTCTGCTGGTAGTTGTTCGACAGCACCAGCGAGCCGACCTCGTCGGTCATCTCGGCCAGCAGCTTGTTGCGTGCCGGGCGCGTCAACGACCCCTTGCGCATGGCGGATGCCAGCGCGATCTTGATGTTGACCTCGACGTCGGAACAGTTGACGCCGCCCGAATTGTCGATGGCGTCGGAATTGCAGCGGCCGCCATTCAGGC
The DNA here is from genome assembly GCF_024518615.1 of Mesorhizobium sp. SEMIA396. Lineage (NCBI taxonomy): Bacteria > Pseudomonadati > Pseudomonadota > Alphaproteobacteria > Hyphomicrobiales > Phyllobacteriaceae > Mesorhizobium > Mesorhizobium sp. SEMIA396. Next base: position 71,692 of record NZ_JANIFC010000006.1, read on the forward strand.
CGAACTCGATGCGCGCCCGCTGCGTGACGCCGAGATTGGCGCCCTCGCCGATCACTTTCGCCCGGACATCGAGCGCGGTGATGCGAATGGCATCGTTGGCGCGATCGCCGACTTCGGCGTTGGTTTCGGTCGATGCCCGCAAATAGGTGCCGATGCCGCCGAACCACAGGAGATCGACAGGGGCCTTGAGGATGGCGGTCATGATCTCGACCGGCGTGGCGGCGGTCTTGGCCAGGCCGATCGCCGCCGCCGCCGCCGCCGGCAAGGTGATCGATTTCTGGTTGCGCGAGACGATGATGCCGCCTTCCGACAGTTTCGTCTTGTCGTAGTCCTGCCAGCTCGAACGCGGCAGCGCGAACATGCGCTCGCGCTCGGCCATCGAGGCTGCCATGTCGGGATCGGGGTCGATAAAGATGTCGCGATGGTCGAAGGCGGCGATCAGCCGGGTTTTCGGCGACAAAAGCATCCCGTTGCCGAACACGTCGCCCGACATGTCGCCAACCCCGACGACCGTGAAGGACGAGGTCTGGATATCGCGGTTGATCTCGCGGAAATGCCGCTTGACCGCTTCCCAGGCGCCCTTGGCGGTGATGCCCATCTTTTTGTGGTCATAGCCGGCCGAGCCGCCGCTGGCGAAGGCGTCGTCGAGCCAGAAGCCGTGCTTCTCCGAGATCGCGTTGGCGGTGTCGGAGAAGGTCGCCGTGCCCTTGTCGGCGGCAACGACGAAATACGGATCGTCCGGGTCGCGTCTGATGACGCCGGCCGGGGGGATGACACCGTCGAGACCGATATTGTCGGTGATCGACAGCAGGCTGGAGACGAAATTCTTGTAGGCCGAGGTGCCTGCCTCGAAGATCGCGTCGCGACCGGCGCTCATCGGCAGCTTCTTCGGATAGAAGCCGCCCTTGGCGCCAACCGGCACGATGACGGCATTCTTGACCTGCTGTGCCTTGACCAGGCCGAGCACCTCGGTGCGGTAGTCCTGGGCGCGGTCGGACCAGCGCAGGCCGCCGCGCGCCACCGGACCGAAGCGCAGATGCAGGCCTTCGACCTCGGAACCGTAGACGAAGATCTCCCGCCACGGCCGCGGCGCCGGCAAGCCCTCGACCGCGTGCGAATCGAGTTTGATCGCCAGCGACTGGCCTTTCTCTTTCGTATCGGCAACGAAATGATTGGTGCGCAGCGAGGCTTCGATCAGATTGAGATAGCGCCGGATGATGGTGTCGTCATCGATGTTCGGCACATCCTCCAGCGCGTCCTTGATCTTGGCCTTGAGGTGCTTTGCGGCCACCACGCCTTCGGTCTCGGCCGTCGGGCCAAGCCGGGCGATGAACAGCGCATGCAGGCCCCGCGCTATGTCGGGATAACGATTGAGCGCGGCGGCGATGAAATCCTGGCTTTGCGGAATGCCCACCTGCTGCAGATAGCGGCCATAGGCGCGCAGGATCGTGATCTCGCCCGACCACAAGCCGGCGGTCTGGGCAAGGCCGTTATAGCCGTCATTGTCGACGTCGCCGCGCCAGACGGACAGGAACGCGTCCTCGAACAGCCCGCCGCCGTCAGTCAGGTCGATCGGCTTGCCGTAGCTGTTCTCCAACTCCATGTCATGGATGAAGACCAGGCCGGATTGTTCGTCGCCGACCTCGAAGGTGCGCTCGCTGATGACGCGGAAGCCGATGTTTTCCAGCACCGGCACCCGCCGCGACAGCGCCACCGGGCTGCCATGGTGATAGATTTTCAGCGACGCCTGATGCGGTTTCTGCTCGGCATGACGATAATAATCGATGGCGATCGGATTGCCGGCGCTGATCTTGGCAATGCGCCTGGCATCGGCCAGCGCCACCGCCGCGCTGAACGAATCGCGGTAGCTTTCCGGCAGCCGCGCGGCAATCGCCTTCAAAGCCTGGTCGCCGCCACTGGCCTCGGCCGCATCGGAAAGGGCGTCCTCCCAGGTACGCACGATGTCGCGGATCGCCGCCTCTATCGTCGCTTGCTCGACCTTCGGCGTCTTGCCGCCGGAGCGGCCGATGATGAAGTGCACGCGCGCCAGCCCGCCTTCGGGGAAGGCCGGGTAATAGGCCGACAGCCGACCTTCGAATACGGTCTTCAGATACGAGCCGATCTTCTCGCGCACGACGCTGTCGTAACGGTCGCGCGGCACGAAGACGAGGATCGAGACGAAACGGTCGAACTGGTCGGCGCGCACCAGCGCCCGCACGCGTGGCCGCTCGACCAGGCCCAGAATGGCAGCGGCGTGCTTCCTCAGGATCGGCACCGGCACCTGGAACAATTCGTCGCGCGGATAGCTTTCCAGCACGTTGATCAGCGCCTTGCCGGAGTGATCGTGCCGGTCGAAGCCGGACTTGGCGATGATGGTTTCGGCTTTTGACCTCAGATACGGGATCTTCATCACCGAGCGCGTGTAGGCGGTCGAGGTGAACAGGCCGACGATGCGCAATTCGCCCGCGAGCGTACCCTTGGCGGTGTAGGTCTTGATGCCGATGTAATCGAGATAGATGCGGCGGTGCACGGACGACTTGGCATTGGCCTTGGTGACGATCAGCGGCTCCGGCCCGTGCAGGAAGGCGCGGATTTCCGGCGTCGTCGTCACCGCTTCGGTGCCGCGCCTGAGCACCAGCACGTCGGGGTCGGACAGGATGCCGAGGCCGGGCTTTTCAGCGCGCTCCAGCGTACCGCTTTCTTCGCCGCCGGTGTATTTGAACTCGCGCATGCCAAGGAAGGTGAAATTGTCGTCGCGCAGCCACTCCAGGAAGGCGAGGGCCTCGGCAACGCTCTTCTTGTCGAGCGGCACGGCCGTATAGCGGAATTCCGAGATCGCCTGATCGAGGCGGGCCAGCATCGGCCTCCAGTCGTGAACGGCGGCATGAACCTGGCCAAGGATCTTGCGCAGCCGCTCGCTCAATCCGCTCGCCTGCTCGGATGTCACCCGCGGGATGTGGACATGGATGACGCTAAGCCGGTCGTGGCTGCCATCGTCCTTGGCGAAATTGCCGTCGCCGAGGATTTCTTCCACGCCGCCCTTGCCGTGGCGCACCACGATAACCGGATGGGTGACCAGGGTCGGTTCGCCCGATGTCTCGGTGATCTCGCCGAGGATGGAATCGAACAGGAACGGCATGTTGTCGTTGACGACCGTGACAACCGTCATCGGGCGGCCGTCTCGCACAACGCCCGAATCGGCATCGACGGCGACGACGCACTCGCCTTTCCTGTGAGTGGCGACTGCCTGGCCGGCGAGATCGGCAGCCCGCTCCAGGTCGGCCACATCGTAGGGAGCAATGTCTTCAGCTGGCGCGCGGGCGAGCAGATAGTCTGCAAGCCTGGCCGGCCTTTCCTCCGCTTTAATCGCTGCCGTGGCTTTTTTCTTCGGCTTGCTCGCGGATTTCACGCTGGCCATGACGCACGTCCCTCCCGTCGAATGCTTTTACGAATATGGTAGCAGATGACCGCTGTTTGGCGACAAAGGTTTGACGGCTTGCCAAGAATTATCGGAATTTGGCGACAAGATGCCGCGCAACGAGGAGAAATGACCCATGACCGGCAAAATCAGCGCGCTTGATCTTGGCCAGGGAGAGCTGAGCGAGGCGACAAAAACCTATTTCGCCAAATGCGAGGAGAAGCTCGGCCTCGTCCCCAACGTGCTCAGGGCCTATGCCTTCGACGACAGAAAGCTGCGCGCCTTCACCGACATGTACAACGATTTGATGCTGGGTGAGTCCGGGCTGACCAAGCTGGAACGCGAGATGATCGCGGTCGCCGTCTCCTCGATCAATCATTGCTACTATTGCCTGACCGCGCATGGCGCGGCGGTGCGCCAGCTCTCCGGCGACCCGCCGCTCGGCGAAATGATGGTGATGAATTTCCGCGCCGCCGATCTTTCGCCCAGGCAGGTGGCAATGCTCGAATTCACCGTCAAGCTGACGCAAGAGCCGGCCAAGATCGTCGAGGCAGACCGGGCCGCGCTGCGTCAGGCCGGCTTCACCGATCGCGACATCTGGGACATCGCCTCGACCGCTGCCTTCTTCAACATGTCGAACCGCGTGGCCGCGGCAATCGACATGCGCCCGAACGACGAATACCACGCCATGGCACGGTGAATTTGCTTTCTTCTCCCCTTTTTACGGGGAGAAGATGCCGGCAGGCAGGCGAGGGGCACCAACGTCTGTGAATCGAGGGCCAACTTTGCGCTGCCCCTCACCCGACCCTTCGGGACACCCTCTCCCCGTAAGCGGGGCGAGGGAACGTCACCGAGCAGCGATCGCCGCCGCGGCGCCGGCCATCGTCGTCGCGCTGACGCGGTTGGCGATCTTCATGGCGCGTTTGCTCTTCAAAAGCTTGCGCGCCTGTGATGCGGCGAGCACCCAGGCGAGATCGATGGCGACCAGCACCACGGCCATGGTCGCCGTCAGCTCGACCCAGCCGACGATGCTGACCGAAGCGAGGTCGATGATGGTCGGCAGCAGCGCCAGGTAGAACATCATGATCTTGGGATTGCCAAGCGTCACCGCCATGCCGGCGAAGAACAGCTTTGCCGGAGAATCCTCGCGCGGCATCTCGCCCCCTTCTGCATCGACAGGCGCGGTCCACATTTTCCAGGCGAGGTAAGCGAGATAGGCGACGCCGACCCATTTCACCACGACGAAAGCGAAATGGAAGGTCTGCGCCACGACAGCCAGGCCGAACACCGCCAGCGACAGCCAGATGCCCTCGCCGATCCACATGGCGAGCAGGAACGGGAACACGTCGCGAAACCCTTTCGAGATAACGCGCGCAACGAGCGCCGCGATCGAGGGGCCGGGCGAACCGGCGGCAACGAACAAAGCGGCGGCGAAGATCAGGAGCGAGGTGGGGTGCATAACCGGGGTCTCTGGTTGAAAACCTTCGATTTCGGATATTAGCGCAAGTGGCTCGGCTGCGGTAGCACCGACAAAAGACCCTTGTCGGTCCAGCATCTCGCGGCTAGAAAGGCCGCCGCGAAACAATTTTGAGCGTCACTTTGCCTACGTAGCCGCCGGTCTCGTCAACTCCCCCGACACACTGCATGACTCCGCATTCGCGGTGTCTGTTTTCATTTCATGTGTTCTTCTGGGCGGCGGTTCGAGACCGGTTTGGCACTGCTGAACCGTTGTTGCGCGCTGCCGCCCGTGACATCCGATTTCCGATCATAGCAAGCGACCGCCACGCCGCGCCCGCATGGGCATCTCGACATCGCCGGCCTGATGAACTTCCCGACGGGAAGGGCTTATCGGCATGTCTGGACTCCAGCGTATCCACTGGGCAATCGCGCCCAAGACCGCACCTCGGCCGCTCATCAGCTGCAGTCGTTGCGGCACTGTGAAGGCCTATTGCAGCAGCGGGAAATTCCGCGTCAACGCCAACGGCAAACGCATCGACGTGTGGCTGATCTATCGCTGCATCGACTGCGACAACTCCTGGAATTTCGGCATTTTCGAGCGCTGCAACCGCCGCGACATCGACCCGACGCTGCTGGCGGCGCTCGAACGCAACGATCCTGCACTCGCTCACCGTCATGCCTTCGATGTAATCGCGTTGCGCAACCGGATCGGGCGCGTCGAGGAGTTCTCCGATGTCAGCATTCACAAGCGCAGGCTCGGCGACACCGGGGAAGCCGCGACCGTGTTGGAGATCCAGCTTGGACTGGAAATGCCGACATCGCTGCGACTCGACCGGCTGCTCGCTGGCGAACTCGGCATCTCGCGATCACGGCTTCAGGCGCTGGAGGAGAGGCGGCTGCTCATCGTTGACCCGGATGGCGCAAAGGCCCTGCGCAAGCCTACCCGCGCGGGAATCGCGATCCGCATCGATCTGGCCGGCGAGGCCGATCGGCAGGCCATCATCTCGGCTGCCGGTGGATGAACGAAAAAGGGGCGGAACACTGGTTGCTCCGCCCCTATCGACTGTCGGAAAATAGAGAGCTTACGCCGCGCCGACCACCTTGGACGACTTCTCGAACCGCTTGCGCTCGTTCGGATCGAGATAGAGCTTGCGCAGCCGAATGGTCTTGGGCGTCACTTCGACCAGTTCATCGTCCTGAATCCAGGCCAGCGCGCGTTCCAGCGTCATGCGGATCGGCGGCGTCAGCTTGACCGCCTCGTCCTTGCCGGCGGCACGGATGTTGGTCAGCTTCTTGCCCTTGAGCACGTTCACTTCAAGATCATTGTCGCGGCTATGGATGCCGATGATCATGCCCTGATACACCTTGACGCCCGGATCGATGACCATCGGGCCGCGATCTTCCAGGTTCCACATGGCGTAGGCGACCGATTCGCCCTGTTCGTTGGAAATCAGCACGCCATTGGTGCGGCCCGGCAGCTCACCCTTGTAGGGCTCATAGGCGTGGAAGAGCCGGTTCATCACGGCGGTGCCGCGCGTGTCGGTCAAAAGCTCCGACTGGTAGCCGATCAGGCCACGGGTCGGCGCGTGGAAGACGATGCGCTGGCGATTGCCGCCGGACGGGCGCAGTTCGACCATCTCGGCCTTGCGCTCGGACATCTTCTGCACGACGACGCCGGCATGCTCCTCATCGACGTCGATGACGACTTCTTCGACCGGCTCCAGCAATTCGCCGTTCTCGCCCTTCTGCATGACGACGCGCGGACGCGACACGGCGATTTCAAAGCCTTCGCGGCGCATCGTCTCGATCAGCACGGCCAGCTGCAATTCGCCGCGGCCGGAGACGAAGAACGAATCCTTGTCGGGCGATTCCTCGATCTTCAGCGCGACATTGCCTTCGGCTTCGCGCAGCAGGCGGTCGCGGATGACGCGGCTGGTCACCTTGTCGCCTTCGGTGCCGGCCAGCGGACTGTCATTGACCAGGAACGACATCGTCACGGTGGGCGGATCGATCGGCTGCGCATGCAGCGGTTCGCTTACGCTCGGGTCGCAGAACGTGTCGGCGACGGTGCCCTTCGACAGGCCGGCAATGGCGACGATGTCGCCCGCCTGCGCTTCTTCGATCGGCTGGCGCTCAAGGCCGCGGAAGGCCAGGATCTTCGAAATACGGCCGGTTTCGATCTGGGTGCCGTCATGGTGCAGCACCTTGACCGGCTGGTTGGCCTTCAGCGTGCCGCTCTCGATACGGCCGGTGATGATGCGGCCGAGGAACGGATTGGCTTCCAGGATGGTGCCGATCATGCGGAACGGGCCGGGATGAACGGTCGGCTCCGGCACATGCTTGATGACGAGGTCGAACAGCGGTCCCAGCTGCTGGTCCTTGGGTCCTTCCGGATTTTCCGAAACCCAGCCATCGCGGCCTGAACCGTACAGAATCGGGAAGTCGAGCTGCTCGTCGGTGGCGTCGAGCGCCGCGAAAAGGTCGAACACCTCGTTGACCACCTCGACGTGACGGGCGTCCGGACGGTCGATCTTGTTGATGACGACGATCGGCTTCAGGCCGACCTTGAGCGCCTTGCCGACGACGAACTTGGTTTGCGGCATCGGCCCTTCGGCTGCGTCGACCAGCACGATGGCTGAGTCCACCATCGACAGGATGCGTTCGACCTCGCCACCGAAATCGGCGTGGCCGGGGGTGTCGACGATGTTGATGCGGGTATCCTTCCAGTCGACCGAAGTCGCCTTGGCCAGGATGGTGATGCCGCGTTCCTTTTCGAGGTCGTTGGAATCCATGGCGCGCTCGGCGACGCGCTGATTGTCTCGGAAGGAGCCGGACTGCTTCAAAAGCTGGTCGACCAGGGTGGTCTTTCCATGGTCGACGTGCGCGATGATCGCGATATTACGGATTTTCATGTTCTGGTCTCGGAAGCGTTGCAGGCAGCAGGCCAAAAGGCGCTGCCTCTTTCGGTTGCGCGGCTCATACAGGGTTTTTCGCAGTTGCGAAAGAGGAGGAGCGTCACCAAATACTCATCAAATCTTAAGCATCTGCGTGTGAGATGATTTTGTTAACCAAGGCGGGAACCCTTTGGGGCCCGGGCAGTTCAAACGTCATGACCGATAAACTCAACCGATTCTGGCCGCTCATCGCGTCTGTTGCCTTCGCCGTCCTGCTGGCGGCCAACGCCGCACAGTCAGCCGCGACGATGAAGGAATCACGGCCTGCCTTGCTGTCAGAGGCACAGTCGGCCGAGCAGATTTTCGCCGACGCACCAGACGGCGTCGACCCGATGGTGACCGGCCCGGTCAGCGCCGCCTTCAAGCAGCGCCAGGACTCCGCCAACTGCGACAGCGCCGTCTGGCCGAATATTCCCATGGTCTGCTACCCGGACTAGTCAGCGCTTCACCCCCCGCCCCGTCTCGCCAGCTTCGCTTTGCGAAGCCGCCGCCGACCTTCCCCACAAGGGGGAGGGTTGAGAAGCGCGCTTACGCCGACCGCACCGGGTCGAGCGTCACCTTGTAGAGTTCGTTGTCGTCGCGATCCATCAGCCGCACCGTCATCTGCTCGCTGGCGCCTGAAATATCGACGAGCCCGAAGAATTGCAGCCCGGCCGAGGGCGGCAGGTTCTGTCCCTGTTCGGCGGTCGGCGCCTTGATGAACTTCAGCTCCGGACCGAACGTCATGTCGAAATCGTTGGGACCGAACGTGCCGGCATGGATCGGACCCGAGACGAATTCCCAGAACGGATTGAACTCCTGGAACTGCGCCTTGTCCGGGTTGTAATAATGCGCGGCCGTGTAATGCACATCTGCGGTGAGCCAGACGGTGTTGCTGATGCCGGCATTCTTTATGAAGCGCAGCAGGTCGGCGATCTCGAGCTCGCGCCCTTTTGGCAAGCCATTGTCGCCATTGCTGACCGCTTCGGCGCCAACCTTCTTGGTGCCGTCGTCCCAGACGACGAGGCCGAGCGGCACGTCGGCGGCGATGATTTTCCAGGTCGCCTTCGAATTCGCCAGTTCGCGCTTCAGCCATTTCGTCTGCTGCTCGCCGAGCATGCGCGACTGCGGCGTCATCTCATCCTGCATGTCGGGACCATTGGGGCCGCGATAGGAGCGCATGTCGAGGAAGAACACGTCGAGCAGCGGCCCATAAGCGATCTTGCGATAGACGCGGCCGGGCTCGGACGGTTCGTAGCGGATCGTCGTCATCTCGTGGAAAGCCCGCGCCGCGCGGGCCGCCAGCACGTGGATGGATTTTTCCGTGTAGCGGCTGTCGGCGCTGAGATCCTTGGAATCCGACCAGTTGTTCAGCACTTCATGGTCGTCCCACTGGTAGAAAGTCGGGCAGATGGCGCTCAGGCCGAGCACGTTCCTGTCCATCATGTTGTATTTCCACTGGTCCCGGTACTCGTCCAGCGTTTCGGCGACCTTGCGCTTGCCGTCGATCAGCACGACGTTCTTCCACTTGCCGCCGCCGGGCAGGTCGACCTCGTCCTTCATGGCGCCGTCGGCATAGATGGTGTCGCCTGAATGCAGGAAGAAGTCGGGCGTGTGCTTGCCGATCGTGGCGTAGGTCTTCATGCCGGTCTCATCGATGCCCCAGCCCTGGCCGGCGGTGTCGCCGGACCAGGCAAAGCGGATGTCGCGCTTCGAGGCTGGCGCCGTCCTGAAACGGCCGGTGATCGGCTCCGAAACGGCGTTGATGTCGGCGAGATCGGCCGATGTCATGCGGTAGAAGATATCCTGGTCCGAAGCGAGGTCGGTGAGCAGCCGCTTGACCGTGTAATCGCTGGCCGGCGACGTATCGAGCGGCGCCAGCCGCGTCGCACTGGCGAAATTCTCCGTCGACGACACCTCGAACATGACGCGCGACGGTCGGTCGGTGCGCGTCCACACCATGCCGCTGGTGGCGTCGACATCTCCCGACTGGACGCCATGGGTGAAGGAAGGCCGCTGATTGGCGCGCGAATAATAGGGCAGCGCCAAGCTCGAGACGCCGGCCAGGCCAACGGCGCTGGCGGATGTGACGAAGGCGCGGCGGGTCATCGAGAGCTTGTTCATGGCTGTCTCCTGGTGGCTTGAACGGCGCCACCAAGGTCCAGCGTCAATGTTTCAGGCGCATCTCGGGATGATGAAGTTTTGATAACAATGAACAGGGTAATCTCCCCCTCGAGGGGGAGATGTCGCCAAAGGCGACAGAGGGGGTCGCCGCGCGTGGAGCGCTAACCTCCTTCTATCGCAAGAGGCCGAGCCCAGTCGGACCGACCCCCCTCTGGCCGCTTCGCGGCCATCTCCCCCTCGAGGGGGGAGATTAGCGTCGCGCCTAAGCCGCTTGCGGCTCCGGATCGAACGCCGGCTTGCTGGTGTTGATCAGCAGCGAGATACAGGCGGCGGCGATTGCCGTCATGCCGGCGATCAGGAAGGCCAGTTCGTAATTGCCCTGCAGCTCGCGCATGGTGCCGCCAAAGGCGGCGGCAGCGGCCGCACCGATCTGGTGCCCGGCGACGATCCAGCCGAACACGATCGGCCCACTGCGATCGCCGAACGCCTCGTTGGCGAGCCGCAGCGTCGGCGGCACGGTGGCGATCCAGTCGAGGCCGTAGAGCACGGCGAAGATGATCAAGCTGGTGGCCGAGAAGCCGGAATAGGGCAGATAGATCAGCGACAGGCCACGAATGCCGTAATAGACGCCGAGCAGCTTGCGCGGATCGTAGCGGTCGGTGAGCCAGCCCGACAACGTCGTGCCGATCAGGTCGAAGATGCCCATCATCGACAGCAGGCCGGCGGCCTGCACTTCGCCGATGCCCATGTCGCCGCAGAACGCGATCAGATGCGTGCCGACCAGCCCGTTGGTGGTGAAGCCGCAGACGAAGAAGGTGGCGAACAGATACCAGAACACCCGCGTGCCGGCGGCACGGCGCAGCGTCGAGAACGTATGCGCCAGAAAATTGCCCTGTGACGCAGGCGGAGTGGGCGGCACGTCGTCAGCCTCGGCGCCGTAGCGCACCATGCCGATCGATGCCGGCCGCTCCGGCACCAGCAGCCAGACCAGCGGTATCAGGGCAGCGGTCGCGATCGCGACCGCAATGACAACCGGCTGCCAGCCGCCCGACTGCGCCAGCGCGGCGATCAGCGGCAGGAACACCAGCATGCCCGAGGCGCTGGAGGCCGACATCAATCCCATGACAAGCCCGCGATTGGTCTTGAACCACCGGTTGACGATGGTCGCGCCGAGCACGCTGGCGACAGCACCGGAACCAATGCCCGAGAACACGCCCCAGGTGATGAACAGATGCCACGGCTTGGTCATCAGCAGGCTGAGCGCGGTCGAGCCCGACATCACCACCAGCGAGGCCAGCAGCGTGCGGCGAAGCCCGATGCGCTCCATCAGGGCTGCGGCAAATGGCCCTGTCAGGCCGTAAAGCAGGATGCCGACACCGGCGGCCAGCGAGATGATGTCGCGCCGCCAGCCGAAACTGTTCTCCAGCGGCAGCATCATGACCGAGGGTGCGGAGCGCAGGCCAGCCGCGACCAGCAGGCTAAGGAAGATCACGCCGACCACGACGAAAGCGTAGCGCTGGCCAAAGGGGCGGGATTGAGCTATCATGTTACTGACCGGTACGTTGCAGGTGGAGTATGTATACGTACCGATCGGTAACATTGTCAATCGAGCCACACGATGCCAACCGACAAAAATATTGATCTGACCATCAGCGACGATCATGCGTCGGCGCCGCCGAAAGCAGCCAAGAAGATCCTCGATGTGGCTTATGACCTGTTCTACCGGCGCGGTATCAGGGCGATCGGCGTCGACGAGATCGTCAAACGTGCCGGCGTCACAAAGCCCAGCCTCTATCGCAGCTTTCCGTCCAAGGATGAACTGGCCGCCTCCTATCTCAGGCAGTACGATCTTGAATATTGGGAGCGTTTCGACGAGGCGGTTGCCGCTCATCCCGGCGACCCGCGCGCACAGATCAAGGCTTTCCTGACCCGCATCGGCAAGCGCACGCAAGTGGCGGACTATCGCGGCTGCGGCATGACCAACGCGGCGGTCGAATATCCCGACCACAGCCATCCGGCCCGTGTGGTCAGCGAGGCCAACAAGCAGGAATTGCGCCGCCGCCTACGCGCCATGGCGGTTGCGATGGGCGCGCAAGACCCTGACACGCTCGGCGACGGCCTTCTGCTGCTGATCGAAGGCGCCTATATCAGTGGCCAGCTGTTCGGGCTCGGCGGCCCGGCGCAAGCGGTCGCCCGCAACGCGGACCTGCTGATTGAAGCGAGCTTGAAGAAATAACGTTTGGCGCTACGCTGCGGCAGCTTGCAACGGAGATTGACCGCCATGCGTGCCATTCTGATCCCGCTTGTTCTGGTCGGTCTCGGTCGGGCTGCGCAAGCCGACGGCATTTCCAGCGCCTACACCGATCTGGATTCGAAAAAGGATTGCGTGACCTACGCGCAGGCCGAGGAAGGCGACGGCGACTGGGCCGAACTCGCCTGTTCGGGCTATCGCGGCTATCCCGTACTGATAGCCTATGACGATGCCCGTGAATCGCTGTTCTACGGCTTTCCCCCCGGCGGCGACATGACAACGGTCTGGGAGAGCTTTTCCGGTTTCAATTCGTCCGGAGCCAAGATCGAATGGCGCATCGAGACCACCGGCGACAAGGCTGTGCCCTATGCAGCCATCCATCGCCGCTCGATCAGCAATCCCGAGGACGAGAAAAAGCCGACCGAGGTGCTGCTCGTCGCCAAGGTCGGCCAGATGGACGCCCGCGACGGCTGCACCGTCGGCCTGGTGCTGGCCACCGGCAATCCCACCGCCAACGATCAGGCGCGCAAGCTTGCCGACGACAAGGCACGCACCTTCGCCTGCGGCAAGGACAGGCGCACCGTCATCGGCAATGTGCCGGCTTTTGGCCGGGTGGATAACTGAGCACGGCGGAGATTGGGCATCGCACCCGTAGCTTCGTCATCCACGGGCGGAGCAAGGAGCGTAGCGACGCAGCGCAGACCCGAGGATCCATGCCGCGACATCAACACCGCCGCGGCGGTGCAGAATTCCGTTCCGCCGCACACGTCGCCTGGCGTCACGGCATGGATACCAGGGTCTCCGCGACGCCGCTTTGCGGCTGCTCCGCCCTGGTATGACGAAGTTGGGCTACTTGCTCGCCTTGGCCCGCTCGATCGCATCGACGATCATCTTCTTGGCATATTTGGAATCGTGCCAGCCTTCGATCTTGACCCATTTGCCGGGCTCGAGATCCTTGTAGTGCTCGAAGAAGTGCTGCACCTGCTGGCGCGTGATGTCGGGCAGCTGGGTGTATTCGGTGACGTTCTCGTAGCGCAGCGTCAGTTTCGGCGACGGCACGGCAATGATCTTCTCATCCTGGCCGGCATTGTCTTCCATGATCAGCACGCCGATCGGCCTGACGTTGATGACGCAGCCCGGCACCAGGGCGCGCGTGTTGCAGACCAGCACGTCGATCGGATCGCCGTCGCCCGACAGCGTGTGCGGCACGAAGCCGTAATTGCCGGGGTAGCGCATCGAGGTGTGCAGGAAGCGGTCGACGAACAGCGTGCCGGCTTCCTTGTCCATCTCATACTTGATCGGCTCGCCGCCGATCGGCACCTCGATGATGACGTTGACGTCCTCAGGCGGGTTCTTTCCGCTGGCTATGGCTTCAATGCGCATGGCTTAAATCCCTCTCTCGATGGACGATCGATAGCGGGCGGCGCGTCATGGTGCAATGCGGCGAATGGTGCTGGCTGAAATCGGGAGACGCAATGGCCGAAGGGCCGGGCTGTCATTCCCAGACGAAAGCGACCTTCTTGAGCGCCTTCTGCTCGAAGATCTCGACGCCTTCCGCAACATCGCGGCCGCCGGCGCCGGCATAAAAGGCGAGTGCGTTCTGGTTGTCTTCCAGCGCCCACACGACCATGCCTTTCAGCCCGTGATCGGCCAACCGCGCCTTGGCTGCCGAAAACAGGCGGCTGCCGAGCCCGATGCCCTGATATTCCGGCCGCAGGTACAATTCGTAGATTTCGCCTTGCTGCCTGAGTTCACGGGCGCGGTTCTTGCCGATCGTCGCATAGCCGGCGATCTTTCCGCCGATCTCGACCACCAGAACAGTGGCGGCGCGGCGAATCGCATTCGCCCACCAGTCGGCACCTCGACGGTTGATCATCGATGTCAGGGTGCGGTGCGGAATGATGCCGGAATAGGCGCCGCGCCAGGCCTCCAGATGCACCTCGGCGATGGCACTGGCATCGCGCGGGTCGGCTTTCCGGATGTCGATCGTCAGCGTATTCATGATTTGTTAACCATAAACCCGCATCGCCCGATTGCAAGAGTCCCGGCGGCCCGCCGGCTGCTTTCTCACAGGCGATCATGGCACTGATGAGATCAGGCAAAGCCTGCTTGAAAACGCGCTCAGCCGAGGCGGATGGCGTGGCCTTCGAGAACCGGAGAGGAGCGTTGTTTTGCACGTGAGCACCGGCCTACGCCGGCCGAAGCCTGCCTGCCAAGGCCGCTTATGAGTGAGTGCTTCGGTCGGCGAAAGCCGGAAGCGCAGAAAACCGCGTCAGGCGTCCGGCTGAGTAGCGTTTGCAGGCGGGCTTTCAGATTTCGACGAGATGGTCGTCAAGTTCGTTGCTGTCGCCCACCGTGACCGGGAAATGCTCGGCCAGCACCGCACCCACCTGCTCGATCGCCTTGACGAAGCCGTCGGCAAGCCGGTCGTCGCCGGCATGCGCGGTAAGGTCGCGCACGACACCGTCCCAGACATGCTGGCCGACCTTGGCGTCGATGCCCGAATCGGCAACCACTTCGGCGTAGCGTTCAGCGATCGAGACGAAGACCAGCACGCCGGTGCGCGCCGTGGTGCGGTGGACGTTGCGGGCAAGGAACTGCTTGCTCGCGTTGGCGTGCGCCGCCTGGTAGCGCAGCCGCCTCGGCACCAGATGGATGCGCAGGCCGGGCAGCGCCCACAACAAGGCCAGCACGCAGGCAAGCGCCAGGAGCTGGGCGAGGACGAAATGCGGCAGCCGGATCGACAGCCACCAGGCCTCCAGACCGTAGCCGACCGCCAGGCTGACGATCAGCATGCACACGGTCGCCATGAAGGCGGCCGGGAAGAAATAGCCGTCGCTGGCATGCGCCACGACGCAGTAGATCTCGCCGTCGGTTTTCTCCTCGGCGGCGCGGATCGTGGTTGCGATGCGCTCATGATCCTGCGGGCTGATTGGTCGTGTTGCCATGATATGTCTCACCAGCTTCCTGAAGAACCGCCACCACCCGATGAGCCGCCGCCACCGGAAAACCCGCCACCGCCGCTTGATCCCGAAGACCAGCCACCACCGGAGCTCCCCGACGACCAGCCGCCCGAAGACGAACCCGTTGTCCAGCCACTGCTGCCCGAGTACCCGCTCGGCCCACGGCCGTAACGAAACGTCATGCCCAGCCATCTGTACACGCCCGGCGACAGCTTCGTGCCCAACATCGGCGGCAGGAACGCCATCGCCAACCCGCCGAAAAACATCGTCGCCCACAGGATCAGGAACACGGCAACGATCGGATCGATGGACGTGCCGTCATCGGCGGGATTGCGCTTGCCTCGCGCTTCCAGCTCCTCCGGATTGCCTTCCAGCACCATGACCATGTCATCGACGGCTTTGCTGATGCCGCCGGAGAAGTCGCCGGCGCGGAAGGCCGGCACCATGTCGTTTTCGATGATGAGCTTGGTATGCAGGTCGGTCAGCGTACCTTCCAGCCCATAACCGACCTCGATGCGCATCTTGCGGTCGTTCGGGGCAACCAGCAGGAGCACGCCATTGTTCTCGCCCGCCTGGCCAAGTTTCCAGAAGCGGAACAGGCGGTTGGCGTAGGGCTCGATCTCCTCGCCATCGAGGCTGGGGATCGTCGCCACGACGATCTGGTCGGAACCTTTTGTCTCGAAGTCGGCGAGCTTCCGCGTCAGCGCCGCCTTGGTCGCGGCATCGATGATGCCGGCATTGTCGACGACGCGGCCGGTCAGCGCCGGCAGGTCGGCCGCGTAGGCCGTGATACAGGAGAACAGCACGACCGCAGCAATCAGGACGGCCGAGGCGAGGCGGTCGCGTTTCGACAGGCTGATGCTGGGTATCGTCATGCCATCACCAGCTTCCCGACGAGCCGCCGCCGCCGGACGAACCGCCACCGCCGGAAAAACCGCCGCCGCTGCTTGACCCCGAAGACCATCCGCCGCTGGAACTTCCCGACGACCAGCCACCACGAGAGGAGCGCCGGTGCGGCTCGAAGGTCATGCCGAGCCAGCGGTAGCGGCCGGGACCGAGCTTCTGGCCGAAGATCGGCGGCAAGATGGAGACAGCAAGACTGCCGACCATAATGGTTATCCAGATGCCGATGAACACGGTGAAGAACAGGTCGCCGGACTCGAAGGGCGCTTCCTGGTTGCGCTCGCCGCGCGCCTCCAGCTCCTCCGGATTTCCTTCCAGCACCATGATCATGTCGTCTACGGCTTTGCTGATACCGCCGGAGAAGTCCCCGGCGCGGAAAGCCGGCACCATGTCGTTTTCGATGATCAGCTTGGTGTGCAGGTCGGTCAGCGTACCTTCCAGCCCATAACCGACCTCAATGCGCATCTTGCGGTCGTTCGGGGCAACCAGCAGCAGCACGCCGTTGTTTTCCTTCGCCTGCCCAAGTTTCCAGAAGCGGAACAGGCGGTTGGCGTAAGGCTCGATCTCCTCGCCCTCGAGGCTGGGAATCGTCGCCACGACGATCTGGTCGGAGCCTTTTGTCTCGAAATCGGCAAGCTTCCGCGTCAGCGCCGCCTTGGTCGCGGCATCGATGATGCCGGCATTGTCGACGACACGGCCGGTGAGCGCCGGAAGATCGGCGGCGAGGGCGGTGAAGGGAAGGAAGAAGAGGCTTAGAAGAGCGAAAAGGAACCCTAGGCTTGCGTTCCGGGGCGCCCCCCTCTGCCCTGCCGGGCATCTCCCCCTCAAGTGGGGAGATTGGCCGTCATCTCCGCTTTCGCCAATTTGCAACGTCGCAAGATCGGCGTCAGCGCCGAAGCTGCCAATCTCCCCCCTTGAGGGGGGTGAGGACTGATCCGCGTAGCGGACGGGAAGCCAATTGCTTGGCTTTCCGAACGACGAACGCCCGAAGCGCCAGCGAAGGGCCGGTTCCGGTAGGACAGAGGGGGGTGTTTGCACGCCAGCAGCCCGTCATTTCGCGGGATTTATTCCGATGACAGTCGACGTTCACCCGCCCTGCTTCGTGCCGAAATCGACCTTCGGCGGCTGCATCTTGTCTTCGGCGACAGTGAAATTGGCAAAGGGCTCATTGCCGCGGAACCAGAAGGTCGCCCACAGCACCGAGGGGAAGGTCCTCAGCGTCAGATTGTAGTCCCTGACCGCCTGGATGTAGTCGCGCCGCGACACCGCGATGCGGTTTTCGGTGCCTTCGAGCTGGGCTTGCAGCGCCAGGAAATTCTGATTGGCCTTGAGGTCGGGATAGGCCTCCGAGACCGCGATCAGCCGCGACAGCGCGCTGGTCAGCCCCGCCTGGGCATCCTGAAACTTCTTGAGGGCTTCGGGATCCTTCAGCGTTTCCGGTGTTACCGTGATCTGCGTTGCCTTGGCGCGCGCCTCGACCACCGCGTCGAGCGTATCCTTTTCGTGCGAGGCATAACCCTTCACCGTCTCGACCAGGTTGGGGATGAGGTCGGCGCGGCGCTGATACTGGTTCAGCACCTCGCTCCACGCCGCCCTGGCGTTTTCTTCCGCTGTGGGGATGGTGTTGTAGCCGCAGCCGGCAAGCAGCGGCAGCACGATCGCCATCATCAGGAAGGCGGGCAGCGTGCGGAAAATGGACGGCGAGGCAAGGCGCTGGGCAAACATGATGGGGTCCCTCGGTAGAAGTTGCACGCGAAGCATTACCACAATCAGCGCGCAAGAAAACCGCCCGGGCCGGCAGCCCCTCGCCTGCCATGCCCGATGCCGCTGCAAGGGTCTGTGATTGGCCGTACGAACGCGATAAGGTCCACAAAACGGGACATCATCATGGCGGAGCGCCAGGACAGCGAGAAGGAATCGCGCCGTATCCTCGAGCGCATCGCGCACGAGACGAATCCGGCGGGCGACTCGTTTGCGGGGCGGGCCGCGAAAGGCATGCGCGATCACGTCACCGCGGCCGATGCCGATCGCGCCGATCCGATCGAAGTTTGGGGCACCCGCTTTGGCCGCACGCTGGGCCTGCTGCTGGCGCTGGGCCTGATGGTCTGGCTCGTGCTTTACGTCATCCGGGGCAGTTAGGAATCAAACGACAATGAGCGCCGAACAAACCGACGCGCCGCGTGCGGTCATCGTCATTTCCAGCCATGTCGCGCGCGGCTCGGTCGGCAACCGTGCCGCCGTGTTTGCGCTGGAGACCCTGGGGTTCCCGGTCTGGGCGGTGCCGACCGTCATCCTGCCCTGGCATCCCGGCCATGGACGGGCAACACGGATCGTACCGCCGCTCGACCAGTTCAAGGCGCTGATGGCCGATCTCGAGCGGGCGCCATGGCTGGGTGAAGTCGGCGCCGTGTTGTCCGGCTATCTCGGCGAGGCCGGCCAGGCCGAGGCCGTCGCCTCGCTGGTCGCCGCGGTGAAGGCAAGGACACCCGGCGCCGTCTATATCTGCGATCCGGTGATGGGTGATTCGGGCGGCCTCTACGTGCCCGAGCCGACAGCCATCGCCATGCGCGACCGGCTGATGCCGATCGCCGACATAGCCACCCCCAACCGCTACGAACTGGAATGGATGGCCGGCGCCGCGTTGCCCGACCTGAAATCGGCGATCGCGGCAGCGCTCCACGCCGGACCATCGACCATGCTGGTCACCTCTGCGCCGTCGATGATGACGGGCGGCACCGGCAATCTGCTGCTCGATAGCAGCCAGGCGCTGCTCGCCGAACATCGCCTGATCGACAAGCCGCCGAATGGCCTGGGCGATCTGACGGCGGCCGTCTATCTGGCACGTATCCTGTCCGGCCAGCCGCCGGTCAAGGCGCTGCAATCGACGACGGCGGCGGTCTACGAGATCCTGGCGCGCACCGCCAAGCGCGGCGGCGACGAACTGCAGCTCGAAACCGATGCGCAGAGCCTGTCGCATCCGATGGCGATGGTCCAGCTTCGCCACCTCACGCATCCGGGGCGGGGCCGCCGGGCGTGACGTCGACTGAGGCCGTGCTTGTCGGCGTCGACGGCTGCAAGGCCGGCTGGATCGCCGTCCGGTGCGCTTTTGGCATGGCACCGTCGGTCGGTGTCTTTGCAACCTTCACTGCCCTGCTCGCATCCCTTCCCGAAGACGCTGTCATCGCTGTCGACATGCCGATCGGCCTACCCGACTTTTCGGGCAAGGGCGGTCGCGGCCCCGAAGCGCTGGTGCGGCCGCTGCTCGGGGCGCGCCAATCCAGCGTCTTCTCGATCCCCTCCCGTGCCACGCTCTATGCGGAGACCAATGATTTCACCACCATCGAAGCCTGGTATGCCGCGCACATCAGGGCAAGCGAGGTGGCCCTGACCACATCCGACCCGCCGCGCGGAGTCTCGATCCAGGCGTTCGGCATTTTTGCCAAGATCCGCGAGATCGACGCCCTGCTGATCGCGCGACCCGATCTGCGCGGCCGCGTGTTCGAATCGCATCCGGAAGTCGCTTTCTGCCGCCTGAACGGCGATCAGGCCATGCAACTGCCGAAGAAGATCAAGGGCGGCATCAATCCGGCCGGCATGGCGGAACGCAAGGCTCTGCTTTGCCGGCATGGCTATGACACGGCCTTTCTCGACCAGCCGCCACCGCGCGGCGCCGCCGCCGACGATTTCCTCGACGCGGCCGCGATGACGCTGATCGCCGGTCGCATCGCCAGCGGTGAGGCACGGCCGCTGCCCGACCCGCCGGGCCGCGACAGCTTTGGCATTCCTGTCGCCATCTGGGCGTAACGCTGTTGGCCAAGGTTGCGCTCGATGCATGGCATTTCTAGCCAGCCCTCATAATTCTGCATTGCTCGCGACCGGCTTTTGCCGCTAGAGCCTCTCTAGACCGCAACGAGCTGCCGCATCCAACCCGGAAAGGCTCCAGACGCCGCCCATGTCCCATCTCCCTGAACATCTTCTCGCCGGCTACCGCAATTTCATGAATGGCCGCTATCTCACAGAGAGCGGGCGCTATCGCGATCTCGCTCGCGAAGGCCAGGCGCCGGAGACGATGATCGTCGCGTGCTGCGATTCGCGTTCGGCGCCCGAGGCGATCTTCGACGCCGGGCCCGGCGAACTCTTCGTGCTGCGCAATGTCGGCAATCTGGTGCCGCCCTATGCTCCCGATGGCGAGTTCCATTCGACCTCGGCGGCGCTTGAATTCGCCGTGCAGAGCCTCAAGGTCAAGAACATCGTCGTCATGGGCCATGGCCGCTGTGGCGGCATCCGTGCAGCGCTCGACACCAATTCCGCGCCGCTTTCGCCGGGCGACTTCATCGGCAAGTGGATGAGCCTGATCGCGCCGGCGGCCGAAACCGTCTCCTCCAGCACCTTCAT
Source organism: Mesorhizobium sp. SEMIA396 (assembly GCF_024518615.1). Lineage (NCBI taxonomy): Bacteria > Pseudomonadati > Pseudomonadota > Alphaproteobacteria > Hyphomicrobiales > Phyllobacteriaceae > Mesorhizobium > Mesorhizobium sp. SEMIA396. Next base: position 92,137 of record NZ_JANIFC010000006.1, read on the forward strand.
GACCGCGTCGGAGCGCCAGACCGCGCTGGAGCGCATCTCGATCCGCTATTCCATCGCCAACCTCAGAACCTTTCCCTGCGTCTCGATTCTCGAGGGCAAGGGGCGACTGTCGCTGCATGGGGCCTGGTTCGATATCTCGACCGGCGAACTCTGGACGATGAACAAGGAAACCGGCGATTTCGAACGGCCGGAGCTGGGATGAACACAGCGGCGCGCAAGGTGGTAAACATCAGGTCGGCCGCTTTGACGGCGGCCGCGCTGCTGATAGCGATTATTGCCGCCCGCGCCGATGATCGTGCCCTCATCAGCCGCTGGTATTCGGCGCTGCTGGTCGCCGACCGCACCGAACTGTCCGACCTGCTCGCCGATGATGTCCGCATCAAGCTGGACGACCTCGGCATCGTGCAAAGCAAGCAGGAATTCATCGCCTCGATGGACGAATGGAAAGGTGCGGTTGCGGGCGCAGCGATCCGGCATCGGATCGAAAAGAGCGAAGGCGGGGTCACCACCGTGGTCGCCTGCTACGACTTTCCCAACAATGACAAGCTCATGCATGAGACTTTCGCGGTGACCGACGACCGCATCACCGCCAGTTCGCAAGCGGCAATCGCCGAGACGTGCGACGGCTTCTGACGCCATCCTGAGGGCCGAGCCGTTGCGCCTTGCGAGGCCTCGCCCTACATCGGGGACGACCAAACCTCTCCCCGTCAACGATCGAAAGACTGTCCATGCCTTCCACGAAAGCCGTCGACCTCGCCGCCCATCCGCTGACCGCGTGGCAAGGGCCGCTCGGCCTGCCCGATTTCACGCGCATTGGCGATGGCGACTTTTCCCCGGTCTTCGACGCGGCGCTGAAGGCGCACGAGGCCGAGATCGAGGCGATCGCCGGCAACAAGGATGCGCCGACCATCGAGAACACGCTTGCCGCGCTGGAACTCGGCGGCGAAGCGCTCGATCGCGTCTCGTCGATCTTCTGGTGCCGCGCCGGCGCCTACACCAACGAGACGATCCAAGCGCTGGAGCGCGACATCTCGCCGAAAATGTCCAGGCATTTCTCGGCGATTTCGATGAATGAGCGGCTGTTTGCCCGCATCGACGATCTCTACCAGCGCCGCGAGAGCCTGAAGCTCGACGCAGAGACCCTGCGGGTCCTGGAAAAGACCTGGAAGGGTTTTGTCCGCTCCGGCGCCAAACTCGATGCCGACGGCAAGAAGCGGCTGGCCAAGATCAGCGAGGAATTGTCCTCGCTCGGTACCAGCTTCGGCCAGAATGTGCTGGCCGACGAGAGCGACTGGGCACTGTTCCTCGATGAGGCCGACCTTGCCGGCCTGCCGGACTTCGTGAAAAGCTCGATGGCCGAAGCCGCCGAGATACGCGGCCAGAAGGGCCGCTACGCCGTCACCCTGTCGCGCTCGATCTACGAGCCGTTCTCGACCTTCTCCGAGCGCCGCGATCTGCGCGAGATCGCCTTCCGCGCCTTCACCATGCGCGGCCAGAATGGCGGCGCCACCGACAACACGAACGTGGTGCGCGACATGCTGCGCCTGCGCGCCGAGAAGGCAAAGCTGCTCGGCTACGCCTCCTTCGCCGCGCTGAAGCTCGATGACACCATGGCCAAGACACCGAAGGCCGTGCACGCGCTGCTCGACCCGGTGTGGGAAAAGGCGCTTGAGAAGGCAGCAAGCGACCAGATCGAATTGCAACGGTTGGCGACGGAGGCCGGCAGCAACGAAAAATTCGCCGCCTGGGACTGGCGCTTCTACCAGGAGAAACTGCGTGCGGAAAAATTCGCCTTCGACGAGGCGGAGCTGAAGCCCTATTTGCAGCTCGACCGCATCATCGACGCTTGCTTCGATGTGGCGACACGGCTGTTCGGCATCACCTTCGAGGAGAAGAAGGGCATCGCTGCCTGGCACCCCGACGCCCGCGTCTTCGTGGTGAAAAATGCCGATGGCAGCGAGCGCGGCCTGTTCCTCGCCGATTATTTCGCCCGGCCCTCGAAGCGCTCCGGCGCCTGGATGAGCGCGCTGCAGTCCGGCTACAGGCTCGGCCACGGTGCGAGCCCGGTGATCTACAACATCATGAACTTCGCCAAGCCGCCGGCCGGCGAGCCCGCGCTGCTGTCGGTCGACGAGGCGAAAACGCTGTTCCACGAATTCGGTCATGCTTTGCACGGCATGCTGACCGATGTCACCTGGCCCTCGGTTTCGGGCACCTCGGTCAGCCGCGATTTCGTCGAACTGCCCTCGCAGCTCTACGAACATTGGCTGACCGTGCCGGCGGTGCTGGAAAGACACGCGCTGCATGTGAAGACCGGCAAGCCGATGCCCAAGGCGCTGCTCGACAAGATGCTGGCCGCGCGGACTTTTGGCGCTGGCTTTGCAACAGTAGAGTTCACCGCATCCGCGCTGATGGACATGGCTTATCACGCACGGCCGGATGCGCCTGAAGCACCACTTCGTTTCGAAACCGAAACGCTTGCAGAGCTGCACATGCCGGACACCATAGCCATGCGTCACCGCACCCCGCATTTCGGCCACGTCTTCTCCGGCGACGGCTATTCGGCCGGCTATTATTCCTACATGTGGTCGGAAGTGCTCGATGCGGACGCTTTCGCCGCCTTCGAGGAGACCGGCGACCCCTTCAACCCGGCGCTCGCCGAACGGCTGCGCAAGAACATCTACGCCGCCGGCGGTTCGAAGGATCCGGAAGAACTCTACACCGCATTTCGCGGCAAGATGCCGTCGCCCGAAGCGATGATGGTGAAGCGGGGATTGGTGTAGCACCGGATAATCTCCCCCCTCGAGGGGGAGATGGCCGCGAAGCGGCCAGAGGGGGTCGGTTCGACCGGGCTCGGCCTGCTGCGGCAGAAGAAGGTTGGCGCATTACGTCAGGCGACCCCCTCTGTCGGCTTCAGCGACATCTCCCCCTCAAGGGGGGAGATTGCCTGCATCCTTCCAAGGATCCGCAACCCTTGGCCACACCGGCCTTGTCAGCTTCTTGTAATCGGTCACCGCCGGATTGCTGGGATACGAACTCGGCGCCGAGACATAGATGATCTCGGCGGCGATCGGCTCGAAGCCGGCGTAGAAATGGTTGGTCGACTTGATCAGCAGCATGTCCTTGGCCATCGGATCGACGCCGATGTTGGAAAAGATATCCGGCTCGAAGGTCTGTGTGCGGTTGGTGTTGAGAATGATGTCGACCTCGGTGCCTTCGAGGCGGACCAGCGCCGTCGGCCCCAGCGTCACCCGGCTTGGCCCGAAACTCTGCCAGCCCTCCGCAACCGCTTTCAGCACGCGCACGCGCGCGTCGATCGGCTCGCCTGCCTGCGGCCCGGCCTTGCCGCCGAAGCGCAGATCGATGACCGCGCCTTCGCCCGCCGCCAGGCAGAAGGTGACCGCGATCGGATCCCAGATCGTCGCCACGGCGAACCTGTCCAGGCCACGCGCCAGCATCTGGCGCAGCACGAAGGTGCCGTCGCCGGGCACACCGCCGCCGGGATTGTCCCAGATATCGGCGATGACCACCGGCTTGCCCGGATTCTCGGCGCGCACGGCCAGCGCCCGGTCGATGCCGTCGGTGGCGCTCAGCATCGTCATCGCCGTCTTTTCGCGCAGCGCGTAGAGTTCCCGCCCGAGCCTTTCCGCCAGCGCGTCACCCTTGGCCTTGTCATCGTCGGTGACGACCAGGATGCGTGTGCCCATTTCGGCCACGTCGGCCGCCATGAAGCCATGGATGACGGAGACCGACAGCACGCCGTCCTTGCCGTGCAGCGCCTTGATGCGGTCGACGAAGGAGCGCATCGGCTCGCGGCTGGTCGGCAGCACCTGGATCATGCGGCAATCGAAGGTCGAGATGACCGGCTTGATCTCGCCCCTCGCCGCCGCAAGGCCAAGCTCGACGACGTGTTCGCCGCGCTCGTAGAAATCGGTGTGCGGAAATTCGAGGAAGTAGGCGAGGATGTCGGAGGCCGCCACGCGCTTCGGTGTCAGATGGCTGTGCGGATCGAGTTCCACGGCGATCACCACCTGCGGCCCGACCATTGCGCGAACCCGTTCGAGCAAGTCGCCTTCGCAGTCGTCATAGCCTTGCGCCACCATGGCGCCATGCAGGCCGAGGATGACGGCATCGACCGGCAGCGCTGCCTTGAGCTGGCCAAGGATCTCGTCGCGCAGCGCCTCATAGGTCTGCCGTTGCACCAGGCCGCCCGGCTCCGCCCAGGTGGCGGTGCCCTCGATGACATCGAGGCCTTCGGCCGCTGCCCGCCGGCGCAGCGCCACCATCGGCGAGGAGCACAGCGTCGGCGTGTCCGGATGTTTGCCGGGCCCGGCATAGAAGGCCATCTCGAACGAGGCCCTATCGGTCGGCACCGGCGAGAAGGTGTTGGTTTCCGTCGCCAGCGAGGCGGTGAAAATGCGCATGAAAGCTCCGTCCGTGAATAGGCGTTATTTGACCGCCCCGAGCGCCAGCCCGCGAACGAGGTAGCGCTGCAGCCAGATGAACAGGATGGCCACCGGCAAGGTCGCCAGCAACGTCGCGGCCATGACGTGGTGCCATTCGATGGTGTAGCGGCCGGCGACCAGCGAAAACACCTGGATCGGCAGCGTATAGCTTTCCTGGCTGCGCAGCATGGTGAGCGCCACGACGAATTCGTTCCAGGCATTGATGAAGGTGAAGATCGCGGTCACCGCGATCGCCGGCAGGCAGAGCGGCAGGAACACCTTGCGCAAGGTCAGCCAGCGGCCGGCGCCCTCCATCCAGGCGGCTTCCTCGAGATCGCGCGGAATGGTGTCGAAATAGCTCTGCAGCATCCACACCGTGAAGGCGACGTTGAAGGCCATGTAGATGAAGCCGAGCGCCGTCGTGCTCTCGACCAAGCCCCAGGCCGCCATCAGCCGGAACAGGCCAAGCACCAGCACGATCGGCGAGATCATCTGCGAAATCAGCAGGAACTGGCGCAAGGCGCCGTAGCCGGCAAAGCGGAAGCGCGACATCGCATAGGCCGCCGGAACCGAGATCAGGATGGCGCCAACCGTGGCGATCACAGACACGTAGAGCGAATTGAGCAGCGCCTGGCCAAAGCCGGTCGCCACCCACATGTCGGAAAAATTCGACCAGCGGAATTCGCTCGGCCACCAGGTCGGCGACAGCACTTCCTGCCTCGGCTTGACCGCGGTCAGGAACATCACCGCGAAGGGAAAGAGCGTCACCACGATCAGCGGCGCCAGCAGCAGCCAGGCGATGATGGAGCGTTTCAGCTTGCTCGTCATGTGCGTTGCTCCCGCATCGCCAGCCGCACATAGATCATGGTGAAGACCAGCAATATGGCGAACATCACCAGCGACACCGCCGATGCTTCGCCCAGCTTGCCGATGCGGAAGGCCAGCTTGTAGAGATGGGTGACCAGGATATCGGTCGAGTTGGCCGGGCCGCCCTGCGTCATCACCCAGATGATCGGGAAGGAATTGAAGACGTAGATGGTGTTGAGCACGATGGCGATGTTGATGAACGGTTTCAGGAGCGGAAAGGTGATTTCGCGGAACTGCTGCAGCGGCGTCGCCCCTTCGAGCGCCGCCGCCTCGTAGAGATCGTCCGGAATCGACGACAGCCCGCCGAGAAAGATCGTCGTCGTGAACGGCACCGTCACCAGGATACCGATCAGCACCTGCATCGGGAAAGCGGTCTCGGCGCTCGCCAGCCATTGGATGTTGTGATCGATGAGCCCGAGGCCGATCAGCGCCGAATTGAGCATGCCGCTTTCGCCGCTCAGCGCCCAGCGCCAGACCACCGCGGTCATGGTCAGCGACACCGCCCAGGGCAGCATGATGATGACGCGGGCGATGCCGCGGCCATAGAAATCGGTGTTGAGGATCATCGCCACCGGGATCGACAAGAGAAGCGCACCGCCGACCACCATCACCGTCCATTGGCCGGTGCGCCAGAGCGCGGCCGTGAAATCGGGATCGGCAGCGAGTGCCGCGAAATTGGCGAAGTCGTTGAAGTCGCGAAGCTGGCCGAAGCGGCTGACCTCATGCGTCGAGATCTGGATCAGGTCCCAGACCGGCCAGAAGATGACCACCGCCGCCAGAAACAGGCTGGGCAAGGTCAGGAGATAGGGCAAGAAACGATTTTGCATCTGCTGGCCTGCAACCTCGGCGTGCTGGATCAGAAGGTTCTGCTTATGCGAATTTCGGATCCGCCGCACCGGGCCGGGAACCTAGGTGTGGCGCGCCCCGCCTGAGTCTGGGGCGCGCCACGGGCGCAGGGAGATACGCCCTATTTCTTCAGCACGGCCTCTATTTCTTCAGCACGGTGTTGGCCTTGGCGGCCGCGTCCTTCAAGCCCGCCTCAGGGTCGCCGCCGAGATAGATCTTCTGCATGGCGTCCGACGTGATCTGGGCGACTTCTTCCCAGCCCGGAATGACCGGCGCGAAGCGGGCGTCGGGCAGCAGCGCGGTGAACGCCGCCAGATCGGCATTGTTGACGTAGTAGTCCATCTTGGCCTCTTCCTTGTTCACCGGCAGGAAGCCTTCGCCTTGCGTGAACTTGGCGCGCTGTTCCGTGGTGAACAGGAAATCGAGCAGCTTCCAGGCTTCGTCCTTGTTCTTGGAGTTCTTGAACATGATGATGGAATCGGTCACGCCATAGGTGCCGCGCGCGCCGGTCGGGCCGGCGGGGATGGCTGCAACGCCGTATTTCAGGTTCGGCGCCTCGTCCTTGATCTGGTTGGACAGGAAGGGTGCGGTGATCATCATGCCGACCTTGCCCTGCTTGAACAGGTTCTGCACGTCTTCGCGGTTGTTGGAGGTGACGCCGGGTTCGGTCAGGCCTTCGTCGATCATCGACTTGTAGAGCTTGGCGGCCTCAAGCGCACCTGGCGTGCTCAGGCCCGAAGTGCCGTCCTTGTTGAGGATCTCGGTGCCCTGCGACCACATCGCATAATAGTAATAGACGTCGGTCTCGATCTCCTTGCCCTGCAGGCCGAAGCCGAACGTGCCCGACCCCAGCGCCTTGATCTTGCGCGCATCTTCCTGCAGCTCGGTCCAGGTTGCCGGTGGCTTGGCGATGCCGGCTTTCTCGAACAGCTCCTTGTTGTAGTACATGGCGCGCGCCGAGGCCGCGATCGGCAGGCCGTAGGTCTTGCCGTCCATGATCGAGGGCGACAGGAAGGTGTCGATGAAGCGATCCTTGAAGTCGGGCTTGATGTAGCCGTCGAGCGGCTCGGCGACATCCTGCTGGACGAAGTCGATCAGCCAGCGCGTGCCGATGATCGACAGATCGGCATTGGTGCCGGCGGTGATGTCGGTGGTCAGCTTCTGCAGCAGCACATCCCACGGCACCACTTCGAACTTGACGCTGATGCCGGGGTTCGCCGCCTCGAATTCCTTCTTGACGTCGGCGAAATAGGGAGCAGTCTTGGCGCTGTACTCGGCCACGGTGACGCGCACCTCGCCCGCATCCGCCTGCGCCGCAATTGCCAGCATGCTCATTCCGGCCATCAGGCCGACAGTCCATTTTGCAAGGCTCATTTGATCTCTCCCATTGGTGTTGCGCCTGCGCGCCTCTCCGTGCCGGAGCAGAAGATTTATGTGACTTTCCTACATTATCGATGATTTGAAGGCTTACAAGCGGATTATTGTGTTGCTTAATTACATTTACAGGCCTAGGCCTTATGCGATCTGTCAGAACTCCCGGAGGATGACGCACGGTGGTTTCGCAATCCGAGTTCGAGGGCAGGGCCGAGTTCGAAGGCAGGGCCGAGTTCGAGGGCAAGACCGTCGTGGTGACGGGTGCCGGCGGCGGGCTCGGCACGGCCATCGTGGCGCTGATAGCGCAAAGAGGCGCCAGGGTCGTCGGTTGCGATCAGTCAAGCGAGGCGCTGAACAGTCCGCACCTTGCCTCCCGCCATGTCTTCGATCTTCTCGACAAGGCATCGATAGCGACGGCGATCGGCGCGATCCTCGACCGGGATGGTGTGCCCGACATTCTCATCAACAATGCCGGCTGGACGCGTGCCGAGACGATTTCGGCGCTCGATCCCGACAGAATAGAGCAGGAACTCGATCTCAACCTGACTGGCGTGATGAATTTCGCCGACCCGCTGGTCAAGGCGATGGCTGGCCGCGGCTCGGGCAGCGTCGTCTTCATCTCCTCGGTCAACGCCATCGCGCATTTCGGCAATCCGGCCTATGCCGCCGCCAAGGCCGGCATCAACGCCTATGCCAAGGCGATCGCCGTCGAGCTCGGCCGCAGCGGCCTGCGCGCCAATGTCGTTTGCCCCGGATCGATCCGCACCGCCGCCTGGGACCACCGCCTTGCCAAGGATCCCGAAATCCTCGGCAAATTGCAGCGGCTCTATCCGCTCGGCCGCATCGTCAACGCCGCGGAAGTGGCGGAAGCCGTCGCCTTCCTTGCGTCCGATCGCGCATCGGGAATAACAGGCGTGGTGATGCCCGTGGACGCGGGACTGACCGCCGGCTGCCTGCCCTTCATCGACGACATTCTGGGAGCGTGACAATGACCGATGTCGAGTTTCGCGATCTGTCGAAATCCTTCGGCCAGCACAAGATCCTCGAGAACATCAGCCTCGATATCAAGAGCGGCGAGTTCGTCGTCCTCGTCGGCCCGTCCGGCTGCGGCAAGTCGACCTTGCTGCGCATGCTGGCCGGCCTGGAGACGATCACCTCCGGCGACCTGTTGATCGGCGGCGTGCGCGCCAACGCGCTGCCGCCACAGCAGCGCAACATCGCCATGGTGTTCCAGTCCTATGCGCTGTTTCCGCATCTGAAGGCAGCTGACAATATCGGCTTTGGCCCGAAGATCCGCGGCGAGACGCGCACGGTGATCGATGAGAAGGTCAAGAAGGCGTCCGGCGTCCTCAATCTCTTCTCCTATCTCGACCGCTATCCCCGCCAGCTGTCGGGCGGCCAGCGCCAGCGCGTCGCCATGGGCCGCGCCATCGTGCGCGAGCCGTCTGTGTTCCTGTTCGACGAGCCGCTGTCCAACCTCGACGCGCAATTGCGCGTGCAGATGCGCGTCGAGATCAAGGCGCTGCACCAGCGGCTGAAATCGACGATCGTCTACGTCACCCACGACCAGATCGAGGCCATGACGATGGCCGACCGCATCGTCGTGATGGACCGCGGCAGAATCCAGCAGGTCGGGGCGCCGCTGGAACTCTATGACAGGCCTGCCAACAAGTTCGTCGCCTCCTTCCTCGGCTCGCCGTCGATGAGCTTTGTGTCCGGTTCGCTCAAGACGACGCTTGAGAAAACCTGGTTCGAATCGGCCGGTGGCGGGCGGCTTGCGCTTGCCGGCAAACAGGTGCCGGCGGACAGCGCGGTGGAGGCTGGCATCCGGCCCGAGCATTTTATCGTCGGCGAGGCTGTCGACGCGATGGCGATCAGAGTGGATGTCGTCGAGCCCACCGGCTCCGAAACACATGTCTATGGCGCTATCGGTGCTGATACGGTACGCGCCGTGTTCCGCGACAGGGTGCCGGTCAGGCCGGGAGACCTGCTGCCGGTCTCGGTCGACCCCGGCAACATCCATCTGTTCGACAAGGCAACGGGCCTGCCTCTATGAAGACGCCGGCCGACATCATCACGCGGCTGCAGCTGATGTCGCAGGACGGAACGAAGTCGGATCGCAAGCTGGCCGGCTTCGTGCTGGCAGACCTCGATTTCGTTTCCAAAGCGGCGATTTCGGAAATTGCCTTGCGCGTCGGTGTCAGCGAGCCGACGGTGACGCGGTTCTGCCGCAACCTCGGCTGCGAGGGCCTGCGCGACTTCAAATTCTATCTGGCGCAAGCCATCGCCATCGGCGGCCAGTATCTGTCGCCGGAGCCGTTGAGCCGCGATGCCCGCGAACAGCGCATCGCTTCCGCCATCACCGAAGCGGCGATATCGGCCATCCAGCGCGCCAGCGAAAACCTCGACATGACGACGCTGGTCGCCGTCGCCGCACGCATCGCTGTTTCCGGTAATGTGCTGTGCATCGGCTCCGGTGGCATTTCGTCCATGATGGCGACCGAAATGCAGAACCGGCTGTTCAGGCTTGGCGTGTCGGTGCTGGCGCAGATCGACGGACAGTTGCAACGCATGTACGCCGCCGTTGCCACCCCCGACACCACGCTGATCGCCTTCTCCGTCTCCGGCTATGCGCGATCGGTCATCGATGCGGTGCAGGTCGCCCAGCAATATGGCGCCACCACGATCGCCATCACCCCGCCGGACTCCGCACTCGCCAAGGTCGCCGACACGGTCATCCATTTCCAGTCGCTCGAGGACGGCAATATCTACAAGCCGACATCGTCTCGCTATGCGCTGCTGTCGATCGTCGACATGATCGTCACCTCGGTCGCCGAGACGCGCGGACCGAGGGTTTTGGAGAATCTGCGCCGCATCAAGCAGAGCGTTAACACGTTGAAAGTCGACGATCCGCGTTTGCCATTGGGCGATTGAACCCCTACGGCCAAGGACATCAGGATTGATGGCCGAGCGCCTCGATGCTTTTCGCCAATTTCGCCGGATCGCCTTCAATGCGCACGGTCTTCAGCCGCGCGGTGCCGCCGGCGACAACCGAGACAGCGGACCCGGGCACGCCCAGAGCCTTGGCCAGCAGCTTTTCGAGCGCATGATTGGCGGCGCCGTTTTCCGGCACGGCGCGGACGCGCGCTTTCAGATGGCTTCGCCCGTCCGCCGTGGCCTCGAAGCCTTCGAGCCTGTCCAGCGCAGCCTTTGGCGTCAGCCGGACAAACAGCTCGGCGCCGTTTTCGCGCAGGCGAAACGGCGTGCTCATAAGGTCATCCTGCTCACAGGATCAGAGGCGCCACCGTGGTGAGCAGAAACTGCCGCAGGAAGAACAGGATCAGAAGCAGGATGATCGGCGAGATGTCGATGCCGCCAAGGTCCGGCATGAAGCGGCGGATAGGCCGCAACGCCGGCTCGGTCAGCCGGTAGAGCATGTTGCCGATGCTGCCGACGAACTGGTTCTTCGAATTGACGACGTTGAAGGCGTAGAGCCAGGAAAAGATCGCCGAGGCGATGATGATCCACCAGTAGAGGTCAAGCGCCATGACGATTGTTTGAATGAGGGCGAGCATGCCGGTCTCCAATTGTTGCCGACATGTAGCCATTGCACGCGAAACCGGCAAGGGCCGCCTTTCTGTGGAGCGCCAATACCGGCCCGGTCGGACTGTAGGGCATGTCGCCGACACCCCAACGAAGGCGCGAATACACAAAACCGGCAAGGGCCGCTTTCCGCCGGCGCCAGATCGACGCTTGACGGCACTGGATTTCGGCAAACCTCCGCCTTGACAGGAAACCGCGGCGCCCGATAAATGCGCCCATCCGCTGGACGGGGCTGTAGCTCAGCTGGGAGAGCGCGTCGTTCGCAATGACGAGGTCAGGAGTTCGATCCTCCTCAGCTCCACCAGCGGAATAATTCTCCACGCTGCGCGCCAGATGCCCATCTTTGCGCCACATGCAGTCCGCGACGCTCGTCCCGGCTTGCCCCCGCGGTTGGCATTTGCTGTGCCAGCACCTTAAAAGGCCGCGCTACATCGCCTATTTCGCAATATCCGGCAAAACTTTTGTCAATTGGACTTATGGCGGAAGAGCTCGCTGATTGTTTCCGTTTTTTTTGGAAACCACCCCACTAAATTGACGTTACCAAATCAGTTTTTTCTGTGCGTTGTGACCAGGGCGTTTCGGCGGGGGCGACCGGAGACGCTAGATCGATTTCGAGTCGAAATGAAAAATCCGCCTGCGGAAGCAAAGACGTGTCAATTCGCGACAATCTCGCTGCAAACCTTAGACGGCTGTGCAAGGACCATGCCTCCGTAAGTGCGGTATGCCGTGAGCTGCGCATCAATCGCACGCAATTCGAACGCTATCTGCAAGGGCAGACCGTTCCCAACAAAGCTACCGCCAAGCTGATATGCGATTACTTTCGGATCGACGAAGCCGAACTGTACCAGGATCCCGGCGCACCCGAGCCGGCGATGCGTGGCCTGCCGCCGGTTTCCGAGAGCCTGTTCAACCAGATGATCCGCCCTCCCAGTCCTTCGATCGCGGGCGGCACCTATTTCACCTATTTCTCGATCCCGGGCCGCCTCGACCTCCTGATGCGCTCGGTGACCTTCGTGAGGCGCGAAGCCGAACTGGTCACCTTCCGAAGGGTCACCGGATGGTCGGAGCGCCGGGGATCGACCTGGGCACGAGCGCGCGGCAATCACTATGGCGTGGCGATCTCGCGGCTGAACTGGATCTATTTCAGCGGCATCAATCGCCGCCAGACCGGGGAGCCGTCGCTGATCTCCGTGCAATGGGCTCCCATCTCCGAACCGGTGCTGATGGGCAAGGCCATGCTTCTGACGGAGGCCGGCCCGGCATTCGTGTCCGTCATCATGCGGCGCGACATTGCCAACATCCACCCAAGGGATGCCATCAGCATGGCGCATGTCATCAATCTCGACGATCCGGGCGTCGATCAACTGGTTGTCAGCCTCACCCGGGACGGGTTGGGCTAACCCCTCGGATCGCCGTGTCTTACGCCAAATAAGAATAAGCGTACGCCAATTAAGCGTATGCCAACGATTGTCTACTCTGTATCTGAATAAAATCGATATTTTACACTTTAATGCCAGGAAAGATAATCCACGGGTCCGTCTTAGGATCGTGGTTTTACTATAATTTTAACAAACCATTAACTCTTCCGACCTTACCTTTCTTCACGCGGATCCCGTTCCGGGGGTCTTTCAACGGATCCCAAATTGGGGTCAGGAAAGGGATGAAAATGGCCAAGAAAGTGACCAATGCTCCGAAGCTGACGATTGCCGCCGGCACGCAGACCGTCTTCTTTTCGCAGGGCATGCACTACAACAAGCGCTGAAGCCGTTCTGCGCCGACGAGCGTCTTGCTTGTCGGCGCCTCGGCTCCACAGATGGCAATCAGCTTCATGAAAATGCGCTCTTCGAAAACGCTTGTTTTCTACCCCGGACCGAACAAGGTCACGGCATGCAACTTCCTGACCAGGAGCGTGTTTGAATGCAGTCCTGAGATGGTCGGCCTTCTCGCTTCGTGGGACAAATGGGCATCGACGGCGGACATTGCCCGCGCCCATGGATGGTCGAAGTCCGAGTTGAAGGCTGTCGTTCCCCAGTTGCTCGATTTCTCCGCGCTGGTCACAGCCGGATCGCCTCTCGCCGAGCAGGAGGAACAGTTTTCAGGACAATGGAGTTGGGGGCTTCCGACGGCGCTGATGCATTTCTGTGTCCAGGACAGCGAATACATGACCATCGAGCAAGCGGAAGAGCGGCAGATAGAACGCGCCGGCCATACGCCGCAGCCGAACCTCATGCTCAAGAATTCCGCAGGCGCCATCCAGCTGCCGAATGCACTGGAAGACAATGAACTTCTCAGCTTGATGGCGCGGCGCCGCACCAACCGCACGGCGGCTCAGCCCACCATCACGGCCAAACAGCTTTCCGATTGCCTGTTCGCAGGGCTCGGCATCATCGGCGAGACCGCCAATTGCGTTGGCACCCTGCCGCTCGGCATGACCCCTTCAGGCGGCGCGCGAAATCCCTATGAGGCCTATGTGGTCGCGCTCGGCGTCGATGGCCTCGAACCCGGTGTCTATCACTATTCCGCCGCGGATCACGACCTTGGCAGGATTTCCGCAAACCATCTGCCGAAAATCTCCGAACTGGTCGGCGGACAGGAGTGGGCCGACGCCATGCCGTGCCTTGTCCTGCTTTGCGCCAAGCTAGATCGCACGATGTGGAAATATGAGGACGCCAACGCCTATCGTGTCGTGCTGATCGAGGCCGGCCATATCGGCCAGAACATCATGCTGGCAGCGACCAATCATGGCCTGTCGGCATGTCCGACAGCCGCGCTCAGCCATTCCGCCATCAAGCGGCTGCTTGGTCTCGACAGTTTCACCGACGCACCGATCTATGCCTTGACCCTCTCGACGCCGGAAAGAGATCCGTCCACGGCGGGCCAGTCCATCAATTAGCCGACCAACTATGTGCATCACAGCCAGTAACGCGTTCCCTAGGGTATAACCAGAGACAGGAGCAGCACGTGCCAAATCAATCCTTACGCCAGTCGGAAATCGATAGCCTTCAATATATTTCGTCGATGACCAATGAGCTCGTGCAGATGGCCGAAGCAAGCCGTTTTCCGATGATCTCCTATCTGCTGGGCATGGCCTATGCAGAGGCCTTCGACGTTCTTCGCGGCGCACGGCCGGCCAGGCATGCGCAGCTCAGCGGCAACCCGCTGCACCCCAAGGCGCAGGCAAAGGACACTCGGGCCGCCCAGCCACGGAGAGCGTAGCGACATGCAGTCGTCAGCCGCATGCGCGGTGGCCGGCTCGACCTCCCGGCCAAACCGCTGGGAGACGCTGTGCGCGTTGCAAAGCCTGCTGCCGTTGCTGAAGAAGGCCGTGACGGACCTGCGCCGCGCCGACATGGTCTACTGGTTCGAGCAGGCCGATGCCGAGGTCGCCAACATCATCAGGGGCCACCCCTCCGATGCAACCGCAATCCCGGCCCTGATTGCATCCTGCCCGCAGGACCGGCATCCGGTCGCTCAAACTTGATGCCAAACGCGACGCGTTCATTGGCGCCGCTGAAAATGCTCTGATCACCAGTTTTTCAATTTCAGACCGGAACCTATTGCGCGTCTGGAATGCCAAGGGGGACCTGCACATGAACATGATAGCCAACATCAGAAGCGTCGATGCCAGGGAAGGCGTTTTCAGCCGGCTCGACGTCTTGATCGCCAGGCGGCCGCCATCGCCTGACGCCGCGCGGGTCGAGGCCCGCCAACTCGTCTCGATGGCGATTGCCGACAGCTGCCAGGCCGACAGTCTCTGGGGTACAGTGGACGCTTTCCACGCCCATTTCGACTTCATGATGCAGACCATCGAGATCAACGGCGCCGATGACCCGGGCCTCGGGCCCTTGCGCACGAAATGCCGTTTCTATCTCGAACAGGTCGAGGCCCTGAGCCTGTCACTGGCCTATTGACAGGCCGGCCCGAACAAATTCGGTCCTAGAGCAATTCCAGGAAAAGTGTGAAATGGTTTTCCCGGGAAAACGCAGAGCGTTTTCCCTTGGGAATTGCGTCAAACCAAAGAATTAGAGCAGTTAGCCGTTTCCGTGAAACGGTGAACTGCTCTAGTTGCGCAGGCTGAACACGAACGGCGCTGTACGGCTCAGACGCGAGCCGAGTTCCGGTGGCGGTTTCGGCACCGTGGCGCCTTGCAGCACGGCGAGCGCCGCACGGTCCAGATCCGCATCCCCCGAGGAACGAGAGAGCCTGGCAGACAGGACCCGGCCGGACGAGTCGACCGTGAAGGCGACATATGGCCTGCCCTCCACGCGTCGGGCCTTGGCAGAACTGGGATAGCGTGTGTGCCGCTTGATCCAAGCACCCAGACGGGAGTCCCATTTGCTGGAGTCGCCGGAGCGAGACGTCGATTCCGCCGCCTTCGGCGCGGCGGTCCTGGCCGCGGGCCGTGCGTCGGCGCTGGCGACGGCTGCCGTCTTCGACGGAGCCGCCTTCTCCTTCTTAAGCCGCGGCTTGGGCTTCTCGACAGGCTTCTTCGCCTTGGCCTCGACCGGTTTCTTGTCTTTGACAATTTCGACCGGTTTCGGCTGCGGCAAGGGAATGACGACGTCTGGCGTGACAGCCTCGACCACATCCGGGATGACCTCATCCGGCGGCGGCTGATCGACCTGTTCAGCCGTTTCGGCCTGGGTAGATTCGGTCTGGGTG
This sequence comes from Mesorhizobium sp. SEMIA396, assembly GCF_024518615.1. Classification (NCBI taxonomy): domain Bacteria; kingdom Pseudomonadati; phylum Pseudomonadota; class Alphaproteobacteria; order Hyphomicrobiales; family Phyllobacteriaceae; genus Mesorhizobium; species Mesorhizobium sp. SEMIA396. The sequence continues at coordinate 107,934 of NZ_JANIFC010000006.1, forward strand.
GGTTCGGTCTCGTCTGGCGCGACCGCTTCCGGCGGCTCGACAACCGGCTCGGCCTTTTCGACCGGTTCTTCAGGTGTCGGCTCGGTCGTCGGTGTCGGTTCGGTCTGATCTGGCGTCACCGCGTCCAGCGCGGCGACCTGCTCTTCCACGGCCGGCATCACCACCATCGGTGCCATCTCGATCATCTGCGCGGGGGGTGGACCGCCATCCGCTTCGGTGACCATTGTGAGGTTCTGCACTGCATAGGCGACCGCGACATGGGCTCCAAGGACCAGCGCGGCAGCACCGGCCCACAAGCCAAGGTCGCGCCAACCGAAGCGCGACAGCTGGACCGAGGGCACGGCGACCGCTTGCGTCATGGCGCCGCCGCACCAGTGGCTGCGGGCGCCGGGGCATTGGACGCGGGAGCCGTCTCCAGGCCCACCAGCGCGATCTTCAGATAGCCGGCACCGCGCAATAGATTCATCGCCTCCATCAGGTCGCCATAGGCGACCGCCTTGTCGGCGCGCAGGAAGATGCGCGTCTGCTTGTCGCCCTTGGTCTTGGCGTCCAGCGTCGTGGCGAAAGCCGGGCGCGGCACGCTGTCATTGCCGATCGCCAGCGTCAGATCGTTCTTCAGCGTCAGGAACAGCGGTGTCTCGGGCCTCGGCGCGGGCGTTGCCGTCGAACCAGGCAGGTCGACATTGACATCCACCGTGGCCAGCGGCGCCGCGACCATGAAGATGATCAACAGCACCAGGATGACATCGATGAACGGGGTGACGTTGATCTCGTGGCTTTCCTCGAGATCGTCATCCATGGTCTGTCGGATTCTGCTTCCCATGGCGCTACTCCGCCGCCAGTGGCGTTGCCGGCGCGACGGTGCGGAAGTCCAGGTCGCGGCTGACCAGCCGTTCGACCCCGGCCGAGGCATCGGCGAGGATCTGCCGATAGCCGGCTATCGAGCGGGCAAAGACGTTGTAGATGACGACGGCCGGTATCGCCGCGACCAGGCCCATCGCGGTGGCCAGCAGCGCCTCGGCGATGCCCGGCGCGACCACTGCGAGATTGGTGGTCTGCGCCTGCGAGATGCCGATGAAGGCGTTCATGATGCCCCAGACCGTACCGAACAGGCCGACGAAGGGCGCGGTCGACCCGATCGTCGCCAGCACGCCGGTGCCGCGCGACATGCGCCGCGCCGCCGCCGCCTCGATGCGCGACAGGCGCGACGTGACCCGTTCCTTGAGGCCATCGCCCGAGACATGATCGAGCGCGCCGGCCGAGAGTGCGGTCTCCTCCTCGGCCGCCCGCACCAGCAGCGCGCCGGGCCCGCCGCTGCGGTCGAGGGTGCGGCTGGCCTGCTTCAGCGTGGCGGCCTCGCCGATCGCCCGCACGGCGCGACGGATGCGCAGCTTGCCGCCGAAAAGCTCCAGCGACTTGGCCAGCCATATCGTCCAGGTGACGAGGGAGGCAAAGGCCAGCCCGATCATCACCGCCTTGACGACAATGTCGGCCGCCATGAACATGCCCCATGGCGACAGGTCATGCGGCAAGGTCAACTCCATCGCCGTCGAAGGTCCGGCCTCAGACGGCGCGCCCGTGTTCGGCTGGGTGCCTGGCTGCGAAGGCGCCATCGTGGCGGGCGGAGCGACTGCCGGTGCGGAGGGTGCGGGTGCAATCGGCGCTGGGGCTGCGGGAGCAGCCGGGGTGGGGGCTTCGACCGCCGGCGCGGCACCGGCGGGTTGCTCCTGGGCCATCGCGCTGCCGGCCGACAGGATGACGGATGCGACCAACGCCGCCAACAAACCAGTTCTCGACAACAGCTTCTTCCTTGTTCTCACAGCGGCCTGCCGCCTTCTATTTCCCGCCGCCGCATCAGATATTGTCACTGCACATAGCCGACAGGCTGGCCGGTGACGGGGTGCGCGAACACGCCCATCTCCACACCGAAAATGCCTTTCAGCACATCGCTACGCATGATTTCGCCTGGCGTGCCGCGCGTCAGCAGCTTGCCGTCCTTGAGCGCGATCAGTTCGTCGCAGTAGCGCGCCGCCATGTTGGGATCGTGCAGCACGACGACGACACATAGGTCGCGTTTGCGGCTGAGCTCCTTGACCAGCCCGAGCACCTCGACCTGATGGGCGATGTCGAGTGCCGAAATCGGCTCGTCGAGCAGCATGACGCCGGCGTTCTGCGCCACCAGCATGGCGAGCCAGGCGCGCTGGCGCTCGCCGCCCGACAATTCGTCCACCAGCCGGTCGGCAAAACCCTCCATATCGGTCAGGGCCAGCGCCTCCTCGACATGCTGCCTGTCCTCGGCGCGGAAACGGCCAAGCGCGCCATGCCAGGGATAGCGCCCGAGCGTCGCCAGTTCGCGCACGGTCAGGCCGGTCGCCGCAGGCGTCGTCTGCGGCAGATAGGCAAGCGCGCGGGCAAATTCGCGGGCACCCCATTGCGGCAACGGACGTCTGGCGAAAGTGATGGCGCCTGAACTCGTCGGCTGCTGGCGCGCCATGAGCTTGATAAGCGTCGACTTGCCCGAACCATTGTGGCCGATCAGCCCATAGACGCGCGAGCGCTCCAGTTCGAGCGAGACCGGACCGAGCAGCGTCCGCTCGCCGACGGCAAAGCGCACCGCGTCGATATGGAAGGCAGTCTGGGCATCAATTCCAGCCATGCTCATGGCTTTTCTCCAGTGCGGCCGCCCGCATTTCCAGATTCCGGCATTTCGACGGGTCGTGCCCGGTTGACTATGAAACATGACCTTACTAGTCAACATTGAAGATGACTGCAACGATCAACAAATCGTCGCGACCGGCAATATCGGCACGAAAATTTGGAAACAGGGGGCGCAAAGGATGATTTCAGGACATGGACCGATTTGGCGGAACCGGATAGCGCGCAAGCGCCTGCTGATCGCAACGGTGTCGCTGCCGGCCCTGCTTGGCTGCGGCCATGCACTGGCCCAGGAGACGGTCACCACCACCCTAGACCCGATCAAAGTCCAGGAACGTGTCGAAAGCGCTTTCGGGCCGGTCAAGGGCTACGTTGCCACAAAGGGCTCCACCGGCAGCAAGACCGACACGCCGCTGATCGAGACGCCGCAATCGATATCGGTCATCACCAGGGACCAGATGGAAGCGCAGGCCGTCGACAGCCTGAACAGCGCGTTGCGCTACACACCCGGCGCCACCGGCAATCTCTACGGCACCGACAATCGCGGCCTCGGCCTGCAGTTGCGCGGCATTTCGAACGCCAGCGGCGTCTTCTACAGGGACGGGCTGCAGCTCAAGGAGAGCAATTTCACCCTGTTCACCGCACTCGATTCCTATGGCGCGGAACGCTACGAGGTGCTGCGCGGACCGGCGTCGGTACTTTATGGCCAGGCAAGCCCCGGCGGCATCATCAACTATGTCAGCAAGCGGCCAACCGAGGAAAACCTGCGCGAGGTCGAATTCGGTGGTGGCAGCTTCAACCGGTATGAAGGCAAGTTCGACTTCAGCGGTGCCGTGAACGCCGACAAGTCGCTGCTGTTTCGCCTCACCGGCGCCGCTCACATGGGCGACACGCAGACCGACTTCGTCAAGGACGACCGCATCTTCATCGCGCCGGCGATCACCTGGCAGCCCGATGCCGACACCAGCCTGACCATCCTCGCCAACTATCAGCGCGATCGCTCGGGCTGGGCGATGCAGTATCTGCCTGCCTACGGCACGGTCATACCGGGCAAGGACGGCAAGTACCTGCCGAACAGCATGTTCGTCGGCGAACCCGGCTTCGACTCCTACAACAACGACCAGGCCTCGATCGGCTACGAATTCGATCACCGTTTCAACGAAACCTGGCAGGTTCGACAGCATGCCCGCTACGTCCACCTTACCCACACCGAGGAAGGCGTCTTTGGTGGCGGACTGACGGACTCGAACGGCCTGGAACCTTCAAGCGGCGACTACTACCGTTATGCAGATGCCGGCGGCACCAAACTCAGCGGCGTCACCATCGACAACCAGGCACAAGCCGATTTCGACACCGGGCCGCTCGCCCACACGCTGCTCGTCGGCCTCGACTACAAACGCTATACTTACCGCGACTATGCCTCGGAAGGGACCGTCGAGGACGGTTTCAACGTCTTCGATCCGGTTTACGGGTACCCGATCACCGATCTGACGCCCTACACCGATACCGACACCACCCAGCAGCAAGTCGGTCTCTATGCGCAGGACCAGGTAAAGCTCGGCAACTGGCGGCTGACCCTTGGCGGCCGCCAGGATTGGTCGGACGCCAAGGTCTACGACAATCTGGCCGGCGGCTACATTCCCGAGCAGAAGGACAACGCCTTCACCAGCCGGGCGGGGCTCGTCTATCTCGCCGACAACGGGCTTGCGCCCTATGTCAGCTACTCCGAATCGTTCCAGCCCGTGGCCGGCGCCGACAGCGACGGCAATCTGTTCGTGCCCGAGACCGGCAGGCAGTACGAGATCGGGCTGAAATACCAGCCGACCGGGTGGAATTCCTTCATTACGGCATCGGTTTTCGACCTGACCCGACAGAATGTCGTGCGCTATGGCAATGAGGGCCGGCCCGACGACATGTTCCAGACCGGCAAGATCCGCTCGCGCGGCGTCGAACTCGAGGCCGTTGCCAGCCTCGATTCCGGCTTCGACCTGAGAGCGGCCTACACCTATCTCGACACCAGGATCACCAAGGCGACTTCTGTTGTTGATGATAATGGGAGTTCGATCAGCAATGAAGGCAATACGCCCTTCGGCGTGCCGAAGCATTCCGCGTCGCTGTGGGCGAATTACACCTTCGGCAGCGGCCGCCTGGAGGGCCTGGGGCTGGGCGCCGGTGTCCGCTATGTCGGCTCGACCTATGGCGACGACGCCAACAGCTTCAAGGTCCCATCGGTCGTGCTTGCCGACGCGGCGGTGCATTACACCTGGCAGAACGCCACGCTCAGCCTCAATGCCAGCAATCTGTTGGACAAACGCTATGTCGCCTCCTGTTTCTCTTCGGGCTTCGGCTGCTTCTACGGCGAAGGCCGCAGGATCAACGGTTCGGTGAAATACACATGGTAAAAGCAATGTGGCGGGCCGGCCCAAAATGGCGGCGCTGACACGGCGCCAGTATCTTGCCGGCCTCGCCGCGACCGGCCTCGCTTTGCCGGGCGGCATGGCACGCGCGGCACCTGCCCGCGTCGTCTGCCTGGAATGGACATCGGCCGAACTGGTGGTCTCGCTCGGCCTGTCGCCGCTCGCCGTCGGCGACACCAGGGGTTATGGCGACTGGGTGCAGGGCCCGGCGCTGCCGCAGGCCACCATCGACCTGGGATCGCGCAGCGAGCCCAATATCGAACTGCTTCGGGAGTTGCGGCCCGACCTGATCGTCGGCGCCTATGGCTATGGCTTGGACGAGAACAGCTTCACCAGATTGGCGCCGACCTTCAACGTGCCGTTCTACAGCGGCAAGGCTCCACCTTACGCGCAGGCGCAACAGGTGACGCTGCAGCTTGGCGACATGCTTGGCCGCAGGACGGAAGCAGAAAACCTTGTCGGGCGCACCGAAGCCTCGATCGCCCAAGCGCGTGCCAGGCTGGAGCGGGCGGTGCAAAAACCGGTCTGCGTCGTCAGCATGTTCGACGATCGCCATGTCCGCGTCTACGGCGCCGGCAGCCTGCTGCAGGATGTCCTCGACCGGCTCGGCCTCGTCAACGCCTGGACCGGCGCCACCAATGAATGGGGTTTTTCGACGGTCGGCATCGAGGAACTGGTCGCCGTCGGCGAGGCGCAACTGATCTCGCTCGATCCGATCCCGCCGCACGTCAGGATCAGGATTGCCCGCAGCTCGCTCTGGGCCAATCTGCCCTGCGTCCGGAACGGCCAGGTGCGGACCATTCCGCCGGTCTGGCCGTTCGGCGGTCTCACTGCTGCCGCGCGTTTCGCCGAATTCGTGGCAGCGGCATGATCGCTCAGGCAATGTCCCTGCCGCGACAGCGCGACGGCATCGGCGCGTTCATCCTGCTGGTGGCCGTGCCCGCGGGCCTGGCACTGATGCTGACCATCTTCGATCTCATCAACCTTTTCCCGACGCACTTGTGGTGGCATGCGCTCACCGCTCCCGACACATCCGATCCAGCGCAGTTGCTGTATCGCTATGCCTTCCTCCCGCGTGTCGCCGTCAGCATGCTGGCCGGCGCGGCACTTGGTCTCGCCGGTGTCGTCATGCAGCATGTGCTGCGCAACCCGCTGGCCGAGCCGACCACGATCGGCACCAATGCCGGAGCGAGCCTCGCATTGGCGGCCGCCACCCTCTACGCACCATGGTTGCTGGAAGGTGGCCGCGAAGGCGTGGCGCTGGCTGGCGGCGCGCTCGCCACATCAGCCGTTTTCGCACTGGCGCGCGGGCGCAGCTTTTCGCCAGTGTCGATCATCATCGCCGGCCTCGTCGTCAGCCTCACTTTCGGCTCGGCCGGCGCGCTGCTGATGGCGCTCAACCGCGAATACACCGAGGAGCTGTTCATCTGGCAGAGCGGCTCGCTGGTGCAGAATGGCGACGCGGCGGTCCTTGTTCTGGCGCCATGGCTGCTGGCCGGCATCTGCGCCGCGCTCCTACTCTGGCGACCGCTACGCCTGCTCGACCTCAGCGACGACGGCGCGGCATCGCTCGGCACCCGGCCGGCCGTCATCCGCCTTGCCGGCATGACAGTCGCCGTCTCGCTTAGCGCGCTGGTCGTCGCCGAGGTGGGCGTCATCGGTTTCGTGGCGCTCGCCGCCCCGGCGCTGGCGCGGCTGGCCGGAGCGCGCACGCTTGGCCGCCGCCTGGTCTGGTCGCCGCTGGTCGGCGGTGCCCTGCTCTGGCTCACCGACCGGCTGGTGCAGCATTTGCCGTTCACCGGCGAAATCCCCGCCGGCACCGCGACCGCTTTGCTCGGCGCGCCGCTGCTGCTGTTCCTGTTGCCGCGAATGCGAACCACCCCCGAAAGGCAGGCCGACATGGTGTCGTCGATACGCCTGCCGACAAACGGCCTGCCGTTGATCGCGGGCCTGCTGGCGCTCATCCTCGCGGTTGTCCTCGCCATCGGCTTTGGCCGTGGCGCAGGCGGTTGGCACTGGATCGCATCCGCGGATTTGACCGAGCTGCTTGCCCTGCGCGCGCCTCGCGTCGTCGTCGCCCTGTCGGCGGGCGTCCTGCTCGCCGTCGCCGGCACGCTGATGCAGCGCATGACCGGCAACCCGATGGCCGCACCCGAGGTCCTGGGCATTTCCGGCGGCGCCTCTTTCGGCGTGCTGGCGCTGCTGCTGCTCAGCGACAGCTTCGACCGCTCAACAATGCTCGGCGCGGCCTTGGCGGGCGCCTTGCTGGCGCTGACGATCGTCGTGCTGGTCGGGCGACGCAATGCCCTGTCGCCGGAACGGCTGCTGCTTGCCGGCGTCGCCGTTGCGACGGTCGCGTCCGCCTTCGCCGCGCTGCTTCTGGCCAGCGGCGATCCGCGCATGGACTTCCTGCTCGCCTGGCTGTCGGGATCGACCTATCGCGCAACGCCAACGGATGCCTTCACCGCCGCAACGGTCGCGGTCACCGTCCTCGCGCTGGCGCCGCTGACCGCGCGCTGGCTCGATATACTGCCGCTCGGCGAAACCGCCGCGCGTGGCCTTGGCCTGCGACTGGGACGTGTTCGCGCCACATTGCTTGCGCTCACCGCATTGGCCACCGCAACCGCGACATTGGTCATCGGCCCGCTGAGCTTCGTCGGCCTGATGGCGCCGCACCTCGCACGCATGCTTGGCTTCCACCGCGCCGTGCCGCAGCTTCTGGCCTCGGCCATGACAGGCGGGCTGATCCTCGTTGCCGCCGACTGGGCAGGGCGGACGCTGATCTTTCCCTGGCAAGTGCCGGCCGGCCTCATCGCCGCCTTCGTCGGCGGCCCCTATTTCATGGCGCTGATGTGGAAAGGCAGGCAATGAAGTCCGTCCTGGCATATTGCCGCCCTTGCGCTGCCGATTGTAAGCAGCGCCCACCGATGACGGCCGGCGCGCTCACCGCGCCCGTCAAGACAGCTTGCGGTTCACCTCGATGATCAGACGTTTCCTTTCCTACTACGCGCCCTGGAAGGGGCTGTTCGCGCTCGACTTCTCCTGCGCGGTGCTGGCCGGCCTGCTTGAACTCGGCTTTCCCATGGCGGTCCGCACCTTCGTCGACCAGCTGCTGCCGCAGCAGGACTGGACCTTGATCATCATCGCGTCTGCCGGGCTGCTGGTGATTTACCTGCTCAACACCGTGCTGATGGCGGTCGTCACCTATTGGGGTCACATGCTCGGCATCAACATCGAGACCGAGATGCGGCGCAAGAGTTTCGACCATTTGCAGAAGCTGTCGTTCCGCTTCTACGACAACCACAAGACCGGCCATCTCGTCGGCCGTGTCACCAAGGACCTCGAGGAGATCGGCGAGATCGCCCATCACGGCCCCGAGGACCTGTTCATCGCCATCATGACCTTCGCCGGCGCCTTCGTGCTGATGTTCACGGTCAACATGCATCTGGCGCTGATCACGGCGGTGATCGTGCCTCTGATCGCCTGGGTGACGATGCGCTACGGCGACCGCATGGAGCGCAACTGGCAGGCGCTGTACCGGCGTGTCGGCGATTTCAACGTCCGCATCGAGGAGAATGTCGGCGGCATGCGCGTCGTCCAGGCCTTCGCCAATGAGGAGCATGAGCGCACGCTGTTCGCGCATGACAACCAGCGCTACCGCCAGACCAAGCTCGACGCCTACCGCATCATGTCGGCCAGCAATTCGCTGAACTATATGGGCATAAGGCTGATCCAGCTCGTGGTCATGATCGCCGGCAGCTATCTCGTCATCACGGGAGGCCTCAGCAATGGCGGCTTCGTCGGCTTCCTGCTTTTGGTCGGAGTCTTCGTACGGCCGATAGAGAAGATCAACTCGGTGATCGAGACCTATCCCAAGGGTATTGCCGGCTTCCGGCGCTACACCGAGCTACTCGACACCGAACCCGACATTGCCGACCGGCCAGGTGCCGTGACTGTGGGCGGCCTCAAGGGCGACATCGAATATCGCGGTGTCAGCTTCGGCTATGGCGACGGCAAGCCGGTGCTCAGGGGTATCGATCTCACCATCCACGCCGGCGAAACCATCGCCTTCGTCGGCCCGTCCGGCGCCGGCAAGACCACCATCTGCTCGCTGCTGCCACGTTTCTACGAGGTCAGCGCCGGCGCGATCAGCATCGACGGCATCGATATCAGGGACATGACGCTCGCTTCGCTGCGCGGCCAGATCGGCATCGTCCAGCAGGATGTGTTCCTGTTCGGGGGCTCGATCCGCGAAAACATCGCCTATGGCCGTCTCGGCGCCTCCGACGAGGCTATCGCCGATGCCGCGCGGCGGGCGCAGCTCGACGGCATGATATCGGGCCTGCCGGCCGGCTATGACACGATCATCGGCGAGCGCGGCGTAAAATTGTCCGGCGGCCAGAAGCAGCGGCTGGCGATCGCCCGCATGTTCCTGAAGAACCCGCCGATCCTTATCCTCGACGAGGCGACGTCGGCGCTCGACACCGAGACCGAGCGCGAAATCCAGAAGTCGTTGGCCGAACTTGCCGAGGGCCGAACCACGCTGGTCATCGCACACCGGCTGGCAACGATCCGCGGCGCCGACCGCATCGTCGTCGTCTCGGAGTCGGGCGTCGTCGAACAGGGTTCGCACAGCGAACTGCTCCGCGCCGGCGGCATCTATCGGCGCCTGCATGACGCCCAGCATCTGGTGTCGTCGCGCTGATACGAAACCGCTGGAGCAATTCCAGGGAAAGTGTGAAACGGTTTCCGTTCGGAATTGCGTCAAGCAAACAAGTGCCGATCGAAAAACGGGAGCCAAAAATGATCAAGGCGACGCCCTTCGACTTTCCCTATGACGGCAGGCTGATGGCCGAAACCACCGCGCTGATCGTCATCGACCTGCAGCAGGATTTCCTGTCGACGACGGGCTACTTCGCCAGGCAGGGATATGATCCCTCGCCGCTCAGGGCGATCCTGCCGACCGTGAGCCGGCTGATATCAGCCGCCCGCAAGGCCGGTGTCAGGGTCATCCACACCAGGCAGGGCTACCGGGCTGACATGGCCGACATGACGCCCTACGAGACATGGCGCCGCAAGCGCGCTGGGCTCGAAGGCACCGAAATCCTGCTGCGCTCTGGTCCAGGATTCCAGATCGTTCCGGAGATCGACGTCGCCCCGCAGGACATCATCGTCGACAAGACCTGCAACAGCGCTTTCACCTATACGGATTTCGAACTTGTGCTGCGCGCGCAAGGCATCACGCATCTGCTGTTTTCCGGATGCACCACGGATGTCTGCGTCCACACCACGCTGCGTGAGGCCTGCGACCGCAATTTCCAATGCCTGACGATTTCGGACGCCTGCGCCAGCGGCGACAGACAAGCGCACGAAGCAGCCCTTCACATGGTGACGGTTGAAGACGGCGTCTTCGGCGCGCTAACGGGTTCGAGCGCTGTCATTGAAGGCCTGTCGCGGCTTGGCGACAGGCCCGAGGCAACAAAAGGCTGAAGAACTTCAGCCCGTTGCCCGCGTCTCCAATCCTGCACGAGACGCATATGCCCCAGGCTGGAATGCCTCGTGTTCGCGACGCGCCAGCGAATTGCGCAGCAGAGCGATCGTTTCCCGGCCGAGCGTTGCGATCTCGCGTGGCGTGTCGACGCCGACAATCATGAATTCATCGATCCCAAGGGCTGCATACGCAAGCAGCGACAGGGCGGCCTGGGCTGGTGGCCCGGCAACATCGACCGCCTTGTGGCCGGAGGCGGAAGCACCTTGGTGAATCCCGACCGGAAGCGCGAAGCGCAGCTTGCCGGCCCGACCATGTTCGGCGGCGGAGCGGCGCACCCGCTCCATCAATTGCCGGATCTCGTCGATCGAGCCGGGCGCCAATTCAAAGACATCGGCATGCCGGCCGGCAACTTTGAGTGCCGTTCCGGACTGCCCGCCCATGCGGATGACCAGGTCGGCGCCGTGCGGTCCCTTGCGCGGCACATAGCCGCCCTTGATGCTGTAGAACGTTCCTTCGTGGTCGAAGGGCCGGTCGTTCGACCACAGCCGCTTCAGCAGCACCAGATATTCGTCGATGCGCTGCCAGATGACGGTGTGCCCGACCGGCCGTGTTTCGGCGTCGGCGTCGCTCAGCGGCTCGCTGATCATTCTCAGCGCCAGGCGCCCGCCGCTTTTCCTGTCGATCGACGCCAGTTGGCGGGCCGCCACGGTCGGTTCGACCACGCCCGCCCAATGGGTGAGCACGACTTCCAGCGACGAGGTGCGATCGAGCACCTGGGCCGCAAAATCCATGTTGGTCAGCAGTCCGGCCGAATCGTCGATGACGATCTTGCGGAAGCCGCCATCCTCGATCAGCCCGAGCTTGGTCGCGGTCTCGGCAAAGTCGTAGAAAAAGGGAACCGCGGCATCGGCGGTCTTACCGGGAATATGCGTGAACTCGATCGGCATTGCCATGTCCTCCGTGGTGTCGGGCGCGCGAAAGCACGCCGAGGATTCGGTTCATTCAACTCCGATTGCCTGAAAGCGGTGGGCAGCTAAGCCCGGTCGATCTGACGACTCAGGGAATAAGGCCCAGCACAACGGCCCCGGTGAACACGAACGCAAGGGCAAAGACGAGATAGGCGAAAGCCCCGGCATAGGCCGGGCGAAAGGCCTGGGCATTGGCCGACCGCTGATCACTGCGATCCGTCTGGGCGTTCTGGATATAGGACATATCGACCTCCGTCTCGGCGGTTAATCTATAAAACTTGTAGACTTTGTCGATTGCTATTTTTAGGCCAAAGATGGAATAATTTTCTCCTATGGTGCTGGAAGTTGGTAGGCACTTGCTTAGAGGGAGCACTCTAACGGCCGATCCATATGGAGCGTCCGTTTTTTGCTTCTGCGTCCGAATGGACCTATGACCTTGCTTTCGCTGCGCTCAATTCGTGGATTGGCCGCCCGGCGCCGGCGCGGTAGCATCGCCCACCAGCAAAGCGAAATCGCCACACAGGGGGCAGAAAAATGGGCACAAGACTGGCCGGCAAGGTCGCCATCATTTCGGGGGGCGCGACGGGAATGGGTGGAGCGGCTTCGGAGCTGTTCGCCGCCGAAGGCGCCAAGGTGGCGATCATCGACCGCAACGGCGAGGCGGCCGCCGCAACCGCAGCGACAATCAGGGCGCGCGGCCATCTCGCCGAGCATTTTGTCGCCGACGTCTCCGACGAGGCACAGGTCGAAGCGGCCGTGAAGGGTGCTATCGAAAAACTCGGACCGGTCACCGTGCTGTTCAACCACGCCGGCACCATCGTGATAAAGCCCTTCCTGGAGACCACGGTGCAGGAATGGGACTGGCTGCATGCCGTCAATGTGCGCTCGATGTTCCTGATGACGCGCGCCGTTTTGCCCGGCATGATTGCGGCCGGCGGCGGCTCGATCGTCTGTACTTCGTCGATCTCGGCGGTGGCGGCGACTCCCAACGAAGTGCTCTACGACACCACCAAGGGCGCCTGCCACATGTTCGCCCGCGCCATCGCCGTCGAGTTCCGCGACCGCAACATCCGCTGCAACGCCGTCTGCCCCGGCTTCATCCGTACACCGCACGGCCTGCGCGAGGTCGCCGACCTCGGCAGGCTCGGCGTCGACGTCTCCGACGCGGCACTGGCCGCGCAGCAGGGCCGCATCGGCGAGCCGGAAGAGGTGGCGAGGGCAGCGCTCTACCTGGCCAGCGACGAGTCGAGCTTCGTCAACGGCACGCATCTGTTCGTTGACAATGGTTTTACGGCGATGTGAGGCTTTCCAGGGACAGGTTCTTCGTCCCAGGGACAGCTTGTCGCCCTTCCTCTACCCCGTCGATCGGGGGAGAGGAAAGGCACCAAGTCCTGCTCGTCTACCGTTCTTCCCGTCGAAACGGCTTGAGCAGCGCCGACGGTGCCGTCGCGTTGCGCGACATCACCGCCATGGCGACAATGGTGAAGATGAACGGCAGCATCAGGAACGCCTCGTAGGGGATGTGTCCGAGCCCGCTGGCCTGCATGCGCAACTGCAGCGCATCGACGAAGGCGAACAGCAGCGCCGCCCCCGCCGAGCGCCACGGATCCCAGCGGCCAAACACGACCAGCGCGATCGCCACCCAGCCACGCCCCGAGACGACGCCGAAGGTGAAGGCGTTGAACTGCGCCATCGACAGAAAGGCGCCGGCCAGCCCCATCAGCGCACCGCCGAGGATGACTGCCTGGAAGCGCGTGGCAATGACGCTGACCCCCGCCGAATCGGCGGCGCGCGGGTTTTCGCCGACCATACGCACCGACAGGCCCCATGGCGTGCGGTAGAGCACGAAGGCGGCCAGCGGAATGGCCAGGATCGCCATGTAGACCAGCGCGAACTGGCTGAACACCGCCGTCCCGAGCACCGGGATGTCCGAAAGGAGCGGGATCGGCAGTGTCTGAAACCCCTTGATGTTGGGCGGCACCGACTGCTGGCCGAAGATCAGCCGGTAGAGGAAATAGGCGAGGCCCGACGAGAACAGCGTCACGCCGATGCCGCAGACATGCTGGCTGAGGCCGAGCGCCACAGTGAACAGCGCATGCAGCGCGCCCATCAGCATGCCGGTCAGCACCGCAGCCAGCACGCCGAGCCACAGGCTGCCGCTGAGACTGGCGGCGGTAAAGCCGGTCATCGCCGACAACAGCATGATGCCTTCGATGCCGAGATTGAGCACGCCAGCCCGCTCCGAGAACATTTCGCCGAGCGTTGCAAAAGCCAGCGGCGTGGCGATGCGGATGATCGCGGCCAGGAAGCCGACCTGGAAGATCTGTTCGAACACCGCGCTCATCGGGCAACCCCGACGCGGCGGATGCGATAGGCGGTGAACAGCAGCGCCACCAGCATGGAAAGCAATGCGGTGCCCTGGATGACGTCGCTGAGGAAGGCCGGCACGCCGGTCGCCCGCGACATCGCTTCGGCGCCGGTCATCACGGCGGCAAGGAAGATCGCCGCCGGCACCACGCCGAGCGGGTTGAGCCGCGCCAGCATGGCAACAACGATGCCGGAATAGCCGTAGCCCGGCGAGATGTCGCTCATCACCTGGAAATGCACGCCGCCGACCTCGCCGACGCCGGCCAACCCGGCCAGCGCGCCGGACAGCAGCGCCGTCGAGATCAGCACCCGCTCGACATGGATGCCGCCATATCTGGCGGCTTCCGGGTTTTCGCCGGTGACCCTGATCCTGAAGCCGAGCGTCGTGCGCACGATCAGGAACCAGGTCAGCGGCGCCGCGATCAGCGCCGCGACGACGCCGAGATGCAGTCTTGTGCCTTCGAGCAGCACCGGGAAATTGGCCGAATCCTCGATCGGCGGCGAGATCGGATAGCCGCTGAAGGAGTCCTTCCACGGGCCTTCGATCAGCGCCATCAGCGCATAATAGATGACCGAGTTGAGCAGCAGCGAACTGACGACATCGTCGACCTTGAATTTTACTCTGAGCGTCGCCGGCACCAGCGCGACTGCGGCTCCCGCCGCGGCACCGGCGACCGCCATCAAGACCATGGCGAGCGGCCCCGGCATTGGAATGGCGCCGACAAAGCAGCTGGCCACCGCGCCGGCCAGCAATTGCCCCTCGGCGCCGATGTTCCAGAATTTGGCCCGGAAGGCGACCGCGACCGCCAGTCCGGTGAAGATCATGGGTGTTGCACGCACCATCGTTTCGGTGATCGCATAGCTGTCGCCCAGCGACGCCGTGAACATCACGCCATAGGCTTCGAGCACGCCGGCGCCGGCCAGCGCGATGAGGCCGCTGCATAGGATGAGCGTCCCGCCGATCGCCAGCAATGGCAGAGCGAGGTTGAACCAGGCAGGTGTGCTTGTGCGGGCTTCCAGGCGGAACATTAGGCGGCACCCTCTGTTCTGTCTGTCGAACAAGAATTCTGACGAAGAGGGACCCCCACCCCTAGCCCCTCCCCACAAGGGGGAGGGGAACTCTCGCAGGCGCCGACCACGACAAAACAGCAGAAGTCCGGGCTCGGAAGCTGTGCCCCCCTCCCCCTTGTGGGGAGGGGTTAGGGGTGGGGGTCAGCGCCGCCAGAAGGTCCATCTAGGCTCTCCCCTCCGCCCCGGTCATCATCAAGCCGAGCCGCGCTATCGTTGCATCGGCGCTGTCGAGCGTGCCGACGATGCGGCCCTCATACATCACCGCGATGCGGTCGCAGAGCACCAGCAGCTCTTCGAGATCCTCGCCAATGACGATGATGCCGCAGCCTTTGGTCCGCATGTCGAGGAACTTTTCATGGATGAAGCGGGCGGCACCGATATCGAGCCCACGCGTCGGCTGCGAGACAACAAGCACCTTCGGATCGAAGGCAAGCTCGCGTGCCAACAACGCCTTCTGCAGATTGCCGCCGGACAATGCGCCGGCCCGGGTCATCGGTCCGGGGCATCTGATGTCATAGGCCTTGATTTGTTCTTCAGCGAAAGCGCGGATCGCATGCGGCTTGAGCAGGCCTTTGCTGCTGAACGCCGCGGTGCCGATGCGCGGCAACACCATCGAATCGGCGAGCGGCAGGTTGGTCACCAGTCCGGTCGTCATACGGTCTTCCGGGATACGTCCGAGCCCGAGCGCCTGCACCTCGCGCGGCGAAAACCGTGAGACTTTTTGGCCGGCAATCGTCATCCGGCCGGCATCGGGCGCCCGCACGCCGGAGATCACCTCCGCCAGCGCCCGCTGGCCATTGCCCGACACCCCGGCAATGCCGAGGATTTCGCCGGCACGAACGGCAAGCGATATGTCGCGCAGCGCCGTGCCGGAATGATGCGAGGTTGAGATACCGTCGAGCGTCAGCACATCAGCACCCGGCGCCGATGGTCCCCGCGCCGGCGGCACGATCTCATGGCCGCACATCAGTGTTGCCATCTCCGAGGATGTCGTGTTGGCCGGGTCATCGACGCGGCCGGCAACGCGGCCATGCCGCAGCACCGTGCAGCGATGCGTCAGCGCCCGCACCTCATTGAGCTTGTGCGAGATGAAGATGATGCCGAGACCTTGCGCCGCCATAGAACGTAACGCCGAAAACAGCCCGTCGACCTCGCTTGGCGCCAGCACCGCTGTCGGCTCGTCGAGGATCAGCAGCCTGGCGCCACGAAACAGAGCCTTGACGATTTCGAGCCGCTGCTGCTCGCCGACCGACAGCGCCGAGACCGGCAGGTTCGGGTCAAGCATCAGCCCATGCTGGCGGCCGATCTCGGCCAGCCGCGCCAGCCCGCCGGCGCGGTCGATCCGTCCTGTCTTGCCGGGAATGCCGATCAAAAGATTTTCCAGCACAGTCAGCCGCGGCGCGAGGTGAAAATGCTGGTGCACCATGCCGATGCCGGCGGCCAGCGCATCGGCGGAACTGGTGATCCGCACCGGCTTGCCCTGGATGAGGATTTCCCCAGCATCGGGCGCATAGGCGCCGAACAGCACATTCATCAGCGTCGTCTTGCCGGCGCCGTTCTCGCCCAGCAACCCCAGGATCTCGCCGGGTGCCACGCTGAGATCGACGGCCTCGTTCGCCTTGACGGCGCCGAAGCTCTTGGTGATGCCGCGCATTTCGATGAGGGGGGCGGGCAAGGGCAAGGATGCTCCTGATCGGAGTTGGCTTTGCGGTTCAGCTTTGATTGAGAGGGATGCGCTGCACCCCCCTCTGGCCTGCCGGCCATCTCCCCCTCAAGGGGGGAGATCGGATGTCATTTCGGCTTTCGCCAATTTTCTACGCCGAAGCAGGAGTGCCGCCGACAAAGCCGCCAATCTCCCCCCTTGAGGGGGAGATGTCCGGCAGGACAGAGGGGGGGCGCCTAGCACCAACCCCAAAAGCCAGAGCGTCAATCCGAAACCGGCGTATTCTCGTCCACATCCACCCGGAAATTGCCTTCGAGGATCTCGGCCTTCTTCTTCTCGACCAGCTCCTTGACGTCCGCCGGCAGCGTCTTGTCGAACTTGTGGTAGGGCGCCAGATGCGAGCCGCCCTTGGCCATGCGCGAGAAGTCGCCATAGTCCTGCGCGGTGAAGACGCCGGCCCTGACCAGTTTGATCGCCTGCTCGACCGTCGGATACATGTCCCAGACCGGGCCGGTGATGACCGTGTCGGGGCCGAGGCTCGACTGGTCGGACATGTTGGAGATGGCAAGGATCTTCTTGTCCACCGCCGCTTCGATGACGCCGAAGCGCTCGGCATAGATGACGTCGACACCGGCGTCGATCTGCGCGAGCGCCGCTTCCTTGGCCTTGGGCGGATCGAAGAAGGAACCGATGAAGGCGACCTTCTTCTTGATGTTGGGATTGACCTCCCTGGCGCCGGCGAAGAAGGCGTTGACCAGCCGGTTGACTTCCGGAATGCCCATCGCCGCGACGGCGCCGATCGTGCCCGACTTCGACATCTTGCCGGCGATCAATCCGGAGAGATAGGCCGGCTCGTGGATCCAGTTGTCGAAGACGCCGAAATTGGGTTCCGCCGGGCCGGCGCCGGAGCCGAACAGCCAGGCGGTCTTCGGGAATTGCTTGGCTGTGCGGCGCGATTCACGCTCGGCGGCGAAGGCATCGCCCAGCACCAGCTCATAGCCGCCTTGCGCATATTCGCGCATGACGCGGCTGAAATCGGCGGTCTGCACCTTCTCGGACCATTTGTATTCGATGCCGAGTTCCTTCTCGGCCCTCTGCAAGGCGACATGGATCTGGTTGTCCCACGGCTCCTCGATCGGCGTGGCGAAGATCGCCGCCACCTTCAGCTTCTTGTCCGCCGCGAAAGCGGCGCCCGGCAGCATCGCAGCTGCCAAACCAAGCGCGCCCAGCTCCAGCACATTGCGTCGCGAAAGCCCTTCGCGTTTTATCTGCGATTTATTGTTCCGGTTTTCCATTGCATTCCCCTCTGTTCGACAGCCGTGTCGAGCCGGCTGTTCGTGAAAATGTCAGACGGGGAAGTATGGAACGACGCCAGACTTTTGTCCACGTGGTCAAATTTGAACCGCGCACCGGATTCTTGATCTTAGCCGGCCAAGCAAGGGCCGCCGATCAAACCCGTTCCAGCGCGATCGCGATGCCCTGGCCGACACCGATGCACATCGTGGCAAGCCCATAACGGCCGCCACGTTCGCGCAGCTCCAGCGCCGCCGTGCCGGAGATGCGGGCACCCGACATGCCCAGGGGATGGCCAAGCGCGATGGCGCCGCCATTCGGGTTGACGTGTTCCGCATCCTCGGCAATGCCAAGCTGGCGCAGCACGGCTATGCCTTGCGAGGCAAAGGCTTCGTTGAGCTCGATGACATCGAACTGTTTTGGCGTCAGGCCAAGCCGCGCGCAGAGTTTTTGCGTCGCCGGCGCCGGGCCGATGCCCATGATGCGCGGCGCCACACCGGCGGCAGCGCCGCCGAGAATGCGGGCGATCGGCGTTAGGCCATATGTCTTCACCGCCGCCTCGGAAGCGACGATCAGCGCCGCCGCCCCGTCATTGACGCCGGAGGCATTGCCGGCCGTTACCGTACCGCCTTGCCGGAACGGCGTCGGCAGCTTGGCCAGCGTCTCGACCGTTGAGCCAGCGCGGGGATGCTCGTCCTTCGAGATGACCACCGGATCGCCCTTGCGCTGCGGGATCGTCACCTCTGTGATTTCCTTTGCCAGCCTTCCATTGGCTTGCGCGGCGACCGCCTTGTCCTGGCTGCGTACGGCAAAGGCGTCCTGGTCGGCGCGTGACACCGAAAAATCCTCGGCGACGTTCTCGCCGGTTTCCGGCATCGAATCGACGCCATACTGCTTCTTCATCAGCGGATTGACGAAGCGCCAGCCGATGGTGGTGTCGTAGATCTCGGCATTGCGCGAGAACGCCGTGTCGGCCTTGGGCATGACGAAGGGCGCGCGGCTCATCGATTCGACGCCGCCCGCGATCATCAATTCCGCTTCGCCCGCCTTGATGGCGCGAGCGGCTATGGTCAGCGCATCCATGCCGGAGCCGCACAGGCGGTTGACGGTCGAACCTGGAATCTCCTTCGGCAGACCTGCCAGCAGCAGCGCCATGCGCGCCACGTTGCGGTTGTCCTCGCCGGCCTGGTTGGCACAGCCATAGACGACGTCGTCGACAGCCTGCCAGTCGATGCCGGGATTACGCTCGGCCAGCGCCCTCAGCGGTATCGCGCCAAGATCGTCTGATCGTACCGAAGACAGCGAACCGCCGAAGCGGCCGATCGGAGTGCGGATGTAGTCGCAGATATAGGCCTCGGCCATGTCATGCAGCCTTTGCTTTTCCGGTTCCCTCATGCGCCGCCTTGGTGCGGGCCTGCAGGTCGCGCAATGTCTTGAGTTCGAGTTCGCTTGGCGCCGGTGTTTCGTCAAGCGCCTCCGCGAACTTTACCACCCAGCCACAGCTCTCCTGCACCTGCTGGCGCGTGACGCCGGGATGCAGCGACACGACAGTGAATTCCTTGCTCACCGGGTCCGGCTTCCAGATGGCGAGATCGGTGATCAGCAGCGTCGGGCCGGCGGTGTCTATGCCAAGCCGTTTTCGATGGTCACCACCCTCGCCATGGCCGAAGGAGGTGAAGAAGTCGATCTTCTCGACCATGCCGCGCTTGGTCTGCGCCATGGTGATGTAGATCTCCTTCGACGACGTCGCGATCTCCGGCGCGCCGCCGCCGCCGGGCAGCCGGGTCTTGGGATGGAAATAGTCGCCGATGATGGTGGTGTTGATGTTGCCGAATTTGTCGAGCTGCGCCGCACCGAGGAAGCCGATCGAGATGCGGCCGCCCTGCAGCCAGTAGCGGAACATCTCAGGCACCGCGACGGTGGTGATAGCGGTCTCGCACAATTCGCCGTCGCCGATCGACAGCGGCAGCACGTCAGGCGCGGTGCCGATCGTGCCGCTCTCGTAAATCAGGGTGATGTCAGGCGCATGCGTCAGCCGCGCCACATTGCAGGCGGCCGATGGCGCGCCGATGCCGACGAAGCAGACATCGTCGTTGCGCAGCGCGCGGCTGGCGGCGATGGTCATCATCTCGTTGGGGGTGAATCCCGGATTGTCGCTCATGCCGCTTTCCTCAAATGCTCGACCCGGGCCGCGAAATCGTCGGCGCTCTTCTCGATCACGTAGGCCTGCATCCACGCCTGGAATTTCTCGCGGTCGGCGGCGATCTCGTCCCATTCGAGATAGGCCGCATTGTCGCGCGCATAGTAGCCGTGCGCGTAGGACGGATGCGAGCCGCCGGGCACGACCGATATCGCCGCGATCGTCCAGCGCGGCAGCACGGTCAGATTGGGGTGCGGATCGTCGAAATTGTCGACGACTTCCTCGACGGTCACCACAGCGCGTTTGGCCGCCAGAACCGCTTCCTTCTGAATGCCGATGATGCCCTCGACCAGCACATTACCTTTCCTGTCGGCCTTCTGGGCATGGATGAAGGTGACGTCAGGCCGGATCGAAGGGACAGCGGCCAGCACCTCGCCGGTGAACGGACAGGTCACCGACTTGATATTCGGGTTGACCGCCGCGAGGCCAGCACCGCGATAGCCGCGAAACACCGCGCAGGGCAGGCCGGCAGCACCCGCTTCATAGGCATTGGCCATGCCGGCATGGCTGTGCTCCTCAATTTCGAGTGAGCGCGGAAAGCCGTTCTCGATGGCATCGCGGGCGCGCCGCAGCAGGCCGACGCCGGGATTGCCGACATAGGAGAAGACGATTTTCTTTGCCATGCCCATGCCGATCATCTGGTCGTAGATCAGGTCCGGCGTCATGCGGATCAGGGTCAGGTCGCGAAAACCCTGGCGGATCGCCTCATGCGCCGCCGCCGTCGGGATCAGATGGGTGAAGCCCTCGAAGGCGACGGAGTCGCCATCTTTCAAATTCTCGGCCACGGCCTGTTTGAGCGGCAGGAACTTGACCATCGCATCGGCTCCGGGTTTCAGAAAGTTCGTATTGCGAACATATGTTTTGTATGCGATACTTTCTACGCTGAGCGAGGGCGAGGAGTCAATCCTGACGCCGATGCCGTTCCGCGGAGACAAGATGGACGAAGCGGCTGTTTCCCGTGATCATGTCGGCTCGCTCGATCGCGGCCTCGCCGTCATGGAGATCCTGGCCCGCCATCCCTCGGGCATGACGCTGACAGAAATGGCGGAGGAAGCGGGCCTCACCCGCGCCGGCGCCCGCCGCTTCCTGCTGACACTCACCGCCACCGGCTATGCAACACAGGCCGGCCGCGTGTTCTCGCTGTCGCCGCGCCTGCTGACGGTTGCCCGCACCTGGCTCGGCGGCGCCTCGCTATGGGCCTTCGCCGCGCCCATCATGCGCTCTGTGGCAGCACAACTGAACGAGGCCTGCTCGGCGGCCATCCTGTCGGGTGAGGATGTCGTCTATGTCGCCCGCATTCCCGGCCGCCGCATCCTCAGCGTGTCGCTCGACGTCGGCACCAGGCTGCCGGCCTACTGCACCTCGATGGGACGCATCCTGCTTGCCGGCCTGACATCAGGGGAATTGGACGCATTCCTCGGTCAGGCGACCATCGAGAGACGGACACCGAAGACGATCACCGATATCAGGCTGCTGGCCGGCGCCATCGGCAAGGCGAAGGCCGACGGCTTTGCCATCGTCGATGAGGAACTGGAGCTCGGCCTGCGCTCGATCGCCGTGCCGATCCGCGACCGGGCGGAGCGCACAGTGGCGGCCATCAACGTCTCGACGCAATCGGCGCGGTTTTCGGTGACGGAGATGGAGCGGGAGATACTGCCGGTGCTGGTTGAGGCCAGGCAGCGCATCGAGGATTTTTTTGTCGTCTAATCAATCGCCCGAAAACTCTTCAAACGCCAGCGCCGCCCCTCATTGCCCTGCCGGGCATTTCTCCCCGTATAGTGACGGGGAGAAAGTAGCTGGCGCAACGCCATCGCCTTTCCTGCAACATTGGCGATACCGGCGACAACAGCGTCCCTCGCCCCGTTGACGGGGAGAGGATGCCGGCAGGCAGGTGAGGGGCAGTGCTAACGTCGACAATTGCCTCTGATCAATGCTTGATACGATCCCGCATCGCGTACCATAGCATCCCCAGCACATAGAGCGGCCCACGCAGCGCCGTGCCGCCCGGGAACGGCATCGGCGTCAGCGTCGAGAACAAGTCAAGCCGCGAGGCATCGCCAGTGATCGCTTCGGCCAGCAGCTTGCCCGACAGCGTCGACAGGATGACGCCCTTGCCGGAATAGCCATGCGCAAAATAGACCTCGCCATAGTGCCCGATGTGCGGCAGCCTGGATGTCGTCACCGACACCAAGCCGCCCCAGGCCTGATCGATGCGGCAGCCCTTGAGCTGCGGAAAGGTCTTTTCCATATGCGGCCGCACGAAGCCGGCAATATCGGCCGGCGGTGACGGCGTGTAGCGTTCGCCGCCGCCGAACAGCAGGCGTCCATCCGCCGACATGCGGTAGTAATTGACGACGAAGCGGGTGTCGGACACCGCGACATTGGCCGGGATGACATTGCGTGTGCCCTCCAGCGGCTCGGTGGCGACGATGTAGTTGCCGACCGGCATGATGCGGCTGTTGACGCGCGGCTCCAGCCCGTTGAGCAGAGCGTCACCCGCCAGCACGACATGTCTGGCCCGGACCGATCCCTTTGCAGTCGAGACCCGGATCGAAGGCTCGCGCTCCAGTTTCACCACCACCGAATTCTCGTGGATGATGACGCCGACCGCAACTGCCGCACGGGCAAGGCCCAGCGTGTAGTTCAGCGGATGCATGTGGCCGCCGAGCGGCTCGTACATCGCGCCATGGTAGGATGTGTCGACCTTGGCTCGGGCTTCCGCCGCCGACAGGATCTCGGCATGCGGAAATTTCATCACCGTGGCCAGACACTCGGCCTCTTCCTCGAGATCCCTGAGGTCGGAGCCATTGACCGCGCCGACCAGATGGCCGGTCAGCCTGAGATCGCAATCGATGGCGTGGCGCTCAATGATATCGAGCACCAGCCCGCGTGCCTCGAAGGCAAGATCGAACAGCACCTTTGCCCGCTCCGGCCCGTAGAGTTTGACCAGGCCCTTGGCGCCCTTGCGCAGGCCGGGGATCATCTGGCCGCCATTGCGGCCCGACGCGCCCCAGCCGATCTTGCCGCCTTCGAGCAGCACCACTTTCACGCCGCGCTCGGCGGCGTGAAGGGCGGCTGACAGGCCGGTGCAGCCGCCACCGACGACAACCAGGTCGGTGTCGACGTCGCCGACCAGCGCCGGATGGTCCGGCGCCGGATTGGCGGTGGCGACATAATAGGATTTGGCGATATCGAGGCCCGAATTGAAACCCGTTGAACTGGAAGCCATGTTCACACCTTCAGCAGAAGGTGGTCGCGTTCCCAACTCGTCACCACGCCCTGGAACAGGTCGAGCTCGACGCTCTTGACGCGCAGATAGGTCTGGAAGAAATCCTCGCCGAGCAGTTCCCGCACCGGCTCACATGCCTCGAAACGATCGAGCGCCTCCTCCATCGTTTTCGGCAGCGTGCTCTTGATCTTGTAGGCATTGCCCGACGCTTCGGCCGAGCGCGCCAGTTTCTGTTCGACGCCAAGATAGCCGGCAAGCAGCGAGCCGGCGATCGCCAGGTAAGGATTGGAATCCGCACCCGGAAGCCGGTTCTCCACCCGCCGCGCCGCGCGGCCCCCGGCCGGCACGCGCAGGCCGCAGGAGCGGTTGTCATGCGACCATTCGATGTTGGCCGGCGCGCTGTGGTTCGGCCTTATGCGGCGGAACGAGTTCACGTTGGGCGCAAACAGCGGCATGATTTCCGGGACATATTTCTGCAGGCCGCCGATGAAATGGCCGAACATTGCGCTGTCGGCATCGTCGCTGCCGGCAAACAAAGTCCTGCCGGCCTCGTCGATGACCGACATGTGCAGATGCATCGAGCTTCCCGCCTGTGCGGCGATCGGCTTGGCCATGAAGGTGGCGTGCATTCCGCTCTGCTGCGCGGCCTGGCGCGTCAGCCGCTTGAACAGCAGCACCTTGTCGGCCAGCGGCAGCGCATCGCCATGCAGGAAGTTGATCTCAAGCTGCGCCGTACCCGATTCATGGATCAGCGTGTCGAGCGGCAGGCCGGCCGCCGCCGCATAGTCATAGACTCGGCGGATCACCGGCTCGAACTCCTCGAGCGCGGCCATGTCATAGGGATGCTGCACACCCTCGGCACGGCCATTGGCGCCGATCGGAGCGGTCAGCGGCTGGTCCGGATCGGGATTGGGCGCGGTCAGATAAAATTCGAGCTCCGGCGCCACCACCGCCCGCCAGCCGCGCCTGGCGTAGAGGTCGAGCACGGCGCGCAGCACATGGCGCGGCGAGGCCATCCAGGGCCGGTCGTCCATATGGAAGGCATCGGCGAAGACATAGGCCTTGCCGGGAGCGGCACCCGGCGCCAGGCACAGCGTCGAGACATCGGGCACCATGCGCATGTCCGGGTCCGAATAGGCAAAACCCTCGTCGATCGAGCCGGAGTAGCGGCCGTCGATGCTGACCAGGAAAGCGCTGCTCGGCAGATAGAGCGCGCGATCTTCCAGCGCCTGGAGGAATTTGGCCGTCGGCAAGGCCTTGCCGCGCAGGACGCCGTTCGTGTCGGGCACCAGGCACTCGACTTCGTTGATCCCGTGCCGGGCCAGCCAGGCCTTGGCGTCGTTGCCGCTGGAGAGCGAGATATTCGTGTTGTTGTCAGGCATTTCGTTCATGTCCGTATCAAAGAGAGTATGGCTTGGGCGGCCACATCCGTTCCAGGTTTCAGCGCCATTTGGGCTGCATTGTCCTTGAGGCGGGCGCGCATGGCATCGTCGGCCAGCAGGCCGAGAATCGCTTTCTCCAACACTCCTTCGGTCCAGGCGTCGCGGCCGATATGGTCACCGACGCCGGTTTCTCCGGCGCGGCGCGCATTGTCGTGTCCGTCCCAGCAATAGGGCATGATCAGTGACGGCACGCCGAAGCGCAGCGCTTCGCAAAAGCTGTTGTTGCCGCCGTGATGGATGAACAGGTCTGACTTCGCCACCACCGAGGGCTGCGGAAACCAGGCGTCGAGATAGACATTGTCCGGCACCGCACGGTAGGCGTCGCGCAGGCCGCCGGCATTGACAATAAAGCGCGCCGGCAGCCTGTCGAAGACGACCAGCATGCGCTCGATCAGGCCGACATCCATGGCGCCGAGGCTGCCGAAGCTGACATAGACTAGCGGCCCCTTGTTGCGCGGAAACACCGGCACTTCGAACGGCCCTTCCGAGCGCACGCAGCCTTCGAGATAGACGAAGCGCGTGGGATCGAGCGGCTCGGCGCGCTCACGACGCACGATCGAAGGCGTCAGCAGCAAATTGAGGTCGGGCGACGCCTCGAGGAACAGGCCCTTCGGCAGCGACGCCAGGCCGGCATCCATGCGAAAGCGATTGAAGCGGTCATGTGCGGGCGCGCAAGCCGCCAGATACCTTGCCTCGAACGCCGCGCGTTGCGGGTCATCCGCACCAAGCCCCGACAGGTAGGGCGGCACATTGGTGTCCGGCAGCTCGGTCTCGGCGCAGGAGACGACACGCACCCAGGGACAGCCGGCGGCTGATATCGCCGGGAACATGATGACATTGTCGAGCACCACCGCGTCCGGCTTCAGCCGCGCCAGCAATTGGCGCAGCGGCGCCTCGGCATTGACCGCAGTGTCGACGATGGCCTGCCAGGTCGGCGCGACATAGGTTTCCAGCTGGTCGATCGGGCTCAGCCGGAAATGCGGCAGGTGCCGGCGCACGAAGGCCTGCCAATAGCTCTGGCGTTCGCTGTCGCTCAGCGGCTCGTCGGTCGGCAGCTGGTATTCCTGGAAACCATAGTCGGCAAAGACGCCGGAAAAGCCGGCATGGCAAATGAAGACGGGCCGGGCTCCCTTGGCACGCAATGCCTGCGCGATGCCGACGCAATTCAACGCCGCGCCGAAACTGGCTTCGGGAAACAGCGCGATGGTCGGGCTGGCTTTACGCGTCAATTATTCCTCGTCATTCCGGCCGGCTGATCATGCCGAACAGGGCGGGCGCCCCGCGACTGGCCGCCTGCGGTCGCTGGTTGCGGGAAAGCCGCAGGTGGATACGAAGCAGATCGGCCGCCACCTCATACTGCAGGCTTTCAAGATGGTCGAGTATAACAAGGTGTTCGCGCAGCGATTGCCGCAGGCGGAAGACGTTGACGCCGGCATAGATGCCCGGCAGCCGGCGCAGCCTGAGATGATCGGCCAGCGCATCAGCAACGAAGCGGTTGGCGCAGCCCTCAGCGAGCATGCCGTGAAAATCGATGTCCAGCCGCTGGAACTCGCGTGTATCGAATGCGGCGTCCGGCAGCGCCACCAGCGCTTCCATAGCCTGGCGCAACGTCGCCGCCCGCGCGCCGTCCAGCCGGAAGCCCGGCGTCAGGATGGCCGCGGGTTCCAGCAGCAAGCGGAACTCATAGCTGTCGCCTTGCGCCTCTGGATCGTCGGGCGTGCGCCGAAACAGCCAGGACTGGCCAGGCGCTCGGTCCAACAAATTCTCTTCGGTCAGTTTGTTAAGTGCTTTTAGTACCGTCTTGCGCTCGGCACTGTAGCGCCGTATCAGCCCCGCGACGGTCACCGTCTGGTCCAGCCGACGCGCCGACCGGTCGCGCAGGATCGCCTCGGCCAACTCGTCCTCCTCGGCGGCGGGCAGTTCCGTGGCGACTGAAGCCTGCGCGGTGAGGTCGATGGCCAGGTGATAACCGGAATCTGCCTCCCAGCGCACGACACCCCGTTCAGCGAGCAGGCCGAGAGCCGCCCGCACCGGCGTGCGCGAGACATTGCACAACGAAGCGATCTGCTGCTCCGGCAAGCGTGCGCCGGGCTCAAAACCGCGCTGCCGCGCCACATCCAGGATGCGCTGCGCCAGATCGAGGTGGTTGGTGCGAGGTCGTCGGGCTGCGGCTTGCATGACTGGTCTCGTGGAAAACGACATGACCGCATTGATCTGACCGATCGCCCGCACGGACGCAATCGGCCAGATTCCACGATCGCTTAGCAAATTATGGATTGACGTACTTTTTTCTGCAATAGTACTGTCAGGGCAATCGGCGAGAAAAAGACCGAGGGAACGGGATCGAGGCAGCGGCAAGGGTCGCAGGCGTTGGTCCGGCGAATGCAATTCGACGATCAACCGAAATGGGAGTCTGTCATGACCGCTACCAGCCTGCGGCGCCGTGCGCTGAAAACATCTTCGATCGCACTTGGCCTGGCCTTGGCGCTGTCCGCGCCGGCGACGGCTGCCGACCTCGTCATTTCCAACTGGGACGGCTACATGGCGCCTGACGCCATGGCCGCCTTCAAGACCGCCACCGGCGTGTCGGGCGAAGTGGTGGTGCACGCCACCAATGAAGAGATCATGGGCAAGCTCATCGCCGCCGGCGGCAAGGGCTATGACGTGGTCTTCGTTTCTTCGCCCTTCGCCGAGGTGCTGAACAAGCTCGGCCTGACCGAGCCGATCGACCACGCCAAGATCCCGAACCTCACCAATCTCTATCCCGAGGCAACCAAGCTGCCGCACGATGCCGGCAATGCATTCTCGGTGCCCTACACCTGGGGCACGACCGGCCTCTGCTACCGTTCGGACCTGATGAAGGTTGCGCCCACCAGCTGGAGCGACCTGCTCGCGCCATCCGACGAATTGAAGGGCAAGACCACCATGCTGGCGACCGACCGCTGGCTGCTGGCTGCTGGCCAGCTCGACAAGGGCTATTCGGTCAACGAAACCGACCCGGCCAAGATGGCTGAGGTCAAGGATCTGCTGATCTCGGCCAAGAAGACCCTGCTCGCCTATGACGACACCACCTTCTATTCCAAGCTGGTGTCCGGCGAGGCGCTGATGGTGCAGGCATGGGACGGCTGGTGCAATTACGGCATCGCCGAAAAGCCAGAGATCAAATACGTCATTCCCAAGGAAGGCTCCGACCTCTGGGTTGACACGATGGTGGTGATGAAGGCCTCCGCCAACAAGGATGCCGCCTTCCAGTTCATCAACTTCATGCTCGACGCCAAGAACCACGCCTGGGCGGCGCAGAACATCGACTACAAGGTGCCGAACAAGCCAGCCATGGAAAGCCTGCCGGCCGATTTCCTGGCCAAATTCCCCAACATGGCGATGCCGGTGGCCGATCTCGTCAAGTTCGAGCAGTTGCGTGACGTCGGCGACGCCCAGCGCGACTATTCGAAGATCGTCAGCGAGATCAAGGCGGCGCAGTAGGGACTGTTCCAACAGCATCTTGGAATTAAGCTTGCGTTCCATGTCGCCCCCCTCTGGCCTGCCGGCCATCTCCCCCTCAAGGGGGGAGATTGGCTGTGGCGTCGCTTTCGCCAATCTTCGATATCTGGATGTAAGCGAGAGGTTCGAGCTGCTGATCTCCCCCCTTGAGGGGGAGATGGCCGGCAGGCCAGAGGGGGGCGCTCCTCCGTGAAATACACCCCCTCCCGCTCCTCCCTCCTGATGGCCCCGGCGCTGGCATGGCTCGCCGCCTTGATAGTGGTGCCGTGCGCGCTGGTGCTGGCGCTCGCCTTCTTCCGGCGCGGCATCTATGGCGGCATCGAATACACCTTCACGCTGGAGAATTTCGGCCTGGTCTTCGACCCGCTCTATGCCGGCATCTTCCTCAATTCGGCGCGCATCGCCGGCACCGCCACCCTGATCGCGGTGGTGATCGGCTATGCCGCCGCCTACGCCATCGCAGCCGCCCCGCGCCGGTGGCAGCCGGTGTTCCTGTTCTTCGCCGTGCTGCCGTTCTGGTCCAATTACCTCATCCGCACCTATGCGTGGATCGTGCTGCTCAACCGCGAAGGCCTGATCACGCAGTTGTTGCGCTGGTTCGGCTACACCGGCGAGCCACCATCGATGCTCTATACGGAAGGCGCGGTCATCGCCGGCCTCGTCTACAACTATTTGCCCTTCGTCATCCTCGCCTGCTACGCGCCACTGTCGCGCCTCAACCCGGAACTCGCCGAGGCCTCGCGTGACCTCGGCGCCTCCGCCGCCACCACATTCCGCCGTGTCATCCTGCCGCTGACCGTGCCGGGCATTGCCGCCGGCGCAGTGTTTGTCTTCGTGCTGTCGATCGGCAATTTCGTCACGCCCGCGCTGCTCGGCGGCGGCCGCTTCCAGATGATCGGCAACCTCGTCTACGACCAGTTCCTGACCGCCAACGACTGGCCGTTCGGCGCCGCGCTCGCGATGGCGCTGATCGCCATCATGCTTCTGGTGCTGATGGCGCAGGCGCTGGCCGCCAATCGCGCCTCGGGCCACGCCGCGCAAGCCGGCGGAGGCACCGATGGCTGAGCGCTCCCCCGCCACGCGGCGCACGCTCTGGCTCGTGCTGAGCCTGGTCTTCGCTTTCCTCTACATCCCGATCGCCGTGCTGGTGGCGCTGTCTTTCAACGAAGGTGGGCTGCCGACCGCATGGTCGGGATTCTCGCTGAAATGGTATGCCTCGCTGGCCTCGAACAGCGCCATCCTGTCCGCTGCGCTCAACACGCTGATCGTGGCGCTGGTGTCGACCGCAATCGCAACATTGCTCGGCACGCTGCTGGCGATCGGCATCGAGATGCGCCGGCAGTACGGCAAGGGCCTCGAAGCGCTGATCTTCGCGCCGATGATCATTCCCGACATCGTGCTGGCGATCGCGCTGCTGTCGTTGTTCTCCATGCTCAACCTGACCATGGGCCTGCACACGATCATCCTCGCCCATGTCGTCTTCAATCTCGCCTTCGTCTGCTCGGTGGTGCGCGCAAGGCTGAAGAGCTTCGACTGGTCGATCGTCGAGGCCTCCGCTGATCTCGGCGCCTCCGCGCTCACCACGTTCAGGCGGGTGACATTGCCGGTCATCGCGCCGGCGGTGATCGCCGGCGCGCTGCTCGCCTTCACGCTCTCGGTCGACGAGTTCATCATCGCCTTCTTCACCGCCGGCGCCGGCCGCGCATCGACGACGCTGCCGATGCAGATCTACGCCATGATCCGCTTCGGCATCACGCCGGAGATCAACGCGCTGGCGACCATAGTCATGGCGGTCTCGATCACCGCGCTGACCCTGTCGCAGCGGCTCAACCGTGGGATCATAGGCCAATGAGCGAACCCCGCACGCTTCTGGCCATCGATCATGTGTCGAAAAATTTCGGCCGGGTGACCGCCGTCGACGGCATCTCGCTCGACATCCGCGAGAATGAGTTCTTCGCGCTGCTCGGCCCGTCGGGCTGCGGCAAGACCACGCTGCTGCGCATGCTGGCAGGCTTCGAGACGCCCAATGAGGGGCGCATCCTGCTCGACGGCCGCGACATTGCCAAAACCCCGCCCAACAAGCGGCCGGTCAATCTGATGTTCCAGTCCTACGCGCTGTTTCCGCATATGAGCGTCCGCGCCAACGTCTCCTACGGCTTGGAGATGGAGCGCTTGCCGGCGTCGGAAATCCGCTCCCGCGTCGACGCCATCCTGGCGACAACCGAGCTGGTCCCCTTCACCGACCGCAAGCCGGAGCAACTGTCGGGCGGCCAGAAGCAGCGCGTCGCGCTCGCCCGCGCGCTGGTCAAGCGGCCGCGCCTGCTGCTGCTCGACGAGCCGCTTGGCGCGCTCGACAAGAAACTGCGCGGCGCCATGCAGCTGGAACTGAAGCGCCTGCAGCACGAGGTCGGCATTACCTTCGTCATCGTCACCCACGACCAGGAGGAGTCGCTTGTGATGGCCGACCGCATGGCGGTGCTCAAAGACGGCAGACTGCTGCAATGCGACACGCCGCACGCGATCTACGAGCATCCGGCCGACCGTTTCGTCGCCGACTTCATCGGCGTGATGAATTTTGTGCCCGGTAAAGCCGCCACCGACGGTGTAGTGGCTGCCAACGGAGCGCGTATCGCCGGCAAAGTGCCCGCCACACTCACAGCCGGTGCATCTGCTGTCGCGTCGGTGCGGCCCGAGCGCATCCGGCTGTTCCCATCGGTGGAGACCGCCAACCGCACCACCGGCACGGTCGAGGCGCTGGCCTATCAGGGGCTCGACCTACAGCTGCATGTCCGCACACCTCTGTCCCCAAAGCCGTTCCTGGTGCGCGTCACCGCTGATGCCGCCGACCGCCGGCCGGTCGCGTCGGGAGATCAGGTCGAACTCGGCTGGGACGCCGCCGATGTCAGAGTTTTCGCAGAATAAAGGAGAAGCCTGATGGCGCAGAAGACGATCGCGTTTTTTCCAGAAGCGGCCTACGGCCCGGCGCTCAATTCCGTCGGCATCGCCCAGGCGGTCGAGGCGCGCGGCCACAAAGCCGTTTTCCTGTCCGACCCCGGCTTTGTCGATGTCTACAAGGGCTACGGTTTCGAGGCGCATCCGGTGAACCTGTCGGAGCCGATGCCGCCCGAGCAGATGGCGAAATTCTGGGAGGATTTCATCAACGGCCACATCCCGAACTTCCGCAAATCGCCTTACGATCAGGTCGACAATTACGTCAAGGATTGCTGGACGGCGATCGTCGACAGCGCCAAATGGGCGCAGAAGGATCTGCCGCGCGTTCTCTCAGCCATCAAGCCGGATGTGATCTGCGTCGACAACGTCATCCTGTTTCCGGCCATCAAGCAGTTCGGCAAACCCTGGGTGCGCGTCATCTCCTGCTCGGAAAACGAGATCGACGACGAGGACATCCCGCCCCATCTCTCCGGCTGCGGCGAGAACGACCACGCCGGTCACCAGCGCTACCGCGATCATTTCAACGCGGTGATCAAGCCGATCCATGACGACTTCAACGCCTTCCTCGCCGCCAACAACGAGGCGCCTTATCCGATCGGCCAGTTCTTCGAGGCCTCGCCCTATTTGAACCTGCTGCTCTATCCCGAAGCGGCAAAGTTCAAGCGCCGCCACCCGCTCGACCCGGCAAAGTTCCAGTATCTGGAAGGCTGCGTGCGGCAGGAGAAACCCTACACGGTGCCGACATTCGCCAAAAACAATGACGGGCCGCTGCTCTATGTCTCCTTCGGCAGCCTCGGCGCCGGCGATGTCGACCTGTTGAAGCGCATTATCGCGACGCTGGGCAAGACGCGCTACCGGGCTCTGGTCAATGTCGGCGGCTACAAGGACCAGTACACGGACGTGCCCGCCAACGTGATCGTCGAGAGCTGGTTCCCGCAGCCTTCGGTTATCCCGCAGGTCGATGCGGTGATCCACCATGGCGGCAACAACTCCTTCACCGAGTGCCTCTATTTCGGCAAGCCGGCGATCATCATGCCCTATGTCTGGGACGGCCACGACAACGCCACCCGCGTAGAGGAAACCGGCCACGGCTTCGGCATGCCGCGCTACGACTGGACCGATGCCGAGCTGATTGCCAAGATCGAAACCTGCCTGACCGACCCGGCGATGAAAGCCAAGCTGGCGAAGACATCGGCGCAGATGCGCGCGCAGAATGGGCCGGAGAAAGCAGCCGGGTTGCTGGAGACGCTGCTATGACCTCCTCCGCTCCCCACCTCCACCAGGCCTCCACCCGCGCCGATCTCGTCGACTGGGGCGCCCAGCCGGATGCGTTGGACGGTGCCTCCCACTCGACCGGCAAACTCGTGCACAAAGGCCCGAACAACCAGCCGGAATCCGGCATCTGGGTGTGCACGCCAGGCCGCTGGCGCCTGAGCATCCCGCGCGATGAATTGTGCCATTTCGTCGCCGGCCGCGCGACCTACCGGTCCGATGTCGGTGAGCTGATAGAAATCTCCGCCGGGACCGTGGTCATGTTCCCTGCCGGCTGGACGGGTGAATGCACCGTGCATGAGACCATGCGCAACGTCTACATGCTGGCCTGACCACGGAGCTTGACGACATGCCGACACCGTACTGGCCGAAGGCCTCGAGCGTGGAACTGGAGGACTGGGGCGCGGGCAGCAACACGCTCGCCGGTTCGCCGCGCGCCTCGGGCAGGGTCCTGTCCCGGAACCCGGACGGATCGAGCGAATGCGGCCTGTGGTCATGCACGCCGGGTACGCGCAAGGTCACCTTTGGCGCCGACGAGTTCTGCCATTTCCTCTCAGGCCGTGGCAGCTATGTCCATGACGACGGCGAAGAGATCCCGGTCGAGGCCGGCACGCTGGTGTTCTTCCCCGCCGGCTGGACCGGCATCTCCATCATCAGGCAAACGCTGACCAAGGCCTTCATGTGCCGCTGAGCACTCTTTTCAAGGAAATCGACATGACCACACCCATCATGAAATCCCCGCTCACCATTACCGACCTCGTCGACTGGGGCGTCATCCCGACCATGATCGAGGGGCAATCCCACACCTCGGGCAAGCTGCTGTACAAGGGGCCGGAAGGCCGCTCCGAATGCGGGCTTTGGGTCTGCACACCAGGCAAATGGCACTGCCATGTCACCCGCGACGAGTTCTGCCACTTCCTCGAAGGACGCTGCACCTACGTCCACGAATCCGGCGAGGTCATCGAGATCGAACCGGACACCGCAGCTTTCTTCCCGCAGGACTGGAAGGGCGTCTGCACCGTCCATGAGACGATCAAGAAGGTCTACATGATCCGCTGAGCGGATCCGAGAGGATGTCCATGGATTTCTCCCCTGACCGGCCGACCTTCTTCGTCAACCCGGACTACCAGCCGATGGCAGGCACGGCAAAGCCGGTGATCGATCCGGCGACGATCGAAACAGTCGGCGCCATCGCTGCAGCCAGCGATAGCGAGATCGATGCCGTGCTCACCACCGCGACCAGGGCGCAGGCCGCCTGGAAAAAGCTCGACGCCAAGAGCCGCGCCAAGCACCTGCATGCCGTCGCCAACGCCATCGAGGTGGCCAACTTCACCCGCTGCGCCGAGCTGATGGTGCGCGAGATGGGCAAGCCCTACCCCGAAGCGATCGGCGAGATCGCCAACTGCGCGCCGATCTTCCGCTACTACGCCGAGATGGCGCGCGACGATGCCGGCAAGATCGCCGGCACGACGCAGGCCGGTTCGTTCCAGTATGCGCGCTACGAGCCCTATGGCGTATCCGTCCACATCATGCCCTACAACTTCCCGATCCTGCTGATGTGCTGGACGGTCGCCGCATCGCTCGCCGCCGGCAATGCCTGCGTCATCAAGCCGGCCGAGGCGACGACGCTGTCGACGCTGGACTACATGACCGTGTTCCGCTCGCTGCCGGAAGGGCTGGTCTCCTGCCTGCCTGGTGGAGCGGCCACGGCGCAGGCGCTGATCGCCTCCGAACGCACCCATGCGGTTGCCTTCACCGGCTCGGTCGCCGCCGGCAAGGCGGTGGCGGTGGCCTGCGCCGAACGCATGAAACCTTGCGTCATCGAGGCCGGCGGCAGCGATCCGCTGATCATAAGCGAGCATGCCCCGCTTGAGATCGCGGCGGCCGGCAGCGTCACCGCGGCCTTCCATCTCACCGGCCAGGTCTGCACCTCCGCCGAGCGTTTCTTCGTCGTCGATGCCGTTCATGACCGCTTCGTCGCGCTGTTCGCCGAAAGGACCCGGGCGCTGCGCATCGGCAACGGCATGGACAAGACCGAGATCGGCCCGCTGGTCAGCGAGGCCGCTCGCACCAAGGTCATGCGGCTGGTCGACGATGCCATCGCCCACGGCGCCGAGGCGGTCACCGGCGGACGCATCCCTCCGGCACACAACACGGGCTGGTTCTACGAGCCGACGATCCTGACCGGCGTCACCCCGGACATGGCAATCGTGCGCGAAGAATGCTTTGGACCGGTCGCCGCCATCTGCCGGGTCAGGGATTTCGACGAGGCGATCCGGCTTGCCAATGACAGCCCGTTCGGGCTCGGCGCCTCTGTCTTCACCACCGATCTGGCCGAAGCCCACGAGGCGGCTGAACGGCTCGAAGCCGGAATGGTCTGGGTCAACAACCCGCTGATCGACAATGATGCCCTGCCCTTCGGCGGCTGGAAGGCCTCGGGCCTCGGCCGCGAGCTCGGACGCCAGGGGCTCGACGCCTTCCGCCGCTCCAAAATGGTGATCATCGACCACAAGCCTGCAATCCAGGAATGGTGGTATCCGTACCCCGACAGCTGGTTCCGCGAGACCGGTGGCCGCAAGCACGTCTGAGTGTTTCGAACCTCGCCAGCTCCGGATAGCCAGCTCGGTGGCTATCCTGGGATAGCCAGTCCATGGCCGGGAAAAAGCGATGCCGCCGGGCGAAACCCGGCGGCATCTTTCTTCGATTGGCTACTGCCGTTTCAACGGCAAGTCGTTACGGCGTCGTTTCTGCTTCCATCGCGGCGGCCGTCTGGTCGATCTTGTCGGCAAGGACGCCCTGAGCCCAGGACGTGACCGCAGCGTCGACCGGCTTGTTGGCCATATCCGCCAGTGCCGCGTCGAGCGATGCATCATCGGTGCCGACCTCTGCCGCGGCAGCCGCCTCATTGGCGGCGGTGACCTCTGCCTCCTGGGCAGTGATTTCGGCCTCCAGATCCGTTATCCTCCCAGGCAAGGCCGCCTGATCTTCGGGCGTCATGGCCGCAATCTGCTCGGGCGTCAGCGACGTCAGCGCGGTCAACTGAGAATTCAGCGCATCCAGCTTCTCCTGGGCCGCTTCAGCGGCGGCCTGAGCAACCTTGGCTTTGGCGGACTGCGTCACGAAGGCCTGGATGGCAGCGAACTTCTTGCTCTTCGAGTTCATATAGGCGTTGATGTTGCGCTGAAGCGAGTTCAGCCGACCGAGCTTGGCGTGGATGTTCTTCTCCTTGGGAACCGACGAGACCTTTGTGGTCTTGTCGACCGTGGTGTCGTCCGTTTTGGCCTTTGCCACCTGCCCCCGAGCCGACGAAGACTTGCCGTGCGAACCGCCGCTCTTGCCATTGCTATTGCCGCCGTTACCGCCGGCATTGCCCCCGCCGTTGCCGTTGCCACCGCCATTGCCGCCGCCGTGCCCGTTGCCGCCGGCTCCGGCGAGCGCCGGAGACGCCAGAAGCGCCAATGCGGCAAGCGCCGCGAACAGAGTTTTCCGGTTTGTCATGGTAATCTCCTCGGGAATCGTCACCTGGCCCGACCGCTAGTGACCGTCCTATGAGAAATCGCTAATTGTACAGAGTAAACTTTAGACAAATGCTGTCTCAATACGCGATCTGCCGATCAGCCCGAAGCATAACCATCTGATATTAAACACGAATCAGCGCTCTTGAACGGCGATGGCACTGAAGTCCCATGCCGGCAGGACTATAGTCCTGCCGGAATCCAGCGGCATGGGTGAAAGTCGTGACGTGGTATATCGGAAAGGCTTTGAAACAGGGCAATTGATAAAGAAAGCACAAGTCTCAGCCGATACTTTCACCGCCGTCGATTACCAGCGCCTGGCCGGTCATGAAGGATGAGCGGTCGGAGACGAGGAACAGGATCGCTTCCGCGATCTCATCGGCGCTGGCCCAGCGTCCCATCGGAATCTTGGTGCGGACATAGGTTTCGATCGCCTCGCGTCCGCCCATCTGGGCGATGAACGGTTCGTTGAACGGCGTGTCGACCCAGCCCGGGCAGAGCGCGTTGACGCGGACATTGTGCCGGGCATAGTCGAGCGACATCTGCCGCGTCATTGCCACTACCGCGTGTTTGGAAGTGGCGTAAGCGATCATCTCGCGGTCGTAGAACACGCCCGAATTGGAGGCGGTATTGAGGATGACACCACCGCCTCGTGCGACCATCGACGGCATGACCATCCTGGCCGCCAGGAACTGCGCCCGCACATTGACCCGCCATGACGCGTCCATGCCGCCGACCTCGACCTCGGTCAGCGTTCCGCCGACCTGGATGCCGGCGTGATTGTGCAGGATGTCGATGCGCCTGTGCCTCTCGATCGTGCCGGCAATGAGCTTTTCCAGCGCCCCATCGTCCGCGACGTCAGTGGCGATCGCCTCGGCCTGCCCGCCCACTGCCCTTATGTCCGAAGCCGTTGCTTCGCCGGCGGCCTGATCCCTGTCGGCGATGACGACCACCGCGCCTTCCCTGCCCATGATCATGGCGCCGGCGCGCCCGATGCCGGAGCCGGCGCCGGTCACGACGGCGATGCGGTCTTTGAGGATCATGATGCGACTTTCAGTTCGACGGCTTGCGCTGGCGCAATTGCCATTGGGCAAGCACCACAAGCAGCACGGAAGCGACGAGCACGATCGTCGCGATGGCGTTGATCTCCGGCGTCACGCCGCGCCGGATCGACGCGAAGACATAGATCGGCAGCGTCGTCTGCGCCCCGGCGACGAAGAAGGCCACAATGAAATCGTCGAAGGAGAAGGTGAAGGCGAGCAGGAAACCGGCAACGACGGCCGGCATGATCTGCGGCAGCACGATCGAGCGGAACGTCGTCAATGGCGTGGCGTAGAGATCGCTCGACGCCTCGACCAGATTGCGGTCGAGGCTGCCGAGACGCGTGCCGACGATCATCGTCACCAGCGCCATGGAGAACAGGCCGTGCGCCGCGATGATCGAGCCGTAGCCGAGCGCCAGGCGCGGCGGCTGGTCGTCGGGCCAGATCGAGGCGAGGAACGGATTGACGACCGTGAACAGCTGGACGAGCGCGACCAGTGTCGAAATGCCGATGACGACGCCCGGAACGACGATCGCGGCGCCCAGAAGCGCATCGAAGACCGCGCGTGTTCTGATGCCGACGCGCGCCAGGCCGAGTGCCGCCGCAGTGCCGCACAACGCCGCCAGCAAGGCGCTGGTGGTGGCGATGAACAGGCTGTTCTTCAGCGCTTCGACCAGGAACGGGTTCGCCAGCGCCTTGCCGTACCATTGCACCGAAAAGCCGGTGAACTCGCTGGCATGGTGGCCGGCGTTGAAGGAGAACAGCACGACCAGTGCGATCGGCAGATAGAGGAAGGCGAACACCACAATGACGAAGGCGCGCATCAGATCAAATCCACCCGGCGGGCGCCCGAAACCCGGGTCGAAATGCGATTGGCGGCAATCAGCACCACCACCGAAACCAGCACCAGCGTGATCGCGATGGCCGAACCGAACGGCCAGTTGCGCGATTGCAGGAACAGGTCGACCAGCGCATTGCCGATAAAGAACACCTTGCCGCCGCCAAGCAGCGTCGGGATCAGATATTCGCCCAGCAGCAGGATCATGACCAGCGAGAAGCCGGTCATCACGCCCGGCAGCGACAGTTTCAGGGTCACGCCGAGGAAGGTCGAGAGCGGCGTCGCGCCGAGATCGGCGGAGGCTTCCAGCAGCCGGCGGTCGAGCCGCTCAAGGCTGACATAGATCGGCAGGATCATCAGCGGCAGGTAGCCATAGACGATGCCGAGCAGCACCGCGCCCGGCGTGTTGATCAGCCTGATATCCTCGAAACCGATATAGGACAGCAGAGCCGGGATGCCGCGCCCGCCCAGGATATACATCCAGGCATAGGTCCGCATCAAAAGGCTGGTCCAGAACGGAATGACGACTAGCGCCAGCAGGATCAGCCGCCAGCGCTGCGGTGCGCGCAGAGCAAGATAATAAGCAACGGGATAAGCGACGAGCAGACAGGCGAGCGCCCCTATCGGCGCCAGCACCATCGTGTTCCAGAAGGCAGCCGCCCGCGCCGGAAGATTGGCATATTGCGCGAAGGTGAAAGCCGCTTGATAGCCGCCTTCCGGCGCCCGTTCGCCGACGCTGAACACCGCGATGGCAATGAATGGCAGCACCAGAAACACCACCAGCCACGCGGTCGCCGGACCGAGCAGCATGGCGGTCGTGAGGTTGTGACGAAATCTATTGCCGCGCATTGAAAACCGCCCCGATACCGGCGGACATATGCCCGCCGGTCAATTGTCCGCGCCAGACCGCCCCTCAGGCCGACTTGAAGCGCGCCATCAGCTCTGCGCGGCCGGGATCTGTCAGCGTTGCCGCCGCGCCGAATTCCAGCGGCGTCAACAGGTCGGCCGCCGGATAGAGGATCGGATTGTCGAGCACTTCCTTGGGCAGCAGCTTGTTGACCCGCGCATCGGTCGACGGCGCACCATTGGCCAGATGCTCCTTCACCGCCACCTGCGGGTTCATCAGGTAGTTGAGCAGGGCGTAGCCGGCCGGCTTGTTCGGCGCATCTTTCGGAATGGCGTAGAAATCGGTCCAGATCTCGCCGCCTTCCTTGCCCAGCACATAGGCGATCTCGGGAATGTCGCGATGCAACTGCGCGCCATCGTTCGTCCAGCACATCGTCATCCAGGCGTCGCCGGCGCGCATGCCCGGCTGGTAGTCGGAGGAGACCGCGAACAGATGCGGCTTGACCTTGAGCAGCAGTTCCTCCGCCTTGGCGAGCTCGTCTTGCTTCAACGAGTTGAACGAATAGCCGTAATATTTCAGCGCATTGCCGATCGTGGTCAGCTGGTAGTCGTGCACCATGGTGCGGCTGTCGCCTTCGGCCATGGCGGTATCCCAGAACTCCTTCCAGGTGGTCATCGGCTTGGTCAGCTTCTTCGTGTTGACGGCAAAGCCGGTGGTGCCCCAGTTCTTCGGCACCGCATAGGTCACCGCATCGATCGTGCCTTCCCCAGTGAAGCGGGGATCTTGCTGCGAGCCGTCGAAATTCGGCAGCTTCGCCATCTCCAGCGGCTCGATGATGCCGAGTTTCTTGTAGGTGGAAATCGTGTAGTTGGTCGGCACGAACAGGCTCCAGCCCGAGGCTCCGGCCTGCAGCTTGGCCAGCATCTCCTCATTGGAGCCGAACACATTGACCTCGACGGCGACGCCGGTGTCCTTCTTGAAGTTCTCGAAGGTCGCCGGATCATGATAGTTCGGCCAGGTGGCGATCGACATGCGGTCGCCAAGGCTTTCCGCGGCGAAGGCCGGTGTCGGCATGATGCCGATCTCGCGCGCCATCACCGCCGTGGCAATGCCAAGGCCGGTAAGGCCGAGGAAGTCGCGGCGGCCGATCGAGCCGCGCTTGAGGCGCATCAACTGGTCGACGAATTTCTCGGAACTTATCGGCAGTCCGTCACGATATGATTTCGACATGTTTATCTACCCTCTGGTTGGCCCCGTTGTTCTTGGTCTCCGCAAACGCCAGCGGCGTTCCGGAGGCAAAGCCGATGGCGACGGGTTCACCCGGCTTGAAGAGATTGCCGTGGCCGATCAGGTGATCGGCCTTGGCCAGCAGCGTTCCGATGCCCTGGACCTCGATCGCGTATTCCGCTGTCGAGCCGAGGAAAATTCGGTTGCGGACGATGCCCTTGAAAGGGCCGCCCGTCTGAGCGCCAAGGCTGAGCGATTCAGGACGAAGGCTGACCGAAACGGCCTCACCTTGCTGCAGGGCGGTGCGCTTGCGCGCTGCAATGACGGTGCCGTCGGCAAGCGCCACCTCCACCAGATCGCCCGAATGTCCGGCGACGGTACCGCTCAAGAGGTTGGTCTTGCCGACGAAATCGGCGACGAACAAATCGGCCGGTTCGTCATAGATCTCGCTCGGCTGCCCGAGCTGGACGATGCGGCCGCCGTTCATGACGCAGACGAAATCGCTCATCGACAGCGCTTCCTCCTGGTCGTGCGTGACCAGCACGAAGGTGATGCCGATCTCGCGCTGCAGGTTCTGCAGCTCGATCTGCATGTCGGTGCGCAGCTTCTTGTCGAGCGCAGCCAGCGGCTCGTCGAGCAAGAGCACCGCCGGCTTGTTGACCAGGGCTCGTGCCAGCGCCACACGCTGCTGCTGGCCGCCCGACAGTTCGTGGATCTTGCGGCGGCCATAGCCGGCGAGCCGCACCATTTCGAGCGCCTCGCCCGCTCTTGAGGCGATCTCGCGCGAAGACAGCCTTGGCCGCGCCTGGCGCAGCCCGTAGGCGACATTGTCCTCGACATCGAGATGCGGAAACAGCGCGTATTGCTGGAACACCATGTTGACCGGCCGCCGGTAGGGCGGCGTGCCGGCCATGTCCTGGCCGCGAATGAACACCCGGCCTTCGCTCGGCTGCTCGAAGCCGCCGATCATGCGCAGGCAGGTGGTCTTGCCGCAGCCGGACGGCCCGAGCAACGCGACAAAGGCGGAGGGCGGGACAGCGAGATCGATGCCGCTGACCGCGGTCACCGCGCCATAGCGCTTGGTGACGCCGCGAAACTCGATGTCCGGCACTGCGGTCAAGGCTGATGGCTCCAGCAACAGGGCAATATCGGGACGCTACCAGAGCCAATGGCGGCTAGTATATACCTCTCAGGTGGTATATCTGATCTATTTTCTCGTTTAAGGGGGTATAGATTGTCCCGCAGCGACGAATACAGCCAGCTCGCCACGCTCGTCGCGGCGACGCGGGAGACCAGTGGCGACCTGTTCGGCAATGCGCTGGTCGATTGGCTGCGGCTCCATGTCAGCTTCGACCACTGCGTGGTGTTCGGCTATCGCGGCGCGGCGCGCCCGCCGCTGCTGTTCGAAACCTTCTCGCCGGCCGAAAGCCACGTCTTCGTCGCGCTCTACCAGGAGGGACCCTATCTGCTCGACCCGTTCCATCACGCGGCGGTCGAGCGCAAGGAAGGGTTCTGGCGCATGCGCGAACTGGCGCCGGACCGCTTCTATGCCAGCGAGTATTTCCGCTCCTACTACAGCCAGACCAGGCTGGCCGAGGAGGTCGGCTTCTTCGTGCCGTTACCGGGCAAGGATGCGCTGGTGCTCTCACTGATGCGGCTGCGCGCTTCAGGCCCGTTCGGCACCGCCGATGCCAGATTGCTGCGCGACATGGCGCCGGCGGTGATCAGCTTCGCCAGGCTGCGCTGGCCCGCCCTTCCGGCCGACGAACCGGCAGAGGCGCAGCAGGACGAGACAACCACTCCGGTCAACGAGTTCGACCGCGCCCACATCTGGCAGAGCCTGTCGCTGACGCCGCGCGAAAAACATGTCGTCGACCTTGTGCTGCAGGGGCATTCGACGGAATCGATCGCCAGGGCCATGCGCATCGTGCCGGGAACCGTGAAGGTCCATCGCCGCAACATCTACCGCAAGCTCAAGATCAAGTCGCAGGCTGGCCTGTTCGCACGTTTCGTCGAGATCATCGACGCGCGGATAAGGTAGCTACTTCGCCCCCGCCGCTTACCTGGGCAATCGCTTCGGATTTCGAATTCGCGTCACTTTTTTGCGAACGCCGGCGCTGCCCCTCACCTGCCTGCCGGCATCCTCTCCCCGTATAGGGACGGGGAGAGGGGCGCAGTAATTACCGGTTTCGCCAATGTCCAACGTTGCAAGACAGGCGACGAGGTTATCGCGAGCCCCTTCTCCCCGTCACTATACGGGGAGTCGAGGCGTGGTCCGCGCAGCGGACGAAAAGCCAACTGCTTGGCTTTTCGAACAACGAACGCCCGGCAGGGCGATGAGGGGCAGCGCAGACCTCGACAATTGGGTGGATTGCCCATGACGATTGATCAGGCTATCGCGTCGCCGTTCCACGACCCGGTCTCGACCATCCGCTTCAGCAGGGGCGCCGGCTTGAACACGTCCTTGCCTGTCCGTTGATGCCAGTACTCGAGCCGCTCGATGATCCTGGCCGGGCCTTCGAGGCCAGCCCAGAACATCGGCCCGCCCTTGCCGATGGGAAAGCCGTAGCCATTGACCCAGACGACATCGATGTCGGACGCACGGGCCGCTATGCCTTCCTCAAGGATCTTGGCGCCCTCGTTGACCAGGGGGTAAAGCGTGCGCTCGATGATTTCCTCCGCACTGATCGCGCGCGGCACGATGCCCTTCTCCGCGGCCTTGTCGCGGATCAGCGCTTCAACCTCGGGATCCGGCACTGGTGTACGCGCGCCAGCCTCGTAAAGGTAAAAACCCCGGCCGGTCTTCTGGCCGAAACGCCCCTGTTCGCACAGCGTGTCGGCGATCACGGCCGACAGGCCACGCGCCTTGCGGTTGCGCCAGCCAATGTCGAGACCGGCGAGATCGCCCATCTGGAAAGGCCCCATCGGCCAGCCGAAATCGGTGAAGACCTGGTCGATCTGGCTGGGCGTCGCGCCTTCCAGAAGAAGCGCTTCCGATTCCGAGCCGCGCGCGGCCAGCATGCGGTTGCCGACGAAGCCGTGGCAGACGCCGACGACAACGGCCACCTTGCCGATCCGCCGCGCCAGGTCGACGACGGTCGCCAGCGCATCGGGCGCGGTCTTGTCGGCGCGCACGATCTCCAGGAGCTTCATGACATTGGCCGGCGAGAAGAAATGCAGGCCGAGCACGTCCTGCGGCCGCGAGGTCGAGGCGGCGATTTCGTTGATGTCGAGATAGGAGGTGTTGGTGGCGAGGATCGCGCCCGGTTTGGCCACCGCTTCGAGCTTGCCGAACACCTCCTTCTTGACCGCCATGTCCTCGAACACCGCCTCTACGATCAGGTCGCAATCGGCGAGATCGGCATAATCGGTGGAGCCCTTGAACTGGGCGAGCCGCTCGCGCTTGGCGACTTCGCTTAGCGAACCGCGCGTGACGGACACCGAGTAGTTTCTGTCGATCGTCGCCAAGCCGCGCTGCAATGCCTCATGGCTGGTTTCCAGCAAAGTCACGGGATAGCCGCCATTGGCGAAGGCCATGGCGATGCCGCCGCCCATCGTGCCGGCGCCGATGACGCCGACGCGGGCAATCCTGCGTTTGACGATGTCTTTTCCCGAAACCTTTGCCGCCTCACGTTCGGCGAAGAACAAATGCCGCTGCGCCCGCGACTGGTCGCTGCCGACCAGTTTCACGAACAACGCACGTTCCGCCGCCAGCGCCGCATCGAAGGGCAGCGTGACGGCATTGCGCACCGACTGCGCGCAGGCGATCGGCGCCTCGAGCCCGCGCGCTTTCCTGGCAAGATCCGCAGCCTCGGCGTCGAAAGCCGCCAGGTCGGTCTCCTTGAGTCCCTGATTGCGATCACGCACCGGCGTGAAGGGGCCACCCTTGCGGGCGATTTCCCCAGCGAAGTTCACGGCATGCGTGGCCAGATCGCCATCGAAGACAGCGTCGACGAGGCCGGCTTCATGCGCCTCGGTCGCGCCGATCGGCGTACCGGAGACGATCATCCTGAGCGCCTTCGTCGCGCCGACAAGGCGCGG
Source organism: Mesorhizobium sp. SEMIA396 (assembly GCF_024518615.1). Lineage (NCBI taxonomy): Bacteria > Pseudomonadati > Pseudomonadota > Alphaproteobacteria > Hyphomicrobiales > Phyllobacteriaceae > Mesorhizobium > Mesorhizobium sp. SEMIA396. The sequence goes on from NZ_JANIFC010000006.1 coordinate 151,965, forward strand.
CAGCCGTACCGTGCCGCCACCGCCCGGCAACAGGCCGAGCTTGACTTCCGGCAGGCCGAGCTTGGCGCCGACGTCGGCGATACGGAAATGGCAGCCGAGCGCCAGCTCCAGCCCGCCGCCGAGGGCGGTGCCGTGGATGGCGGCTAGCGTTGGCTTGGCGATGGTTTCCAGCGTCGCCACGATGGCGCGCAGCTCCGGCTGCTGCATCGGCTTGCCGAATTCGGTGATGTCGGCGCCAGCGACAAAGGTCCGGCCGGCGCATGCAATGACGATGGCGGCAACCGAAGCATCGTCGCGCAACTCAACCAGCGCCTGCATCAGCGGCTCGCGGACATGGAAGCTCAGCGCGTTGACCGGCGGGTTGTCGATGGTGACGACGGCGACATCGCCGTGGCGGCTGACCTTCACGAAATCGGACACGCAAACCTCCCAGCGCTATTCAGCGGCCGTGGCCGCGCGAACGGGATTTACAGCGCTATGACGCCGATTGGAACCGGATGTCGGCCTGGCACAATGATTACAGGCCTGGGACGACGAAGGCGGAGCCTACCGCGGCGCCTTCTGCCCGCCCGCCGCCGTGATCACCCCGACAATGATCAGCCCCGTGAGCAGCAATCGCACCCCGGCACTCACCCCAAACGTGTTGAGCATGGTCAAAAGCAGCACCAGGAACAGCGCCGCGCCCCAGACCCCGGGCACATTGGCCTTGCCGCCGGCGACCGACGTGCCGCCGATGACGACGACCGCGATCGAGGCCAGCAGATACTCATTGCCGATATCGACATTGGCGCCACGGAAATAGCCGGCGAGCAGCGCGCCGTCGATGCCGCCGAGCGCACCAGACAGCGTGTAGGTGAGGAAACGGATGCGGCCGACATTGACGCCGGCGAGCCAGGCGGCGCGGATATTCTGGCCGATCGCCAGCACCGAGCGGCCATAGATCATGCGCTGCAGGGCGATGGCCGCACCGATGGTGAACAGCACGGTGAGGATGGCCAGCACCGGAATGCCGAGTATCTGCCGGTTGGCGAAATCGGCGAAGCCCGGCGGCGGCTTGATCTGCAAGCCGCGTCCGTAGCTGATGTCGATCGACTGGATGATGAAGCTGGCCGACAGCGTGGCGATGATCGGCGGGATGCGCAGCGCCCAGATCAGCAGATAGTTGGCGGCGCCGATCGCCGCCCCGCAGGCAAGCGCCGCCAGCAGCCCGACCACGATCATGGAATCATTGCCGTCCATCACTTTCATCGCGACGGCGCTGGCAAGGCCGATATTGGCCGGCAGCGACAGGTCGACATTGCCCGGGCCGAGTGTGATGACGAACATCTGGCCGACGCCGACAATGACGGTGAACACCGCCAGCGACAGGGCCGCCGTCACCATGCCGCCGGCGCCATAACCGCCGGTGAAGGCGATCGTCGCCAGCCACACCAGAAGCGCGCCAATGAACGACCAGATCCAGGGTTTGGCGAGCAGCGATTTCACCGATGTCATCGCTCACCTCTCCTTGCGGCTGATCAGCACCCGCGCCGCCAGCACGATGATGAGGATGGCGCCGTTGGCGGCAACCTGCCAATCGGGTGGAATGTGCATGAAGGTGAGCAGCGGCGAGGCCGCCAGCGCCAGCGTCAGCGCGCCGATCACAGCACCTATCGGCGACACCCGGCCGCCGACGAATTCGCCGCCGCCGAGGATGACGCCGGCGATCGCCAGCAGCGTGTAGCCATTGCCGATATTGGCGTCGGCCGAGGTGGTGATGCCGATCAGCGCCATGCCGGACAGCACGCCGAACAGACCGGCCAGCGCAAACAGCACGATCTTGGTCTTGAGCAGCGACCAGCCGGCGCGGCCGAGTGCCGCCGGATTGCCGCCGGAGCCGCGCAGGATCACGCCATAGGAAGTGCGCATCAGGCCGAAATGAACGATGAGGCCGATCAGCAGCGCGGCGATGATCGGGAACGGAATGAAGGGCGGCTTGAACGCCATCAGCCCGAGCAGCCAGTCCGGCGCCTTGCCGCCCGGTTTGGGCAAGACGAGAATGGCAAGCCCCTGCCAGACGAAACTCATGCCGAGCGTCACCACGATCGAAGGCAAATTGCGCAGATGGATCAGCGCGCCGAGCAGCGCATAGACGCCTATCGACCCGAGCAGGATCATCACGCCGATGAGCGGCGCGTCCTTCAGCCAGGTCGCCGTGACACAGCCGACGAAGCCGACGAAAGTACCGATCGACAGGTCGAGCTCGTTTCCGGCGATAACGAACATCTGCGCGATGGTCGCCAGCGCGATCGGGATCGCCAAATTGAGCATCAGGCTGAACCCGAAATAGCTGATGGCGCGCGGGTTGAGCCAGGCGATGGCGAGCAGCACCAGCGCCAGCGACAGCGCCGGCAGCAGCCCGCGCAACAGACGGGCACGGGCCAGTGCGCCTCGCTCGGCGGACGTCCTGGCGGCGGTGTCGAGGCTGGCGGCCGTCATCTCAGGCCGCATCGCCGAATGAGGACTGGATGATCTTCTCTTCGGTCAACTCGTCGCGGCGCAGATTGGCGACGATGCGGCCGTTCTTGAAGACATAGATGTGATCGCAATTGTCGAGCTCTTCGGTTTCCGTGGTGTACCAGAGGAAGGTGCGGCCTCGGGCAGCCTCTTCGCGCACGAGGTCATAGACCTCCAGCTTAGTGCCGATATCGACGCCGCGCATCGGGTCGTCCATCAGCACGATCTGCGCGTCCGAGCCGAGCGCGCGGGCAAACAGCGCCTTCTGCTGGTTGCCGCCCGACAGCGAGAAAATGTTGTTGTTCATATCGGGCGTGCGGATGCCGATCTTCTTCTGCCAGAATGCGGCGAGCTCGGCCTCGCGCTGCGGCGAGATCAGCAGCCCGCTGCGCAACCGCGCCAGCGAGCGGATGCCGATGTTCTCAGCGATCGACCATTGCGGAAAAATGCCGTCCGACTGGCGGTCGCCGGCGACCAGCGCCACCGGTGCGGTCACCTCGATACCGGCCCGGGCGCGCGATGCAGCAGTGAAGATCGCCAGCAGCAGATCGGTCTGGCCGTGTCCCGCCAGACCGGCAAGGCCGATGATCTCGCCGGCGCAGGCGACGAGGTCGGTGCCGTCCTTCTGCGCGGCGGGCCGCGCCCGGACCCGTAGCGGACTGGCGGCGGGCTTGGCAGCCGCGATTTGCGCCGCGATCTTCTGGCGCGCCTCCGCTCCGCCCATCGCCGTCACCAGCCGGTCGCGGTCGAAGGCACTGGCGGCGTCGGCGACAACCACCTTGCCGTCGCGCATCACCACGATGCGATCGGCGTTGCGCAGCACCTCACCCAGCACATGCGAGATCAGGATGCAGCTTTTGCCGCCGGCGACGAAGCGGCGCACGAAGGCCAGCAGCTGGCCCGCCGTATGCGCATCGAGCGACGATGTCGGCTCGTCGAGGATGACGAGGTCGAGCCGATCCTGAGTGACGGTGAAGGCGCGCGCCACTTCCACCATCTGGCGCCGGCCGATCGACAGATCGCCGACAATATCGGACGCCGAAATGCTGTGGCCCGGAAAGATCTCGTCGAGCTTGGCGGCGATCAGATCCGCCGCCTTGCGCCGCCAGCCGAAGCCGCGCAGCGACGCGTGGTTGATGCGCGTGTTCTCGGCGACGCTGAGGTTGGGGCACAGCGACAGTTCCTGGAAGACGCAGCGTATGCCGAGCTGCTGCGCCCGCGACACCGAGTAGTTGTCCTCGGTGTCGCCATGCACGCCGATCTTGCCACTGTCGGGCACCAGCGTGCCAGCCACCATGTGCATCAGCGTCGATTTGCCGGCGCCATTGTGGCCGACGAGACCAACGCACTCGCCGGGGCCGACATGGAAATCGACGCCGCCCAGCGCGCGAACGGCGCCGAAATGCTTTTCGGCGCCGTTCAGTCTGATGATGTCAGCGTTCCCTTCAGGCATGCTCAACGATATCCGCTCGATGATCCGGAGGGCAACGCTTGTTCAAGGCTCACTTGATGTTGGCTTTGATGGCCGCGATCGCGTCTTCCTGCGTGTATTCGTGGCTGGCGACGCCGCCCTTGGGGATCTTCGGCAGCTCGGCCTCGAAATCGTCCTGTGTGAAGGCCAGATACGGCACCAGCAGATCGTGCGGAATGTCGGTGCGGCCGTCGAGCACCTGCTGCGCCACCCAGAAGGCGAGCGACGACACGCCGGGCGCGATCGAAGCCGACCAGGTCTGGTAGCCGTCCTTGTCCTTCTGCTCCTTCCACCACTGCAGCTCGTCCTGGCGGTTGCCCATGATGATGGTCGGGCGCGGCTTGCCGGCGGCGGCGAAGGCCTGGGCCGCGCCGTAACCGTCACCGCCCTGGTCGACGACGCCGACGATGTCGGGCAGCGACGGCAGGATGGTTGCCACCGCCTTCTGCGCTGTCGTCTGGTCCCAGTCGCCGGTCACCGAACCGACGATCTTGAACTCGGGATGGGCGGCGACACCTTCGAGGATGCCGGCATGGATGGCATCGTCGATCGAGGTCCCGGCAAGGCCACGGATTTCCAGCAGATTGCCGCCCTTGGGCTGGAACTTGGCCATCTGCTCGATTTCCTGCTTGCCCATGTCCTTGAAGTCTACGACGACACGGTAGGCGCAAGGTTCGGTCACGGTGCCGTCGAAGGAGACGACGACGATGCCGGCATCGCAGGCCTGTTTGATGGCGCCGTTGAGCGCATCCGGCGAGGCCGCGTTGATGACGATCGCGTCATAGCCCTGCAGGATCAGGTTCTGCACCTGCGCCGCCTGTGTCGGCACCTCCTTGTCGGCGGTGGTGAAGATGTCGGCCGCGCCGACGATCTTGTCGGCGACCGCCTTCTTGGTGACAATGCCATAGCTGTCGAGCATCGCCTGCCGCCAGGAATTGCCGGCATAATTGTTGGAAAAAGCGATCTTCTTGCCACTGGTGTCGGCCAGCGCCGTGCCCGAGGCGAGCATTGCCGCCAGAGCGCCCAGAACGAACAGTTTCTTCATGTCGTTATCCTCCCAGATGTGTTGACTGCTGCATTCCCACCGGCTTTGACCCCGGCCTCACTCCCAACTCTGATTTGAGCACGGATTGTCGCGAGCTCAAAACAGTCTCAATCCCGGCACGCGCACCCTGAGCCGGTACAGCGACGTCGACGCGGTGATGTAGAGGCTTTGCAGATCGTCGTCACCGAAGGTGAAATTCGCGCAATCCTCGGGCGTCCGGATGACGCCAAGAATGGCGCCCGAGGCGTCGAAAATGTGGATGCCGCCGGGTCCGGTGCAGTAAAGATTGCCGCGGCTGTCGATCTTCATGCCGTCGGGCGCCCCCGGCCCCTCGCCCTCGGTCACTGCCCACACCGCGCCGCCATCGAGGTCGCCATTGGCTTCGACGCCGAACACCCTGATATGCCCGCGTTCGGTGTCGTTGATGAACAGCCGCGACTCGTCCAGCGAAAAGCACAGCCCGTTCGGCTGCCCGAAATCGTCAGCCAGCAATGTCAGCCGGGCGCCATCGCCATCGATGCGATAGACGCCCTGGAACGGCAGGTCCTGTGGCCGTGGCACGCCATAGAATTCCCTCCGGCCATAGCCCGGATCGGTGAAATAGATCGATCCGCCGGTGGCAACGACGATGTCGTTCGGGCTGTTGAGCTGCTTGCCCTGATGGTGCGTGGCAAGCACCGTCGCGCTGCCGTTGGGTTCGGCGCGGGTCACCCGGCTCGTTGCGTGCTCGCAGGTGACCAGCCGCCCCTGGCGGTCCAGCGTGTTGCCATTGGCCTTGTGGCTCGGCGCGCGGAACAGCTCGATCTCGCCTTCGGCACTGCGGCGATAGATCCGGCTTTCCGGAATGTCGGAGAAGACCAGCCATTTCTCGTAGGGGTGCCAGACCGGCCCTTCGAGGAAGCCGAAGCCGCTCGCCAGGGTCTCAATGGTCGCATCGCCGACGACGTCGTCGAAGCCGGAATGGCGCGCACGCGCCGACACCGACATCATCGGCTCCCGGCGCGAACAGCCGTGCTACTCCGCATGGTGACAAATGGCATGAGCGCTTCCCGATATAGGCTTCTTGTTGGGGCAGAGCGTAGGCGCGGTACCGACGAGCCGATACGGGTCAAAGCGCACGGCCGACTGTGCGTTTGCACAGTCGGCCGTGCCTATCGAGCACGGGATAGCGACGACGTCAGATCAGGGCCGGCGACCACTCCGCAAAAGCGCGGTCAAGGTTGCGCTCGCGCACGCCACAGCCACGAGCACGACCACGCCTGCAGCGTTGGACTCCTGTTGTGTTCGAGCCGAGTCGTGCTGCGCGGGTAAAGGGCTGTGAACCAAGGTTTTCAGATCGGACCGGCTGCCGTGCCGAACGGAATAGGCGCGCGTGAACTCGGCACCGAGGAGGAAAATTTCCGACGAGTAGTAAACCCAGAGCAGTATGACGAGCAGGCCGCCGGCGGCGCCATACGAAGACGCAACCGCGCTGGTGCCGATATACCAGCCGATAAGCGATTTCCCCAGTGTGAACAGGGCCGCGGTCCCGATAGCGCCAATTGCCACATCGCGCCATTCCAGGGTTCGATCGGGTAGAACCTTGTAGATGGCGGCAAACATCACCGAGATAAGTGCAAACGAAACGACGCCATTGATCCCGCTGAGTATGATCGTTCCGAACGGCAGATAGGCGTTGATGAAATCGCCCAGTGCCGAAATCGCAGTGCTTGCGATGAGAGAGACCAGCAACAGGAACCCGAGTGCGGCCACCAACCCCAGACTGGCGGCCCGCGCCCGCACCAGACGCGACAGGGAATTGCCTTGCGGTTCGATCTTCCAGATCGTGTTCAACGATTGCTGCATTTCGCCGAAGACACCAGACGCGGCCACCAGCAAGGTGACCAGCCCTATGATCGCGGCCCAGGTGCCGTACAGACTGTCGGATGCACTTTCCAGCGCAGTCTTCAGGAGATCGGCGCTTTCCGGTCCCATCAGCCCTGATATCTGCGCGGACAAGGCCAATTGTGCGGCATCGTGGCCGAAGACGAGACCAGCAATCGCAACCACGATCAGCAAGATCGGCGCCAGCGAGGTGGTGGCATAGAAAGCCATCGCAGCACCATGGCTAAGCGCATTGTCGTTGATGAAGCCGACTATGCTTTCACGCACCAGATGCCATGAATCTGTGATTGAGGGTCGCACTTCGGGTCCGCAGGCATTGAGTTGGCGTTCACTAGCAATGCGCCTGACCTTCCGAAGTTCCGGGGCGTGGCCGCCGCTGTTCAGTGCTCCGCCAGCCAGGCATCGAGCCGGTCCTGTTCGCGGCGCAGTGCGTCGATGTTGATCAGGCCACGCGCCATGGCGAGATAGATCGCCCGCGTCCGCGAGTTGAACACGGAAGCATCGCCGGCGCCGTCGTCCGCCGGCACGATGCCGAGCTTGTCATAGACATGCTTGATGCGGCTCTGCGCACCACGGATCGACAGGCCGCGCCGCGCCGCGATCGCCCGGTCGGTCAGGCCGAGCGCGATGTCGATCAGGCTCTCATATTCGCCGTCGGTGATGCCCTCGAACTTGTCCTGCACGCGGTGCTGGATGCCGCGGATCTCGCGGTCGATGATGCAGTGGCCTTCGCGGAAAACCCCGCGCAGCGCGGACCGCATGCCCTCCTCCGTCGCCGATTTGAGCACATAGCCGTAGACCGAACCGGGCGGCACGATGCGTGCCACGCCGCGCACATAGGCTTCGTCGGCGAAATTCGACCAGAACAGGATGTGCGTGCCGGCGCGGCGGTTCCAGATCGCCTTGGCAACTTCGATTCCCGTCGCCTTCGGCATCTGCAAATCGAGCACGACATGCAGTGGCTCGCGTTGGGCCGCCAGGTTGATGGCGTCCTCGCCGTCGCTCGCCTCGATCACCTCGACGTCGCCGGGCCACAGCTGCTCCACCGTCCGCCGCGCGAAGCTACGGTGCAGCCCGTCATTCTCGGCGATCATCACAAGCATCACATGGCCTCCGATACGGCGAACTCGCCAGGCACCGCTGCCGCCGCCAATTCTCGCGACGGCTGGCGGTCGATCTCGACGACGACACGGGTGCCGCCGTTCTTGCGGCCGGCCTGGCCGATGCGCAGCCGCGCCCCAATAAGGGCTGCCCGCGTGTGCATATGGCCGATGCCGCCATACGCAGCCGGGTCGACGGTGCCGCAGCCCTGGCCGTCATCCGTCACGATCACCCGCAGCACGCTTGCGGTCGACGCCAGCAGCACGTCGATGCGGTGCGGCGCGGCATGGCGAACGGCATTGTTGATCGCTTCCTGCACGATCCGGTAGAGCGCGGTCCGCACTGGCTCCGGCAAACTGTCGGCGCCGCCGTCGCTGGTGTCGGCGATGCGCACGGCGATCGGCGGCTTGGCCTTGCTGACACTGCGGTTGAGATGCGCTTCGACCGCATCGCGCAGGCCGAACAGTTCGAGCACGCTCGGCCGCATGGCGTCGACGATGTGGCGCAGTTCCGTCAGACAGCCGGCGACCTCCTGCTCGAGGTCGGCAAGCTGCGCGGCCCGCGCCACGCCCTGGCCGCGCAAGGCCGAAAGCTGGCGCGCGATGCGGGCGAGATCGGCAAGCGTCTGGTCGTGCAGGTCCATGGCCATGCGGCGGCGTTCGCGCTCCATGCCCTCGGTCAATTGCGAGGCGCCTACGCGCAGCAGTTCGACGCGGTTGCGCGCCTCGCTCTCGGCCAGCATGGCGCGGCGCGCCTCCTCGGTCTGGATCAGCGCGAAGATATAGGGCGCGATCAGATCGGCGCATTGCTGGGCGACCGCGACATCGGCAAGCGTGTAGCAGCCGATTTCGTGCCGACTGATGTTGAGCGCGCCGATGACGCTACCGCGCGCCCTGAGCGGCACGATGATGCGGCTGCGCAGCTTGGCCGCGAAAATCGGCTCGTCGAAAGCGCCGGCAAAATGAAAACGGTCGTCGACAAGCGCGTTGTCCGACAACAGGTAAGGCGTCTTGCCCCACAACACGAAGCGAATCGGACTGCCTTCCACCGGATGCTGGGCGAGCTCGCTCCAACTGGTGTGGAAACCGGCTTCGTAGCAGGCATGCATGCGCCCATCGTGAGACAGCACAGCCAGATCGATATGGTCGTGCGGGATGAGCGTGCCGATCTCGATGGCGGTCGCGCGGAACGCCGTGCCGGGATCGATATGGCCGGCAAGCGCCCGCGATATCGCCAGCAGCCGGTCGATCAGGACCAGGGACACTTCCGCCATTGCTTTCACGATCCTCCCGTGCCGCGAAATAGTGGACGCATGCCGCCGCCGCTGTCAACGACGGCGCCGTTGACTATAGGAATTTTTTCTTGACTCGGTGACCTCAGCTATGGTACATTTTTGTCCATGGTGCTGATTTGCGCCAGTGACCCGCCGCACAGGCGGGTTGTTCGCTTGATGCTCCGTCAGCCAATGGCGGGCGAAGGCTCCGAAGAAACCCGTCAGCCCGAGTTCGTTGCCCTGCCGTTGGACCGGCCGATCAACTTGCGGTGCAATGATTGTAAAGGGTTCGCGTCCTGGTCTAGGGAGGAGGCCAGGAGAGCGAAACAGAATGCCAGTGACGCAAAACGTTGCTCCGGGCGCCCCGGGGATCCCGGCGCGCTGGACATCAAGCGCCAAGAGTGGCGTCGGAACGTCGCTTTCGCCGGCCGGCCGGATCTGGTTTACGATCAGCCACGGCATCCTCAACGAAGTCTACTATCCGCGCGTCGACAGCGCCTGCACCCGCGACCTCGGCTTGATCGTCACCGGTCCCGGCGGCTATTTTTCGGAAGAGAAACGCGATGCCGGGCATACGATCGAACCGTTCGAGGACGGCGTGCCCGCCTACAGGCTGGTCAATACGGCGAATGACGGCGCTTGGCGGATCGAAAAGCGTATCCTCGCCGACCCGGAGCGCCCGGCGCTGCTGCAGGAAATCACCTTCACGGCGCTGAAAGGGGTGCCCGGTGACTACCGCGTCTACGCGCTTCTGGCGCCGCATCTGGTCAATGCCGGCATGGGCAACACCGCCTGGGTCGGCGAGCACGAGGGAAAGCCCATGCTGTTCGCCTCGGGGCGCGGCTCTTGCCTGGCGCTGGCCTCGTCGCTGCCCTGGCGAACCGGTTCGGCCGGCTATGTCGGCTTTTCCGACGGTTGGCAGCAACTCCACAATACAGGTGAGCTCGACGCTGCATACCAGCGGGCCGAGGACGGCAATGTTGCGCTGACGGGCGAGATCGGCTTTTCCGCGACCAGGACCAAGGCTTTGCTGGCGCTGGGATTTGGCGCGACGCCTGAGGAGGCCGCGGAACATGCTTTCGCCAGCCTGAAGCAGGGTTTTGAACCCGCGGCGAACTCCTATCTTCAGAACTGGCGCAATTGGCAAAAGGGCTTGCTGCCGCTGGACGACCGGCACGCGGTGCCCGGGATCAACTTCTATCGCACCAGCACCGCGGTACTGGCGACGCACCGGTCGATCGCGACACCAGGCGCCGCGGTCGCCAGCCTGTCGATCCCGTGGGGCTTCAACAAGGGTGACGACGACCTCGGCGGCTACCATCTGGTCTGGCCGCGCGATCTGGTCGAGACGGCGGGCGGCTTTCTTGCTGCCGGCGATGCTGCCTCGGCCCTGCAAATCCTCGATTACCTCAGCTCCATCCAGCAGCCGGACGGCCATTGGCCGCAGAACGCCTGGCTCGACGGATCGGCCTATTGGCCCGGCATCCAGATGGACGAATGCGCCTTTCCGCTGCTGCTGGCCGACGCTTTGCGCCGCGCCGGCCATTTGCCCCGCGCCAGGCTCATGACCTTCCTGCCGATGATCGAGCGCGCCGCCGGCTATGTCGTGCGCAACGGGCCCGTCACCGGCGAGGACCGCTGGGAAGAGGATGCCGGCTACAGCCCGTTCACGCTCGCCGTCGAAATCGCCGCACTGCTTGCCGCGGCAGACCTGCTCGACGCCTGCGGCAAGACAGACGCCGCGACGTATCTGCGCGAGACATCAGACGTCTGGAACGACCAGGTCGAGCGCTGGACCTACGTCACCGGCACGGCGATCTGCAGTCAAGTCGGCGTCGAAGGCTACTATGTCCGCATAGCACCACCCGACAGCGCCGAGGCCGGTTCGCCGAAGGACGGCTATGTCCCGATCAAGAACCGGCCGCCTGGCGACACCGACCGGCCGCCCGAGGAAATCGTCAGCCCGGATGCACTGGCACTTGTCCGCTTCGGTCTGCGGGCGGCTGACGATCCGCGCATGACAGACACGGTCAAGGTCATCGACGCGCAATTGCGCTGCGATCTGCCGCAAGGGCCGCTCTGGTACCGCTACAATGGTGACGGCTATGGCGAGCACGAAGACGGCGCGCCTTTCGATGGCACCGGCCAGGGTCGCCCCTGGCCGCTGCTGGCCGGCGAACGCGCCCACTATGAGCTGGCGGCTGGGCGCAGGGAAAAGGCAGCCAGCCTGCTGGCAGCGCTGGAAGGCTCGGCCGGACCGGGCGGCCTGTTGCCGGAGCAGGTCTGGGACGGCGCCGATCTGCCGGAACGCGAACTGCTGCACGGCCGACCCTCGGGCAGCGCCATGCCGCTGGTCTGGGCGCATTCGGAGCATATCAAGCTGCTGCGCTCGCTGCGCGACGGCGCGGTCTTCGACATGCCGCCGCAAGGCGTCAAGCGCTATATCGAGGACAAGACCGTATCCTCGTTCAGGACCTGGCGGTTCAACAACAAGATCCGCACCATGCCGGAGGGCAAGACGTTGCGCGTCGAATTGTTGGACCCGGCTACAGTTCACTGGAGCACCGACAACTGGGCGACCGCCCATGACAGCCAGACGGTGGAGAACGCCTTCGGCATCCATCTTGCCGATCTGCCCGCGGCAAGCCTCCCCGAGGGAAGCACGCTGCTCTTCACTTTTTTCTGGCCCGGGACCGGCGATTGGGAGAATGTCGACTTCTCCGTCATATCGGGCGACCAAGATGGCCAGTAGATCACAGCCAGTAGACCTTCCCTCGATAACCCCGCAAATCTCGTAGAAAACAGGGACGAAACCATGCAGATCGGAATGATGGGACTGGGCCGGATGGGCGCCAACATGGTCCGGCGCCTGATGCGCGACGGCCACGAATGCGTCGTCTACGACATCAACCCGGCCAGCGTCGCCGCCCTGGTGACCGACGGCGCGTCAGGGGCGGCCTCGCTGGAAGAATTCGTCGGCAAGCTGGCCAAGCCGCGCTGCGTGTGGCTGATGCTGCCGGCGGCGATCACCGGCAGGATCATCGATCAGGTGGCGGCCCTGATGGAGCCCGGCGACATCGTTATCGACGGCGGCAATTCCTACTACCACGACGCCGTCGACCAGGCCGCGAAACTGGCCGGCAAGGGTATCCATCTTGTCGATGTCGGCACCAGCGGCGGCGTCTGGGGCCTGGAGCGTGGCTACTGCCTGATGATCGGCGGCCCCGACGTGGCGGTGCAGCACCTCGATTCGATCTTCGCCACGCTGGCACCGGGCGCCGACGTCGGCGCCAATCCGCCTGGGGATGCCGGCACCGCGCCCTTTGGCTATCTGCATTGCGGACCGAGCGGTGCCGGCCACTTCGTCAAGATGGTGCACAACGGCATCGAATATGGCGTCATGGCCGCCTATGCCGAAGGCATGAACATCCTGAAGTCGGCCAATGCCGGCAAGCGGCAACGGACGGCGGACGCCGAGACCAGTCCGCTGGAAAACCCGCAATACTACCAGTTCGACATCGACCTTCCGCAGGTGGCCGAGGTCTGGCGGCATGGCAGCGTTATCGGCTCCTGGCTGCTCGACTTGACGGCCGGCGCCTTGAAAAGCGATCCGGGCCTGGTGAATTTCGGCGGCCGCGTTTCGGATTCCGGCGAAGGGCGCTGGACGCTGAAGGCGGCGATCGACACCGGCGTGCCGGCTCCGGTGCTGTCCTCGGCGCTGTTCGACCGCTTCTCCTCGCAGGGCGAATCCGAATTCGCCGACAAGCTGCTCTCCGCCATGCGCTATGCCTTTGGCGGCCATGTCGAGAAGCCGAAGGCCGGCAAGTGACGACACGGGGGGAGACACGCGCATGAGCCAGGAACGGTCCGACACGCTGGTGCTCTTCGGGGCAACCGGCGATCTCGCCCACAAGAAGATATTTCCAGCCCTTTACCAGATGGTCGCCAAGGGCACGCTCACCGAACCGGTGATCGGCGTCGCCTTCGATGCCTGGGACCTCAAGCAATTGCAGGCGCGCGCGCGTGACGGCATCGTCAATGCGCTCGGCAAGATCGACGAGAAAGCGTTCGCCAAATTCGCCTCGCTGCTGCGCTACGTCAGCGGCGACTACCGTGACGGAGCGACGTTCGAGAAACTGAAAAACGCCCTCGGCACCGCGCAGCGGCCGCTGCATTACATGGCGGTGCCGCCGACCATGTTCGAGACCGTCGTCCAGGGGCTGGAGCAATCAGGCACGGCGCATGGCGCGCGGCTGATGGTGGAAAAGCCCTTCGGTCACGATCTGCAATCGGCGCGCTGGCTGAACCGGGTCCTGCATCTGGTGTTCGACGAACAGTCGATCTTCCGCATCGACCATTACCTGGGCAAGGAAGCGATCCAGAACCTGCTCTATTTCCGCTTCGCCAATTCGCTGCTCGAGCCGATCTGGAACCGCAACTACGTCGAGAGCGTGCAGATCACCATGGCCGAGGATTTCGGCGTCGAGGGACGTGGCCGCTTCTATGACGATGTCGGCTGCATCAGGGACGTCATCGAGAACCATCTGCTCAACATCCTTTTGCTGCTTGCCATGGAGCCGCCTGTCGGCCGTTCCGCCGACGACCTGATCGATGAGAAGGTGCAGGTGCTGCGCGCGATCAGGACGCTGACAAAAGACGATGTCGTGCGTGGCCAGTTCACCGGCTATCTCGCCGAGCCCGGCGTGGCGCCGAACTCGCCCGTCGAGACCTTCGCGGCGGTGCGTTTCTTCGTCGACACCTGGCGCTGGCAGGACGTGCCGTTCTTCATCCGCGCCGGCAAGAACATGCCGGTGCATGTCACCGAAGTGGTGGTGCGGCTGAAGCGGCCGCCGCTCGATGTCTTCGATCCGATCAAGCCCGCCGACCAGAACTACGTCCGCTTCCGCATCGACCCACAGGTGGTGATCGCCATCGGAGCACAGCGCAAGGCGCCGGGCGACGACATGATCGGCGAGCAGGTCGAACTGACGGCGCTCGACGATTCAAAGGGCGACATGCCGCCCTATGAGCGCTTGATCGGCGACGCCATGAACGGCAACGGGCAGTTGTTCACCCGCCAGGACGCCAGCGAACTGGCCTGGCGCATCGTCGGCCCGGTGCTTGGCGACACCACGCCGCCGCATCTCTACGAGCCGCTCACATGGGGACCGGCGGACGTCATGGCCGGGTTCGGGCCGCCCAATGGCTGGATCGATCCGGTGAAGTGAGAGGACCACACGATGGCCAAGGCGGTGAAGCAACCTGCATCGGGCACCGAGAAGCCGGACACTGAAAAGATCGTGCTCACGATCGGCATCGGCGGCTCGCACGTCAAGATCCTCACCAGCGCCGGCGGCGAGGAGCGCCGCGCCGATTCGGGGCCGGGCCTGACGCCGCAGCAGATGATCGACGTGGTCAACAAGCTCGCCGAAGGCCTGTCCTACGACGTCGTCTCGATGGGCTATCCCGGCCCGGTCAATCACAACAGGCCGCTCGCCGACCCCGCCAATCTCGGCAAGGGCTGGGCTGGATTCGACTTTGCGGGCGCGTTCGGCAAACCGGTGAAAGTGGTCAATGATGCGCTGATGCAAGCCATCGGCAGCTACGAGGGCGGGCGCATGCTGTTCCTCGGGCTCGGCACCGGTCTCGGTGCGGCGATGATCGCCGACAACGTCGCCCAACCGATGGAACTCGCGCATTTGCCCTACAAGAAGGGCAGGAGTTTCGAGGATTATGTCGGCGAACGCGGCCTGGAAAAGCGCGGCAAGAAGAAATGGCGCAAATACGTCTTCGACGTCGTCGACCGGCTCCGTGCCGCCATGCAGCCGGACTATGTCGTGATTGGCGGCGGCAACGTCGACAAGCTCGATGAATTGCCCGCCGACTCCAGGCGCGGCGACAACACACGCGCCTTCGAAGGCGGGTTTCGTTTGTGGCGCGACAAAGCGCTGATAGTCTGATACTGTTATTGTTTAATATAGTTGTTCAAAATAACGTGTGACCTGACATCAAGTCGTTGCAATACGCAGATTTGCCGACTAGGAATTCCGCGCTACACCAACGCCATTCGTCCCGTGGACGCACGAAGGACGCCATAGCATTTTGATTTCGCGCATGATCCTTTCCGGAAGTCGAATCCGATTTTCAGGTCATTCGCTGTAGACGGAGAAATAGAGTGACCGACGATAGCAACAGTGCCCGTAAAGACATCGATCTGCTCGAGCTGACCGCTCACATCGTGTCCGCTTACGTCGAGAAGAACCGCTTGCCCGCCTCCGGCCTGGCCGACCTCATCGCCAGCGTCAGCGCCTCGATAAACGCGCTCGGCAAGCCTGCGGTCCCGGTGGCTGCCCCCTTGGTCCCGGCGGTCAACCCCAAGAAGTCGGTGACACCCGATTTCATCATCTGCCTCGAAGACGGCAAGAAGTTCAAATCGCTGAAGCGTCACCTGGGCGTGCATTTCGGCCTGACACCGGACGCCTATCGCGCCAAATGGGGCTTGCCGTCGGACTATCCGATGGTCGCTCCCAACTACGCGGCCTCGCGTTCGCTGCTGGCGAAATCCATCGGCCTCGGCCGCAAGGCTGCCCCCGTGAAGGCACCCGCCAAGGGCAGGAAGGCCAAGGCCTCGGCCTGAACATTCAGTCCTGAGCCAACAGTTAGGACGACTGGAACAGAAGCCTGCCGGCGAATTCGCCTTGGCAGGCTTCATGTTTTTATGGCTTGGATAGGTGGACGGGTTGCTAGAGCAATTCCAGGAAAATTGTGAAACGGTTTTCCGTCCGGAATTGCCTAAAAACAAGGAGTTAGAGCGGGTCGCCGTTTCCGTGAAACGGTGAACTGCTCTAGGGGAGCGAGCCATGAACTACACCAGGATGGTGATCGAGAAAGAAGCGCCGGAAGAATACGGCTATGACCGTATCCGCTACAATCTTTCGGAAAGTTCGATCGCCGACCAGAAGCTCTCCGACATCGGCCTGTCGCTGCCTGATCTCACGCTTTTCTATGGCGAGCATCGCGGCGACAAGCAGTTGCGTGCACTGATCTCGGCGCAGGATGCCGGCATTTCGCCGGATGATGTCCTGGTCACTGCCGGTGCCGCGGGCGCGCTGTTCATCATCTCGACCTCGCTCTTGTCGGCCAATGACCATCTCGTCGTCATCAGGCCCAACTACGCCACCAACATCGAAACCCCAAGGGCGATCGGCTGCGCCATCAGCTTTGTCGACCTGGCCTTCGAGGAAGGCTTCGCCATTGATGTCGAACGCGTCAAGGCGGCGCTGCGGCCGGACACGAAGCTGATCAGCGTCACCTGCCCGCACAACCCGACCGGCACGATGATGAGCCGAACCGAGCTCGATGCGCTGGTTGCGCTTGCCGAAAGCAGCAACTGCCGTCTGCTGGTCGACGAGACCTATCGCGACCTTTCCTACGGCCGGCGGCTGCCGACGGCTGCCTCACTCAGCCCGAAGGCGATCAGCGTCTCGTCATTGTCCAAGGCCTTCGGCATTCCCGGCATCCGCATCGGCTGGCTGATCACCAGGGACGCTGAGCTTCAGGAGAAATTCCTCGCCGCCAAGGAGCAGATCGGCATCTGCGGCAGCGTTATCGACGAAGGCATTGCCCGCGGCATGCTCGAACGCCGGGACGCTTTCCTGGCGACGCTGCTGCCCGAAATGGCGGGGCGCCGCGACATCGTCCAGGCCTGGATCGATCGCGAACCGCTGGTCGACTGGGTGCGGCCCGAAGGCGGCGTGGTCGGCTTCCCGCGCCTCAATGTCGAACCCGGCTTCGACCTCGACCGGTTCTATGTGAACCTGCTGGAAAACCACGGCACCTATGTCGGACCCGGCCACTGGTTCGAGATGGAAAAATGCTTCTTCCGCGTCGGCTTTGGCTGGCCGACGGAAGCCGAATTGCGCGGCGGCCTTGATGCCATCTCCGCCGCGCTGCGGCAGTAAGTTTCCCGTGCCAGCGACCGGTTGATGCTACTGCGTCACAGCGACCGTTCATAGTGGCCAGCGTCTGCGCCGCCCCTCACCTGCCTGCCGGCATCCTCTCCCCGTATAGTGACGGGGAGAGGGGTGCTGTCATCGGCGATTTCGCCAATCTCCAGCGTTGCGGGAGAAATGCCGGCGTCGCCGCCCGCCCCTCTCTCCCCGTCACTATAGGATGTCCGGCAGGACAGTGAGGGGCAGCGCCAACGTCAACGATTGCTCCGTTCGGCCAGAAACTCATGACGCAGTAGCGCTAATGCATCTCGCTCAAAAGTCGCGACGCGCTTTAGGCTGAAAATTCCTTGATCCAGCACTGATTTTGACGCATATCCGCTGCGAACTGAGCTAAAAGTTCCGCCAGCCGGACCAGCGCCCATCGTGGAAGTGCCCCGCCAGCTGATGCCATTCGAACGGGGCCTCTTAAATCATGACAGCAGAACAGATATCGCCGGACCAGCGCTATGCCGCGTTCCGCCACCGCTCCTTCCTGAGCTATTGGGCGGCGCGTTTCCTCACCACATTCGCCACCATGATCGTGTCCGTCGCGGTCGGCTGGCAGATGTACGATTTGACCCGCGACCCGCTCGATCTCGGCCTTGTCGGCATCGTCCAGTTCCTGCCGTCGCTGCTTCTGGTGCTGGTCACCGGCGTCGTCGCTGATCGCTTCGGCCGCCGCCTGATCATGGCGCTGGCGGTCGTGGTGGAGGCGATGTGCGCGCTGGCGCTGCTGTTCCTGACGCTGCGCGGCATCAGCGGGCCGCTGCCGATCTTCTGCGTGCTTGCCATGTTCGGCGTCGCCCGCGCCTTTTTCGGTCCGGCCTCCGCCTCGCTGTTCGCCAATCTGGTGCCGCCTCAGGATTTCGCCAACGCCATCGCCTGGAATTCATCGGCCTGGCAGACGGCGACCATCGTCGGCCCGGTCGCCGGCGGCCTGCTCTACGGCGTGTCGCCGGAAGCGGCCTACGGAACCGCCGCCGTCCTGATGCTCGTGTCCGGGCTGCTGATCTTCACCATTCCGAAGCCGTCGCAGCGGACCGAGTCGGAAAAGCCGACGATGCAGCACCTGCTCGGCGGGTTCAGCTACATCTGGAGCGAGAAGATCGTGCTCGGCGCCATCTCGCTCGATCTGTTCGCCGTGCTCCTGTCCGGCGCCTCGGCGCTGCTGCCGGTCTATGCGCGCGACATCCTCCAGCTCGGCCCCTGGGGCCTCGGCCTGCTGCGCTCGGCGCCCAGCATCGGCGCCATTTGCGTCGCCATCTGGCTGGCCGGGCATCCGCTTCGCAACCACGCGGGCATGATCATGCTGGTCGCCGCCGCCTCGTTCGGCGCCTTCACCGTGCTGTTCGGCCTTTCCACCATCACCTGGCTGTCGATCGTGGCGCTGGTCTTCCTTGGCGCCACCGATATGTTCAGCGTCTACATCAGGGAAACGCTAATTCAGCTGTGGACGCCCGACCATGTGCGCGGCCGCGTCAACGCCGTCAACCAGGTCTTTGTCGGCGCCTCCAACGAGGTCGGCGAATTCCGCGCCGGCACGATGGCCGCGCTGATCGGCACGGTGCCGGCCGTGGTGATCGGCGGCATCGGCGCCATCGCCGTAGCGGGCCTGTGGATGGTGCTGTTCCCGCAACTGCGCAAGGTGCGCCATCTCGACGGACGCAACTGATCTTCCTACGTTTGACAGCCGACATGCCTCGCCCATGCCACAGGAGCTCTCATGATCACTTGCTACCTGAAATATGTCATCGACCCCTACAAGCTTGCCGAGTTCGAAGTTTATGGCCGTCGCTGGATAGCTCTGGTCAACCGCCTCGGCGGAAACCATCACGGCTATTTCCTTCCGAGCGAGGGGGCGAGCAATATCGCTTTTGCCATGTTCAGCTTTCCGAGCCTTGCCGACTACGAGGTCTATCGCAAGCGTATGGCTGCCGACCCGGAATGCCAGGAAGTGTTTGAAATGGAAAAACGCAATCGCAGCATTCTCAGCTACGAGCGCAGCTTCCTGCGGCCGGTGCTCGAACCTTAAAGCGCGTCGCGCTTTAAGTCTTGTTTTATGCATGTCGTTTTCCCAAAACCGAGGTCGCTTTTGGGCGACATGCATTAGCTATCTGCTCGGCTTGCCGAAAATCATCCGCAGGAACTCGTCCAGCCAGCGCTTGAGATGCATGTCCCAGATCAGCCGGCCGCCGAGATGATCGCGGCCGGGCTGGGCACCGGGCAATTCGAAGCGATGCGCGCCGCGCACCACCCAGCGCTGCATCATCACCCTGGTCAGTTCGCCATGGAACTGGATGCCCCAGGCATTGTCGCCGTAGCGGAAGGCCTGGTTGGGATAGGTCTCGGCCGTCGCCAGCAGCGTCGCGTCCCTGGGCAGCGAGAAACCCTCGCGGTGGAACTGATAGACCATCTCCGGCCAGTGCATCAGTTGCTTGCCGGCTTCGGTCGCTTTCAGGGGATACCAGCCAACCTCGACCAGCCCTTCGCCGTGTCCTTCGACCTTGCCGCCGAGATAGTTGACCAGCATCTGTGCGCCGAGACAGATGCCGAGACATGGCCGGTTCTCCCTCAGCGGTATTTCCAGCCAGTTGGTCTCGCGGCGAACGAACTCGTCCTCGTCATTGGCGCTCATCGGACCGCCGAACACCACCGTGCCGGCGTGGCCGTCCAGTGTTTCGGGCAAGGCGTCGCCAAGCGGCGGCCGGCGGATATCGAGGTCGAACCCTTCTTCCAGCAACATGTGGCCGACACGCCCTGGGCTCGAACTCTCCTGATGCAGCACGATCAGTATCTTTGGCTTCGAACTCGTTTGGCGCGGCATGGGAAGGCGAAAATCCTATTCGTCGCTCGATGTTCCGGTGGCGCCGGGCGCGTGCGCCGCTGCCTTGCGGCGCGCCTCGACGCGATCATGGCGTTCGACGCCGATCAGCTCGGCGACGCGCCAGACGGTGTTGTCCTCGAGCTCGTGCAACTCGCCGTCGGCATAGACGATTTCCCACATCAGGCCGATGAAGGCCTTGCGCGCATCGGCATCGAGATGGCGCTTCAGGACACTGGTGAAGGCATAGAGATCGATCGCCTCATTGTCGGCCCGCTCGCCGGCGGCGGCAAGCGCCTCAAGTTCCGTGCCGCTGATCGAATAGCTCTCCGCCAGCACCGCCTTGAACCGTTCCCACTCGACATCCTGGCGCACGCCATCGGCATTCATCACATGGTAGAGCAGCGCCGAGGCGGCGATGCGCGGATCGTCCGTGCTGGCACGAGTGCCGGCGCCGGCCGGCAAATCCCTGAGAAACGACAGAACGCGTTCAAACATAGATCCATACCCCAACGGCCTGACGGCCTGCCCAACTCAAAACAACCGAAACCGGCGCGGCGATTTCTCCGCTTCCTCGTCCGGATCGACGCCGGGATCGTCCGGCAACCGCGCAAGCTCCTCGGCCGGATCGACGCCCTCGGCATCGCCCGGCACCGCGGCGAAGGCCGCTGCCGTGATCGGCCTGACATGATCTTCTTCGCGACTTTCAGCTTGCTTGCCCGCCGACGTCTCGCCACCGGCGTCATCGATCACCTCGATCGGCCCTTTTTCGCTCGTGGGCTTTGCCAATGCTTCGATGACCGGCGCCGCACCGGCTGGCATGTCGTCATGGCTGTCGATCAACTGGCCGAGACGCTCCATCGGCGCACGCCACTCGAAGGCGTCGAGCCGGCCGGTGATCGGCGACACCGGCGCCCAGCGTTCCGATACCACGCCGTCTGCGACCCAGGCCGGATCGCGCGGCGCCCGCACCGCCCTGGACAGCAGCTGCCGCACCTTGCCCTGATCGCCGGTCTCGGCCTCCTCGATGTCGGCGAGCAGCAGATAGGCGCCCTCGCGGCGGTCCATCCGGATCGCCGCCTCGGCCTCGCGGCGGGCGGTCGAGAAGTCCTGTGCGTCGAGCGCGGCGCGCGCCACCGTCATCGACGATTCGGCGTGGTTCTTCTTCATTTCCTGCAGCTTCTTCGCCCGGTTGAGGCGGTCGAGCACCGCGTCGCCCGGCCTTGCATGGGTATAAAGCTCGGCGATTTCCGGATGCGGCTCGGCCTTCCAGGCTGCCTCGAGTATCTTCGAGCCCTTGCGCACATCGTTCTGCTTGAACAATGCGGCAGCCGCGGCAACGGCGGCGGGCGCGAAGTCCGGCCGCAGCTTGTTGGCCTCGATCGCCGCAGTCCTGGCGGCGGCGGGATCGCTGTCGGCAAGCGCCTGCGCCTTGGCGGTCAGCAGCACGGCGCGGCGGCGGTTGGCGGCATCGCGTTCGATCTGCCGTGTCGATTTCTGCGCGTCGACCAGTTTCAGGGCGCCGTCCCAGTCGCCGCGCGCGGTCAGCTCTTCCAGCGTCGATTCCGCTGCCCAGGCCAGCTGCGGCGCCATCACCGCGGCACGGCCGGCATAATGCCTGGCGGCGTTGCGGTCGCCAAGCCGTTCGGCTTCCAGATAAAGCCCGCGCAAGCCTAGCAGCCGCATTTCGGGATCGTCGAGCATGCTCTCGAATTTCTGTCGCGCGCCTTCATGATCGCCTTCGAGCAGCGACGCCTGCGCTTCCAGCAGGTGGATCAGCGGCTCCTGGTCGGAACGGATCAGCTTGGCGGCTTCCTTGGTCTTCTTGCGGGCCAGCGCGCCATCACCGGCGCCGGCGGCAATCATGCCGGTCGACAGCGCCTGATAGCCACGATCGCGGCGGCGGACACGGAAATAGCGCGAGATGGTGTAGGGGCTGTTCCACAGCGACTTGAGCAGCCACCACAGGATCATCACCGCGGCGACCACGGCAACGACGGCCACCGCCGCCACCATCAGGCTGACCTGGTATTGATAGCCGTTAAAAGTGACGACCATGTCGCCCGGCCGGTCGGCCAGCCAGGCAAAGCCCAGCCCGAGCGCGAAAACGACGATGAGGAAGGCGAGCAGGCGGATCATTGTGTTGCCCTCATGCCTTCATCGCGCCCGAGATCAGCGCATCGACCTGGGTTTCGACCTCGATGCGTGCCTTCAGCTTGCCGACAAAGTCCGCGCCAGCGGCCTTGGCGGCCTCGGGCAGCGTTTCATACTCGCTGAGTGCCTTCGCGTAGTCGCCCTGGTTGACCGCCGCCTCCATGCGCGCGACGGTTTCCGGTGCGCCGGCGCCTTCGACGGCGCCGATCGGCCTGACCTTGACCAGCGATTCGGCGCTCGACATCAGATTCTGCAGGAAGCCGGCATTCTCATCGACGGGCGTCGCGGCAGTGACCATGGCATTGGCGGCGGCATCAGCCTGCGATGCGATCTCGGCGCGGGTCGGAACGCCCTTTTCAGCATAGGGGCGCAGTGCCGCAAGCTGCGGCGCATCGGGCGAAATCGCCGCGAGGGTTTCGAGTTCGGCCGAAAACGGCCCGCCACGCTCGAGCGCCGCTTTCAAGGCCGACGCCGCGATGGCAAGCGCAACCTTCGGCTGCCCCGCCGCCGCCTCGACCTTGCCGGACAGCTGCGACACAGACTGCTCCAGCGCTGTCAGCCGGCCCTCCTGCGCCGTCGTAGCCTCGCCGGCCGACTTCACCAGCGCGTCGAGGCCAGCCAGTTTCTCGTTGAGCGGACCGAGATCGACCGGCGCCGAGCTGCCGGCCTTGCCGAGGGCGGCGACCGCCGTCTCGATCTGCGCAACCTTGTCGCCCAGTGCGGCGACCCCGGCCGCGTCGCCTGCTCCACCTTTCTCGACAGCCGATTTCAGCGCCGCCACATCGGCCTTGACCTGTTCAAGGCCCGAGGACAGGCCGACCATCTTCGCCGCTCCATCGCCGTTGCCGCCGGCGTCCTTCAAACCGGCGATTTCGGTCTTCAGCGAGGCGATGTCGCCGTTGACGCCATCGAGCGAGACGCCGGCACCGGAACCCGGCGCGCCAAGCAGGCCGGCAAATTGCAGCCCGCCGGCGCCGACCAGCGCGATGACGCCGCCGATGATGCCGGCGGCGACGCCGTTGAGGCCGCCGCGCTTTTCAAGGGGTGGCGCCATTTTCTCGTCCCGTGTCTCGGGTTTCGCCTTGTTGCCGTCGGTCTGCGTGCGCTTCGCCGATGCGTCCTCGAAACTGTAGTCGTAGGCTTTGGTCTTGCCGGCCGGCGCATCGGACGATCCGGGCTCGTCGGACGATCCGGGCTCGTCGGACGATCCGGGATAGGGGATCTCGGCCTCGCTAGCGGGCTTTGTCGCCGCTGCCGACGGCTGCTCCGGTTCGGCCCGGGCGTCGGTATGCTCCCAGGGCTCGAGATCGGTCTGGTCGGCGTGAACCGGCTCTTCGGGAACCTCGGGTTGCGAAGCGTTCGCTGCTTCCTCGGCCTTCGCCTCGTCTGTCCGGGCCTCCTGCGTGGCGGCGTCCTCGTCGGCGATGCGTGAGACGGCGCCCGGCTCGAGATCGATGGTCACCGGCTCGCGGCGGCTTTTCGAGTGTCGCATCTTCGGCGTCTTGACCATGCCTGGGCTCCGCACAATTCGCTTCGTCTCAACGCCTGGCGGCGCATGATGGTTCAGAAAGGGTCTAGCACATCACCAAGCGGTGAAAAGGGGCGGTGTGATGACGCGGCTCAGCGCGGCGCCTGCAAAAGCGCCAGCAGTGCCTCCTCGTCGGGCTGCGCGGCAATGCGGATCCTTTCGCTGGCGACATCGTCGAAGGCTGCGGCGATGCGCGTGGAAAGCGCAAAAACCCACGTTTTTTCGAAGAGACCGCGCAGAGCGGGCCGTCTTGCCAAGGTCTGCATCGCCGCCGCCGCCTTGGCTGAATAGAGCAACACCGCGTCGGCAGGTTGCCCCGACAGGCGTTCGAGGATGACTTCGTCCGAATACCCCATTGTCAGCGTGTCATAAGTCTCGACGGCGTGGACCCGAACGCCCGCCGTCCCGAGCCTCTGTTCGAACGCCGGAAAACGCACGCGTCCGCAGAGGTAGACAATCGTCTTTCCAGAAAAATCGACGGCGAGACTGTCGGCCAGCGCCTCCGCATCGCCCGGGCCTTCACTGACCGACAAAAACCCCGCTCGACGCGCCGCTTGCGCCGTCCTTTTGCCGACCGCATGACAAGGCAAGGCGGCGAGCGTCGCGATGATTTCTTCCGGCGCATGACGCATGGCATTGGCGCTGGTGACGGCCACTGCGACGGCATTGTCCGGGATCAGTCCGGCGGCGACGGGCAACGCCTTTGTTTCGGTCAGGGGCAAAAGAACCGGCTGAAAACCTGCCTCCTCAAGCCGATGCGCCGTGCGCGAAGCACCTGGTTCCGGCCTGGTCACCAGGACGCGAAGCATTTCAGAGCCAGCCGTCGAAGAACTTTTCGCCGGCCTTGGCGCGCACGCTCCGGGCCGCTTCACCGCCGATGCGGGCGGCGTCTTGCGCCGGCCCCTGCAGCTCGACCGTGTGCGACTGCGTGCCGTCGGGCGAGATGATCAGCCCGGCAAAAGACAGTTTTCCGGCCTCGATCGCCGCATAGCCGGCGATCGGCGTGCGGCAGGAGCCATCGAGCGCCGCCAGGAAGGCACGCTCGCAGGCCAGCGCCTGGCCGGTCGGCACATCATGGACGGCTGCCAGCATTTTTTCGACATCGCGGTCGCCGATACGGGTTTCGATGCCGATCGCGCCTTGCCCCGGCGCCGGCGGGAAGACATCGAGCGGTATCAGATCGGTGACGACCTGCTCGAGCCCAAGCCGCTTCAGCCCGGCATAGGCCAGGATCGTGCCGGCGGCGACGCCTTCTTCGAGCTTGCGCAGCCGCGTCTGCACATTGCCGCGGAACATCACCACGTCGAGATCCGGCCGCATCCGGCGGATCAGCGCTTGCCGCCGCAGCGACGACGAGCCGACTTTCGCCCCCCGCGGCAGTTCGGCGATCGTCTTCGCCGCCTTGCCGACAAAGGCGTCGCGTGCATCCTCGCGCGGCAGGAAGGCCGAGAGTTCGAGACCGTCGGGCAGTTGCGTCGGCATGTCCTTCGACGAATGCACGGCGATGTCGATCCGGCCCGCCAGCAGCGCCTCCTCGATCTCCTTGGTGAACAGGCCCTTGCCGCCGGCTTCCGACAGCGGCCGGTCCTGGATGCGGTCGCCGCTGGTCGAGATGACGACCACCTCGAACGCCTCCGCCGGCATGCCATGCGCGGCCATCAGCCGCGCCTGCGCCTCATGCGCCTGTGCCAGCGCCAGCGGGCTGCCGCGTGTTCCGATTCTCAAGATTGTTTGCATGGCGCGCAGTCCGTGATAACCCCCCGGCAAGCGAGGCTTTTCCGGGGTTCTCCTAACGGGGAAAGCCCCATGATACAATCTTTAGGGACAGCGACGAATTGATCCGCGTGCTGGGCATAGAGACGAGTTGTGACGAGACCGCCGCCAGCGTGGTGGCCATCGACAGCGACGCCGCGCCAAAAATCCTGTCCAACATCGTGCTCAGCCAGATCGAGGAGCATGCCGCTTTCGGCGGCGTCGTGCCGGAAATCGCCGCGCGCGCCCATGTCGAGGCGCTGGACGGCATCATCGAAGCGGCGCTTGCCGATTCGGGCACGGCACTCGCCGATATCGACGCGATTGCCGCCACCGCCGGCCCCGGCCTTGTCGGCGGGCTGATCGTCGGGCTGATGACGGCCAAGGCGATTGCCGCTGCGGCGAACAAGCCGCTGATCGCCATCAACCACCTCGAAGGCCATGCCCTGACCGCAAGGCTGACCGACGGGCTCGACTTTCCCTATCTCTTGCTGCTGGTCTCCGGCGGCCATACGCAAATCGTCGCCGTGCGCGGCGTCGGCGACTATCAGCGCTGGGCAACGACCATCGACGACGCGCTCGGCGAAGCCTTCGACAAGACGGCCAAGATGCTTGGCCTGCCCTATCCCGGCGGGCCGAATGTCGAGAAGACGGCACAGGCCGGCAGTGCCTCGCGCTTTGCCTTTCCGCGCCCGATGAAGGGCTCGGCGCAGCCCGACTTCTCCTTCTCCGGCCTCAAGACCGCCGTGCGCCAGGCGGCGAGCGCCATTGCGCCGCTGAGCGACCAGGACGTCGCCGACATCTGCGCTTCGTTCCAGGCAGCGGTGGCCGATGCGCTGGCCGACCGCGTCTCCCGCGCGCTGACGCGCTTTCGCGAGACATTTCCCGGCACGAAAAACCCGGCCCTCGTCGTTGCCGGTGGTGTCGCCGCCAACCGCACGATCAAGATCATGCTGGAGCGGCTCTGTGCCGAGACCGGCTTCACCTTCATTGCACCACCGCTGAAGCTCTGCACCGACAATGCGGCGATGATCGCCTGGGCCGGTGTCGAGCGGCTGCGCGCCGGCATGGCGCATGAGAACGGCTTCGATTTCGTGCCGCGCTCGCGCTGGCCGCTGGATAGCATCTCGGCGCCGATGGTCGGCTCCGGCCGGCGCGGAGCCAAGGCATGAACGAGCGGGCAATGGGCGGCAACGACACCGCGCCGACCGGCTGGCGCGTTGCCGTGCTCGGCGGCGGGGCCTGGGGCACTGCCTTGGCCTTGGCCATGCTGCGCGCCGGCCATTTCGTCCGCCTTTACGCGCGCGACCCGGACACCGTAGCCGCTATCGACCGCGGCGAAAATCCACGCTATCTGCCTGGCATTACGCTCCAGCCCGGCATCGTGGCGACGAGCAACATCCAGGCCGCGCTCGACGGTGCCGACTGCGTGCTGGCGGTGACGCCGGCCCAGTCGCTGCGGACTACGCTGGCGGCAGCGAAGGACCATATGCCGGCCGGTGTCCCGCTGGTTCTGTGTGCCAAGGGCATCGAAAGCGAGACCGGCGCCTTGCTGTCGGCGATCGTCGAAGAAATCCTGCCGCTCAATCCGGTTGCCGCTCTGTCGGGTCCGAGCTTCGCCACCGACGTCGCCCGCGGCCTGCCGACGGCCGTTGTGGTCGCTGCCCGCGACGAGGCATTGGCCGCCGATCTCGCCGCCCGCTTTTCCGCCGAAAACCTGCGCTGCTATTCGAACGACGACCTGATCGGCGTCGAGATCGGCGGCGCCTTGAAGAACGTCTTTGCCATTGCCGCAGGTGCCGTCACTGGCGCGGGTCTCGGTGCCAGCGCCCAGGCCGCCATGGTGACGCGCGGCTTTGTCGAGCTGCGCCGCATCGGCGCTGCCTTCGGCGCCAGGCCCGAAACGCTGATGGGGCTGTCCGGCCTTGGCGACCTGCTGCTGACCTGCTCGTCCACCCAGTCGCGCAATTTCGCCTATGGCCTGGCGCTCGGCCAAGGCAAGCCGCTTGCCGGATTGCCGCTCGCCGAAGGCGTGCCGACGGCGGCGATCGCTGCCCGCATCGCCACCGAGCGCAACATCGACGCGCCGATCATTGCCGCCGTCGCCGCCATACTGGACGGTGCCATCACCGTCCGGCAGGCTGTGACGGCCTTGATGACCCGGCCGCTGAAGACCGAAACCAACGATTGATCCCCACGACTTTGAACGATCAGGAGAAAAAGATGCTGTTTGCTGTGATTTGCAAGGACAAGCCCGGAAGCCTGCAGGTGCGCCTCGACACGCGGCCCGAGCATATCGCCTTTCTCGAAGGGTTGAACGGCGACAAGAAGCTGGCCTTCGCCGGTCCGTTCCTTGATGCCGAGGGCAAGCCCAATGGCAGCCTCGTGGTCGTCGAAGCGTCCGACCTGGCTGGCGCCCAGGCTCTTTCGGCGGCCGACCCCTACGCCAAGGCCGGGCTGTTCGAAAGCGTCGAAATCCGCCCGTGGAACTGGACGTTCAACAAGCCGGCGGCTAGTTAATCCCGGTCGCCCGCGCGACGCCTAGGAGGAGAAAGACATGAACTACTGGCTGTTCAAATCCGAGCCATTCAAGTTCTCCTTCGAGATGCTGAAGGCCAAGGGCAAGGCCGGCACGCAATGGGACGGCGTGCGCAACTACGCCGCGCGCAACAACATGAAGGCGATGCAGATCGGCGATCTCGGCTTCTTCTACCATTCCAACGAGGGGCTGAACGTCGTCGGCATCGCTGAAGTCTGCGCGCTTGCCCATCCCGACACCACCTCGGACGATCCGCGCTGGGAATGCGTCGACATCCGCGCCGTAAGGGATGTGCCGAACCCGCCGACGCTGGAGCAGGTCAAGGCCAATCCGAAGCTTGCCGACATGGCGCTGGTGCGGCTCGGCCGGCTTTCCGTGCAGCCGGTGACGCCGGCCGAATGGAAGGAAGTCTGCCGCATGGGCGGCTTGACGCCGGCTCCGTGACGGCGCTGACGCCCAACAGCGCGAGGCAATTCATTCTCGACAACACGGCGCTGATGGCGCCGCCGCACGTCCCGGAGATCCTGCTTCATCTTGCCGACGAAGCGCATGATTTGTGGCAGCGGACCGAGGATGAGCTGGTCGAGATCGGCCTGCCACCGCCTTTCTGGGCCTTTGCCTGGGCCGGCGGCCAGGGCCTTGCCCGCTATGTCCTGGACAATCCCGGCACGGCGCGGGGCAAGCGTGTGCTCGACTTCGCTTCCGGCTCCGGCCTTGTCGCCATCGCTGCCGCCAAGGCAGGTGCCGCCAAGGTGATCGCAACCGACATCGATCCGTTCTGTGCCACCGCGATCCGGCTCAACAGCGAGATCAACGGTGTCGGGACCGAATTCCTCGGCACGGATTGCATCGGCACCGATGCAGGTTGGGACGTGGTCCTGGCCGGTGATGTTTTCTACGACAAATCTTTCGCGGACCGGCTGATGCCATGGTTCGCAACGCTGAAGGCGCGCGGCGCCGAGATCCTCGTCGGCGATCCCGGACGGTCGTATCTGCCGAAGGCAGGGCTGGAGCCGCTTTCTGTGTATGAAGTGGCCGTCACGCGGGCGCTGGAGGATGCGCTGGTCAAGCGCACGACGGTCTGGCGGTTCGCTTGACGCGATCGCCGAACAGGCGTTCCATCACATACAGATCAGAGGGGGAGCTCATGGATTTTTCAGCAGTGAACTGGCTGGCGGTGGTCGCTGCCGCGATCGCCGCGTGGCTGTTCGGCGCCGCTTGGTACATGGGCCTGAGCAAGGCGTGGCTGAAGGCCGCCAAGCTCGATCCGGCGATGATGAAGAAGTCGCCGCTGCCCTTCGTCATCAGCTTCATCGCCGAACTGGTCATGGCCACCATATTGGCCCTGGTCGTCGGCGCGATGACCGGCGGCGAGCCGACATGGATCGCCGGACTTGTCTTCGGCTTCGTGCTCTGGCTGGGTTTCGTCGCCACGACGCTCTCGGTCAATCACCGCTACGAGAATTTCGGCTGGGACCTGACCCTCATCGACGGCGGCCACTGGCTCGGCGTGCTGCTGATCATCGGCGCCGTGATCGGCTGGTTCGGCGCGGCGGCAACCTGATCAAGAAGGAGTAGGGCAGTAAGGCAGTAGGAAATAGGGGCAGACGGCACCGACGCCTATCCCTACTGCCCTGCCCTACTGTCCTACTGTCCTACTGTCCTACTGCCCTTTGTCCGTGGTCCGCGTCTTGGCGACTTCCTCGAGCATCCATTCGCGAAAGGCGACGATGCGTGGATCGTCGGCGGTATTTTCGGGATAGACCAGGAAGTAGGCGAACTCGGGCGCCACCCGCAGGCCGAGTTCGAAAGGCTGCACCAGCCTGCCCTGGGAAAGGTCGTTCGCCACCATGGCGAAATCGGCGAGCGCAACGGCATTGCCGTCGAGCGCTGCCTGGACGGCATCCGTGGAGTTGCCGAAGACGACGGTCCGGCTGTCGTCGAAATCAGTGATGCCGGCCGCGGCCATCCACATCCGCCAGTTCGGCCACGTCACGCCTTGCCGCGACCATTCAATATGCGCAAGCGTGTGGTTGAAGAGGTCGCGCGGCTCACGCAGCGGCGGACCGGACGTCAAGAGGCTCGGGCTGCACACCGGAATGAGAATGTTGTCGAACAGCCGGTGGGTGCGAAGACCCGGATATTTGCCGGCGCCGAAACGGATGCCGACATCGATGTCATCGAGTTCGAAATCCCGCACTTCATAGGCAATGTCGAATCGCAATTCGATATCGGGGTGATGCTTGCGAAAATCGTCGACGCGTCGCATCAGCCATTTTGACGCGAACTGCGCGTCGAGCGTTACCTTCAAAAGGGCGGTGCCGCGCGCCAGCTTTTGCGCCCGCGAAACGGCCCGGCCAAGCAGGTCGAGCGCGTCGGCCGAGGCGTCGAACAGCACCGTCCCCGCCTCGGTGAGCCGGATCGTGCGGCTGGTGCGTGTGAACAGCACCAGCCCGAGTTGATCCTCGATTTCCTTGATCTGATGGCTGACGGCGGCCGGCGTCAGGCCGAGCTCGTCGGCGGCACGGGTGAAATTGAGGTGCCGGGCCGCTGCTTCCAGTGTCCTCAAGGCACGAGTCCCGGGCAGAAGACGAGCCATCCTATCCTCAAATAAAACTTGATGATCCAGAGAAAACTACTCGTTTCTCGCAGAGATTTCAATCTGGCATCATCCATCCATCGAAACATCATCAAGCCGGATTTGATATCCGGGGAGAACGGAGCACACCATGTCCATCATCGTTTTGAATTCATCGACACCCCGCCCGGCCTGGCTGGCCGAAACTCTCGACTGGCTGCGTCACGCCCGGGTCGCGATACGCCTCGCCCGCCGCGACATTACCTACCAGAACGTCGAGGATCTCTCCGATCGCCAACTGCGCGATATCGGCGGCGAGCGCCGTGACGTCGCTCGCGCAATGGACAGGGAGCTTGGCCGGCTGGGCCTGCTAGACATGGGCTGGCAGAGACCGCGAAGGTCAGGGAATAGGCAGTAGGAAATAGGCAGTAGAGGAAAATTTAAGTCAGCGCCGACAGGTAGCCTACTGCCTACTGCCTACTGCCTACTGCCTACTGCCTACTGCCTACTGCCTACTGCCTACTGCCCTACTATCTCACCACCCTCACCACCGTCCGGTCCGACAGCAGTGGCAGCAGCCGCGCCATGGTTTGCGCCGTGACAGCCACACAGCCTTGCGTCGGCGTGAAGCCGGGGCGCGCCAGATGGAAGAAGATGGCGCTGCCGCGCCCGCGCCGGCGCGGCGACAGGTTCCAGTCGAGCACAAGGCAGGCGTCGTAGAGCCGGTCGTCGCGCCGCATGCGTTCGTGGCTGGCGCCATAGGGTATCTTGACCGGCCTGTTGTAGTTGCGGTCTTCGGGCACTTCGCACCAGCCCAGATCGGGCCCGATCGGCGTCATCGCCAGACGGGTCCTGCGGCCGCTGGAGAACTGATCTCCCCGGAAATACCCCGACAATATCCGCATCGCGGCCAGCGGCGTGGCGCCATCGCCTTCGCGCTTGCCGGCCGAGATGCCACCGCGCCCCAACGCACAGGCAAACACCGTTTTCCCGGCCTGCAACAGGCCCTGGCTTGGATGCCCAGGCCTCGCCCGCACGGTCAGCACACGCAGCCCTTTTCGCAAAATTGCGCCGGCTGCATTGCGATCGTGTTTTTTCTTGTATGATCGTGCCACGGAACAAATCACTGTGAACGGCTGTTGCGCCGGTCAGCTTCCGCATAAACAGGCAGCGGTCAACTGAATTTTCTTTTCAAAACAACGGATTGATCCATGACTTCACGCACCATACTGATCGTCGACGATGATGATGACCTGCGCGGCACACTGGTCGAGCAATTATCCCTTTACGAGGAATTCGACGTGCTGCAGGAATCGACTGCGGCAAAAGGTGTCGCCGCAGCGCGCGGCGGCCTCATTGATCTGCTCATCATGGACGTCGGACTGCCCGACATGGATGGCCGCGAAGCGGTGAAGATCCTGCGCAAGGGCGGCTACAAGGCGCCCATCATCATGCTGACCGGCCACGACACCGATTCGGATACGATTCTTGGTCTCGAGGCCGGCGCCAACGACTATGTGACGAAGCCGTTCCGCTTTGCCGTGCTGCTGGCACGCATTCGGGCGCAGCTGCGCCAGCATGAGCAGAGCGAGGACGCCACCTTCTCGGTCGGGCCTTATACTTTCAAGCCCAGCCAGAAACTGCTGCTCGACCCGCGCGGCGGCAAGGTGCGGCTGACGGAGAAGGAAGCCTCGATCATCAAATATCTTTATCGCGCCGACCAGAAGGTGGTGACGCGCGACGTGCTGCTCGAGGAAGTATGGGGCTACAATTCCGGTGTCACCACGCACACGCTGGAAACCCATGTCTACCGGCTGCGCCAGAAGATCGAGCGCGATCCTTCCAATGCGGAAATTCTTGTGACAGAAAGCGGCGGCTACAAGCTGGTTCCTTAAACATTTCATTATCCAATGAGCGGTCGGGCGGGGCCGCTTTCGGGTACGATCCAGTTGGAGGGTGGTTTGGATCGAACTCGCAGAGGAGGAGTCGGACTGTCGGTTCGGGGACATAGCTAGATGGCGCTGGATGACGACATCCGCGTCCTGTCCGCCGTGAGGCTCTTCGAGGGCTTCACGCAGGAACAATTGCGCCTGCTCGCCTTTGGCGCCGAGAACACCAGGCTGATTGCCAACCACAAGCTTTATCGCGAGGACGACGAGGCCGATTCCGCCTATATCGTCGTCAGTGGGCGCATCGTGCTCTACCGGGAGCAGGGTGGTGAACGCATCCCGATTGGCACGGCAGGCCCCGGCACAATCCTGAGCGAACTGGCGTTGATCGCCGACACCAACCGGTTGACCAGCGCCTCGGCCGAGATCGATTCGGAAGTGATGCGGCTCAGCCGCAAGATGTTCCGCCGCATCCTGGAGGAATATCCCGAGATCGCGGTCAAGCTCCACCAGCGCATCTCGGAGGAATTTCAGGCGATGATCCGCCGCATCGAGGAACTGGCCCCGCGCTTCTCCGGCTGAAGGCTGCCCGCCTGCGAAGCTGTTGTTTCGCGGCCAAAGGCGGAAGCGCGGCAGCGTCCGTTGACAGGCCCGAGGTGAAATCCTAAAGCACCCCGAAGGCGGCCGGCACAGCAGGCGCCATCACCAGGCTCCTGGGGGGAGCGAGCCATGCCGTCAGGGCGGTACGAGACGATTATCTTGTATTCCCGCAATGACGCGTTCGGCGACGGATTGATCCGGATTCCGGCTTTGCGCGCCGCCAGAACGGCATTCCCCGATAGTTTCATCGTCTACGGAACCACCCGGTCGTCGTCCCTTGAACATAGCCTCAATCGCCATGCCGGCCATTTGGTCGATGCGATCAATGTGCGCACGCCGCTGGCGCGCCTGGTCGCCGATCACCGCAAGGGCAAGGGGCGATTGGCCGTTGTCGATTTCCGCATCTCGGCGCGTTGGCTGCTTCAAGCCTCGGCATCACTGCTCGGCCGCGGCATCGCCTATGAGGCAAACTTTCCGGCTTTCGCCCTTTCCTGGCGCCTGGGCCAAAGGCCTGAAGCACGACCCGGGCACAATGCCTGGCGCTACCACCGCCTCATCGAACGCCTTGCCGGCAAGCGGCTGCCTTTCGATCATCGGCTAGAGCCGGGCCCGGCCGCGCGAGCGGCGGCCAGGAGCCTTGCGGACGGCAAGCATGCTCCGTTGATCATTATCGCTGCGCACGGCAGCGCCAGCAAGCGCATGTCGGCGGATCAGGTTGCCGCGATCGCCGACAGCCTGATCGCCGACGGGGCGAACCTTCTCTATGTGAAAACCCCAGGCGATGGTCCCGATATGGCTGAACTGGCTCAGCGCGTACCGAAGCTGCGGCTTGTCGATTCCGCCGCGATCGAAGGTGTCGATATCGGTGACATCTTGCTGGCGCTCGGCGAGTTTGCCGATCTTTACATCGGCGCCGAAGGCGGTACCGCACATCTCATGGCAACCGTGATGACGCCGATGGTTATCCTCAGTGGCGGCGCCAACATGGCCCGTTGGAGGCCGCTTTCGAACTGCGTGGACGTGATCGAATCCCGCCATGCCAGTCCGACCGGTCTGGTCGCCAATGTGCCTGCGCCGACAATCATCGAAGCGGCGCAACGCATGCTGGCGACGCGCCGCCGCGACCATCCCCATCTGCCGGATCTCGCAAACTGTCAGCCCAGCAATTTCGCGACAACGACATGCATGAAGACTTGAAGCGCGCCGTTTGAACTTGAATTCATTTGGTCGCGCTTCGAAGCGCGTTGAGATTCAGGTCGGCCATTTGCAGGCCAGCCTCACCTGAACATCGGCGCCATGGTACAATGGGTTCGGTGGAGCGAAGCGCTGCAACCATGGTGACCACCGGCACAATGCAGGCGGAGTTCTCGGCGGCAGATCTGGCGGCTGTCGCATTTTGGTTCCAATGGAGTTCCTCTCAGTCCTCAATGAGAATAGCAAATGCCAGAGAACAACGCGCTGAACACAAAGCATGGCGGCGAATGGACGATAGCCTGGCGCTTGGTCATACTGACGGCGACGGCGATTAACGTCGCGATGCTCTTAGCCGCTCTGTTCGTTGCGCAGATTCGTGGTCTGGACGCGTGGATCTTTTATCGAGATCCATCTGCGGTCGCCGAAGTCGGCTTCTATACAGGGTGGATTTCGTCCCTGGGTGCTTCACTGTGGATCGGCTCCGGCGCGGTGACCCTGTTTGCTGGCCTGCTCACGCACCGATGGGATTGCACGTTTCTCGGCGGCCTTACCCTGTTCCTGGGGCTCGATGACCTGTTATTGATCCATGAGGACGTGCTCCCCATGGTTGCGATACCAGAGATCGTTGCGATGATTGTCTACGCCGCCGCCGGGCTGTTCTGGTTCTTTCGGCTGCGACGGAAGACATTCGACGGCACGATCGTCTTTGTGGCCGCAGGCTTCCTGCTCGCGCTGTCGGCATCCATCGACCAGATCGGAGATCTGTTTCCTACCCCTGGTTCTGCGGCCGCCATCGCCGAAGACGTCGTCAAAGAGCTTGGCATCTTCCTTTGGGCGGCAGGTGCCGTTGGGTACGCGGCGATGGTGACACGATTGGGCCGTCCGTGGGTGGATCCAGCCGACTCCACCTCTGCCGACTGACTGCCGCACGCGGGCATTTTCGACCAGACTAGAGCATTTCACCGTTTCACGGAAACGGCGAGCTGCTCTAACTCTTTGTTTTGACGCAATTCTAGACGGAAAACCGCTTCACACTTTTCCTAGAATTGCTCTAGTCCAGATCGAACCGCGCGATGACAGGCACATGGTCCGACGGGCGCTCCCAGCCGCGCGCCGGACGCAGGATCTCGTAGCCGGAAAAGCTGGGCACCAGGTTTGGCGACGACCAGACGTGGTCGAGACGACGGCCGCGATTGGACAGCTCCCAATCCTGCGCGCGATAGCTCCACCAGGTGTAGAGCTTCTGCTCATGCGGCACGTTGAGCCGCATCAGGTCGACCCAGTCGCCGGCGCGGCGCATCGCCTCGAAATTTTCCGTCTCGATCGGCGTGTGGCTGACCACGTTGAGCAATTGCTTGTGCGACCAGACGTCATGTTCGAGCGGGGCGATGTTGAGGTCGCCGACCAGCACCGAGCCGGACACCTCGTCATGTTCTGCCCGGATGGCATTCATCTCGGCGACGAAGTCGAGCTTGTGCTTGAACTTCCTGTTGATGACGGGATCCGGTTCGTCGCCGCCCGCCGGAACGTAGAAATTGTGGAGCAGGATCGCCTTGCCGCCGGCCCGCACCGTCACCGAGAGGTGCCGGCTGTCCTCTATCTCGCAAAAGCGTCGCTTTTCGACCACCTCGATCGGTCGCCGCGCCACCGTCGCGACGCCGTGGTAGCCCTTCTGCCCATGGAAAGCGATGTGCTCGTAGCCGAGCTTGCGAAAAGCCTTTTCGGGAAACAGTTCGTCGGGAACCTTGGTTTCCTGCAGGCACAGCACGTCGGGCGCATGCTCGACGAGCAGGCGCTCGACGATCGGCATGCGCAGGCGAACGGAGTTGATGTTCCAGGTGGCGATAGAGAAGGGCATTGGCAATCCAGGACAGCGTGCGACCGGCCAGAACCGATGGGCCCCGGCGGGGAAGACGCCTTTCGACGGAGTCAGTCCGGGAAACTGCCAGCCGCAAGCCGCAAAGACAAGCCGGGCCACGCCCGCTGAGGCGTGACCCGGCGCTTTCCACAGCTATTGGTGCGATTGGCCTAGCGCGCCTTGTTGGTGTTGAGTTCGCGGTTCGCCGTGTAGTCGATGGCGAAAGTATCAGGGGCGAAGCTGACGCCTTCCTTGGTGTTGAAGATCATCACCGTCGTGTCCTTGCCCTGCGCGTCGGTGATCGTCCACTGCCGCAAGTCGAAGGTTTTCGGATCGAACATCATGGTGATCTTCGAATTGCCGAACACCGATTTGTCGGCGAGCTGGATGGTGGTGAGGTCATCCTCCTGCTTGACGCTTTTGACGCGGTCGCCGGAGAGATCGATCCTGTTGTCGAGCAGCAGCTTCAAGGGTGTCTTCGACAGCGGATAGAGATCGGACGTGTTGAGCCTCTTGTTCAGGATGACCACCGACTGGCCGTCTGAAATCACCCGGAAGTTTGAAGAGCCGTCGTAGTTGAAGCGGATCTTGCCTGGCCGTTCGAGGAAGAACTTGCCGCCGGTCTGCTCGCCCTTGGGGCCGAACTGCACGAATTCGCCGCTCATCGATTTGACCGAGGAAAAGTGGTCGGCGATCTTCTGCGCAGCGGTCGGCACAGCCGCCTGCGCCGAAGCCAGCACCTGGAAGCCGGGCACCGCGTTGAAGGCTGCCGCCCCCGCAAACGCCAGGCCGAGGCCCAGCAACTGACGCCGGGATGGAGCAAATGTGCTGAGCGCTGAAAGATCGTTTTTCATGTCGGTCACTCTCATCTGATTCCTGAGTTGTTCTGTGCTTGGACCCCCAGTTAGGCTGAAATTTGGCGGGTCAGACGTCCCTTGGTCGCTTCAACGCCTTGAAAGGTTCAAGGTTGCCGGACCGGGATGTCACAAGGGTCAGGCTTTGTGGTCAGAACTTGTCCTCTTCGGTCGGCACCAGGATCTCGCGCTTGCCGGCATGGTTGGCCGGGCCGACGATACCTTCCTTTTCCATCTTCTCGATGATCGAGGCGGCGCGGTTATAGCCGATGCCCAGCCGGCGCTGGATATAGCTGGTCGAGGCCTTGCCATCGCGCAGCACCACGGAGACCGCCTGATCGTAGGGATCGTCGGAATCCTCGAAATTGCTGTTGCCGCCACCGGACCCACCCTTGCCCGACGGCTCGTCGTCGTCCTCGCCATCATCCTCGGTGATGGCGTCGAGATATTCCGGCACGCCCTGCAGCTTCAGATGCGCAACGATCTTCTCGACCTCTTCGTCAGCGACGAACGGGCCGTGCACGCGCTGGATGCGGCCGCCGCCGGCCATGTAGAGCATGTCGCCCATGCCGAGCAGCTGCTCGGCGCCCTGCTCGCCCAGAATGGTGCGGCTGTCGATCTTCGACGTCACCTGGAAGGAGATGCGGGTCGGGAAATTGGCTTTGATGGTGCCGGTGATGACGTCGACCGACGGCCGCTGCGTTGCCATGATGACATGGATGCCGGCGGCGCGCGCCATCTGCGCCAGGCGCTGCACGGCACCTTCGATGTCCTTGCCGGCGACCATCATCAGGTCGGCCATCTCGTCGATGATGACGACGATATAGGGCATCGGCTCGAGATCGAGGTTCTCGGTCTCGTAGATCGCCTCGCCGGTCTGGCGGTCGAAGCCGGTCTGCACGGTGCGCGAGATCTTCTCGCCCTTCTTGTCCGCCTGGCTGACGCGGGCGTTGAAGCCGTCGATGTTGCGCACGCCGACCTTGGACATCTTGCGGTAGCGATCCTCCATCTCGCGCACGGTCCATTTCAGCGCCACCACGGCCTTCTTCGGATCGGTGACGACGGGCGTGAGCAGATGCGGGATGCCGTCATAGACCGAGAGTTCCAACATTTTCGGATCGATCATGATCAGCCGACATTCTTCCGGCTTCAGCCGGTAGAGCAGCGACAGGATCATGGTGTTGATGGCGACCGACTTGCCCGAGCCGGTGGTGCCGGCGACAAGCACGTGCGGCATCTTGGCGATGTCGACGATGACCGCCTCGCCATTGATGGTCTTGCCCAGCGCCAGCGCCAGCTTGGCCTTCGTCGTCTCGAAGTCACGGCTGGCCAGAATCTCGCGCAGATATACGGTTTCGCGCTTGGCGTTCGGCAGTTCGATGCCGATGGCGTTGCGGCCGGGCACCACGGCGACGCGGCAGGCGATGGCGCTCATCGAGCGCGCAATGTCGTCGGACAGGCCGATGACGCGTGACGATTTGATGCCGGGCGCCGGTTCGAGCTCATAGAGTGTGACCACCGGACCGGGACGGACGGCGATGATCTCGCCCTTGACGCCGAAGTCCTCCAGCACGCCTTCGAGCAGGCGGGCGTTCTGTTCCAGCGCGTCCTTGGACAGGCTGGCGTCGCGCACCACGTTCTTCGGCTCGGAGAGGAAGTGCAGCGACGGCATTTCGAACTTTTCCGAGCCGATCAGCGATGTCTGCGCCTCGCGCTGGACGCGGGCGCCGGGCACGGGGCGCGCCGCCGGCGCCTCGACGCGGGTGGCTGCGTCGGAGCGGAACGGCTGCACCTTGGCGGTCGGCGCGCCGCGGCGTTGCACGACAGGCTCATCGTCGAAATCGGCATCCTCGCCCGCATTGTCGAAGCGGTCGTCGAAGATGTCGGCATCGTCGGGGTCGAGCGAGGCGCTGCGGTCATTGACCATGGCGGCGAAGAATTCGGGCTCGACGCGGGCGCGGCCATCCTGGCTCATCCGCTGCTCGGCGAACTCCGCCGATTCGACCCGTTCGGCGGCGCGCCGCCAGGCTGTGGAGCGCTGCTCCATCTCCGGCTCGTACTCGTCCCGCTCCTGCCTGCGGCGCAAGGCACGGCGGTGCATCCACGCGCGCAGCGACAGCCACCAATGGGTGATGGCGCCGAGCGCCAGGATACCCTCGTCGCCTTCGTCCTCGTCATTGTCGAACAAAAGGTCGTCCTCGCGCGGATCGGCGGCGGGCTCGTCCTCCATCACGGCGAAGCCGTTCTTGCGACCGATCAGCGCCGAACCATGGGCAAAGAGCCACAGCGCGGGTGCGGCCAGCAGGATGGCGATGATGCTGGCGATCAGCCCGGTCGGATAGCCGCCGATGACGACGCCGGGGATCTTCAGCACCATGTCGCCAAACACACCGCCGAGGCCGGTGGGCAGCGGCCAGGTCTTGGGCGGCACAACGCAGCCGACCATCGCCGCGGCCAGCAGCGCGAAGCCGAACCAGGACAGCCCGCGCTTGGGCAGCCTGTCGACGCCGCGCGCGGAAAACAGCAGGAAGCCCCAGATGACCGTCGGAACCAGGGCCGCGACGGCGGCGAGGCCGAAGAACTGCATGGCCAGGTCGGAGAACACGGCACCCGCATAGCCCATGGCATTGGTGACGGTGTTGTTCGTCGCGTGGGAAAAACTCGGATCGGCGACATTCCAGGTGGCAAGGCTGGCAACGCCAAAGGCGGCCAGCGCGAACAGGCCGACGCCGACCAGCCGCCCGACCTGACGCCGCGCGAACGCCTGGATGCCGTGCCCCGTATCGGCCAGCGCAAGCGGTGCTGAAGCCCCTGAACGCATGCTCTTCCCCGTCTGTCATGGTCTCGCCGGGTGCGTGGCGCATTCCGGCAGATTCGGGTCTCAGACTATCGGTGGGAAGGTTAAGGGCGCATTAACTATAAGAGGTTGAGATGATCAAACCTCGTTACCACTGGTTGAGCCGCTTGCTGCTCGAAGAATGGCGCCGAGTGTAGGCGAAGGAGGGTCGCCAATTTGGGTAAAGGCATGCAACACGTCTTCCTTCGCGTGGCGGCACTGGCCTGGGCAGGGCTCAGTTTGCTGCTCGCTTTGCACTGGTTCGTCGAACTCGGCATGGTGGGCTTCCCGGACGGCTATGTGACGCCCTTCGCCAGAGCGACCGGTCCGCTGCTGCACATCCTCGCCACAGCCTGCCTCGGACAAGGTCTGTATTTTCTGTTCAGAGGTCTTTTCGGCAAGGGATTTGCAGTGCGAGGCCTCGGCCTGCGGGTTTTGATCGCCGCGGTCCTGACAGTGGCGCCTGTGCTGATCGTCAGGAATTGCCCGCATTCCCGGACATGCAGCAGCGCGTATGAAGCGCTGACGAACACCATGATGGACGACGGCGCCGGCGGATAGAGCTGCCGCCTGCCGAAACAATGGCGGACTGCCGGGCCCGCCATTGGTCGTTTGGAACAAAGATCGGGCCTCGGCCCGACCGGACAAATCAGTTGGCGCCGCCGAGCGCCTGCACATTGGCGCAGAATTCCGCATACGGCTTGCTCATCGCCGCATCCTGGCATTCCTTCTTCATCGCTTCCTGCTTTTCCATCGGCATGGCCATGAAAGCGGTCTTGAAATCCGCCATCGGCTTCATGGTCTTCATGCCGGAATCCGTGAAGAACGGCGCCATGTTGTCGGGCTCATCCAGAGCGCCGGCAAATGCAAAGCCGCTGACCATGGAAAGAGCGAGCGCTCCAAGGCAGATATTCTTGAGGTTCATGAAATGGTTTCCTTCCCTGTTGTTTGGCACGAGCGTCAGAACGACGATCGTCCCCCCAGTTCGGAACCAGAGCGGTCGTTGTTTCCTCAAAAAGCTTGATCACACGAACGTGATTGCGCCAAGGCGGGCATTGCCGGAATGACTTGCCAAAAAAAGAGGCCCGGATGCGATCCGGGCCTCAATGCGTGAACTCCTTTCGGGAGCATCACGACGGGATAGGAATTGCGGGGCGGCCAATGCCGTCCCGCACGGGCTTACGAGTGGTAGGCCGCTTCGCCATGCGAGGTGAGGTCGAGGCCTTCGCGCTCTGCGTCGGCTGTCGGACGCAGGCCGATGATCAGGTCGACGATCTTGTAGAGGATGGCGCTGCCGATACCCGACCACAGCAGGGTCACCAGGACACCCTTGGCCTGCGCCAGGAGCTGGGTGGCCGTGCCGGCATAGCCGGCAGCAAAGTCGGCCGTCGAATAGTCGACAATGCCGGCGCCACCGAGGGCAGGATTGACCAGGATGCCTGTGCCGAGCGCGCCGATGATGCCGCCGATGCAGTGGACGCCGAAGACATCAAGGCTGTCGTCGTAGTCGAACGTGTTCTTCACCACCGAGACGAAGAAGTAGCAGACGAAGGTGGCGACGATGCCGAGCACGATGGCGCCCATCGGGCCGGCAAAGCCGGCAGCGGGCGTGACGGCGACGAGGCCGGTCACCGCACCCGAAACGGCACCAAGCATGGAGGCTTTGCCGCGCAGCAGCGATTCAAGCACGATCCAGGTGACCGCCGCCGCCGCCGTGGCGACGAAGGTATTGATCATGGCCAGCACCGCATAGGCGTTCGCTTCAAGATTCGAACCGGCGTTGAAGCCAAACCAGCCGACCCACAGCAGCGAAGCACCGACCATGGTCAGCGTCATCGAGTGCGGCGCCATGAGATCCTTCTTGTAGCCGCTGCGCTTGCCGATCATGAGCGCGCCGACGAGGCCGGCAATGCCCGCATTGATGTGAACGACCGTGCCGCCGGCGAAGTCGATGGCGCCGAAGCTGAAGATGAGGCCCGTCGGATCGCTATAAGCGCTCGGGCCGCCCCAGAACCAGACCATATGAGCGATCGGGAAGTAGATGAAAGTGACCCACAGGATGACGAAAAGGATCAAAGCGGAGAATTTGACGCGTTCGGCGAAGGCGCCGACGATCAGGGCCGGCGTGATGCAGGCGAAGGTCATCTGGAAGACGACGAACACCAGTTCAGGAATGGCGACACCCTTGGTAAAGGTTTCCGACAGGGTCGTCACATCGACGCCGGAGAGAAACATCTTGGAAAGGCCGCCGACGAAGGCGTTGCCCGGGGTGAAGGCGAGGCTGTAGCCGTAGAAAACCCAGATGATCATGACCACGCTGGTGATGGTGAAGACCTGCATCAGCACTGACAGCATGTTCTTGCTGCGAACCAGGCCGCCGTAGAAAAGCGCAAGACCGGGAACCGTCATCAACAGCACCAGAACGGTGGAAACCATCATCCACGTGGTGTCGCCCTTGTCGACGGTGAAAGCTGGCGCTGCTGCGGCCGCGGCGGGAGCCGCTTCCTGCGCGAATGCGGCGACCGTGCCCAATGCTCCGAGCGCGAACGAGCCGAGCAGCGCGGAGCGCGCCGCTGACTTCAAGGTGGAAGGAATATTCATTGAACTCTCCATTGGAATACGTGATCGCCGCTCAGAGCGCGTCGGTGTCTGTTTCGCCGGTGCGGATGCGCACCGCCTGATCGATGCCGAAAACGAAGATCTTTCCGTCGCCGATCTGGCCGGTCTTGGCGGCGGCGGTGATGGCTTCGACAGCCTTGTCCACCATGTCGGAACTGACGGCGACTTCGATCTTGATCTTCGGCAGGAAGCTGACCGCGTATTCCGCCCCGCGATAGATTTCCGTATGCCCTTTCTGACGCCCGTAGCCTTTGACTTCGGTGACGGTCAGGCCCTGGATGCCGACGGCGGTAAGCGCTTCGCGTACCTCGTCGAGCTTGAACGGCTTGATGATTGCCATCACAATTTTCATAAGGTTTCACCCTTCGCTGTTGCGGTCCCCCGCGTTTGCACACCTTCACCGATCCTAAAAAGCCGGAGAGTGCCCACGAGGATTCAAGCTCCGTGCCAAGTGCCGAAGCAGGGTGTTAACCCGTTGTAAACAAAGAGATTAGAGAGCACACCGACGCAACCTGCCCACAGCTGCAGCGGTGCATCTGCCTAAAACTTAGGCAATTTTTGAAAAATGCCTACTCTGCAGGCGATCGCTTGAGCCGGATCAGCCCTTCCTGCGCAACCGAGGCGATCAGCGTGCCGTCGCGGGCAAACAGCGACCCGCGTGTAAAGCCGCGCGACCCCTGTGTCGACGGGCTGTCCTGCGTGTAGAGCATCCAGTCGTCGAGCGCATGGCTGCGATGGAACCACATGGCGTGGTCAATGCTCGCCGCCTGGATATCGCGATCGAAAATGGCGCGGCCATGCGCGAAGGTCGATGTGTCGAGCAGCGTCATGTCGGAAAGATAGGCGAGCACCGCCGCCTGGATGGCGCGGTCCGCCGGCACCGGACCTGTGGTGCGGATCCAGATATTCTGCTTCGGCTCCAGCTTTTCGCGGCTGGTGTAATGCTTCAGCATCACC
Source organism: Mesorhizobium sp. SEMIA396 (assembly GCF_024518615.1). Lineage (NCBI taxonomy): Bacteria > Pseudomonadati > Pseudomonadota > Alphaproteobacteria > Hyphomicrobiales > Phyllobacteriaceae > Mesorhizobium > Mesorhizobium sp. SEMIA396. The sequence goes on from NZ_JANIFC010000006.1 coordinate 195,405, forward strand.
GGCTTCATCTCGATCGGCCGGTCGCGCTCCCAGTAGCGTTTGATGCCATCGGGCACCGCGTCGGCGAATTTGCCCAGCAATTCGCGTTGCGACAGCAACGTGTCCGGCCCCGGAACGTCCTGCGGCATCGGCACCTGGTGCTCGAGACCGACCTCGTCCTGCTGGAACGAGGCTTCGAGCGAAAAGATCGCCTGGCCGTGCTGGACTGCCACCACGCGCCGCGTGGTGAAGGAGCCGCCGTCGCGAATACGGTCGACCTCGTAGACGATCGGCACCTTGGTGTCGCCGGGCCGCATGAAATAGCCGTGCAGCGAATGCACGTGCCGATCGGGATCCACTGTCCGCTGCGCCGCCACCAGCGCCTGGGCGATGGTCTGGCCGCCGAACACGCGCTGCCAGTCGAGCAAGGGGCTGCGACCACGATACAGATTGTGTTCCAGCTTCTCGAGGTCGAGAATGCCGAGAAGCTCGTCCATGGCTGCCGTCATATTTCGCGCCCTCGCCGCAGAAGTGTTATGGCGGTTTCCGACAGGACGGACAGGCAGTCAAGGGTGCAGGACCCGGCGGCGCGCAGGAGCGAAGATGATGGAACGCAAGGCGGACACGAAAACAGGGGCAAACGCGAAAACAGTATCTGGGCTCGATGTCCTGGTCGCCGGCGCCGGCTATGTCGGCCTGGCCGCCGCCGTGTCGCTGAAGCAGGCGCGACCGGGTCTCGCCATCGCTCTCGTCGATGCCGCACCTGCTGGCGCCTGGCAAAGGGATGGCCGCGCCTCGGCCATCGCCGCCGCCGCCTGCCGCATGCTCGACCAGCTCGGCGTGTGGGCCGAGATCGTGCCCCAGGCGCAGGCGATCACCGAGATGATCATCACCGATTCGCGCACCGCCGATCCGGTGCGTCCGGTCTTTCTGACCTTCGACGGCGAAGTGGCGCCGGGCGAGCCCTTTGCGCATATGGTCGCCAACAGGGTGCTGAACGGCGCCTTGCGGGCCAGCGCCGAAAAGCTCGGCATCGACATCATCGAAGGCGTCGCCGTGCAGGGGTTCGAGACCAACGGCGCCGGCATCACAGTGCATCTCGCCGACGGCGCGACCCTGAAGGCCCGCCTGCTGGTCGCCGCCGACGGCGTCAACTCGAAGCTGCGCGACATGGCCGGCATCAAGACGGTGAAGTGGGAATATGGCCAGTCGGGCATCGTCTGCACCGTGGCGCATGAACGCCCGCACAACGGTCGCGCCGAAGAGCATTTCCTGCCGGCCGGCCCCTTCGCCACATTGCCGCTCAAGCCCGGCGAGGACGGCACCAACCGCTCGTCGATCGTCTGGGTCGAGCGTACGCCCGACGCCGAGAAGCTGGTGGCCGGTGACGATCTCCTCTTCGAACACGAACTCGAACAGCGCTTTGGCCTGAAGCTTGGCGAGATCCGCGTTGCCGATAAGCCGCGCGCCTGGCCGCTCGGCCTGACCATTGCGCGCGCCTTCGTCGCACCCCGCATCGCGCTCGCCGGCGATGCCGCCCACGGCATCCACCCGATCGCCGGCCAGGGACTCAATCTCGGCTTCAAGGATGTCGCGGCCCTTGCCGAGGTGATCGTCGAGGCCGACCGGCTCGGCCGGGACATCGGCGCGCTCGACGTGCTCGAGCGCTACCAGCAGTGGCGCCGCTTCGACACGGTGCAGATGGGTGTCACCACGGACGCGCTGAACCGGCTGTTTTCCAACGATATCGGCCCGCTGCGCACCGTCCGCGACATCGGCCTCGGTCTCGTCGAACGCATGCCGCGCCTGAAGGATTTTTTTATCCGGCAGGCGTCGGGACTGTCCGCCAGCACGCCGCGACTATTGAAGGGCGAGGCGATCTGATCGATTCAGCGCCCCCCAACGTCGTCATCCTTGGGCGCAGCGACGCGAAGCGGAGCGAAGACCCCAGGATGACGAAGCGATGGCGTTTCCGCCAATCGCCCAAGGTATGCGCTCAGTTGACCTCGAAACCCAGCTTCTGCCGCAGCCGCAATATCCTCTGGTCGGATATTTCGATGCGTTTCTCGCCGCCCTGGGCGGCGCGGTTGACCATCTGCAGCAGATCGTTTCGCTCGGCGACATCGAGACGTTCGCGTAGAAACGGCGCCAGCTTGTCGATGACAACGGTGGCGTCGTCGACTTGCGCCGCCGCCCATTTGGCATAGATCACCGCCTCGTCGGTCTTCTTCTTGTCGGCGATCTCGGAAATCACCGCGCGGATGACGGCCTCGCGCTGCGGCAGGATGGGCCCATCCTCGGAGACGATTGATGTGATCAGCGTAGCCGCCGCTACGACTGGATCATCGATCGCCGTCAGCGGCGACAGCGCCGCCTGCTTGCGCAGCTTCTTGCGGCGTACCGAGCCCTGAACCCGGCCAATGACATCGGCAACGTCACGCGCGGCCTCGTTCATGGCCTTCATCCGGTACCACCAGAACGCCGCCGCGCCCATCACGCCAAGGATAGCAATCAGGAAAGGCATGTCGAAATCCCCAAGAACCCCGGCGACGATAGGAGAACTCTCGCCTTGCTTCAACACGCAAAAGTTGCGCACGGAACCGAAGCCCGAACGCTCAGCCCGACGCTCTGGTTTTCGAAGCAGCCACAACGCTGGCAGGGCTCTATGACCCCGGTATGTCGTAGATGGCCCGGACCTCGATCGTGCCGAGTTCGGCCAGTGGAATACCAGCGGCAATGTCCAGCGCCGCTTCGAGATCTCCGGCCTCGATCATGACGAAACCAAGCAATTGCTCCTTGGTCTCGGCGAACGGCCCGTCGATAACCAGCCGCTTGCCCTGACGCCGCCGCACGGTTTTGGCTGTTTTCACCGATTGCAGCGCCTGCGCGACGATCAGCAGGCCGCTCTCCTCCAGCGCCCGGTCGTAGGCCAGCGAATCGGCGTCGAGCTTGGCCGACCTTGCCGGGGTCAGCGCGTGAAGATCCTTTTCCTCACCATAACCAGGCAGACATATTTCATTTCCAGCCCCCTTGCCGCTGTGAACCATAGGATGCGCCGACGAGGGCATCGGTGTTGCCACTGACCGCCGCCGCATGATCGAGAAGGCATGCCGCGATGCCGATGATGGCAACCGCCGCCAGAAGCCGGCCAAAGCCGGACGCCGGCGGACGCAGCCAGAAGTCTTCTTCTCGTCGCCCGGCCCCGCAGCCTGCACCTTTCCACGATGCAAAAAACATACTGTCCATGTGAACCTTCCATCCGGCCACAAATCCGTGGCCATCCGCAGGACGGGCGAAGCAGATCAAAGTCGACATTTCTGCACCGGCATTTTCGGAAAAATCTGGCCACCGGTGCCGGCACCGTGCGGTGGTTCAAAGAGCGCAGTGGCCTTCGCGTCCGCGCGCGCTATAGTTGACCGGACGCCGGCTCGGCCTCGACAACGAACCCCAACCACGACAACCAAGGAGGAATTCATGGACCGCACCGCAAACGCCGTCTGGAAAGGCAATCTGAAAGAGGGCACGGGCACGCTCGACACCCAGAGCGGAACCTTGAAGGGCACGCCCTATTCGTTCAAGGCGCGCTTCGAGGACGAGAGCGGCAAATCCGGCACCAATCCGGAAGAACTGATCGCGGCGGCGCACGCAGGCTGCTTTGCCATGCAGTTCTCGCATTTCCTGGCCGAGAACGGCACGCCAGCCACCGAACTCGATGCCAAGGCCGTGGTGACGCTGGTTCCCGGCACGGGGATCACCGGCAGCGCACTCACCGCGGTCGGCAAGGTGCCCGGCATCGATGCGGCGAAATTCACGGAGCTGGCCGAGAAGGCCAAGGCCGGATGCCCGGTCTCGAAGGCGCTCGGCGCCATAAACGTATCGCTTGATGCCCGGCTCGGCTGAAAGCGCTGCATCCGTGTAAGACCCGGCGCGAGCGCCCAGGCGCGCGCCGGCCTATGCTCCCAGCGCGTCCAGGCGAGCGCGCAGTGCGGCGACTTCCTGCTCCAATGCCTCCAACCGCGCCTCCAGGTCGGAAGCAGGCAGGGCCGATGCACTGCGCTGCACCGAAAGGGCGGCAACGTCCACCGGGCCGCTGAGGAGATGAACGTAGCGGTCCTCGCGCTGGCCTGGTCCGCGCGGGATTTCCTGGATGAGTGGCGGTCGACGGCCGATCAGCATGTCGAGTTCGGCGCGCAGATCTTCGATCGACGGGAACCGCGCCATGCGCTCGCCCCGCGCCAGCAGTTCATGGGCCGTCTGCGGCCCGCGCAGCAACAGCAGGCCGATCAAAGCGGTCTGCGGCGTGGTCAGCGAGAAGCGCTGCGCCATCTGGTGCTCGTAGCGCTCGACGCGCGAGCCGAACATCTGCCGCACCAGTCCCTTTTGTTCGAGCAGCTTCAGCCCCCGGTGCACCTCGGTCTGCTCCAGTGCCATCACCGGCTCGCGCGCCGTCTTCTGGTTGGCGGCGGCCAGTGCTGCGTTGAGCGTCAGCGGATAGACATCCGGCGTCAGCTCTTTCTTCTCGATCAGGCAGCCGAGGATGCGGGCTTCGCTGGGAGAGAGGATGGGAAGATCGTCGCTCATTGGACTAAAATCCTTTCTGAGGCCGGCGGGACAGCGCCCCCCTCTGTCCTGCGGGACATCTCCCCCACGTGGGGGAGCTCGCCAGCTTCGCCGAGCGCGCGTCATCCTTCAACCTTTGAGATTGGCTAAGCCGCGATGACAGCCAATCTCCCTCCACGTGGGGGAGATGTCCGGCAGGACAGAGGGGGGCGCTACGGATCGCGACATCCGAGGTTTGCAGCAAATCCGCTCCGCCTAGACCCTTCTCTCCACCATCATCTTCTTGATCTCGGCGATCGCCTTGGCCGGGTTGAGGCCCTTGGGGCAGGTCTGCGCGCAGTTCATGATGGTGTGGCAGCGATAGAGCCGGAACGGGTCTTCGAGGTTGTCGAGCCGCTCGCCGGTGGCCTCGTCGCGGCTATCGATCAGCCAGCGATAGGCCTGCAGAAGCGTTGCCGGGCCGAGATAGCGGTCGCCGTTCCACCAGTAGCTCGGGCACGAGGTCGAGCAGCAGGCGCACAATATGCATTCGTAGAGCCCGTCGAGTTTCTCGCGGTCCTCGTGGCTCTGCAGCCACTCCTTGGCCGGCTCCGGCGACACCGTCTTCAGCCAAGGCTGGATCGAGGCATGCTGGGCATAGAAATTGGTGAGGTCGGGCACAAGATCCTTGACCACCTGCATATGCGGCAGCGGGTAGACTTTTACCGCGCCGGAAATGTCGTCGCAGCCCTTGGTGCAGGCGAGCGTGTTGGAACCGTCGATGTTCATGGCGCAGGAGCCGCAAATGCCTTCGCGGCAGGAACGCCGCAAGGTCAGCGTCGGGTCGATCTTGTTCTTGATCCACAGCAGCGCGTCGAGCACCATCGGCCCGCAATCGTCCATGTCGACGAAATAGGTGTCGATGCGCGGGTTCTCGTCATCGTCCGGCGACCAGCGATAGATGCGGTATTCCCGCAGATTGGTGGCGCCCTCCGGCTTTGGCCAGGTCTTCCCCGGCTTGATCTGCGAATTCTTGGGGAGCGTGAGTTCAACCATGTTCGATCCTCAATACACCCGGGCCTTGGGCGCGATCTTGGCGAGGCTGATGCCGCCGTCCTTTTCAGCCAGCTGCGGCTCGGTGTGCACCGGCCGGTAGGAGAGCGTCACCTTGCCGTCTTCGCTGAGCCTGGCCAGCGTGTGCTTGCGCCAGACAGCGTCGTCGCGCACCGAAAAGTCCTCGCGTGCGTGTGCGCCGCGGCTCTCCTTGCGCGCCTCGGCGCTGTAGACCGTGGTGATGGCATTGGCCATCAGGTTTTCCAGCTCCAGCGTCTCGACCAGATCGGAGTTCCAGATCATCGAGCGGTCGGACACTTTGATGTCCTTCAACTCGCCCCAGATCTGCGAAACGCGCTTGCAGCCGCTTTCGAGGGACTCCTGCGTGCGGAATACGGCCGCGTCTTCCTGCATCGCCTTCTGCATCTTTTCACGCAAGCTGGCCGTCGGCGTCGAGCCATTGGCGTGGCGCAGCCGGTCGAAGCGGTCCATGATCTTTTCGACCGAGGCTTCGTTGGGCGAAGGGATCGCCGACTTGCGGTCGATGACCTGGCCGGCGCGGATCGCGGCCGCGCGGCCGAACACCACAAGATCGATCAGCGAATTCGAACCGAGCCGATTGGCACCATGCACTGAGGCGCAGCCGGCTTCGCCGACAGCCATCAATCCGGGCGACACCTGGTCTGGATTGATCGCCGTCGGATTGAGCACCTCGCCCCAGTAATTGGTCGGCACGCCGCCCATATTGTAGTGGACCGTGGGCAGCACCGGAATCGGCTCCTTGGTGAGGTCGACACCGGCAAAGATCTTGGCCGATTCCGAAATGCCCGGCAGCCGCTCATGCAGGACGGCGGGATCGAGATGGTCGAGATGCAGGAAGATGTGGTCCTTGTTCTTGCCGACGCCGCGACCCTCGCGGATTTCCAGCGTCATGCAGCGCGAGACGACGTCGCGCGAGGCAAGGTCCTTGGCTGACGGCGCATAGCGCTCCATGAAGCGCTCGCCCTCGGAATTGACGAGATAACCGCCCTCGCCGCGCGCGCCCTCGGTGATCAGGCAGCCGGCGCCATAGATGCCGGTCGGGTGGAATTGCACGAACTCCATGTCCTGCAGCGGAAAGCCGGCACGCGCGGCCATGCCGCCGCCGTCGCCGGTGCAGGTGTGCGCCGAGGTGGCCGAGAAATAGGTGCGGCCATAGCCGCCGGTCGCCAGCACCACCATCTTGGCCGAGAAGCGGTGGATGGTGCCGTCATCCAGGTTCCAGGCGAGAACGCCGGTGCAGGTGCCGTCCGGCTCCATGATCAGGTCGAGCGCGAAATACTCGATGAAGAACTGCGCGTTGTTCTTCAGCGACTGTCCGTAAAGCGTGTGCAGGATGGCATGGCCGGTGCGGTCGGCGGCGGCACAGGTGCGTTGCACCGGCGGGCCTTCGCCATAGTTCATCATGTGGCCGCCGAACGGCCGCTGGTAGATCTTGCCCTCTTCGGTGCGCGAAAACGGCACGCCATAATGTTCGAGCTCGTAGACCGCGGCCGGCGCTTCGCGCACCAGATATTCCATGGCGTCGACATCGCCCAGCCAGTCCGAGCCCTTGACGGTGTCGTACATGTGCCACTGCCAGGAATCGGGACCCATGTTGGACAGCGAGGCGGCAATGCCGCCTTGCGCCGCCACCGTGTGCGAGCGGGTCGGGAACACCTTGCTGATGCAGGCGGTGCGCAGGCCCTGTTCGGCCATGCCGAGCGTGGCGCGCAGGCCGGCGCCGCCGGCGCCAACGACCACCACGTCGAACTTGTGGTCGACAAAGGTATAGCCTGCCGTGTTGGCTTGTTTCGCGTCCTTGGCCAACTCAGCCTCCGAATGCCAGCTTGAGCAGGGCGAAGATCGAGGCGACGCCGACCGCTATGGTGAAAAATGTATTGAGCGCGATCAGCGCCAGCTTCATGCCTTCGCCATGCACGTAATCCTCGATGATCACCTGCATGCCGAGCCGCATATGGGTAAGCCCGGAAATAAGCACCAGGGCCATCACCAGCGCGACGAACGGGTTGGCAAGAGCTGCCCGCACATGTGCGTAGTCGGCGCCGTTGAGCGCGATCAGGAAGCCGACGAAGAACAGGATCAGCGGGATGTTGGCGATCGCGGTCAGGCGCTGGCGCCAGAAATGCCCGGTGCCCTCGCGGGCGGAGCCGAGGCCGCGGACCCTCGCCAGCGGCGTGCGCATGTCGGTGTTTTTGCCGCTCATGGTCAGGCTCCCCGCGCCATATAGCCGGCGATCCAGATCAGCAGCGTGAGCAGGATCGAGCCGGCCAGCGTCGCCCAGGCGATCTTCGAGGCGGTATGCTTCTCGAGGCCGGCGCCGGTGTCCCAGACCAGATGGCGCACGCCACCCAGCATATGGTGCATCAGCGCCCAGGTGTAGCCGAACAGGATGAGCCGGCCGAGCCAGGTGCCGAAGGCCCAATTGGCCCAATCGAAAGTCGCCTGCGAGCTGGCCGCCGCCATCAGCCACAGGGCGACCAGCAGCGTGCCGAAATACAGCGCCCCACCGGTGATGCGGTGAATGATCGACATCGTCATGGTGATCGGCGGCCGGTACACGGTGAGGTGCGGCGAAATCGGCCGTTCACGTCTGGCAAATTCGCGGGTGGCTGGTGATTTGCTCATGGCTCCCCCAGTTCGGCGTCTCTCTGGAGCCTCAGGTGGAAATGCGGCATTGCCGCTTCCGGTTGCGACTTCGGACAGCCGGTTTCTAATGCTCTTTTTGCACCGCGTCAAAGCCAGAAAACCGTTTCGAAAACGTAATTTAGTCTGACTAAAAGGCCGGCTTAGGCTTCAATCGATTAGGCCGGGAGGCCCGAAGCCGGCTCGATATCGCTGCAGTGCAACATGTCTGGCCCAAGGGCCCGGCGGTGTTGAGATTAGCCCTAGCGTTTGCAGGTCTGCGGCGTCGACCCCTTCTTCATCACCAGCGCCTCGCGTCCGTCGATCACGATTGCGTCATGCGTGGCCGCCTGGTAGCGGCTGCTCTGGTTGGCGGGCGACGCCGCAAACTCCTCGGTCGCGCCATCGGACCCGACCACACGCAACGACGTGCCTAGATTTTGGATGGAGATCATACCGTTGTTGCCGCATCGGTAGGTGGCCGTGCCTATGCCGGATCGCGGCGCGGTAAGGTCGGTGATGATCTTGGCTGCAGCTGCCGGAGGCGCCGCGGCTGCGACGGACTGCTGAGCCGGCGCAGGTGAGACGACGACGGTATTGGCCGCCTTCGGCCCACTGTCCTGTGGCACACAGCCAGCGACGACCCCGAGCAACGGGAAAACGGACGCCCAAATCGGCCGGCGTAGCGCCATATGCTGTCCTCCCGCGCGGCAAACCAGCCGCGATGCTTTGCCAAGATCAAGGTCATCCCGACGCCGAGACGGACACCAGCCGCGATGGTGCGGCCAAGCATGGCCGAATAATGGCCAACGGGTTTTCCATCCAGTCGGATATTAACGGATATTAACCATGTTTACCGAGACATCGCCGCCAAACGCGCTGGCCTCTTAACAAAGGTTAAGAAAACGTTAATTTCTGATTCGAGGAGGCTTTCCCTCAGGACACGGAGGACGCCATGCGTTCGAATTCAGGCAGATCGCGCCTTGCGGCGCTCATCGTGGCGGCATCGGTCGTAGCCCTTGCAGCGCCAGCGCTCGCCGGCGCCCGGCATCAGGATCGCGTCTACGCTGATTCCTTCGGCAATCTCGTTGTCGACAGCGCCGCCGGCTACAAGCGCATCATCGTCGGCGAAGGCAAGCTGGCCAAGCAGCTATCCGACTACACCAGCGCCGGCCAGCCCAAGGTGATCTACGAGAACGAAGCCGACGAAATCAGCGGATACAGTGATTGCTACCGGCCGCCTGTGCTGGTGAAGGGCCGCTCCTATATGTACGGTCTCTCCGACGGCGAGATGCCCGAACTCAGCCCCTGCCGCTAGACACTTTGTTTGGACGCAATTTCCCAAGGGAAAGCGCTATGCGCTTTCCCGGGAAAACCGTTTCACACTTTTCCTGAAATTGCTCTGGCTTCCATTCCGGCTGACGACCAGTTGCCGGCCGGTCCGGCGGAGACGCGCACGCAATCGCGCCCGGCATTCTTCGCCTGATAGAGCGCCTGGTCGGCGCGCCGCATCAGATCGGCAAAGTCTTCGCTCGGATGAAGTTCGGCGACGCCGAAGCTCGCGGTGCAGCGGTTGTCTGCCGGCAGCCCGTCGATGGGCAGCCCGCCAAAGGCGCTGCGCGTCCCCTCGGCGAACAGCCGCGCCGCGGCAAGGTTGGTCCCCGGCAGGATGATGGCGAACTCCTCGCCGCCAATCCGACCCGCAACGTGATGCGCGGCTGCAGCTTCGCGCAGGAAGCCTGCAAAAGTCTCGATCACCCGGTCGCCTGACGCATGGCCGAAACTGTCGTTGACGCTCTTGAAATGATCGAGATCGGCGATGACCAGCGCGACCGGCACGCCTTGCCGCATCGCGCCAAGCACCGCCAGCTCGGCATGCCGGGTGAAGCCGCCGCGGTTGAGCAGACGCGACAGCGTGTCCGTTTCCGACTTCGACGTCACTTCGGCGAGCACGTCGCGAACCAGGATGGCCAGCATCAGCAGCGCCAGCGCCAGCGCAAAGACAGTGCCGAGCGATTGCGACACCAGCGCGTAGTTGCTTTGCAGATAGGCCTGCGGATTGGCGCCCCAGCCGCCAAGCGCATGCGCGATGAACGGTTTGGAGGCAAACTGCAGACCGCTCGCCGCCAGCACGGCCATCAACATGCGATCGAGACGGGCAAGCTTTTGCCTCGATGACCAGACAATGGCCAGCCCCACAAACTGCATGACCGCATAGGGAAGCTGGTAAGCCATGATGCGGATCAGCGACTGGCGGGGCAGATCCTGCACGAAATACACAGCTATGGTGGTGGTCAACAGGAACAACAGCATCGGCTTCCAGGGCAGTGCCACGCCGTATTTGCGGGCAAGCCCGCCATTGAACGCAATGGTGGCGGCAAGGAAAACCGCGAAGGCGGCCACGACCGGGAGCCGCGCGTCGGAGAAAGCGGGAATGGAGAATTCGATGGCCGAATAGGCCATGCCCAGCAGATAGCCAAATGCCAGCCAGCGCGCCGGCGCGCGGCCGACATCGTGGAAGGCGACCGCCATGAAGGATGCCGCCAGCAGGCCGGCAACCGACAGATTGATCAACAGGATGAAGTTGGCGCCGCTCATGTTCTCCCGCACCCGCGCCGACAGCTAATCATCGACGGGCGAAGAAGACGTTAACGCCGTCCCGTCCGGGCAGATTCAGCCGGTCTTGAGCGGCTCCGGCAGGAACGCCGTTTCCGGCCGCTCATAGGACAGGCGTACACTGTCGCGGCCGTTCTTCTTGGCTTTGTAGAGCGCATCGTCGGCACGGCGCATCAGCGGCTCCAGCGCCTCGCCACCGCTGCGGGCCGCCACGCCGAAGCTTGCCGTCACCCTCGTTCCCTGGGGAAGTCCGTCGACATGACCGGCCGAATAGACGGTGCGCACCGCCTCGGCGAACAGCCGGGCCGCGGCAAGATCGCTGAGTGGCAGCAGCACCGCGAATTCCTCGCCGCCGATACGCCCGGCAACACCGCGCGCGCCGGCCGCCGACCGAAGCTTGGCGGCGAAGTCGGCGATCACGCGATCGCCCGCGCCATGCCCATGCACATCGTTGAGCGCCTTGAAGTGATCGAGGTCGGCCAACACCAGCGCGACCGGGAACCGGGCCGAGGCGCAGTGCTGCAAGAGCCGCATGCCGCGTTCCTCGAAGCCACGCCGGTTGAGCAGGCCCGACAGGGGGTCGGTATAGGTCTCGGTCTTCAATGCCTTCAACACGTCGAGTGCCGCGGCGGAAAACAGGCACAACGCAATGAGCAGCGAGAGCAGCGCGTGCGACAGCAGCGCCGTCGTCCAGTAGGACGAGCCATAGAACCCGTCATAGCTGGCGAAGGGCCCATGCGCGATGACGACGGCAAGGGTGCGCACGAAGAAATTGACGCCCGACAGCAGCGACAGCACGAACAGGATTTTTTCGGTCGGGCCGTTGTTGCGCACCGGGCGCAGTTCGGCAGCAACCAGAAGGCTGATGCCGCCGAATGCGAAATTCATCGCCAGGATGCGCCAGGTGAGATCCGGCGCGACGAACAGGAACCAGCACAACGACGCCAGGCCGCCGCCGGCCAGCACGGCGATCCCCACATAGGGCACCTTGCGGCCATAGCGGTGGATGACAGCGCTGGCCAGGCAGCACGCGGCGATGGTGAAGCAGATGTTCGACGTAAGCTTGGTCAGCGGCATCCCGATGGGCAAGGTGAAATACTGCAGCAGGAAGCCAGCCGCCGAGAGACTGTAGCTGATCGCCAAAACGGCCAGATAGGGGCGGTGGCGCTGATAGGACCATAGCACAAGGAACGCCGCGCCGAGCGCCAGCGCGATCGTCGGGTTGAGCAGCGCAATGAGCAGACCCGTGTCCAACCGACTGTGACTTCCCCTGGCTTACGTCAGGGAAGAGCTTAGAGGGCAAGCCCAAACAAGCGGTTAAGCGAAAGCGGTAAGCAGGACCGCCGTCTCAAAATAATGTCAGGGAACCGCAGTCCCCAGTCAGCGTTCCTCCGTTCACAATCTGGAGCGACCCATGGCCGACACAATCACACTGACCGACCACGATGCGATCCGCTCATGGGCTGCCGGGCGCGCCGGCTTTCCCGCAATCGTCGACATATCGCCGGAAGCGGGGACGCAGCCCATGTTGAGGCTGGTCTTCGGCCAGCACGCCTATCAGGATCAGGACCAGCCTGAACGGCCGCTCAATGCGGGAGGCTATGAACTCGTCGAATGGGACGAATGGTTCAAGCTCTTCGAGGAACAACAGCTTGCGCTAGTGGTCGCGGCCGAACAGCCGGGACGCCGCGAGGAGTTCCACGAGCTCGTCCGCCGCGACGGAAAGAGCTGACCCGAGCCGGGCGCGGCTCGGGTTCTGTTCAAATCCGGGTTACTTCCACTCGCGGATGTCGACGAAGTGGCCGGCGATCGCCGCCGCGGCCGCCATCGCCGGCGACACGAGATGGGTGCGGCCCTTGAAGCCTTGCCGGCCCTCGAAATTGCGGTTCGAGGTCGAGGCGCAGCGTTCATGCGGCTTTAGCCGGTCGTCGTTCATGGCAAGGCACATCGAGCAGCCCGGCTCGCGCCAGTCGAAGCCGGCGGCGACAAAGATCTTGTCGAGACCTTCGGCTTCCGCCTGTTCCTTGACCAGGCCGGAGCCGGGCACGATCATCGCATCGACATGCGGGCTGACCGTCTTGCCTTCGACCACCTTGGCGACGGCGCGCAGATCCTCGATGCGGCCGTTGGTGCACGAACCGATGAAGACGCGGTCGAGCGTGATGTCGGTGATCTTGGTGCCCGGCGTCAGACCCATATAGTCGAGCGCGCGCTGCTTGGAGGTGCGCTTGTTTTCATCGGCGATGTCGTCCGGGTTCGGCACGATGCCCTGCACCGACACGACATCCTCGGGCGAGGAGCCCCAGGAGACGATCGGCGGCAGCTTGGCCGCGTCGAGCACGATCACCTTGTCGAAATGCGCGCCTTCGTCGGACTGCAGCGTCTTCCAATATTCGAGTGCCGCATCCCAGGACGCGCCCTTCGGCGCGCGCGGCTTGTCCTTGACATAGGCGAAGGTCGTCTCGTCGGCGGCGATCAGGCCGGCGCGCGCGCCGCCTTCGATCGACATGTTGCAGATCGTCATGCGGCCTTCCATCGACAGCGCACGGATCGCTTCGCCGGCATATTCGATGACATAGCCGGTGCCGCCGGCGGTGCCGATCTCGCCGATGATGGCCAGGATGATGTCCTTGGCGGTGACGCCCTCCGGCAACTGGCCGTCGACACGCACCAGCATGTTCTTGGCCTTGCGCTGGATCAGCGTCTGCGTCGCCAGAACATGCTCGACCTCGGACGTGCCGATGCCATGCGCCAGCGCGCCGAAAGCGCCATGCGTCGAGGTGTGGCTGTCGCCGCAGACGATGGTCATGCCGGGCAGAGTAAAGCCCTGCTCCGGACCGATGATGTGGACGATGCCCTGGCGGATATCGTTCTCGGAATAATATTCGACGCCGAAATCCCTGGCGTTCTTGGCCAGCGCCTCGACCTGGATGCGGCTTTCCTCGTTCTTGATGCCGAACTTGCGCTCGGGCGAGGTCGAGACATTGTGATCGACCACGGCCAGCGTCTTTTCCGGATGCCGGACTTTACGGCCGGTCATGCGCAGGCCTTCGAAGGCCTGCGGGCTGGTCACTTCATGGACCAGGTGGCGGTCGATGTAGAGCAGGCAGGTGCCGTCGTCCTGGCGATCGACGACATGGTCGTCGAAAATCTTGTCGTAGAGGGTGCGCGGTGCGCTCATGTGCGTAAATCCGTCGATATGAGAATGGGAAAGAGCAGGTACCGGACCTCAGGCCCGGCGAAAGGGACCCGAACAGGTCGGCCTAGGGTAGTCGGCTGGTCAGCGCCCCGGACACGCGCGCGGAAAAACGCGACGGCAGGCGTTTCCTGTCCTGCAGCACGAACCCCTTGTAGGCCGGATCGCCAAAAAGCTCTTCCATGGCGTGGCTCATACCAATGTTTTGGGTTTTCGGCAATTGCGGCGTTCAGCGCCTTTACCTTCTCCCGCAAGGGGAGAAGGTAAGTGGAGTCACAACACTTCAAACACAAACGTCTTCACCAGCGCGTCAGGCTCGGCGATCGCATAGCAGCGGAACCACGGGCTTTCCTCGATCGGCCGCCATTTCCCTGCCTGCTCCAGCTCGTCGAACACGGCTTGGAAGCCGCCGCTCTCGAACACCTGGTCGCGCACGGTGAAGATGGCGTGGCCGCCCTGGCGGGTGATGCGCACCAGTTCGTGCAGGCCTGTCGCCGGCGCATGGCTGATGGTGAACACGCCGGTCGAGAAGAAGGCGCGGAAGTGGCCGTCCGGCCACGGCAGCGTTTCGCCGAGCATTGCCTGCTTCAGGTCGCTGTAGGCATTGCGGCTGCCGGCGATCTTCAGCATATCGTACGAGAGGTCGAGCCCCGCAATGTCGCGGTAACCGAGCGCCTTCAGCGAGGATCCCGACAGGCCAGTGCCGCAGCCGGCATCGAGCAAGGGGCCATCGCCCGCCGGCACATGACGCGCCACCCAGGCGGTGATCAGGAAAGGCAGGAGGTAGCCGAGCGAGGCGGTCTCGCTGTCATAGGTCGCGGCCCACGCGGCATAGGCCTCCTCAAGCGCTTCCGGCGTGTCGGCCGTATAGACGGAATCCAGCGCCGCATTGGCTTTGTCGACGATCATGGGGACCTCCTCAAGGGGAATGCTCGGGGATCGTAGCGCTGCCTTGGCCGAAAAACTATTCCTCGTGCTGGCGGCGCAGCCGCCGCTCCAGCGCCCTGAGCGCCAGCGACAGGCCGACGGTCAGGATGAGATAGATGTAGGCCGTTATCGAATAGGTCTCGAAGAAGCGAAAGGAGCCGGCGGCGTAGACCTTGCCCATCTGCGTGATGTCGGCAACGCCGAGCACCGAGACCAGCGAGGAATCCTTGACCAAAGCGACGAAATCATTGCCGAGCGGCGGCAGGATGGTGCGGATTGCCTGTGGGAACACGATCAGCCGGAAACGCTGCGCGCGTGTCAGCCCAAGCGCCTTCGCCGCTTCGATCTGACCCTTCTCCACCGCCTGGATGCCGGCCCGGAAAACCTCCGAGATGAAAGCCGAATAGCCGATGGTCAGCGCCATGATGGCGCGCCAGAGCAGCGACACGTCGCGCACCAAAAGCTCGCCGAACAGGCCGGCGTTTTGCAGCGGCGCGGTCAGCGCGTTCCAGGCCGCGACGAAGGCCGGCGCGCCGGCAAAGGCGATCCAGAACAACAGCACCAGGATCGGCACGCCGCGGACGATCTCGACATAGAAGCGCGCGATCTGGCGCAGCCAGCGCGAACCGGACATTCCCATCAGCGCGATGCCGAGCCCAATGGCCGACGCCAGCACGAAGGCGATCACGGTGACGAAGATGGTGACGCCGATGCCCTTGGCGACCGTGGCGAACACCTGGGCATAGAGGTTGCTGGTGGCGACGAAGACGGCCACCGCGATCGCGAGGGCTGCGGCAACGACAAGCCACCAGGGGAAGTCGGCTTTGGACGAAGAGGCGGGAGGCATCAAAAGGATTGCGCCAAGGCGCCCCCCTCTGTCCTGCCGGACATCTCCCCCTCAAGGGGGGAGATTGGCAGCTTCGTCGACGGCACTCTTTTTACAACTTTGGTGATTGGCGAAAGCGGAAAAAAGAGCCGATCTCCCCCCTTGAGGGGGAGATGCCCGGCAGGGCAGAGGGGGGCGTTCAAGCGCGAAGTCAGCGCGAAATCACTGCCCCATCTTGTAATCAAGAAACCATTTCTTGTTCAGCGCATCGAACGTCCCGTCCGCCTTCAACGCAGCGATTGCCGCGTTGATCGGCTTCACCAGGTCGGAACCCTTGGGGAAAATGAAACCGAAATCCTCGGTGCCGAGCGGCCCGCCGATCAGTTTCAGTTTGCCCTCGGAGGCGTCGACATAGCCTTTGCCAGCGGTGCCATCGGTCAAAACGACATCGACGTCGCCTGATTTCAGTGCCTGCACGGTCGCGCCGAAGGTCTCGAACAGTTTGATGCGCGGGTTCTGCTCATTGCCGTCGAGCACGCTGTAGACGGCGGTGTAGAAGGGCGTGGTGCCGGCCTGCGCGCCGATCAGCCCGTCCTTGAAGTCGCCGAAGGTCTTGTCGTCAGTGAAGCGGCTCTCATCGCCGCGCACCAGCATGAACTGTTCCGAGCGCATATAGGGGTCGGAGAAATCGACCTTCTCCTTGCGGTCGTCCTTGATGGTGATGCCGGTCATGCCAATGTTGTACTGGTTGTCGGAAACCGCCTGGATCATCGCGTCCCAGGAAGTGTTCTGGTACTCGACCGTGAAATTGAGCCGCTTGGCGATCTCGTTCATCGCGTCATACTCCCAGCCGATCTGCTTGCCGGTCTTGGCATCGATGAACTGCAGCGGCGGATAGGCGTTTTCGGTCACAACCACCACCTTTTTGCCGCCGAGGTCGGGCAGCGCCTGCGCAAAGGCGGCAACGGGCGTCAGGACGAGGGCAAGCAGGCCTGCCAGCAGCAGTTTCGATTTGGTCATGACACACTCCCCGGAAATTGACGGACCCGGACATGGCCGGGCTTGCAGGAAAATACGGCGCCGACTTTAGCTTTCCGCAAGCGTCATGCAAGACGGTCCGCTGCGTCAGGATGCGCGAAAGCGGATTCCAGTGCCTTCATTTCCGGGATTCAGGATTGAACGGTGTCGCGGCAGCGATCAGCTCCGCTTCGCGATGCCGGCATCTGCCTTGCGCAAGCCGGAGACGAACCGCGTCAGCGTGCGGTGCAGGGATTTCAACTCGTCGGCATCCAGCGGCAGGTTGCAAAGCATCGCCGCCGGCACGCTTTTGGCCTGCTCACGCAACGCTTGGCCCTTCGCTGTCGGCTCGACCATAACCCGGCGCTCGTCGGCGGGGTCGCGCCGGCGTGTGACCAGTCCGCCAGCCTCCATCCGCTTGAGCAGCGGCGTCAGCGTCGCCGAATCCAGCCCAAGCGCTTCGCCAAGCTCGCCAACCGTGCTTGGAGCTCGTTCCCACAGCGCCAACATGGCCAGATATTGCGGATAGGTCAGGCCGAGCGGATCGAGCAGCGGGCGGTAGAGCTTCGTCATCAGCCCGCTTGCCGAATAGAGCGCGAAGCACAGCTGCTGGTCGAGCCGCGGAACGTGAAACGTCCCGGTGGCCTCCGCCGGGACGTCGCTGGTGCTCTTTGTCGTCTTTTCCGTCATGCCGCCTTTACCGAAAGCGCTACGTCGACATTGCCCCTGATGGCGTTGGAATAGGGGCAGATCTTGTGCGCCTCCGATACAAGCGCTTCCGCCGCCGCCTGATCAAGGCCTTTCGTTTCCGCCGCGAGCGCGACGCCGAGCTTAAAGCCTTCGCCATTGGGAAGCAGGCTGACGGTGGAGGTTACCCCGGCATCCGTCAGCGACAGCTTCTGTTTGCGCGCGACGAAGCGGATGGCGCTTTCGAAGCAGGCGGCATAGCCGATTGCGAACAGTTGCTCAGGATTGGTGGCGCCCCCCGGCCCGCCGAGCTCCTTGGGCATTGCCAGATCGACCTTGAGCAGACCGTCGCTGGTCTCGCCATGACCGGCGCGGCCGCCGGTGACGTGAGCCTGTGTGGTGTAGAGTGCCATATCAAATCTCCAATTACTTTGTACACGATTATTTAGTACACAAGATAATGTGCCGTCAACAGCGGATCCCGTTTCTGGCGCTGAAAGCGTTCACAGTCCGGTGAAACGAAAAAGGCGGCCGAAGCCGCCTTTTTGAATGGGATGTCCGAAAACCTTATTCGGCGGGGGTCGCTTCCGCGGCGGCCTTGGCTGCTGCTTCGGCTTCGGCGGCGGCCTTCTTCTCGGCGGCGTCCTGGGCGGCCTTCTCGACGGCCAGGGCCTCGGCTGCTGCCACCTTCTCGGCCTCGATGCGGGCCTTCTCGGCGTTCAGCGCATCGCGCTCCTCATCATTCAGCTTGCGGGCGCGCACGCCGGTGTTTTCCGAAATACGGGCCGATTTGCCGCGACGATCGCGCAGGTAATAGAGCTTGGCGCGACGCACCTTGCCGCGGCGAACGATCTCGACGCCTTCAACCATCGGCGAGTAGACCGGGAACACGCGCTCGACGCCTTCGCCGTAGGAAATCTTGCGAACCGTGAAGTTCTCCTGGAAGCCGGCGCCTGCGCGGGCGATGACGACGCCCTCATAGGCCTGGACGCGGGTGCGGGTGCCTTCGGTCACGCGGACCTGGACGCGCACGGTGTCGCCGGGCTGGAATTCGGGAAGCTTGCGCTTGGCTTCGATCTTGGCGGCCTGTTCGGCCTCGAGCTGACGGAGAATATCCATCTCAAAAGTCCACTTCTTGTTCTTCCGACAGTCAGAGCGTCCGACACTCGCCTTGCAGTTCCATTGACCGCTTGGCTATGCCTTTTGTCTCCAAGACATTTGTCTTTGAAACATCCAGCAGGGGCGACTACACCGTCATTGTTGACGGGTCCGGCAGATTCTTTCTGGCCGGTACGGGCGGGCACATACAGCTATTTCGCCGCTTTGTCACGCCTTGGCAGCGCATTTTCTGCTCGCATGGCACCATCGTAATCCTGCCGTGCCGGGTTGCGCCGGTCGTTCAGGCTTTCTAAGCCTGAAATAACACAGTTTTGAGCGGCCGCAATTCATGTCTGTCTTCGATGCCATCCTGCTGTTTCTGGCGGGCTTTCTGTCAGGCGCCGCCAATGCGGTCGCCGGTGGCGGCACCTTCATCACCTTCGGCGCCATGACGTTGGTCGGCCTGCCGCCGATCGTCGCCAACGCCACCTCCTCGGTGACGCAATTTCCAGGCTACATCACCTCGACCCTCGCCTACTCGGCCGATATCAGGCACTTCTGGCGCGGCGCGCTGCTGCTGTGCCTGATTTCGGCCGTGGGTGCACTGGCCGGCGCGCTGATCCTTTTGGCGCTCGACAATCCGTCGTTTCGCGCTCTGGTGCCGTGGCTGCTCCTGGCCGCGACAGCCCTGTTCGCAGCCGGCCCCTGGCTGAAACCAGTGCCGAAGCCCGGTCATGAAGCGGCGGTGGGCTCGCTCGCCGGCTCCCTGGCGCAGTTTCTCACCGCCATCTATGGCGGCTTCTTCGGCGCCGGCATGGGCGTGATGATGCTGGCGACGCTCGGCCTCACCCAGGCCGGCGACTATCACCGGCTGAACGCGCTGAAGAACATGCTGGCCATGGTCATCGCGGCGGTCGCTATCGTCGTCTTCGTCTCGGGCGGCGTCGTCGCCTGGCCGCAGGCGATCATCATGATCCCGGGCGGCGCGCTCGGCGGCTATGCCGGCGTCTGGATCGCCAAGCGCGTGCCACAAAACGCGGTGCGCGGCTTCGTCGTCGCTGTCGGTCTGTTTCTGGCTTTCTATTACTTTTGGAAAGGGTGAGCGGCGGCGCCCAACAAATCCGGACGCCGCTCTTTCGTCAGCTTCTCTGACTCCGCCCGACGCCATGCGGCGATCTTCTTGTGGTTGCCGGAAACCAGCACCTCGGGAATCTCACGGCCCTCGAACTCCTGCGGCCGCGTATAGTGCGGATGTTCGAGCAGGCCGTTTTCGAAACTCTCCTCCTCGCCCGACACCGCGTTGCCCATCACGCCGGGCAACAGCCGCACCACCGCATCGAGCAGCACGAGCGCTGCCGGCTCGCCACCGGAGAGGATGAAGTCACCGATAGAGACCTCCTCCAATCCCCGCGCGTCGATCACCCGCTGGTCGACGCCCTCGAAGCGGCCGCACAGGATGACGGCGCCTGGCCCAGCGGCCAGTTCGCGCACACGCGCCTGGGTCAGCGGCTTGCCGCGCGGGCTCATCAGCAGCCGTGGCCGCGCGTCGCCTTCCGGCGAAGCATGGTCGATGGCTTTCGCCAGCACGTCGGCGCGCATCACCATGCCGGCGCCGCCGCCGGCGGGCGTGTCGTCGACGGTGCGATGGCGGTCGGTGGCGAAGCCACGGATCTGGATCGCCTCCAGCGACCACGTCCCGGCCTCCAGCGCCCGGCCAGCCAACGACAGGCCGAGCGCGCCGGGAAACATTTCGGGGTAAAGCGTCAGCACGCAAGCGGAAAAACTCACCGGTTGCCCCCGGCATCGCTCGGTCCGCGCGGCCGGCCTTTCGGATCGAAGTCTTCCTCGCGCGGGCCATCGCCATCGCCATCCTCGTCGTCGACCAGCCCGGCTGCCGCCGGATCGACACGGACAAAACCCTCGGCGATCGACACTTGCGGCACGGCGGCCTGTGTGAACGGGATCAGCACGCCCTTGCGCCCGCCCAGCGTCACATCGAGAATGTCGCCGCCGCCGAAATTGTGCACCGCGACCACCTTGCCAAGCACGGCAGCCGTATCGTCGCGGACTTCGAGGCCGACAAGGTCGGCATGATAGAATTCATCTTCCTCGCCATCGTCCGGCAGCATCGAACGGTCGACGAACAGCTCCGTGCCGGCCAGCGCCTCGGCCGCGTTGCGGTCGGCGACACCTTTGAAGCGCACCACGACCACGGTGTTGGCAGGCCTGATGTCGATGATCTGGAAGGCGCGCCCGTCCCTGGCGTAGAGCGGCCCGTAATCGGCCAGCGCCAGCGGCTCACCGGTGAAGGTCTTCACCCGCAATTCGCCCTTGATGCCATGGGCGGCGCCGATCACGGCCATCTGGACAGGGTTCTGGGGCTTGCTCATGGCGCTTTTACCTTCGTCATCCACGGGCGGAGCAGGCGCGAAGCGACTGCGCAGACCCGAGGATCCATTCCGTTACGGCGACCAAAAAGCACGGCAGTTCAGAAAGGGTCACGAGTCTCGTTCCTGCCAACTCTCTATTTGCAAACACTTCGCGCGGTCTCCACCGCAAAGCTATCAGACTTGTAACGCAGCAACGCTCGCAGGTCACGGCATGGATCCTGGGGTCTCCGCGACGTCGCTTCGCTCCTGCTCCGCCCCAGGATGACGAAGGGGGCGGGCATTTCAGCCAATCACCAAGGTAGTCACCTGCCGCCAATCGATGGTCTCCTAACCTCAGCCGGCTGTCATTTCAATGACGGCTCTTCACCGCTTCCTAACCCGAATACCCGAAAATGCCGCCATGCAGGAATTCCTGATCCCGGCCAAACCCGATCTCCAGGCGGCACGCGAAAGCTGGCTGAAGATGCTGGCCCGAGAGCGCCGGCTGTCGCCCAAGACGGTGGAAGCCTATGAGCGCGACACGCGCCAGTTCCTGCATTTCCTCACCGGCCATTGTGGCGGCTCGCCCGGCATTTCGGACATCGCCGATCTGCGCCCGGCTGACCTGCGCGGCTTTCTCGCGGCGCGGCGCAATGCCGGTGCCGGTGCCCGCACGCTCGGCCGGGGTCTCGCCGGCATCCGCTCGCTGCTGCGTTTCCTCGAGCGGCGCGGCCTCGCCAATGCGGCCGGGGCGGCAGCACTGCGCGCGCCGCGCCAACCCAAATCGCTGCCCAAGCCGCTGACAGCGAGCGATGCCAAGCATGTTGTTTCCATTGAAGGCCAACTGGCGGAGGAACCCTGGATCGCAGCGCGCAACGCCGCCGTGCTGACACTGCTCTACGGCTCCGGCCTGCGCATTTCCGAGGCGCTTGGCCTCGCCGGCGCCGATCTGGCGTCGGCGGCCGACACGGTGCTTCGCGTCACCGGCAAGGGCGGCAAGACGCGCCTGGTGCCGGTGCTGCCGGTGGCGCTCAGGGCGATCGCCGAATATCGCCGGCTCTGCCCCTACCATCTCGACCCCAAGGGCCTGTTGTTTCGCGGCGCCCGCGGCGGTCCGCTCAACCCGGCCATTGTCCAGCGCGACATGGCCAAGCTGCGCTCGGCGCTCAACCTGCCCGATACCGCGACGCCGCATGCGCTGCGCCATTCCTTCGCTACGCATCTGCTCGGCCGCGGCGGCGATTTGCGCACCATCCAGGAACTGCTCGGCCACGCCAGTCTGTCGACGACGCAGATCTACACCGGCGTCGACACCGCGAGGCTGCTCGAGATTTACGAATCAGCCCATCCACGGGCATGAACGCCAGTAGCGTCGCATAGTATCGGTGGCCAAACGTTCACCATTGGCCGAAAGCCTCCCCAACGTCGTCATCCCTGGGCGAAGCAGGAGCGAAGCTCCGTCGCGGAGACCCTGGGATCCATGCCGCGACCTTTGCCATGGAGTGCTGCGGAGCGGAATTCTGCACTGTTGCAGCGTTCCAGAGTCCCGGCATGGATCCTCGGGTCTGCGCCGCGTCGCTACGCTCCTTGCTCCGCCCATGGATGACGAAGAAATGGGCGTTTCCGCTAATCATTGAGTCATGAGCACCATCGACGTCCGCTGAGGGCGATAGCCGGTCGAAGACAATTTCGCAGTACCAATTAACCGTTTTGCCGCTTTTCGGTTCTAGGAATGGGATCATGAAACGCGTCATCGCCATCGCCGACCGTGCAGCTTCCGTGTCGCTGAAGCTGCTCGTCGCGCTCAACGTTCTGTTCTTCCTGTCGTTTCTCGCCGTACTGCTGTTCGCGGCCGGCAAGGCGCATGCCGAAATCCCGACCTGCACCGGCGCCGACATGCTGTCGGCCTTGCAGAAGAACGATCCGGCGACCTACCGCAAGATCGAAGCGGAAGCCGCCGCGACACCGAACGGCAAGGGCCTGTTGTGGAAGCTGGAAAAGCCCGGCGAGAAGCCGTCCTTCCTGTTCGGCACCATGCATATGACCGACCCGCGCGTCACCACGCTGCCTCCCGACGCGCAGAAAGCCTATGACGCCGCCGGCACCATCATCATCGAAACCACGGACGTGCTCGACAAGCAGAAGATGATGGTCGCGATGCTCAAGGAGCCGGACCTGATGATGTTCACTGATTCGACGACGCTGGCGTCGCTGCTGTCGCCCGACGATGCGGCGGCCATGAACGCCGCGCTCGACGCACGCGGCATTCCTCCGGCAACGGTTGCCAAGATGAAGCCGTGGATGCTCTCGGCCATGATGGCACTGCCGGCCTGCGAACTCGCCCGCCAGTCAGGCGGCGCCCCGGTGCTCGATGTCAGGCTGGCGGAAGGTGCAAAGGCTTCCGGCAAGCCGGTGGAAGGATTGGAGACTGCTGAAAGCCAGTTGCGCGCCATGGCCTCGCTGCCGCTGGCGTTTCACATGAAGGGCCTCGTCGACACGCTGAAGCTCGGCGATAAGATCAACGACATCAACGAAACCATGATCGTGCTCTACCAGCGCGGCGACACCGGAATGTTCTGGCCGCTGTTTCGCGTGGCCATGCCGGAGGGCACGGACGACCCCGCGGGCTATGCGGCGTTCGAGGAAACCATGATCACCAGCCGCAACAAGGTGATGGTCGAGCATGCCGAACCGATCCTTGCTAGGGGCAACGTCTTCATGGCGGTCGGCGCCCTCCACCTTCCCGGCCCCGAAGGCCTCGTCGAGGACTTCCGCAAGGCCGGTTACACCGTCACGCCTGTTGGACTTTAGCTACTTCAGTTTACTTCGCCAGGATCTGGGCCAGCATCGCCGGAACGATGATCCGGTGAAACGGCATGATGATCGCAAGATAGGCGCGCCCGAGCCAATTGTGCGTCTTGACGATCGTCGTCGCGGCCACCTCTTGCCGGCCCATGCCGAGATCCCTGACTTCGACCAGGACACGGAAATCGAGATGACGGTCGTCGAGGCCAAGCACAACCTTGCCGGGAAACTGGCTGATGAGCGGAAATATCCCGATCCGGCCTGACGGCAACACCGCAGCTTCCAGGCCCGTCTTCAGCCGGAACGGCTTGACGGCAAGGTTGCGCAGCGCCATGAGCCTGCCGACCCAGGGCGGCGTTCGCCCCAGGGCGCGTTCCGCCGCGCCGAGTGCCGTTAAAGAAAGACCCTGGGTGACCAGCACATAGCGGTCGGCGAACTGGGCTCCGGCGAGGGCAGTGCAGTGATTCGGGACAAACTCTGCCAGGGGATTCGTCACGGCAAAATCCTCCGAAAAGATCATAATAGGCACCAACTTGGCGCGTTGCATGGCGAAACGACGCCATTCCGGCGCCGGAACGGCGGGATTGTCCTTGTTTTTGGCGTTTTCCAACCCTAGCGTGAAACCAGTTCAATGATTGCGCGTTATATGGTGTTGATTGATATTTTTCATCCACGGAGGACACTTTTATGGCGAACGCACCGAATCCAAACGACCCGTTCAATCCCAACACCACCAACACCACCATCAAGCAGAGCGGTGGCGGCGGTAGTGGCTGGCTGATTGCGCTGGTCGTCGTTATTCTGGCGGTTGTCGCGTATTATATTTTCGGAAGAAGCGGTGAGCACCCGGCACCCGCCGAGCCGCCGGCGGCCAGCACACCGGCGCCCGCACCGGCACCGGCCGAACCGATGAAGCCGGCCGAACCTGCGCCAGCACCCGCGCCTGCTCCGGCGCCTGCAGAACCGGCGCCTGCCCCGGCACCAGCGCCTGCACCGGCTCCGGCACCGGCCCCAGCGCCTGCACCGGCCAACTGATCGGCTCGATATCAAATACGAACGGCCCGCCGAAAGGCGGGCCGTTTTGTAGGGATCGCTACGTTCGTCACCCTCGGGCTTGACCGAGGATAGTGCCTTTAGATGTGGATCGGCTTGAAGAACGTTGCCAGCGCCGCCTCCTTGATCGCCTCCGACATCGTCGGATGCGCGTGGCAGGTGCGGGCGAGATCCTCAGACGAGCCCCCGAATTCCATCAGCACCGCCGCCTCGTGGATCATCTCGCCTGCGCCGAAGCCGACAATATGCACGCCGAGTACGCGGTCGCTCGTCTTGTCGGCGAGGATCTTCACAAAACCGTCGGTGTGCAGCATGGCGCGCGCCCGGCCATTGGCGCTGAACGGGAATTTTCCGGCCTTGTAGTCGATGCCGGCCTTCTTCAACTCTTCCTCGGTCTTGCCGACCGAGGCGATTTCCGGGCTGGTGTAGACGACGCTCGGAATGACGTCATAGTTCACGTGGCCGGCCTGGCCGGCAATGGTTTCGGCCACCGCCACGCCCTCGTCCTCGGCCTTGTGCGCCAGCATCGGCCCGGCGATGACATCGCCGATGGCATAGATGCCCGCGACATTGGTCTTGAGATGGCCATCGGTCTTGACCCGGCCGCGCTCGTCGACCTCGACGCCGGCTTCCCCGAGGCCGAGACTGTCGGCATAGGCGCGGCGGCCGGTGGCGATCAGCACGGCATCGGCCTCGATCGTCTCGGCGGCGCCGCCCTTGACCGGCTCGAAGGTGACGGTCGCACCCTTCTTGGCCTTGGCGACACCGGTGACCTTGGCGCCGAGCTTGAACTCGAAACCCTGCTTTGAAAGCAAGCGCTGGAACTGCTTGGAAACCTCGCCGTCCATGCCGCCCAGGATGGTGTCGAGGAATTCGACCACGGTGACCTTGGCGCCGAGCCGTGCCCACACCGAGCCGAGCTCGAGCCCGATGACACCGCCGCCGACCACCACCAGATGGCCGGGAACCTTATCAAGCGACAAAGCGCCGGTCGACGACACGATCACCTTCTCGTCGATGTCGACCTTGACGCCGGGAATGCCGGCGACATCCGAGCCGGTGGCGATGACGATGTTCCTGGTCTCGATCTCCTCGACCTTGCCGTCCTCAGCCGTCACCGACACCTTGCCTGCCGCGACCACCTTGCCAGTGCCGCGAAAGCTGTCGATCTTGTTCTTCTTGAACAGGAAGGCGACGCCGTTGACGTTCGACGACACCGTCGCATCCTTGTGCGCCATCATCTTCTTCAGGTTCAATTTCGGCGCCGATATCTCGACGCCGAGCGTGTCGAAGGAGTGACCGGCCTCGGCGAACATCTCGGAGGCATGGAGCAGCGCCTTGGAAGGGATGCAGCCGATGTTGAGGCAGGTACCGCCGAAGGTCGCGTTCTTCTCGACCACCGCGACCCTGAGCCCGAGCTGCGCCGCCTTGATGGCGCAGACATAGCCGCCCGGTCCCGATCCGATGATAACGACGTCATAAGCCATGATACTGTCCTTCTGTTTGAGCATGATGCCGTGTGACGCGGTTTTCGGATAACATCCTGCTCGATCTGCTTGAGAGCGCTCAGCGGCCGCCGCTTACATTCAGGATCGCGCCTGTCGTATAGGACGCGGCGTCGGAGAGAAGATAGAGAACCGCGCCGGCGACTTCAGCCACTGTACCGGCTCTTTTCATCGGCAGCAGGTCGCGGAACCGCTCCACCCTGTCCGGCTGCCCGCCGGAAGCGTGGATATCCGTGTCGATGATGCCAGGGCGCACCGCATTGACGCGGATGCCTTCCAGCGCCACCTCGCGGGCGAGCCCGATGGTGAAGGTGTCGATGGCGCCCTTGGAGGCGGCATAATCGACATACTCGCCCGGCGAGCCCAATGTCGCTGCCGCCGACGAGATGTTGACTATGGACCCGCCCGACCCGCCATGGCGGGTCGACATGCGCTTGACCGCCTCACGGGCGCAGAGGAACGAGCCGACGACATTGACGCGCATCATGCGCTCCAGCCGCGAAACGTCCATCTCGTCGACGCGCGCCTTGACGTCGACGATGCCGGCATTGTTGACGAAGGCATCGAGCCGTCCATAGGCGTGGTCGACGGCCTCGAACATGGCCACGATATCGGCCTCGCTGCCGACATCGCCCTTGACCGCAAAAGCCTCGCCGCCGGCAGCCTCGATCTCCGCGACCAGTGCATCGGCGGCGTCCTGATTCGCAGCGTAGTTGACCGCGACCCTGTAGCCGGCCTTCGATCCAAACCGGCAGATCGCCGCGCCGATGCCGCGGCTGCCGCCGGTGACCAGCAGCACCTTTTGCGTCCCGCTCATTCCTGGCATCCCTTCAAGGCAAACACATCCCCCGGCACTTTCGAAAACCCGCTGCCGCCATAGGCACTGGATTGGCGCAACGCTGGCCCGAGATCCGGCAGGATCAGCGTCTTCGGCGCTTCGACACCTTCGGCCGGCAGCAGCCCGATGTTGCCCTTGTCATCCGCCGTGTAGATGACGCCATGCCAGGGCGTGCAGGCGGCAAGCTCCTCGCCGGTGACGTCGCCCTCGGGGCATTTGTACATCAGCGCGCCGTTCGGCCGCGACACGCCCTCGTTCCACATGACGATGCCGTTGAGCACCACACTGTTGTCGAGGATCATGCGGAACGTATTGGTGACCGTCGCCGAGGTGCCGGTCGGCGTGAAATCGATTTCGCTGCCGCTCTGGGCGTCGCCATAGACGGCGAGTTCTATCGGGCAGGCGGCATTTGCGGCAGAGTCGGTGAACAACACGGCCAGCATCCCGGCTGCACATCGGATAGTGGGCGATAGGACGCTTTGCATCAGCGCGACCTACTTGCTCTCGCGGCCATCGGCGTTTTCCAGCACGCCGAAATCGGTCAGCAGCAACAACGGCTCGCCTGCTGCGTCCAGTCCCCAGAATGACGGATAAAATCCATCACCCCAGCCGCTCCAGAACATCGCGATGTTGAGCGGGTTGCCGGCAACCGGATGATGCATGACGAACCTGTCCTGGTTGGGTGCGAATTCGGCGGCCAGCACGTCGTCATAGTAATTCTCGTCGGCCTTGAGCTTGTCCTGTTCGGCCGACATCAGCGCCATCGCCGTCTTGTCCATGAAAGAGCCAAGGCCGGCTTCGACGGGGTAGCCGAACATTTCGTCGTCCTTCAGGGTCGACACGTCCTGGTCTGGCAAGGTCGCCAGTTCCCAGCGGACCGGCGTGCCTGGGCGGAGCCGAAGGAACGCTGCTGCCACACGTCCCTGGGCCTCGAACAGAGAAACCGGATAACTTCCAGGTTTGACCTTGCGGCTCAATGCTGGCCAGTCATCGCCTGTGACCAGAGGATCGCAGGCCATAATCTCGCCCGTCGGCAATTCGAGTTGGCCGATCGGGGTGACGGTTATCTTCCGCTCCGCCAATTGCACGTCACTAAGGGCAAAGATGCCGAGGTTGCTGCTCACCTTTGCCGGATTCCATCCGGCGGCGATTGCCAGCGAAGGAACAGCAGTGGACAAGCCAAGCCAGAAAATACTGCGCCGAAAAGTCCGCTGCGCGCCGCCCGCGGCCCGGCCCAGTTTGAACCCGAACCGTTCCAGCCAGCCGCTCACGGGGCGGTTGGCCTTGCTCACAGATCGAGCACCAGCCGTTCCGGATCCTCCAGGCTTTCCTTGACGCGGACCAGGAAGGTCACCGCTTCCTTGCCGTCGACGATGCGGTGATCGTAGCTGAGCGCCAGGTACATCATCGGCCGGATCACGATCTGGCCGCCGACCACCACAGGCCGGTCCTGGATCTTGTGCATGCCCAGAATGCCCGACTGCGGTGCGTTGAGGATCGGCGTCGACATCAGCGACCCGTAAACGCCGCCGTTGGAAATGGTGAACGTCCCGCCTTGCATGTCGGCGACCGACAGCTTGCCGTCGCGCGCGGCGATGCCCAGCCGGCCGATGTCCTTTTCGATCTCGGCGATCGACATCTGGTCGGCATTGCGCACGACCGGCACAACCAGGCCCTTTTCGGTGCCGACGGCGACGCCGATATGGGCATAGTTCTTGAAGATGATGTCGGTGGCGTCGATCTCGGCATTGACCGAGGGGATCTCCTTCAGCGCGTGTGTCACGGCCTTGGTGAAGAAGCCCATGAAGCCGAGCTTCACGCCGTGCTTCTTTTCAAACACATCCTTGTACTTGGTCCGCAGTGCCATCACCGCTGACATGTCGACCTCGTTGAAGGTGGTCAGCATGGCTGCGGTCGACTGCGCTTCCTTGAGGCGGCGCGCGATGGTCTGGCGCAGCTTGGTCATGCGCACGCGCTCCTCGCGCGAAGCGTCGTCGCCCGAGGACGGCGCGCGCACGGCAACCGGTGCAGGTGCCGCCTTCGGCGTCTCCGCCGGCTGCGACGGCGCACCCTTGGAGATGACGTCGAGCACGTCGCCTTTCAGCACCTGGCCACGCTTTCCCGAACCGGAGATCTGGTCGACCGAGAGATTGCTTTCGGCGATCAGTTTCGCTGCGGCCGGTGCCGGTGGCATGGTGCGCGGCTCGACCGGGCCGGCATCGCCGGCGATCTTGGCGGTCTCGGCCGCGGCTTGCTTGCCGGTCGATGCCGCATCCGGCGACGAGGCCTGCGACACCGCCTGCGGCTTGGTCGCTGGCGCGGCGGCAGCGCCACCTGCCGAAATCGAACCGAGCAGCGCACCGACACCGACCGTCTCGCCTTCCTTGGCGGTGATTTCGCTTAAGGTTCCAGCGGCGGCGGCAGGCACCTCCACCGTCACCTTGTCGGTCTCGAGCTCGACCAGCGGCTCGTCGGCGACGATCGCGTCGCCGACCTTCTTGAACCATTTGCCGATGGTCGCTTCGGTGACGGATTCGCCGAGAGTGGGAACGCGGATTTCGGTAGCCATTGTGCCTGTCCGTTTTCTTTCGGTTCTGTTATTCGCCCAGATCTTCTCTATTCGCCGAGCGCGTCTTCGAGCAAGGCGGCGAGCTGGGCGAGATGCTTCGACATCAGTCCGGTCGCCGGCGAGGCGGCGGCCGGACGGCCGGTGTAGCGCACCCGCTGATGCTTGGCATCGATATGCGCCAGCACCCATTCCAGATAGGGGTCGATGAACGACCATGCGCCCATGTTCTTGGGCTCCTCCTGGCACCACACCATCTCGGCATTGCGGAAACGCGACAGTTCGGTGATCAGCGCCTTGGCCGGGAACGGATAAAGCTGCTCGACGCGCAGCAGATAGATGTCGTTGATGCCGCGCTTCTCGCGCTCCTCGTAGAGGTCGTAATAGACCTTGCCCGAACACAGCACGACGCGGCGGATCTTCGAATCCTTGGTCAGCTTGATCGCCTGGCCGGAAAGCAGCTGCGCATCGTCCCACAGCAATCGGTGGAACGAGCTTTCGCCCGAAATTTCCGGCAGCGTCGACACCGCCCGCTTATGGCGCAGCAGCGACTTCGGCGTCATCAGGATCAGCGGCTTACGGAAGTCGCGCTTCAGCTGCCGGCGCAATATGTGGAAGTAGTTGGCCGGCGTCGTACAGTTGGCCACTTGCATGTTATCTTCGGCGCAAAGCTGCAGGAAGCGTTCGAGCCGGGCCGAAGAATGTTCCGGACCCTGGCCTTCATAGCCATGCGGCAGCAGGCAGACGAGGCCCGACATTCTGAGCCACTTGCGTTCACCCGAAGAGATGAACTGGTCGAACACCACCTGGGCACCGTTGGCGAAATCGCCGAACTGCGCTTCCCACAAGGTCAGCGCCTTCGGCTCGGCAAGGCTGTAGCCATATTCGAAGCCCAGCACCGCCTCTTCCGACAGCATCGAGTTGATGACTTCGTAGCCGGCTTGAGCGGCAGACAGATTGTTGAGCGGGATATAGCGGGTCTCGTCGCGCTGGTCGTAGAGCACGGAATGGCGCTGCGAGAAGGTGCCGCGTTCGGAATCCTGCCCCGACAGGCGGATCGGATTGCCGTCGAGCAGGATGGCGCCGAAGGCCAGCGCCTCGGCCGTCGACCAGTCGATGCCTTCGCCCGACTCGATCGCCTGGCGGCGGTTTTCGAGGAAGCGGATGATCGTCTTGTGCGCCTCGAAATCCTTCGGCACCTCGGTCAGCTTCTTGCCGATTTCCTTCAGCGTCTTGACCGGCACGGCGGTCTTGCCGCGCCTTTGTTCGTCCTGGTTGTCGGCCGTGCGCAGGCCAGACCAGGCGCCGTCGAGCCAATCGGCCTTGTTGGGCTTGTAGTGCTGGCCGACTTCCCACTCGGATTCCAGATGCGCTCGCCAGTCGGCCTTGAGCTGGTCGAGCTCGGCCTGGGTGAGGTGACCCTCGGCGATCAGCCGGTCGCCGTAGATCTGCACGGTCGTCTTGTGGGTGCGGATGTTGCGGTACATGATCGGCTGGGTGAAGGCCGGCTCGTCGCCCTCATTGTGGCCGAAGCGGCGGTAGCAGAACATGTCGACCACAACAGGCTTGTGGAACTTCATGCGGAATTCGATCGCCACCTTGGTGGCGTGCACCACGGCTTCCGGATCGTCGCCATTGACGTGGAAGATCGGCGCTTCGATCATCTTGGCGACGTCGGACGGATAGGGCGACGAGCGCGAGAAGCGCGGATTGGTTGTGAAGCCGATCTGGTTGTTGATGATGAAATGCAACGTGCCGGCGACGCGGTGGCCGCGCAGGCCGGACAGGCCGAGGATTTCCGCGATCACGCCCTGGCCGGCAAAGGCGGCATCGCCATGCAGCAAGAGCGGCAGCACCTTGGCGCGC
The DNA here is from genome assembly GCF_024518615.1 of Mesorhizobium sp. SEMIA396. NCBI lineage: Bacteria > Pseudomonadati > Pseudomonadota > Alphaproteobacteria > Hyphomicrobiales > Phyllobacteriaceae > Mesorhizobium > Mesorhizobium sp. SEMIA396. The sequence continues at coordinate 227,009 of NZ_JANIFC010000006.1, forward strand.
TCTTCCAGCGGCACGATTTCCTCGCGGCTGCGGCCGAACAGATAATCCTGCTTGGCGCGCGCCTTGCCCATCACCACCGGATCGACGATTTCCAGATGCGAGGGATTGGCGGTCAGGGACAGATGCACCTTGTTGCCGTCGAACTCGCGGTCCGACGAGGCGCCGAGATGGTACTTGACGTCGCCCGAACCCTCGACCTCGTCGGGTGCGGCCGAGCCGCCCTTGAACTCGTGGAAGATGGCGCGGTGCGGCTTGGCCATCACCTGGGAAAGCACGTTCAGCCTTCCGCGATGCGCCATGCCGAGCACGATCTCTTTCATGCCGAGCTGGCCGCCGCGCTTGACGATCTGCTCCAGCGCCGGGATCAGCGCTTCACTGCCATCGAGGCCGAAGCGCTTGGTGCCCTTGTACTTGACGTCGATGAACTGCTCAAAACCTTCGGCCTCGACCAGCTTCTGCAGGATCGCCTTCTTGCCGGTGGCGGTGAAGGTGATCTCCTTGTCGGCACCTTCGATGCGGGCCTGGATCCAGGCCTTTTCCTCGGGGTCGGAAATATGCATGAACTCGACGCCGAGCGTCGAGCAATAGGTGCGCGTCAGGATTTCCAGCATCTGCCGGATGGTGCCGAATTCGAGCCCGAGCACATTGTCGAGGAAGATCGGCCGGTCATAGTCGGCAGCGGTGAAGCCGTAATTTTCCGGCGACAGCTCGTTGTAGTCCTCGAGCGGTTTGGCGATGCCGAGCGGGTCGAGATTGGCATGCAGATGGCCGCGCATGCGGTAGGCGCGGATCATCATGATGGCGCGCACCGAATCGCGCGTCGCCTGATGCACGTCGGCGTCGGACAGGACGACGCCGTTGGTGACCGCCTTGTCCTTGACTTTCTTTTCGATCGTCTTCTCGACGATACCCCAATTGCCGTCGAGCGCCGACACCAGTTCGCCATTGGCCTGCAGCGGCCAGGAGGGCTTGGCCCATGAGGCACCCTTGGCATTCCTGCGCACATCGCCGGCATCGTCCTTCAGCCCGGCAAAGAACTCCTGCCATTCGGGATTGACCGAGGCTGGATCGTCTTCATAGGCGGCATAGAGCGCATCGATGTAATCGGCGTTGCCGCCGTAAAGGAAAGAGGTGAGCGAAAATTGGTCGTTGGCCTGATCTTGTCTTGCCATTTTTGTCCGCGGAGCCCGGCTCCGTCTCCTGTTTTTGGAGGGAGTAGGGGAATAAGGGAATAGGGGAGTAGCGCTTTTTGCCGCTGCTATTTTCCCTACTGCCCTACTCCCCTATTCCCTTAACCTTTGATCGCCTCGACCAGTGTCGTGCCCAGCCTTGCCGGCGAGGGCGATACCTTGATGCCGGCCGATTCCATCGCCGCGATCTTGTCTTCGGCGCCGCCCTTGCCGCCGGAGATGACCGCGCCGGCGTGGCCCATGGTGCGGCCGGCCGGCGCCGTGCGCCCGGCGATGAAGCCGGCCATCGGTTTCTTGCGGCCACGCTTGGCTTCGTCCTTGAGGAACTGCGCGGCGTCTTCCTCGGCCGAACCGCCGATCTCGCCGATCATGATGATCGACTTGGTCTCCTCGTCGGCGAGGAACATCTCGAGCACGTCGATGAACTCGGTGCCCTTGACGGGGTCGCCGCCGATGCCGACGGCGGTGGTCTGGCCGAGGCCGACATTGGTGGTCTGGAACACTGCCTCATAGGTAAGCGTTCCCGACCGCGAAACAACGCCGACCGAGCCCTTGCGGAAGATGTTTCCGGGCATGATGCCGATCTTGCATTCGTTGGGCGTGAGCACGCCCGGGCAGTTCGGCCCGATCAGCCGCGAGGTCGAGCGGTCGAGCCTGGCCTTGACCCTGATCATGTCCATCACCGGTATGCCTTCGGTGATGCAGATGATCAGCGGGATCTCGGCCTCGATCGCTTCGAGGATGGCTTCGGCGGCACCCGCCGGCGGCACATAGACGACCGAAGCGTTGGCGCCGGTCTTTTCCTTGCCCTCGGCGACGGTGGCGAAGATCGGCAGGCTTTCACCCTTGGCGCCGGTCCACGTCTCGCCACCCTTCTTGGGATGGATGCCGCCGACCATTTTCGTGCCGTGATAAGCCAGCGCCTGCTCGGTGTGGAACGTACCGGTCTTGCCGGTCAGGCCCTGCACCAGCACCTTGGTGTTCTTGTCGACGAGGATGGACATGGGAGCCCTTTTCTAAAAACCGTTGATCGAGGAAAACATGGTCAGAGCCGCTTCAGGTCAGCGACCGTGAGGTCGCTCTTGGCATTGCCGGTGTTGAGCGTCGTCGCCGGCTCGAACATCAGCACGACCGGTTCCGCGGTGAGCGAACGCGGCCGGTGCTCGACACCGCGCGGCACGACGATGAAGTCGCCCTCGCCGAGTTCGACCGGACCGTCGCGGAAATCGATGGCGATGCGCCCGCGCAGCACGAGGAAGGCTTCGTCCTCATTGTCATGCGCGTGCCAATCGAAGACCTCGCCGAACTTGGCGACCTTCGCCTGGCTGTCGTTGACGTCGCCGGCGATATGCGGATCGAAGACCTTCTTGATCTTTTGATCCGCCGCCTCGACCAAGTTTATCTTGCGCGGAGGCATCCGCTCAGCCCTTTACCGCCGCCACGATCTTCTTGGCTGCATCGTCGAGATCGTCGGCCGACACGACGTTGAGGCCGCTGTCGTTGATGATCTTCTTGCCGAGCTCGGCATTGGTGCCCTCCAGACGCACCACCAGCGGCACTTCCAGTCCGACTTCCTTGACCGCGGCAATGACGCCCTCGGCAATGATGTCGCACTTCATGATGCCGCCGAAGATGTTGATCAGGATACCCTTGACCGCCGGATCCCGGGTGATGATCTTGAACGCCGCCGTGACTTTTTCCTTGGATGCGCCGCCACCGACATCGAGGAAGTTGGCGGGCTCGGCACCATAGAGCTTGATGATGTCCATCGTCGCCATGGCGAGGCCGGCGCCGTTGACCATGCAGCCGATATTGCCGTCGAGCGCGACATAGGCGAGGTCGTATTTCGACGCCTCGATCTCCTTCTCGTCCTCTTCGGTGGTGTCGCGCAGTTCGAGCACGTCAGGGTGGCGGAACAGCGCGTTGTTGTCGAACGACACTTTCGCGTCGAGCACGCGCAGCCGGCCGTTCTTCATGACGATCAGCGGGTTGACCTCGAGCAGGCTCATGTCCTTTTCGACGAAGGCTTTGTAGAGGATCGGGAACAGCGTATCGCCGTCCTTGGCAGCATCGCCGTCGAGCTTCAGCGCACCGTTGAGCGCCTTCAGGTCGGCCGATGTGACGCCTTTTTCCGGATCGATGGCGACAGTGATGATCTTCTCCGGCGTGTCATGCGCGACCGCTTCGATGTCCATGCCGCCCTCGGTCGAGACGACGAAGGCGATGCGGCCGACCGAACGGTCGACCAGGATCGACAGATAGAGCTCGCGTTCGATGTCAGCGCCGTCCTCGATATAGAGGCGGTTGACCTGCTTGCCGGCCGGGCCGGTCTGCTTGGTCACCAGTGTGTTGCCCAGCATCTCGTTGGCGTTGGCGACGACGTCGGCCACCGATTTCGCCAGCCGCACGCCGCCCTTGGCGTCCGGGCCGAGTTCGGTGAATTTGCCCTTGCCGCGGCCGCCGGCATGGATCTGGCTCTTCACCACATAAAGCGGGCCCGGCAGCGCCTTGGCGGCGGCTTCCGCTTCGCTCGCCTTGAACACCGGCACGCCTTCGGCCACGGGCGCGCCAAAGCTCTTCAGCAGCGCCTTGCCCTGATACTCATGGATGTTCATCTGGAAGGTCTCCGGATCGACTGGGGGTTCACTTGCTGGAGATTCATTTGGAGGCGAGTTGCGGCGCGATCTTGACGCAGGCCTCGGTCAGACCCTGCACCGTCGCCACCGAGGAGTCGAACATCTTCTGCTCGCTCTTGTTGAGCTCGATCTCGATGATACGCTCGACGCCGCCGGCGCCGATCACCACGGGAACGCCGACATAGGTGTTCTTGACGCCATACTGGCCGGAGAGATACGCCGCGCAGGGCAGCACGCGCTTCTTGTCCTTGAGATAGGCTTCGGCCATCGAGATCGCCGAAGCGGCCGGCGCGTAATAGGCCGAACCGGTCTTGAGCAGGCCGACGATCTCGGCGCCGCCGTCGCGGGTGCGCTGCACGATCTGGTCGAGCTTTTCCTTCGAGGTCCAGCCCATCTTGATGAGATCGGGCAGCGGAATGCCCGATACCGTCGAATAGCGGATCATCGGCACCATGGAATCGCCGTGGCCGCCGAGCACGAACGCGGTGACGTCCTCGACCGAGACCTTGAATTCCTCCGCCAGGAAATAGCGGAAGCGCGCGCTGTCGAGCACGCCGGCCATGCCGACGACATGGCTGTTGGGCAGTCCTGAGAACTTCTGCAGCGCCCAGACCATGGCGTCGAGCGGGTTTGTGATGCAGATGACGAAGGCCTTCGGCGCATACTTCTTCAGCCCGGCGCCCACCTGTTCCATGACCTTGAGATTGATGCCCAAAAGGTCGTCGCGGCTCATGCCGGGCTTGCGCGGCACGCCGGCGGTGACGATGCAGACATCGGCGCCTTCGATGCCGGCATAGTCGTTGATGCCGGTGAGCCTGGAGTCGAAGCCATCGACCGGCGACGACTGCGCGATATCGAGCCCCTTGCCCTGCGGGATACCTTCGGCAATATCGAACAGCACCACGTCGCCGAGGTCCTTGAGGCCGATCATGTGAGCGAGCGTGCCGCCGATCATGCCAGAGCCGATAAGCGCTATCTTGTTGCGTGCCATGTGAGGATGTTTTCCCTTTGTCGGTGACGACGTCTCAAATCTCTGGTGACTTGATGGCGGCGTCGAAGAAGAGGCCGGAATGCTGCGGGGAACCGCGAATTTTCGCCGCACCCAATAGCCCCGGCACGGAAAAAATTCAAACGATTATTTTGGTGTCAGTATTTTCAATCGGTTAGATCACTTGGGATTTACGTAAACGTCAAAGTTTGTAAGCCGACTTTGGAAGAAATAACCGATGAAGACGGAAATCGTAAGGCCGAATGCGGGCGATGACACCCTTGTGATGCGGGTAACCGAGGAGGTTCGAGTTGTAGACGTCGGCGGGACAGCGCCCCCCCTCTGTCCTGCCGAGGGAGGGGACACGAAGGATTGCTACCGACGGATTCTCTGGAAATTCAGGCCTGCGCCTGCTGTGCCCCTGGCGCCGGCTTCCCCTTCTGCCGCGCCGCCCAATCCTCCAGCCAGTCGCGGCTTTGCATCTCGATCAGCCGCGATGCGGTGCGCTCGAACTCGAAGACTTCGACGCCGCGCTTGGCTGCATAAAGCGCTTGCGGCGGCGCATCGGCGCTCATCACCAGCCGCACATGATGGTCGTAGAGCGTGTCGATCAGAAGGATGAAGCGCTTGGCCTCGTTGCGCTTGCCTTCGCCGAGCACCGGGACATGGTCGATAAAAATGGTTGAGAAGCGACCGGCGATCGCCAGGAAATCGCGCGCGCCAAGCGGCTTTTCGCAGAGATCGGCAAAGGAGAACCGCGCCGCATCGCCCGCCGCGCGCGGCACGATCACCTGCCGTCCTTTGAGGGCAATCGATGTCTCGGCGGTCGGCGCGCCCCGCGTCATGGCTTGCCAGGCCTCGTCGAGTAGCTGGTCCGCCGCCGCATCGGCCGGCGTGACATAGACCGGTGTCCGGGCGAGCTTTTCCAGCCGGTAGTCTTTGTCGGCATCGAGCGCCAGCACCTGTGTGTGCCGCTCCAGTATGCCGATAAAGGGCAGGAAAAGCTGGCGGTTCAGCCCGTCGCTGTAGAGGTTTTCCGGCGCCACATTCGAGGTGGCGACCAGCACCACGCCGCTGGCAAACAGCGCCGAAAACAACCTGGACAGGATCATCGCGTCGGCAATGTCGGTGACCGAGAACTCGTCGAAGCACAGCACCCAGGCTTGCTCGGCAAGGGCCTTGGCCACCGGCGGGATCGGATCGTCTTCCCTGACGTCGCCATTCTTGCGCGCCTGCCGGTGCTTCTGGATACGGTCCTGCACGTCGGCCATGAAGTCGTTGAAGTGGACGCGGCGCTTGCGCCGCACCGGCAGCAAGTCGAAGAACATGTCCATCAGCATGGTCTTGCCGCGACCGACGCCGCCATGGATGTAGAGGCCTTTGACGGCCTCATCCGTCTCGCGCTTGCGGGCGAACAGCCAGCCCAGCGCGCTCGACTTATGCGCCAGCCGCTTGGCCGAAATCTCATCGGTCAGCCGGTCGAGTGCCGCAACGATCCGTTCCTGCGCCGGATCGCGGTCGATCGTACCGGTTTCCACCAGATGGTCGTAGCGCTGCCTGACGGTCGCATGGGTCTGGAGGCCGTCACGCAGATGCATCGGTCACGTCGTTCTGGAGCAATTCCGGGAACCGGAATTGCGTAAAACAAAAACTATCTCGTAAGCGAAATCGGCTGGCCGTTGGAAGTCTGGCCGTCGAATTTCGAGCCGCCCGAGGAATAGAGCCGCGCCAGCGCACCGCCGCTCTCGTCATAGAGCGTCAGCTGTTTGCCGGCGACGTTCCACGACTTGATGCCGTCCATCGGCGCCGGGCAATGCAGCGGCCCGGCGCGGAAGCCGGCGCCGAATTTGGTCTGCGGTGTCGCCACCTTGCAGCTCTGGCCCGCAACGCTGGCGTTCCAGACACCGGCGACGCTGGCGGCGGTCACGTCCGAAGCGCCGGCCGGCGCCGAGCCGTCCGAAGGCAGCGCGGCGACCTGGGTGTTCGCCGGCGCGGTCGGGAATTGCGAAGGGTCGGTGGTGCCGGGCGATGCCGGCGGCGGCAGTTGGTTCGCCGTCACCTTGCCGGCGGGCGCGGCCTCCAGCGGTGCCGGCTGCTGGTCATCCATCGAGGAAAAACGTGAGGTCGAACAGCCACTCGCAACGAGCGCCGCCAGCGATACGGCCACCAGACCGGTTTTCGAAAAAGTCATTCCAACCTCCGTCGGATCCGGCTGGGGGGAAGCCGTCCGCACAATCTCACCCCCACCAAGATGGAGAAGGTGGCGAAATTTCAACCCGATATGGTTAAAATACAGTTTGCAGCAAGAATTGTTGCAAATTTATCGCAATCGCGACGGCTGACCGTTTGTCGCGCGTCGCTTGGGAATTCCGGTCAACACTTCGTCGGTGGACGCTTGCGCGAACCGCCTTAGCGCCTATGTCTGGAAAACGAAACCCTGCTGGAGCCGCAAATTGGCCGCGAGAAAGACTGCCGCCAATCGCTATTACAGCGGCCCGCCCAGCGACCATTTCGACGGCGCATTGTTCTTCAATCCCGACGGCCGGCCACCCGGCCGTTTCGCCGACCTGCTGAAATGGCAGTTGAATGGCCAGCGCTCGAAATGGCCGGCGAGCGATGCAAGCCCCTTTCCGCAGGCGAAACCGACGGCTCGGGTCGAGGGCGCCGCGCTGGAAGTGACCATGGTTGGTCATTCCACCTTGCTGGTCCAGACGGCCGGTCTGAACATTCTTACCGATCCGGTGTGGTCGCTGCGCGCGTCGCCGCTTTCCTTCGCCGGACCAAAACGCATCAATGCGCCAGGCATCGCCTTTGCCGACCTGCCGCCGATCGACCTCGTGCTGGTCAGCCACAACCATTACGACCATCTCGACCTCGCCACGTTGAAGCGGCTGAAGGCCGGCCACGACCCGCTGGTGCTCACTCCGCTCGGGAACGACGCCATCATCGAAGCCGCCGTGCCCGGCATGCGACTGTCGGCGCATGACTGGGGCGACAGGGTCGGGATCGGCGATGGCGCCGCCGTCCATGTCGAGCCGGTGCATCACTGGTCGGCGCGTGGCGCCCGCGACCGGCGCATGGCGCTGTGGGCCGGCTTCGTCGTCGAAACGCCTGACAGCAAGCTCTATTTCGCCGGCGATACCGGCTTTCACAATGGCATCAACTACCGGCTGATGGCTGAGAAACATGGCGGTTTCCGCTTCGCCATCCTGCCGATCGGCGCCTATGAGCCGCGCTGGTTCATGGCGCCGCAGCACCAGAATCCGGAGGAGGCGGTGCAAGGCATGACGCTGTGCAATGCCGCCCATGCCGCCGGCTGTCATTGGGGCACCTTCCAGCTCACCGACGAGCCGATCGACGAGCCTGCGCGCAAATTGACCGAGGCGCTTGACGATCAAGGCATCCCGCGCGAGCGCTTTCGCGCCTTGCGGCCGGGCGAGGTCTGGGATGTGCCGGAGCACATAGCGCCCTGATCCGCATCGGTTTCGACGGAACCCCAGCGCGGCAACCGCGTTTTCAAGTGGTTGAAAAATCTGTCGGTTTGCGAGGCATTGCCATGCTCAAATGGATCATCATTCTCCTGATCGTCGCCGCCGCAGCCAGCCTGCTCGGCATGCCGGCGCTGGCAGGTGCCGCCGCCACCGGCGCGCGGATCCTTATCGGCATCGTTCTGATCATCTTCCTGCTGGTGGTGCTGGGCATTTTCGCCGTCACGTGAGTCCGGCGCTTTCGCCGTGACCAAGCGGCTGCGCACTGGTAATTCCTGCCCGTTTCCGCCATATAGCGCCAAACGGACACGGATTTCCGGAGCAATGGCCAGCACTGCCCCTTTCGCCAAGATGAACGGCATCGGCAACGAGATCATCGTTGCCGATATGCGCGGCCGTGCCGATCGAGTGACGGGGGCGGCGGCGATTGCGCTGAACGCCGATGCCGCGACCAGCTTCGACCAGATCATGGCGATCCACGACGCAAGGACGCCGGGCACCGCCTTTTTCATCGACATATTGAATTCCGACGGAACTGGCGCGCAGGCCTGCGGCAATGGCATGCGCTGCGTCGTCCAGGCGCTCGCCGCCGAGACCGGCCAGAAGATCTTCACCTTCGAAACCGTGGCGGGCATCCTCAATGCGCGCGAACATGCCGACGGCTCGATCTCGGTCGATATGGGCACGCCACGCTTCGGCTGGCAGGATATCCCGCTGGCCGAGGAATTCCGCGACACCCGCATGATCGAGCTGCAGATCGGCCCGATCGACGCGCCGGTGCTGCATTCCCCCTCGGTCGTCTCGACGGGCAATCCGCACGCCATCTTCTGGGTCGACAATGACGTCTGGTCCTATGAGCTCGACCGCTTCGGCCCGCTGCTCGAGAACCATCCGATGTTCCCCGAGCGCGCCAACATCACCATCGCTCAGGTTACTTCGCCCGAAACCATGATCATCCGCACCTGGGAGCGCGGCGCCGGACTGACCAAGGCCTGCGGCTCGGCCGCCTGCGCGGCCGTGGTGGCCGCGGCCCGCACCAACCGGACCGGCCGCAGCGTTAGCCTGTTGACGCCAGGCGGCGGTACGCTGCATGTCGAATGGCGCGACGATGACCATGTGGTGCTGACCGGCGCCGCCGAATGGGAATTTTCCGGCAGCTTCGACCCGTCGAACGGGACATGGGCCCGCGACACCGAAAGCGCGGCCTGATGTCCGCTCTGCCCAAGAGCCCGGTGTCCAAGGGCATCGATGTCGTCACCTTCGGCTGCCGGCTCAACACCTATGAATCGCAGGTGATGCGCCGCGAGGCTGAAAGTGCCGGTCTGGGCGCGCTGGAAGGCGGCGCTTTGATCTTCAACACCTGCGCCGTGACAGGCGAAGCAGTGCGCCAGGCCAAGCAGGCGATCCGCAAGGCCCGCCGCGACAACCCACGGGCACGCATCATCGTCACCGGCTGCGCCGCGCAGACCGAGCCTGAAAAATTCGCCGCCATGGACGAGGTCGATCTCGTGCTTGGCAATGAAGAGAAGCTGAACGCCAATTCCTATCGCGCGCTGCCGGATTTCGGCGTCAACGACACCGAGAAGGCGCGCGTCAACGATATCTTTTCGGTGCGTGAGACCGCAGGCCACATGGTCGACGCCATCGAGGGCCGGGCGCGCGCCTTCGTCCAGGTGCAGAATGGCTGCGACCACCGCTGCACCTTCTGCATCATTCCCTACGGCCGCGGCAATTCGCGCTCGGTGCCGATGGGCGCCGTGGTCGAGCAGGTCAAGCGGCTCGCCGGCAACGGCTATGCCGAGATCGTGCTGACCGGCGTCGACATGACATCATTCGGCGCCGATCTGCCGGGGGCGCCGAAGCTCGGCAAACTGGTGAAAACAATCCTGAAACAGGTGCCCGACGTGAAGCGGCTGCGGCTGTCGTCGATCGATTCGATCGAAGCTGACGACGATTTGCTCGATGCCATCGCCACCGAGCCCAGGCTGATGCCGCATCTGCATCTGTCGCTGCAATCGGGCGACGACATGATCCTGAAGCGGATGAAGCGAAGGCACCTACGCGATCAGTCGATCCGCTTCTGCGAGGATGTGCGCAAGCTGCGCCCCGGTATCGTCTTTGGCGCCGACATCATCGCCGGCTTCCCGACCGAGACCGACGAAATGTTCGAGAACTCGGAAAAAATTGTCGAGGAGTGTGGCCTGACCCATCTCCACGTCTTCCCCTTCAGCCCACGCGAAGGCACGCCCGCCGCGCGCATGCCGCAGCTCCGCCGCGAGGTCGTCAAGCAGCGCGCCGCCCGGCTGCGTGCCGCCGGTGAAGCTGCCTATTTCAGGCATCTGTCGTCGCTCACCGGAACGCGCCAGTCGATCCTGATCGAGCGCGACGGCCTTGGCCGCACCGAGGGTTTTACGCTTGCCGCACTCGGCACGGGCGCACCGGGTGAGATCGTCGAGGCTGAGATATCAGGCCACGATGGTAGCAGGCTGATCGCGGCGCCCCTTGCCGCCCGCGCCGCCTGAGAACGCAAAGCATGGCTGGTTTTTTCAAGAAGATATTTTCGTTCGGCAAGAAAGAGGTTGTCGAGGAGCGGATCGACGAGACCGCCCCGCTGCCGCCGATCAAATGGGAAGCACTCGATGCGCTGAAGCCGGCGGCCGAACAGGTCGTTCCGGAGTTCTTGAAGCGCGACGAGCCGCTGCCCGAGGCGGAAACGACGCCGGCGCCGGTAGTCGAGCCGGAGGTAATTCCTGCGCCGCAACCGGCGCCTGTCGAGGAACCGGCGCCCGAGCCGGAGCCAACCATCCCGCCAGTACCGGAGCCGGCTGTTCCCTCAGAGCCAGAACCTCTGCCGGAGCCCGAGCCGGAAGAAGAACCAGCGCCCGAGACGCCAGCCGAGCCGCCGGCGCCCGAGGAGATACCAACACCTCCCGCCGTTCCGGAACCCACGCCCGAACCGCAGCCGCAAGAAGTCCCTGCTCCGGCGCCGGCCGAGCCGGAGATCATCCCGTCGCGGCCGGAAAAGCAGCCGGAGCCGGCCCCGGTCGAAGTGCCGACGCCTGTCGAGGTCCCAGCCGAAACACCAGCCCCGATCGAGGTGCCGACACCGGCGCCGTCCCCTCTTCAGCCGTCTTCAGAGGTCAGCGCAGCCCCTCATCCGCCTGCCGGCACCTTCTCCCCGTATAGAGACGGGGAGAAGGGGGCTAGCGGTGAAGCTGCGCCTCCTCTTGCAAACATCGAAGACGAAGCCTCAACGCTGACGCCTCCCTCTCCCCGTCCTTCACGGGGAGAGGGTAGGGGTGAGGGGCAGCACGAACTTGCGAAAGATTCGGCGCCACCCGTGGAAGCCATGCCGGCTGCTCTCGTGGCCGAAGCGCCCGCCGCCGAAATCGCACCTCTCATTCGCCAGCCGGCCCCGGTCGAATCGCAGCCGGTCATTGCGGAAATCGCGCCCGAGCCGCAGCCTCTTCCACAACCCGCGCCGGAGCCGAAAGCCGCCCCCGGCAAGGTGACCGTCACCAAGAAGGTCGAGCAGAAAGCCGAGCCGCAGAAGGCGCCCGAACCGGCACCGAGGCGCTCCTGGTTCCAGCGCATGAAGGACGGGCTTGCCCGCTCCTCCAAGGAGCTCACCGGCAACATTGCCGGCGTCTTCACCAAGCGCAAGCTGGATGAGGAGACGCTGCAGGATCTGGAGGATGTGCTGATCCGCGCCGATCTCGGCATGGAAACGGCCTTGCGCGTTACCGACGCGCTGGCCGCCAGCCGCTACGGCAAGGACGTCTCCGACACCGAGGTCCGCGCCATCATGGCGGCCGAGGTGGAAAAAGTGCTGACCCATGTCGCCATGCCGCTGGAGCTCGATCTCTCGCACAAGCCGCATGTCATCCTGGTGGTCGGCGTCAACGGCACCGGCAAGACCACCACGATCGGTAAGCTCGCCGCCAAGCTCACCGATGGCGGCCTGTCGGTGATGCTCGCCGCCGGCGACACCTTCCGCGCCGCTGCGATCGAGCAGCTGAAGATCTGGGGCGAGCGGACGAAATCGCCGGTCATCGCCTCCAAGATCGGCGCCGATGCCGCAGGGCTCGCCTATGACGCCTTCGAGAAGGCCAGGGAAGCCGGTTCCGACGTGCTGATCATCGACACCGCCGGCCGCCTGCAGAACAAGACCGAACTGATGGCCGAGCTCGAAAAGATCGTTCGCGTGCTGGGCAAACTCGATCCGGAAGCACCGCACACCGTGCTGCAGACGGTCGACGCCACCACCGGCCAGAACGCGCTCAACCAGGTCGAGATCTTCCGCAATATCGCCGGCGTCAACGGCCTGGTGATGACCAAGCTGGACGGCACGGCACGCGGCGGTATTCTGGTGGCGATCGCGGCAAAACACAAATTGCCGGTTTATTTCATCGGCGTCGGCGAACAGGTCGACGACCTCGAACCGTTCTCAGCAAGCGAATTCGCCAGGGCGATCGCTGGAGTAGCCTAACAAGCATGTCCCAAAAAGGTGCAGACTTTTTGGATCAGATCATGCGCAAGAAAGAGATTCCATGAACCCACCCATTCTCGAACGCGATCCGTCGGACCCGCAGAAGCAGAAGAAGGAAGGCGTCAATCCGCTGCTCAAGCTGGTGCTCGAGCTTGGGCCGTTGATGGTGTTCTTCTTCGCCAATGCGCGCAGCGGATGGCTGGTGCAGAAATTCCCTGTTCTGGCCGAGTTCGGCGGGCCGATCTTCGTTGCCACCGGGCTGTTCATGGCCGCCACGGCAATCGCGCTGATCGCCTCGTGGCTGCTCACCCGCACCTTGCCGATCATGCCGATGGTGTCGGGCGTCGTCGTCTTCATCTTCGGCGCGCTGACGCTCTATCTGCAGGACGACATCTTCATCAAGATGAAGCCGACCATCGTCAACACGCTGTTCGGCGGCGTGCTGCTCGGCGGCCTCTACTTCGGCAAGTCGCTGCTTGGCTATGTCTTCGATTCAGCCTTCAGCCTCGACGCCGATGGCTGGCGGAAACTGACCTTCCGCTGGGGCCTGTTCTTCCTGTTCCTGGCCATCGTCAATGAGGTGGTGTGGCGCAATTTTTCCACCGACGCCTGGGTTACTTTCAAGGTCTGGGGCATCATGCCGATCACGCTTCTATTCACCTTCAGCCAGATGCCGCTGATCCTGCGTCATTCACTCGAGGACAAGGCCGGCAAAGAAGAGAAGGCCGGGAAATAGAGCAACTCCAAGAAAAGTGTCCGGAGCTGCGTCAAAACAAAGGGAAACAGCGGTTCTGCGTTCGTGAGACAATGAACCGTTCTGGGGAGAGGGACATGGAATTCATCACCACGCACGACCAGTTGAGGACGATCTACAAGACGCCACGGCCAACCGACGGTTCTATCCGCAAGGAGCTGAAAAAACTTGACGGCCATTGCCGCTCCTTCATCGGCAAGAGCCCGTTCGTGCTGATCGGCTCGTCCGACGGTGCCGGCAACGCCGACGTGACGCCGAAGGGCGACAAGCCGGGCTTTGCCACCGTTCTCGACGACACCACCATCGCCATTCCCGACCGGCCCGGCAACAACCGGCTCGACACGCTGGAGAACATCCTCCTCAATCCCTCGGTCGGGCTGCTCTTCCTCATTCCCGGCATGAACGAGACGCTGCGCGTCAACGGCGATGCCCGCATCACCGTCGACGCAAATTTGCGCGAACGGCTCGCCGTCGACGGCAGGGAGCCGCAAAGCGTCGTCGTGGTCAGCGTCAAGGCCGCCTACATGCACTGCGCAAAAGCCTTCATGCGCTCGGATTTGTGGAAGCCGGAAACCTGGTACGACCGCGCGACGCTGCCGACGCTCGGCCAGATCATGCGCGATCAGCTGGCGGTTGCCGATTCCGCCGAGGCGACCGATCGCTGGCTCGACGAGGAATACAAGAAGACGATGTGGTAGGTTTTTCGACCCACGATTCGTCCTGACTGGTCCATCTTGCTGAACATCCTTGCCATTTCCGGAAGCCTGCGCGCGGCTTCCACCAATTCGGCCCTGATCGCAGCACTGGCGCGCAACGCACTGCCCGGCTGCCGCGTCAGCGTCTATGACGGGCTTGGCTGTCTGCCGATCTTCAATCCCGACGACGAGGGCGAGCGGACGCCGCTCGAAGCCTCCGAACTGATCGATGCCGTCAGCCGAGCCGACGGCGTGATCGTCTCCTGTCCGGAATATGCCCATGGCGTACCGGGCGGGCTGAAGAACGCCCTCGACTGGCTGGTCTCGCGCGATGCCGCTGTCGCCAAGCCCGCCATGCTGGCACACGCCTCGCCGCGCTCGCTGTTCGCCCGCGCCGCACTGGCCGAGATCATGCGCACCATGTCGTTCGCACTTTGCGACGACGTGCTGGAGATTGCCCTGCTCGGCAAGAAGCCACCGGAGGTGGAGGGCATCCTCGACGAGCCGGGGAACCGGCAGGCGATGCATGATGCGCTGAATGCCTTCGCGGAGTTTATCCGCTCGCGTTGAGCGGCGGCCACCCCAGACCTTCGAGCTAGCCCTTTCGCAGCGTCTCCACATCAGTCTTCCCAACGTACCAATCGCGCGCGTTGATCTCTTCAAAAACCACCCAGACATCGTCGTTGCTCAGCCCGGTGGCGTCCATGATGGCCGCCGTCACCTTTTTGGCGATGTCCGCCTTCTTGCCCGCCGGATCGGCTGATATCACTTCCTTGACGATGCGGATGTTGACGAATGGCATTTTGTCCTCCCGGGATGTTCGTGCTCGCGACCCGCTTCGATGAAACCGTCGAACGGCCGCCAGTGCTCCAGTCTCAGCCAGTGCTCCAGTCTCAGTATGTCTTGGCGCCGTTGACCATCAGCCGCACCATGTAGAGCGACGTGGTGCCGGCGATATAGAGGCAATTCAGCTTGTTGCCGCCGAACACGCAGTTGGCGGTGACTTCCGGCACCTTGACCTTGCCGATCAGCGTGCCGTCCGGATCGTAGCAATGGATGCCGTCGGCGGCACTCGTCCAGATGCGGCCGTCCTCGTCGAGCCTGAAGCCGTCGAACAGGCCGGCCGTGCAGTCGGCAAAGATTTTCTCGCCCGAAACCTTCTTGCCGCCCTTGCCGACATTGAAAACCCGCATATGCGCCGGATTCTGCGCGCCATGCGTGCGGCCGGTATCGACGACATAAAGCTTGCTCTCGTCGAGCGAGAAAGCCAGGCCGTTGGGCCGGACCATGTCGGTGATGACGGCTTCGACCTCGCCCGTGCCGGGATCGACCCGGTAGACATGGCAGGCGCCGATTTCGCTCTCGGCCCTGTCGCCCTCATAATCCGTATCGATGCCGTAGCTCGGATCGGTGAACCAGATCGAGCCGTCGGATTTCACCACCGCGTCGTTGGGCGAATTCAGCCGCTTGCCCTTCCATTTGGACGCGATCGTGGTGACCGAGCCGTCGAACTCGGTGCGGCTGACACGGCGGCCCGAATGCTCGCAGGTGATCAGCCGGCCCTGCCGGTCGACGCTGTTGCCGTTCGAATTGCCGGACGGCTGGCGGAAGACGCTGACATTGCCGTCGGTTTCGTCATAACGCAGCATGCGGTTGTTGGGGATGTCGGACCAGACGACATAGCGGCCGGCGGCGAACCAGGCCGGCCCCTCCGCCCACTGGCATCCGGTGAACAGCTTCTCGACCTGCGCGTTGCCGTTGAACAGGCGCGCGAAGCGCGGATCGAGAATTTCATAATAGTCTGCGGCCGCCATGCTTTCCTCCCGGCATCAATGACACCGGATCAAGCCAGCCGGAGGGACAGAAGGCAATGTGGGTACGCACAGTGTCATGCAAAAGATCGCTTGCCGGCTCTGCGCATGACGTTAGCGCCGTATTAACCGGCTATGCGTCCAGCGCAATGGTGCATTGCAACATCTTCTTTTTGCAATGCACCATTACTATGTCATGCTTCGTATCGATCAAGGGAGGAAGAAACCGCCGCCGAAACGCGGCGCCAAAAAAGGAACCTTGCTATGATCCTCGACAGTCTCATGACCCGCGCTCGCAACAGCATTGCCAAGCGCAAGCACTACAACCGCCTTGTCGCCGAAATCGACAGCTTTTCCAGCCGCGATCTGGCCGACATGCGCGCCGACCGCTCGGAAATGCTCTACCAGATCCACAAGCAGATCTACGGCTGATCTCGAGTCCGATAAGACGCACCGCCAAGGTGCGTTGAGATTCAGGTCAGGCCGAGACGAAAACGGTGGTTTCCGAGAACCGGAGCGGAGCGTACTTAAGTACGTGAGCACCGGAAGCGCAGGAAGCCGCCGTTTGCAGCCCGGCATCACCTGAATATCAACGTGCCGCCAGCGCCTTGTCGATCTGTGGCAGCAAGAGATCCCTCGCCGTCTCGGGCGTCAGCGGGCCGACATGCTTGTAGGCGATCTTGCCGTCCTTGCCGATGACGAAGGTCTCCGGCACGCCGTAGACGCCCCAGTCGATCGCCGCGCGGCCCGCTTCGTCAACCCCTATCGCCTGGAACGGATTGCCGAGATCGCCGAGGAACCGGCGTGCATTTTCCGGCCGGTCCTTGTAGTTCAGCGCCGCCATGGTGAAACGCTTATCCTGCGACAGCGCCAGAAGCACCGGGTGCTCTTCGCGGCATGGCGCGCACCACGACGCGAAGACGTTGACCAATGTGACCTTGCCGGCGAAGGTTTTCGAATCGAGCCCCGGCAGGTTTGACCCCTCCAGCGCAGGCAGGCTGGTTTGCGGCGCCGGCAGGCCGATCAGGGCCGATGGCACTTCCGAAGCATCGCGCCCCGACAGCAGCTGCGACAGGAACAGTCCGGCCAGGCCGAGGAAGATCAGCAGCGGCAACAGCACGAACAGGCGACGAGTGCGTGGGGGTGGCGTTTCCGTTTCTGTGGTCATGGCTTTGCCGCCTTGTCGGAGCGCCGCCGCACGCCGGATGCCTCCAGTTCGGCGAGTTCGCGCTTGCGCGCCCGCTGGTCGAGCAGGATCCAGCCGATCAATCCGGCCAGCACCACGGCCGTAATGCCATAGGCGGCGGTCACGTAGAGTGCATGCGCGCTCATGCGACGGGCCTCGCTGAAGTGGGGGCTTCCAAGCCGATCATGTCGCCCAGTCTAGACATGCCTTTCCCTTAGCCTCGCTCCGTCGGCTTCGCAATCGGTCGCCGCGCCGCAGTCATACGCCACATCAATCCGTTCCATGCCGCAGCGCCAGCGCCGCCGAGACCGGGCCCAGCACGCCAAGAAACAGGGTCAGCGCGGCAAGAATGAGGAAGGGCTGCAGAAACGGATCGGGATTGGCGGTCGCCCCATAGCTCGCCGAAACACCGAAGATCAGCACCGGAATGGTCAGCGGCAGCACCAGTACCGAGATCAGCAGCCCGCCACGCGGCAGCGCCACTGCCACCGCAGCACCGGCGGCGCCGATGAACGTGATTGCCGGGGTGCCGACCAGCAGCGTCAGCGACGTGGCGCCGATGCCGAGCGGCTCCATGTTCATGAACAGGCCGAGCAGGGGCGCGGCGATGACCAGCGGCAGCACGCTGCCCGCCCAATGCGCCAGGCATTTCACCAGCACCGTCAAGGCCAGCATATGGCGATCATTGCCGAGCACCAGGAGATCGAGCGAGCCGTCCTCGCGGTCGGCCTGGAACAGCCGGTCGAGGCCGAGCAGGCAGGACAGCAGCGCGCCGATCCACAGGATGGCCGGTCCGATGCGGGCCAGCAGCTTCAGGTCTGGCCCTACTCCGAACGGGATGGTGGCGATGACGGCGAGGAAGAAGATGACCCCGGTCAGCGCCCCGCCGCCGGCACGGATGTTGAGGCGGATGTCGCGCAGGAAGAGCGCTAGCATGGTATGAGATGCTCGCGCGCCATCATCAACCAGTTCCCCCGATCCTCAACTCCGTCCCCTCGATCCCCAGCGGCAGATGCGTCGCCGCGACAATCATCCCGCCATCCGTGCAATGCTTGGCCATCAACCCCGCAAACCGCGCCTCCGACGCCTTGTCCAGCCCTGCTGTCGGCTCATCCAGCAACCACAATGGCCGGTGGCTGACCAGCAGTTTCGCGATCGCCGCGCGCCGGCGTTGCCCGGTCGATAGATAGCCGAACGGCAGGTGGCCGATGCCGCCGAGCCCGACCGTTTCCAGCGCCTCTTCGACGCCGAGCTGTCCGTCGCCGTTGAAGTCGCGCCAGAAGCGCAAATTCTCCGCCACGCTGAGCGCCGGCTTCATTGCGTTCTGGTGGCCAAGGTAGTGACAGGCCGAGGCAACAGACGGGAACGCTTCGTCCCCGTCTTCAATCTTCATGGTACCCTCGATCCTCACGCTGCCTTGCGCCACCGGCAGCAGCCCGGCGATGACTCGCAGCAAGGTCGACTTGCCCGATCCGTTCGGCCCGGTGACGATGAGCGCCTGACACTCCTCCAAGGCAAAATCGATGCCGGAAAACACCGCCTCGCCGCCTCGCTCGCCGCCCAGATTTTCGGCGATCAGCCGCATTCCTCGCCTGCCCTGAAACCATGTGTCGCGGCCGCTGCCGCATCGCACAAATTTGCTTTCCAACTGTCTAGAACTATTCCAGAAAATTCTCTATATGCGGTGCATCCGTGCCAGCGGTCGGCACGGGAACAGAATTAGCGCCGAACCAGCGCACGCGCCGCCTTGAACGGCTCGGGTTGCTTGGGAACGGACAGCGGAAATGGCCGTACCCGCACCTTTGCGCGTGATTGCATGCCATCGGCGTCCGTTCCCTTTCAGGCTGAACAGACAAGGATCGCACGTGTCAAAATCCCTCGACAGTTTCAATTGCCGCCGCACGCTGACCGCAGGCGGCGCGGAGTATGCCTATTTCGACCTCATCGAGGCCGAGAAGAACGGCCTCACCGGCATCTCGCAGCTGCCCTATTCGATGAAGGTGCTGCTGGAAAACCTGCTGCGCAACGAAGACGGCCGCTCCGTCACCAAGGAATCGATCCAGGCGGTGGCCGGCTGGCTGACCGACAAGGGCACCGCCGGCGTCGAGATCGCCTATCGCCCGGCCCGCGTGCTGATGCAGGATTTCACCGGCGTTCCGGCCGTGGTCGACCTTGCCGCGATGCGCGACGCCATGGCCTCGCTCGGCGGCGATCCGCAGAAGATCAACCCGCTGGTGCCGGTCGACCTCGTCATCGACCATTCCGTCATCGTCGACGAATTCGGCACGCCGATGGCCTTCGCCCGCAATGTCGAGCTGGAATATGAGCGCAACGAGGAGCGCTACAAATTCCTGAAATGGGGCCAGCAGGCATTCCGCAACTTCCGCGTCGTGCCGCCCGGCACCGGCATCTGCCATCAGGTCAACCTCGAATATCTCGGCCAGGTGGTGTGGACCAACACCGAGGACGGCGAAACGACAGCCTATCCCGACACCTGCGTCGGCACCGATTCGCACACCACCATGATCAATGGCCTTGGCGTGCTCGGCTGGGGCGTCGGCGGCATCGAGGCCGAGGCGGCCATGCTCGGCCAGCCTGTCTCCATGCTTTTGCCTGAGGTGATCGGCTTCCGCCTCACCGGCAAGCTCAAAGAGGGCGTCACCGCCACCGACCTCGTGCTCACCGTCACCCAGATGCTGCGCAAGAAGGGCGTCGTCGGCAAGTTCGTCGAGTTCTTCGGGCCGGGCCTCTCCAACATGACGCTGGCCGACCGCGCCACCATCGGCAACATGGCGCCCGAATATGGCGCCACCTGCGGCTTCTTCCCCGTCGACTCGGAAACCATCCGCTACCTCACAATGTCCGGCCGCAGCGAGGACCGCATCGCGCTGGTCGAGGCCTATGCCAAAGCTCAAGGAATGTGGCGTGAGACCGGCTCGACCGATCCGGTGTTCACCGATCTGCTCGAGCTGGAACTTGGCTCCGTCGTGCCGTCGATGGCCGGACCCAAGCGGCCCGAGGGCCGCGTCGCCCTTGAAGGCATTCCGGAAGGTTTCGCCAAGGCGATGGAGACCGAATACAAGAAGGCCGCCGAAATCTCCAAGCGCTACGCAGTCGAAGGCACCGACCATGATCTCGGTCACGGCGATGTCGTCATTGCCGCCATCACTTCGTGCACCAACACCTCGAACCCGAGCGTGCTGATCGGCGCCGGCCTCCTGGCCCGCAACGCCAACCGCCTCGGTTTGAAGCAGAAGCCGTGGGTGAAGACCTCGCTGGCGCCGGGCAGCCAGGTGGTGGCCGAGTATCTGGAGAAATCCGGCCTGCAGAAGGAACTCGATCAGATCGGCTTCAACCTGGTCGGCTTCGGCTGCACCACCTGCATCGGCAATTCCGGGCCGCTGCCGGCGCCGATCTCGAAGACCATCAACGACAAGGGCCTGATCGCTGCCGCGGTCTTGTCCGGCAACCGCAACTTCGAAGGCCGCGTCTCGCCCGACGTGCAGGCCAACTATCTGGCGTCGCCGCCGCTGGTCGTCGCGCATGCGCTGGCCGGCACCGTCACAAAGGACCTGACCACCGAGCCGCTAGGCGAGGACAAGAACGGCGAGCCGGTCTACCTCAAGGATATCTGGCCGAGCTCGGCCGAAATCCAGGAGTTCATCGAGAAGAACGTCACCCGCGAGCTGTTCGCCCGCAAATATGCCGATGTCTTCAAAGGCGACGAGTACTGGCAGAACGTCAAGGCGCCGGAAGGCCAGACCTATGCGTGGGACGACAACTCGACCTATGTGCAGAACCCGCCCTATTTCGCCGGCATGACGTCAGGTTTCGGCAAGATCGGCGATATCAAGGGCGCCCGCGTGCTCGGCCTGTTCGGCGACAAGATCACCACCGACCACATTTCGCCGGCCGGATCGATCAAGGCGGCCTCGCCGGCCGGCAAATACCTCACCGACCACGGCGTCGGCGTCGCCGACTTCAACCAGTACGGCACGCGGCGCGGCAACCACGAGGTGATGATGCGCGGCACCTTCGCCAACATCCGCATCCGCAACCACATGCTGGGCGAGAATGGCCGCGAGGGCGGCTACACCATCCACTACCCGTCGAAGGAAGAGGAATCGATCTACGACGCGGCGATGGAATACAAAAGGGAAGGCGTGCCGCTGGTTGTCTTCGCCGGCGTCGAATACGGCAACGGCTCGTCGCGCGACTGGGCGGCCAAGGGAACCAATCTCCTTGGTGTCCGCGCGGTCATCGCCCAGTCCTTCGAGCGCATCCATCGCTCGAACCTGGTCGGCATGGGCGTCATTCCCTTCGTCTTCGAGGAAGGCACCTCATGGGCATCGCTCAACCTCAAGGGAGACGAGCTGGTCGAGATCGACGGCTTGAGCACCATCAAACCGCGCCAGACGATGATCGCCAAGGTCACCTATGGCGACGGCACGGTGAAGAACGTGCCGATCATCTGCCGCATCGATACGCTGGATGAGCTCGATTACTTCAAGAACGGCGGCATCCTGCAATACGTGCTGCGCGATCTTGCAGCTTAGGGAATAGGGGACTAGGCAGTAGGGAATAGAGACCCCTACTGCCTACTGCCTACTGCCTACTGCCTACCTTAGGCTTCCCAAACCGCGCCGCTGCCGCCAAAAGCACGCCGAGCATCACGCCGTTGAGGATGTGCCAGAGGAAGTGCGTTCCGAGCGGAAAGCTGCCGCAGATCACCGGGTCGATCATCCGGCAGATGACGGACACGACGAAGATCGCCGATCCCGCCAGATTATACCAGCCGGCGCGATTGCCGCTCACCGTCACCCAGACACCGAAGAAGGCGAGCGCCAGGAACGGCGGCAGATAGCCCGTCGTACCGTTCGACGCCTGGCGCAGCCAGTCAGGCACGGCAAGGGTTATCGCCCCGGCAAGCACATAGAAGGCAATGAAGATGGCAATGGCCTTGCCCCATCGCATGCCGAGGAAGCGGCGCAGATTGAACAGCGTGTAGGCCAGCGTGAAGCCGGCGATCGGCAGCACGTCGGCCCAGACTGTGCCCTTGGTGGCAAAGGTGTGGAAGATCGTCGAACCGATGCCGATCGCCACCACCCACCAGGCCAGCACCTCGGCGAAGGCGCCGGTGCCCAGCCTTCGTACCTCGCGCACGCCCCACAGGCCGGCGGCGATGAAGGCGAGGTTGGTCAGGGCGTTTACCGGTTCGGACCAGAATTCCGGGCCGGTCCGCTCGCAATAGAGGTCGACTGGCGCCAAAAACGTTTGCCACATCGTGATTGCCGCCCGAATCGGTTTCTATCCTGAAGCGCAGATCCTTCCTATTGCGGGGTTGCGGTCGGCTGCAATGGCAAAATTTCACCGCAACGTGACTTCCCGTTGACTTCCGGTTCTGCCACATATTTTAGCAATCAAGATAAAGCCGGCACCACCGGCGGGAATCGGAATGGCCATGGCCTCGCGAAAATCATTGTGGCTGGCAGCTCTTGCGCTGGCCTTCTCGGCGTCTGCCGGCGCCGGGCATGCCGGCGAATCCGATCGCGCCCATGCCGACCGGGTCCAGATCGACAGGCCCCAGATCGACAGGCCATTGGGCGTGGTCGAACTGTTCACCAGCCAGGGCTGCAGTTCCTGCCCGCCGGCCGATACGCTGTTCTCCGAACTTGCCGCCAAGGAAGATATCGTCGCGCTCGCTTATCACGTCGACTATTGGGACTATCTCGGCTGGCAGGATACGCTGGGCCGCAAGGAGAACACCGAGCGGCAATACGACTACATGCGCGCCTTCGGCAGCCGCTCCGTCTATACGCCGCA
The DNA here is from genome assembly GCF_024518615.1 of Mesorhizobium sp. SEMIA396. NCBI lineage: Bacteria > Pseudomonadati > Pseudomonadota > Alphaproteobacteria > Hyphomicrobiales > Phyllobacteriaceae > Mesorhizobium > Mesorhizobium sp. SEMIA396. The sequence goes on from NZ_JANIFC010000006.1 coordinate 250,069, forward strand.
GGCCGTTATCAATGGCCGTGTCCACGTCAACGGTGCCAGCCGCGGCGAGGTCGATGGCGCGCTCGCCCGCATGGCCAAGAGCGGCGAAGGCATGCGCGTCGCCGTCAAGGTCAGCCGCACCAGCGACCGTGTGACGATCGACGCCGGCGATGCCGGCAACGGCCCCAGCGACGCCCATGTCGTCATCGTCTATTTCGACCCGCCGCAGACGGTCAAGGTCGGCGAGGGCGAGAACACCGGCCGCAAGATGACCTACTGGAACGCCGTCACCGGGATACAGACCGCCGGCATGTGGCATGGCAAGGCACAACGCTACGAACTGCCGATGAGCGAGATTGCCAAAAAGGGCGGCTGCGCCGTGCTGCTGCAGTCGGTCGGCAAGGACGGCATGCCCGGTCCCATTCTCGGCGCCGCGTTCATCCACAAGCCTTAAGGCCTTCTTTCCTTCTCCCCTTGTGGGGCGAGCAGCCGGTTCGTCGAAGGCGAATTCATCGTGCCGGTGGCACGATGAAGGCCGGCGAACGCCGGGACGCTGCGAAGCAGCGCGGACCCGGCAGGGTGGATCGACTAACCACGCCCGGCCCTTCGCAGGCTCAGGGCGTTCGAAGCTCGAAAAGCCAAGCAATTGGCTTTTCGTTCGCTGCGCGAACCGCTTCTCACCCAATAAAAAACCGACGTCAGCTTGCTTCTGACGTCGGTCATTTAGGTTTTGGGATCGTCGCACCCGATTCTTCCGAAGAAGAACCGAGGTTGGTTCGATCCGACGCAGACCCGTGGGCGGGGGGCTTGGGGTTTACGAGCCGGTGCCGGACCGAACCGTCTCAGGCAACACCGGTAAATTCGTCGGACATTGGGGCATGAGCGCGGATAAAAAAAGGCAGAAATGTGGCGGAACATCACCAATTCCAACACGGCGTTTCATAAAAGTGACTGGACGTGACGGAAACAGCGCGGCGCGGGGCTTGGTTCGCCGGGCCTTGCAATTCAGTCGCGAACACGCCAACTTTGGTTGGCAAAGATTCATTTTGAAGGATCGAGGCATGACCGATGACAGCGGCGGGACGGGGGATGGGGACGCATCCGCGATATTGATCCCGCTGCACGAGGCGCGACGCGAACGTCTCGATCAGCCGGTGCGGTTCGACCGCCGCGAGTTGGACCAGATCCTCAGGCTCTACGGCCGCATGGTCGCCGCCAATGAATGGCGCGACTACGCCATCGACCATCTTGCGGACCGCGCTGTGTTTTCCGTATTCCGCCGCACCAGCGAAGTGCCGCTGTTCCAGATCGTCAAGGATCCGAAACTGGCCCGCAAGCAGGGCGCTTTTGCCGTCATCGCCGCCGGCGGCCGCATCTTGAAGCGTGGTCAGGAACTTGGCCGCGTGCTTGGTGTGTTCGACAGCAAGCTGAAGCTGGTCGAAGCCTGAGCTGGGGAATTAGAGCAGGGGAATTGAAGAGCTGGAGAATTGATTAATTGATGAAAAGGCACTCGGCGCCTGACGCTATCTTCTTCAATTCTTCAATTCTTCAATTCTTCAGTTCCCCCTAAGGCGAAACTTCCGCTCCGGCAGCGATTCGGGATCGGGCGGCAGCGTCGCACCGCCATTCAGCGACAGCTGCATGAACACCGTGTCCAGCCAGCGCCCATGCTTGTAGCCGGAACCTTCAAGGCGTCCCGAATGGCGAAAGCCGAGCTTTTCGTGCAACCGCACCGAGGCGCTGTCGGGACGGCCATCGCCGATCACCGCGATGATCTGGCGAAAGCCCGCCGTCGTCACTGCCTCGATCAGGCTTTGCATCAGCTTGAGCCCGACGCCCTGGCCCTTGGCCTCGGGCGCGACATAGACCGAATCCTCGACGATGAAGCGATAGGCCGGGCGTGGCCGGAAGGCGCCGGCATAGGCGTAGCCGAGAACGGTCCCGTCCTTCTCCGCCACCAGGTAAGGAAAGCCGCCGGCCGTCAGGCTGTCGAATCGAACACCCATCTCCGCACGGCTCGGCGGCTCCAGCTCATAGCTCGCCGTGCCTTGGGTCACCGCATCGGCATAGATGTCCGTGACGCTGTCGAGGTCGGCCACCGTGGCAGGCCGGATCGCAATATTGCTCATTGTTTATGCATGCCGTTTCTCTGCTCGCAATAACAGCAAAGGCCAAGACAAAAGAAAAGGGCGGCCGTTGGGCCGCCCTTCCGGAAGTTGATGGTCCAATGCCGCTTTAGCGGCGGTCGCCCATGAACTGCAGCAGGAACATGAACAGGTTGATGAAGTCGAGATAGAGCGTCAGAGCGCCCATGATCGCCTTGCGGCCGGCGACGTCGGAAGTGTCGCCCTCGAAATACATCTCCTTGATCTTCTGCGTGTCATAGGCGGTCAGGCCCGCGAAGACCAGCACGCCGATCGCCGACACGGCAAAGGACAGCGCCGACGACTGCAGGAAGATATTGATCACCGACGCGATGATGATGCCGAACACGCCCATGATCAGGAACGAGCCCATCGCCGTCAGGTCGCGCTTGGTGGTGTAGCCGAACAGCGACAGCGCACCGAAGGCGGCGGCCGTGGCGAAGAAGGTCTGTGAGATGCTGGCCGTGGTGTAGACCAGGAAGATCGAAGACAGCGACAGGCCGACGAGACCGGCATAGACCCAGAACGTCGTCTGCGCCGCCGAAACGCTCATCGACTGAACGCGGAACGACAGGAACAGCACGGCAGCCAGCGGCGCCAGCATCACCACCCAGCGCAGCGGCGAGCCGAAGATCGCGTAGCCGAAGGAGGTCAGCATCTCGCCGCTTGGCAGCGTCGCGACAGCCGAAGCCGGATCGGTGGTGGTGGCCAGCATGATCGTGCCGATCGCGGCAAGACCAGTGATGAGGAGGCCAAGCCCCATCAGATTGTAGACCCTGATCATATAGGCGCGCAGGCCCTGATCGATGTCGGCACCGACGCTGACGCCGGGCACGGCGCGCGTCTGGTAGTTGCGAATGGGATCAGCCATTGTAGTCCTCTATTGCTTCTGCCCCGTCGGGTGTCAGGTCCTTCCGGACCCAGGCGCCGCTGGCAGGGCTCCAGCATGCCTGTGGCGAAATATGATGGTTATTCGCGTCAAGAACAAGTCCGTAACCGGATGTAACGGTTCGTGACAGGGCGAAGTGCCGATTCTTCGGCTTTTCGGAGGGCTTTCTTACCAAGATTTAATCCAGGATGCCCATTTCCGGGCCTGTCGTCACAAATTGCGCAGCACCGGTGCTGCCTTGTGGCCGAGCACCCGCCAGGTGCCGGCAAGACCAATGCCGACCGTGATCACCAGCGAAAACAGAATGGTCGCCACTGCCACCTCGGGCATGAAATGCGACGGCAATGTCATGATGCGCGCGACGACGAACCAGGCCGCCGCACTGCCCGCCGCCAGCGCGAAGATGGCGGTGGCCAGTCCGATCAGCATGTATTCGAGCGAGAAGGCCGATATCAGCGTCGTGCGTGTCGCCCCCAGCGTCTTCAGCACCACCGCATCATGGATGCGCGCCCGGTTGCCGGCGGCGAGCGCGCCGGCCAGCACCAGCACCGAAGCGATCAGCGCCACGCCGGCCGCGGCTCGGATCGCCGAGCCGAGCTGTCCGACCAGCCGGTTGACGACATCGAGCGCGTCCTTGACCCGCACCGTCGTCACCGCCGGGAAGGCGCGGGTGACGGCGTTGAGGATGCGGGCGTCGTCGGCCGTCGAGGTACTCTTTTCGGTCAGCGTCGCCATCCAGCCATGCGGGGCGCCCGCGAATGTGTTGGGCGAGAACACCATGACGAAATTGATGCCCATCGTCTCCCACTCGACCTGGCGGAAATTGGCGATCCTGGCGGTGACATTGCGTCCCAGCACGTTGACGGTGATGGTATCGCCGAGCTTCAGCCCGATCTCCTTGCCTTCCTGCGCCGAAAACGAAACCAGCGGCTCGCCGCTGTAATTTTCGGGCCACCAACTGCCCTCGGTCAACGTCGCGTTCTCCGGCTGCCGGGTGTCATAGGTCAGGCCGCGGTCGCCCCTCAGCACCCAGGCGCCTTCCGCCGGCACCTTCACCTTGTCGACATCGATACCGTTCAGCGCCATCACCCGGCCGCGCAGCATCGGCACCTTGGCCAGCACACCCTGCGGCGCCTCCTTGCCGATCAGCGCCGAGAACGACGCGACATCGGCGCTCTGGATGTCGACGAAGAAGAAGTTCGGCGCCCGTTCCGGCAGGCTGCCGGAGATCTGCCGCCTGAGATTGCCGTCGATCAGCGCCAGCGTCACCAGCAGCGTCAGGCCGAGCCCCAAGGACAGCACCACCGATGGCGTCAGCGCGCCTGGCCGATGGATGTTGCCGATAGCGAGCCTGAGCGCCACGAAGCGCACGCGCGGGCTCTTCCTGGCCGCCCATTGCACCAGTGCGCAGACCACGCGCAGCACCAGGAAGGCGAAGACGGTAGCGCCGACAAAGATCGAGGCGATGCGCTGGTCGCCGGAAAACAGAATGGCCAGCGCCGCCAGCAACAGCGCGATGCCTATGGCCGCCGCGACATAGGCGGGGCGCGGCAAGCCGCGGCCTTCCAGCCCCATCTCGCGAAACAGCGCGGTTGCCGGCACATCGCGGGCGCGGCCGAGCGGCAGCAACGCGAAAGCCAACGTCACCAGCAGGCCGAACAGCGCCGCCATGCCGAGCGCGCCGGGATAGAAGCCGCCTGCGGCCGGCACCGGAATGACGGATTGCAAGGCCGCACTCGCTGCGAACGGCATCAGCGCGCCGAGCACAAGGCCCAGCACGATACCCAATGCGGCAATGATCAGGATCTGCACCAGATAGACGGCAAAGACGAAGCCGCCCGAAGCGCCCAGGCTCTTGAAGGTGGCGATCACGCCGCGCTTGCCGTCGAGATAGGCGCGCACCGCATTGGCGACGCCCACACCGCCGACCACCAGCGCCGTCAGCCCGACCAGGGTCAGGAACTGAGAGAAACGTTCAATGTTCGACGACAGCGCGGGCGCCGCGTTGCTGCGTGTGCGGATCGACCAGCCTGCTTCGGGGAAATCCGTGGCCGCCTGGTCCTGGACGCCCTTCAGTCGCGCCTCGTCGGCGTCTGCCGGTAGGCGGATCTTGTAGGCATTCTCGACCAGGCTGCCCGGCTGGATCAGTCCAGTGGCCGCCAGCCCGTCCGTCGAGATCATCAGCCTTGGCGCGAAGCCGAAACCGTCGGACACGGCGTCCGGTTCGGCGACCAGCCTGGCGCGCAGTTCGAAAGTGGCGGTACCAAGCTTCAGCCGGTCGCCGATCTTGACGTGCAGCCGCTCGAACAGAAGGTCGGGTGCCGCCGCACCGAAGACGCCGAACTCTTCGCCGAACAGTTCCTGTTTCGACAGTGCCGGCTCGGTCTCCAGCGTGCCATAGAGAGGATAGGCATGGTCGACCGCCTTGGCCTCGACCAGCGCCTGGTCGGATCCGTCGGCCAGACGCGCCATCGAACGCATGCTGGCGGTCCGGGAAACTGTGCCGAGCCCGTCAAGGAAGCTGCGCTCCGCCTGGCTGGCGTCACGCTGATTGATCTCGAAGCGAAGGTCGCCGCCCAGCAGCGTCTGGCCCTGATTTGCGACACCGGCGGTGATCGAACGCGCCACCGAGTTGACGCCGCCGATGGCCGCGACGCCGAGCGCGATGCAGGCGAGAAAGATCAGGAAGCCGGACAGGCCGCCGCGCATCTCGCGCAACGAGAAGCGGACCGCGAGCCTCAACGTCCGGGACAGCGGCATCAGGCCGTCACCTTGACAGGCGCCGGCGCCTCGATCCGGCCCGAGCGCATCGATACCTGGCGCGAACAGCGTGCCGCGAGCGCCGGATCATGGGTCACCAGCACCAGCGTCATGCCGCGCTCGGCCGCCTTGGCAAACAGGAGGTCGGCGACCTGCCGCCCGGTCGCCTGGTCGAGATTGCCGGTCGGCTCGTCGGCGATCAGGATGCGCGGCGACGGCGCCAATGCGCGGGCGATCGCCACGCGCTGCTGCTCGCCGCCCGACAATTCGCCGGGATAGTGGGTGACGCGGTCGCTGAGGCCAACCGCCTCCAGCTCGCGCGCCGCCACCGAAAACGGATCGGCATGGCCGGCCAGCTCCAGCGGCACCGCGACATTTTCGAGCGCCGTCATGTTGGGAATGAGATGGAAGGACTGGAACACGATGCCAATGTTTCGGCCTCGAAACGAAGCAATCTGGTCCTCGCTTTTGCCGTTGAGCAACTCACCAGCGATTCGGACCGTACCCGAATCGACCCTTTCCAGGCCTGCCAGGACCATCAGCAATGTCGACTTGCCGGAGCCCGAAGGCCCGACGATGCCGGTCGCCTCCCGGGTCGCCACATCAAGGCTGACACCCTTCAGCACATGGACCGATGAAGCGCCCTCGCCAAGGGTCAGGGATACATCTTTCAGCGCGATGACGGCTTCTGTCAAAATGAAATCGTCCTATAATCTGGGAAGGCTCTGCTTGCCGGAAGCCGTCGACTGAAGAATTCCTAGCTCATATGGGGCCTGCCGCATGTCTTTCAAACGCAGTATTGCCGCAGGCCTCATGGTTTTCCTCGCCATTTGCGGCGCCATGCCGTCAGCGCGTGCCGAGCCGTTCAAAATCGTCGGCTTCGGCGACAGCCTGACGGCGGGCTATGGCCTTGGGCCTGACCAGGGCTTTACCGACAGGCTGCAGGCTGCCCTTCGCGCCAAAGGCCATGATGTGAGCGTCGCCAATGCCGGCGTTTCCGGCGACACGACGAGCGGTGGCCTGGCGCGGCTCGACTGGTCGGTGCCCGACGGCACGCAACTGGTCATCCTCGAACTCGGCGCCAACGACATGCTGCGCGGCGTTTCGCCCGACATCACCAGGAAGAACCTCGACGAGATGCTGAGCAAGCTGAAGCAGCGCAAGATTGCCGTGCTTCTGGCCGGCATGCGTGCCGCACCCAATCTTGGCCCCGACTACCAGAATGCGTTCGACGCCATTTTTCCGGACCTGGCGAAGAAATACGACGTCGTACTCTACCCGTTCTTTCTCGACGGCGTCGCCGGCCAGCCCGGCATGCAACTCGAGGACGGCCTGCATCCGAGCGTTGAAGGCGTCGACCAGATAGTCGAACGCATCCTGCCGACGGTCGAGAAGGTGATCGCTGCAGTGCCGGGCGATTCCTAGCGGATTGGAACTGTTTCCGCGCAGGGGGCTTTTAACAGGGACTGTGGCCAACAAACCTCTTGCTCCGTTTGACTATCGATGATTCGCTGGGGATGACAGTTCGATTCGAGGAAGGGAGGCTCTTCATGCCGCGTCTTTTCACCGCCCTCGAAATTCCGCGTGACGCTGCCCTTTCGCTGTCCCTGCTGCGGGGCGGCTTGCCGGGAGCCCGCTGGATCGATGTCGAAAACTACCATCTGACGCTGCGCTTCATCGGCGATGTTCCCGGCCATGTCGCCGACGAGATCGCCAACGCGCTCGACCGCGTCCACCGCCCTTCCTTCTCGCTGGCGCTGTCCGGCGTCGGCGCTTTCGGCCAGAAGAAGCCACATGCGGTGTGGGCAGGCGCTTCCGCCTCGCCCGGTCTGGCCGCCCTTCAGGGCGAGATCGACCGCATCTGCCAGCGGCTCGGCATCCCGGCCGATCCCCGCAAGTTCATGCCGCATGTCACGCTGGCACGCTTACGCAATTCGACCCCGCTGGACGTCGCCCAATATCTGTCGGCGCGCGGCAATTTCTCGACGCTGCCGTTCCGCGTCGGCCGTTTCGTGCTGATGTCGTCGCGCGATTCGGTCGGCGGTGGACCCTACATCGTCGAGGAAGCCTGGCCGCTGTCAGGCACGGACGCCCGCGCGTCCAGCCTTGTCGCCAGCGCCTCCGACGCCTCGCGGATCATGCGATAGGCGGAAGCGAAGGCTTCTGCCTCGTCATGATAAGGATCCGGCACGTCGCGTGCCTTTCCCTGCGCGAACTCCAGGAACAGATGGATGCGGTCCTGCACGGCCGCCGGCGCCAGCGCCTTCAGGTCGGCGACATTCGACCGGTCCATGCCGAGGATCAGGTCGAAACGGTGGAGGTCCTGCGGCGTGACCTTGCGCGCCCTTTGCCCGGAAATGTCGACGCCGTGCCGCACCGCGATCGCGATCGCGCGTCGATCGGGGGCAGAGCCGGCCTCCCAGTCACTGGTTCCCGCTGAATCGAGCAGGATATCCCGGGCCGACCCGCGCTCGGCCCAAACCGCGCGGAAGACACCTTCCGCCAACGGCGACCGGCAGATATTGCCGAGGCAGACGAAGAGAATGGAGTTTATGGGCTTCGCGCTCATCGATCCGTCGCTATGGTAAGGGTCGTTTTCGAATAGCACAGGATATGGACATGGCGAGAGAGAAACTGGGCAGGCAAGCCGCTGAAGCCGCATTGACCGGTCTTGACGGCTGGGCGCTGGCGGAAGACGGCGCTTCCATCAAGCGCACATTCACCTTCGCGAATTTCTCCGAGGCTTTCGCCTTCATGACCCGCGTCGCGCTTGCCGCCGAGACGATGGACCATCATCCCGACTGGTCGAATGTCTACAAGACCGTCGATGTGACGCTGAACACTCACGACGCCGGCGGCGTCACCACGCTCGATATCGATCTGGCCAAGAAAATGAACCGCTTTGCCGGCGCCTGAGGCCTGGTATCGCCTCGGCAGGCCCAAATCGGCACCAGCATCTTGTAGCGGGGGTCGGGTTTCACCACATTTTCCCCCGCGGGCATGCGCCGGATGCGCATGGGCGCTCGCAAGGAGACACTGATGGCGCAACAATCCGGTTTTGATTTCTTCGGCTTTGGCGGCAAGCTGGCAAACGAGAGCGAAGTGCGCGAGAAATTCTGGCGCACAGCCAAGAAGGCCGCGCTGCAGATCCCCTACATGGAAGAGGTCGTGGCCGCCTACTACTGCGCCATGGACAAGAACACCCCGCTGCGCGCCAAAGGCATTCTGCTCGCGGCGCTCGGTTATTTCGTGCTGCCGGTGGATGTCATCCCCGACTTCGTCTTCGGGCTTGGCTTCACCGACGACATCGCCGTGCTCACCGCCGCGATCACCGCCGTCAGCGCCCACATCACCACTGCGCACCGGCAAGCCGCCAGGGACGCCATGGCCGACAAGGGCTGAACTCACGCACGGAACGCCGTTGAAGCCGGCTTTCTGCGGCAGCGTAAAAAGTCAAACTCTTGCCGCTTTCGTGGCCTCCAAGTCGCCAAAGGGATGTCGCGCCAGCCGCTCGCAAGGCGGCGGCGCGGCAATGGCGGCGGTTTCCTCGGGGTGAGGGTCCTTTTCTCTTCGGAAATTCACCGTTTGGTAACCCAGATTAAATCAAAATGAAGCGACGGGCAGGACGCCAAGCCGGCCTGCCTCCGCACCATTTGGAATACGGGAAAAGCGATGCGCGGATTAATTGCACTAGTTTCGAGCCTGGTCCTGGTGGCCGTGGCAGCGCCGGCGCTGGCGCAGTCGGCGACCAAGATCGGCCAGCACAATGCCTGGGGCACCTACAGTTACCAGGCATCGGGCGGCAAGGTCTGCTATGTCCTGACCGTGCCGACCGACAAGCAGCCGCCTACGCTCGATCATGGCGACATGTTCTTCTTCGTCAGCCAGCGGCCCGGCCAGCAAGTGTCCTACGAGCCGCAATTCATTGCCGGCTACAACTTCCAGGACGGCTCCAAGGCCACCGTGACCATCGACAAGAAGACGTTTTCGATGTTCACCCGCGGAAAATCGGCCTGGGTCGAGAATGCCGCCGAGGAGCCGGTGCTGATCGCCGCCATGAAGACCGGCACCGACATGAAGGTGACGGCGAAGTCCGGCCGCGGCAATCCCACCTCCTATGTCTTCTCGCTGAAAGGTATTTCGGCGGCGCTGACGTCGATTGCCAAGTGCAAATAGGCAAGGAGTGCAGGCACGCACTTCGCTTTGAATGAAAGGCCGGGCCGCGAAGCCCGGCCTTTTTGCTTTCAGCCTTGCGCCGATCCCGGCCCGGCCTCCGCCCGCCGCCGCCGGATCGCCTCGGCGATGAAAACACGCGACAGCGCGTGGTAGAGCGGCTCGTGCGAGATCATCCGCGCCGTACCGTAGCCCAGCATCGAGGCCAGCATCAGCGCGATGACATTGTCGTGATTGCCGGTCATCTCCAGGATGATGACGAAAGCCGTCATCGGCGCCTGCACCACCCCGGCGAAATAGCCGGCCATGCCGAGCAGTGCCGCAGCCCCCGTGCTGGCGCCGAAGAGGAGGCCGAGCGAACTGCCGATGCCGGCGCCGACCGCCAGCGAGGGCGCGAAGATGCCGCCCGGAATGCCCGAGATCATCGACAGCAGTCCCGCCAGGAACTTTTCGGCAAAGAAGAACCATGGCAGCGGCGTGCCTTCGACGGCGCCCCGTGCCTGCACGTAACCGGTGCCGAAGGTCAGCCCGCCCGAGGCGATGCCGATCACTGCAACCAGCAGCCCGCAGACGGCCGCGACCAGCAAAGCGCGCTGCAAAGGCTGCCCAGTGTTCCAGCGCCGGATCCGGCGTGTCGCCTTCAACGCCAGCAGCGAAAACAGCGCGCCGAGCCCGCCGCCGATGACGCCGCAGGCGATCACCAGCGGCCACTCGGCGGCAAACGAGATCGTGTCCTTGGCGACGCCGAAATAGGTGTAGTTGCCGAGCAGGCCGAGCGAGGCGAGGCCGGCCAGGATCACCGCCGTCAGCACCAGCCCGTTGGTACGCGCCTCGTAGGTGCGGCCCATCTCCTCGATGGCGAAGACGATGCCGGCCAGCGGCGTGTTGAAGGCGGCGGCGATACCGGCGGCCGACCCGGCCAGAATCAGGCCCCGCGCCTGCACCATGCCGCCCCAGCGCGCCGCCTGCAGCATCAGCGACGCGCCGACCTGCACGGTCGGACCCTCGCGGCCGATCGAGGCGCCGCAGAACAGGCCGACGATGGTGAGCATGATTTTGCCGACCACCAGCTTGAGGGACAGGATATGACTTCGGTCCTCGTCGTCGCGAAGATGGCGGGCGGCGATCGCCTGCGGAATGCCGCTGCCTTGCGAGCCGGGAACGAAGGTGTGGGCAAGCCAGGCGCACAGCACGAAACCCAACGGCGTAACGGCAAGCGGCAGATAGAAACGCCAGCCGCCTCCGTCTCCTGTCATCAGGTGAAACAGTTCCTGCGCCCTGTCCGCCAGCACCGCGAACAGCACGCTGATCACACCGATGCCAAGCGCCCCGGCCCAGAACACCAGGCGCGGCTGCCACACCCGCCGTGAGCCCCACATCGCGCGCGAACGCCGCAGCATGGGATATCTTCGCGATGTGCCGGCCATGTCTGTCCTCGAGCGGGGAGTATCGAGCCCTAACACGTGCAGGCCAGAGGTTAAACCGGCACAACCCATGACTCTGCCCTCAACCTGTGCTATGCGCCGCGCTTCCTTTCCGGCACGATGCGTGAAATCGGCCGCAAACCGCTTATATCAGTGCAACCATGACCCTTTCATTCGATCTCACCACTGACGGCGCCCGCGACGCGTTGCGCGCCCGCGCGGCACAGCCCGAAAAGCCGTCGCTGATCGGCCTGACGCGGGTCGAGCTCGCCGAGGCTCTGGTTGCATCAGGCACTGTGCCCGAGCGCCAGGCGAAAATGCGCGCCCAGCAGCTGTGGCACTGGATGTATGTGCGCGGCGTCTCCGATTTCGCCGGCATGTTCAACATTTCCAAGGATCTGCGCGCCGAACTGGACAAGCACTTCACCGTCGCCAGGCCCGAGATCGTCGAGGAGCAGATTTCCGCCGACGGCACGCGCAAATGGCTGTTCCGCTTTCCGCCGCGCGGCGCCGGCCGGCCGGTCGAGATCGAGACTGTCTACATTCCCGAAGAGGGTCGCGGCACGCTGTGCATCTCCTCGCAGGTGGGCTGCACGCTGACCTGCTCGTTTTGCCACACCGGCACGCAGAAGCTGGTGCGCAATCTGACGGCTGAGGAGATCCTCGCCCAGCTGCTCACCGCCCGCGACCGGCTCGGCGATTTTCCCGACCGCGACACGCCCGACGGCGCCATCGTGCCGGCCGAGGGCCGCAAAGTGTCCAACATCGTCATGATGGGAATGGGCGAACCGCTTTACAATTTCGAAGCGGTCAAGAAGGCGCTGCTGATCGCTTCCGACGGTGACGGCCTTTCCTTGTCGAAGCGCCGCATCACGCTGTCGACCTCCGGCGTCGTGCCGGAAATCTTCCGCACCGGCGAGGAGATCGGCGTCATGCTGGCGATCTCGCTGCATGCCACCAATGACGATCTGCGCGACCTGCTTGTGCCGATCAACAAGAAGTATCCGCTGAAGGAGCTGATCGCCGCCTGCCGCGCCTATCCCGGCCTGTCGAACGCCAAGCGCATCACCTTCGAATATGTGATGCTGAAGGATGTCAACGATTCCATCGAGGACGCCAAGGGGCTGATCAAGCTGCTCAAGGGCATTCCGGCCAAGATCAATTTGATCCCGTTCAACCCGTGGCCTGGCACCAACTACCAGTGCTCGGACTGGGAGACGATCGAGAAATTCGCCGACTACATCAACAACGCCGGCTATGCCTCGCCGATCCGCACGCCACGCGGCCGCGACATCCTCGCCGCCTGCGGCCAGCTCAAGTCCGACTCCGAGCGCATGCGCAAGGTCGACCGGCTGGCGCTGGAAGCGATGATGATAGCGGGGCACGGCGAGGCGTGAGCCGCCCCGTCGCCTGGCTGAAGCGCCTCGCCGTGATGGCGGTCGGCTATATCGCCGCCGTGCTGACCTCGATCCTGGTCCCGGTGCTGCTGATCGCTCTTCTGGAAGGTTTGGAAGATGGCAACTGGTCCATCATTTTCGCTTTCGACTGGCTGGGTTCCTTCCCGCTCGCGGTGTTGACCGTGACGATCGCCGCGCTGCTAATCGTCGGCCCGGCGCTCTTTGTCGCTGAATGGTTTTCGCTTCGGGGATGGTTCTACTTTGCCGCCACGGGTGCGATCACGTCCATCGCCTTTGGCGTGTCCATGCCGCGCTCGGCCGGCAGTTTTATCTTCAATCCGGGCTTTCTCGGTTTCCTGGCCACCGCCGGCATTGCCGCCGGTTCGGTCTACTGGCTTCTGGCCGGACGCAAGTCGGGCATGCGCCGGGATTTGGGCCGAGATCTGGGATGACCCGTCTCGTCGGCTACCTCATCCGTTTCACCGTCATCCTGTTCGGCTATGCCATCGCCTCGCTGGCGGCGAGCGCCTTCCTCAACATCCTGTTCCTGGCCTCTCTCGGCTACGCACCGGAGCAAGCGCAACCGGCGGTGACGGCTTCCCTGTATTTCTCGATTCCCTTCGTCGCCCTGTTCGTCGCCTATTTCGCCCTGATGCCGGCTTGCATAGTCATCCTGCTTGCCGAGATCCTCGGCCGGCGAGACTGGCTGTACTATGCCTTGGCGGGCGCGGCGGTTGCCGGCGTTTTCCTCGGGCTTGCCGACCACAGCGGTGACACCGCCTTCACGGTCAGGGACACCAGCGCCATCATGGCGGTGATCGGCGGCGGCATGGTCGGCGGCATCTTCTACTGGCTCAGCGCCGGGCGCTGGGCCGGAAGCTGGTGGCAAGGCGAACCAGAATCCGGCGATGGTGGTCGAGCAGGATGACGGCCGCTATTTCGCCTGGGCCGTCAGGATCTTGAGCGCGAAGGCGGAGAACACGCCGGCAAAGAGATAGTCGACCACCCGCGTGACGCGCGGGCTGGCCTTCATCGCCGCCGAGAACTTTTCCGCCGCCAGCACCATCGGCACGGTCACCGGGACCGACAACACGATGAACATGAGTCCGAGGAAAAACAGCTTTCCCGGGGCGTTCGGATCATGCGCGGAGACGAACTGCGGCAGGAAGGTCATGAAGAACAGGATGATCTTCGGGTTGAGCAGATTGACGCCGAGTCCCGCCGCCCAGCTGCGCAACAGCGAAATCTCGGGGCCGGTCTTCTTCTCCGGCGAAAAGGCCGAGCCCCTGGTGATCGCCTGCCAGGCCAGGAAGACGAGATAGCCCGCGCCGAAGATCTTCAGCACGAAGAAAGCCATCGGCGAGGCGACGATCAGTGCCGAGACACCGACAACCACCAGCGTGGTGTGGATCAGCGTGCCGCACAGCGCGCCGGCCATCGAGGCAAAGCCGGTGGCACGGCCCTGGTTGAGCGTGCGCGAGACGAACAGCGTCATGTCCGGACCCGGCGTGATCGCCAGGATGACCGTGGCAATGGCGAACTGGATCAGCGTGGCGGTGTCTGGAATGAACGACATGAGCGGCCCCAGGGAATTGGGAGGCCTATACAGGATGCGCCATGACGATGCCAGACACAGCAGCCACCCGATGTCGATCCAGCAGGCGTCCGCAAGGCATTCGCTGGACGGCCGGCCGCGGCGTCCTATGCCTGCCTGCTCAGCCGCATCCTCGCCGGCTCCTCCGCGACGAGTTGATCGTTGCTAACATCGGCGTCCCCGGTGATCTGGTCGATCGGCTTGGGCCGGCCGAGGAAATAGCCTTGCGCCTCGTTGCAGCCTTCGACCTGCAGGATGGTGAGCTGGACATGCGTCTCGACGCCTTCGGCAAGCACCGGAATGTCGAGGCTGCGGCCCAGCGTCAGCACCGCCCGGATGATGGCCTTGGCCTGCGGGCTTCGCTCGACGTCAGCCATGAACGAGCGGTCGAGTTTGATCTTGTCGAAGGGAAACGAGCGCAGCGTATCGAGCGATGAATAGCCGGTGCCGAAATCGTCGATCGCGATCGTCACCCCCAGCGCCTTGATCTGGCGCAGGACATGCAGCGTGCGCACCTTGTCGGCGACGATCGTCGATTCGGTGAGCTCCAGCTCCAACCGTTTCGGCGACAGCCCGGTCTCGATCAGGATTTGATGGATGAGCTTGGCGAGATCGGCATGGGCGAACTGTACCGGTGACAGATTGACCGCGATCTTGTGGCCATTGCCCCACGAGGCCGCCTGGCGGCACGCGGTCCGCAGCACCCATTCGCCGATCGCCATGATCGAGCCGTTCTCTTCGGCAATCGGGATGAATTCAGCGGGCGGAATCATGCCGTGCACGGGATGGGTCCAGCGCAGCAGCGCCTCGTAGCCGCAGGTGGCGCCGGTCGGGACCGAGGTCTGCACCTGATAGTGCAGCGAAAGCTCGCCGCGGTCGATCGCCTGGCGAAGGTCGGTGGCCAAGGCGCGGCGCGCCCGCGCCGTCTCGTCCATGGCGGATTCGTAGAAGCAGACGGCTCGCGTGACGTCGTTCTTCGCCCGGTACATGGCAAGATCGGCGTTGCTGACCAGCCGCTCGCGGTCGGCCCCGTCGCGCGGATAGACGGCGACGCCGATGCTGGCGCCCGCGGCGATCTCGAAATCGTCGAGCCGCAACGGTTCGAACAGGGATTTCTCCAGCCGCGAGACCAGCCCGAGAAGGTCCTTCTGATCCTTGAAGCGCTTGATCGCGGCGAACTCGTCACCGCCGAGCCGGGCGACGAACTCGCCCTCGCCGGTGAGTTTCGCCAGCCTGCGGGCGACGATCTTGAGCGCCTGGTCGCCGGCCGCATGCCCCCTGAGGTCGTTGATCTCCTTGAAGCGGTCGAGATCGATGACGATGACCGCCGTCATTGTGTCCTCGCCCTCGCGTGCCCGGTCGATCTCATGGTCGAGGCGGTCGTTGAAGGAGACCCGGTTGGGAAGGCCGGTAAGGGCGTCGTTGAGGGCGAGATGCTGAAGCCGCTCGAAACTCTCCAGACGGCCACGCTCATCGATCAGATAGCTGGCGAAGCCGGTGGCCGCGACGATCAGGCCCACCACGGCGACGGCGACCGCCATTGCCACCAGAATATCGGGATTGGTGCCTGTGCTGATGAAGGACAGCGGCGTCACCGCCACCGCGGCCATAGCCGTGAAATGCAGGCCGACGATCGCCAGCACCAGCAGCCCGATGGCGAGATAATGCGACCAGCGGTATGGCCGGCGCACGGCATGGCCGACGGCCAAGGCGGAGAACACGGCCGAGATGACCAGTGAGGCCACGACATAGGAGCCGTCCCATTCGACGATGCCGGCAACATGATAAGCCATCATGCCGGTGTAGTGCATGGACGAAATCGCCAGGCCGACGACGATGCCGCCCCATTCCGGAGCCAGGCGCCGGCTCTTGCCGGATGCGAGGGTGAAGCCCAGCCCGGTGCCGATGATGGCGATGACCAGGGATGCCATGGTCAGGACCGGATCGAAGGTGATCGGCGCGCCGGGCTGGTAGGCCAGCATGGCGATGAAATGGGTGCACCAGATCGACGAGCCGGCGGCGACCGCGGTCAGGAACAGCCAGCCCTTCATCTGCACGCCGGCGGTTTTCCTCGAACGGTCGAAGAGGCCGATCGTCACCCAGCAGCCGGTGACGCACATCAGCGCCGCCAGCAGGACAAGCCACAGATTATGCTCCATGGCGATGCATGATATAACGCGCATCAAGAACGGCCCGAGTCCGAGGACACCCACGACAAAGCAGGCAAGAAGCCGCCCGGAACGTGGTCAAGGCGGCTTTGTCGTAAGTGTTAGCGGCACGGCGTGAAAACTTGATTAAGTCCCTCCAGCAAATGCAGCCTTTGATTGCAGCAGATTGTTTTCGCTGCCGGCCGCCCCCGGCCATGCGCTGGACCAGAAGCCGTGCATGCACGCGTGCTTGCTCGCTCTGCCGTTCCTGCTAAAAGGCGCTGCGACAATCCGTGACGCCCAGGCTGGGGCGTCCGCCATCGACGGAGTAGAAATGTCCAAGGCCAAAGACGTCAAAAAAGTCGTGCTTGCCTATTCAGGCGGTCTCGACACATCCATCATCCTGAAATGGCTGCAGACTGAACTCGGCGCCGAAGTCGTGACTTTCACCGCCGATCTCGGCCAGGGCGGCGAACTCGAGCCGGCCCGTCGCAAGGCCGAGATGATGGGCATCAAGGACATCCGCGTCGTCGACGTGCGCGAGGAATTCGTGTCCGACTTCGTCTTCCCGATGTTCCGCGCCAACACCGTCTATGAAGGCACCTATCTGCTTGGCACCTCGATCGCGCGGCCGCTGATCTCCAAGCATCTGGTCGATATAGCGCGGGAAACCGGCGCCGACGCGATCGCGCATGGCGCCACCGGCAAGGGCAACGATCAGGTGCGCTTCGAGCTTTCGGCTTACGCATTGAACCCCGACATCAAGGTCATCGCGCCGTGGCGCGACTGGTCATTCAAGTCGCGCACCGACCTGATGAATTTCGCCGAGCAGCACCAGATCCCGGTGCCGAAGGACAAGAAGGGCGACGCACCGTTCTCGGTCGACGCCAACCTTTTGCATTCGTCCTCCGAGGGCAAGGTGCTGGAAGACCCGTGGGTGGAGCCGCCCGAATTCGTCCACCAGCGCACCGTTTCGCCGATGGACGCACCTGATACCGTCACCGAGATCGAGATCGAGTTCCTGAAGGGCGATCCGATCGCGCTGAACGGCAAGAAGCTGTCGCCGGCGACCATGCTGGCGGCACTCAACGATCTTGGCCGCGACAATGGCATCGGCCGGCTCGACCTGGTCGAGAACCGCTTCGTCGGCATGAAATCGCGTGGCGTCTACGAAACACCAGGCGGCACGATCCTGATTGCCGCCCACCGCGCCATCGAATCGATCACGCTCGACCGTGGGGCCGCCCATCTCAAGGACGAGTTCATGCCGCGTTACGCTGAGCTGATCTACAACGGCTTCTGGTTCGCGCCCGAACGGCTGATGCTGCAGGCGATGATCGACAAGAGCCAGGAAGAGGTCGAGGGCACGGTGCGCCTCAAGCTCTACAAGGGCAACGTCATGGTCACCGGCCGCAAGTCGAAGAAGACGCTCTATTCGGATGCGCTGGTCACCTTCGAGGACGACCGCGGCGCCTACGACCAGAAGGACGCCGCCGGCTTCATCCGTCTCAATGCGCTGCGGCTGAGGACGCTGGCCGCGCGCAACCGCGCCAAGTAGGGCGGATGCGCGGTTTCGGTCGCTGCCTGGCGCCCCTGGTTGTTCTGGCGACGCCGGCGGCGGGCCAGGAGTTCGACCCCGCCTCTCTCGACCTTCCGGCGCTGATCGAGTGCAGGGCGGACGTTCCGACCTACAACGACTTTGCCCTGTGGCTGTCCAGCGCACCGGGCGCCGTTGAAACGCTTGGCTGGAAGGAGGTTGCCTCGGGCAATCCGTTTCTCAGCCAATACGAACTGCCGGCCAAAATCCGCGTGTTCAACCGCGAGACAGGATCGATCGTGTTTACCGCTGCGGGGCCGATGGCCGTGCTCGACGGCGTTGCCGCGCCGGAGCTTGCCGAAGAACTCAACGTCATGGCCGTTTTTTCCACGCCGCAAAAATTCCTTGGCGAGAAGGTCGTTGTCCACAGCACCGAAGAGTCGGAAGGATTGACCTTCTCCACGGACGTCAAGCTTAACGTCTCGACCGTCGAGTCCCACCCCGGCAAGACCCTGGCCGGCTGCTCCTACACGCTCGAAATCAAATAAAAACCCGGCATTCGCGCCGGGTTTTCGATCAAGTCAGAAATGGCCGGGGCCCTTCTGCCCGGTGCATGGTCCGTCAATCGCCGTCGATCGCCGTGGCGATGCGGGCGATGGCCTGCTGATAGACGCTCGCGGAATTCCAGCCGGCAATCGCGCCCATATTCGCACTCGCGCTCGCGCCCGCCCGCCAGCCATGGCCCTTGAGGAAGTTGGCGGTGGAAGCCAGCGCCGTGCCCTTGTCGCGCAGGTTTCCGCCGCCGACGCCATATTTCAGGACGTTTCCTGGCAGGAACTGCGTGTGTCCGATCTCGCCATGCGCGGCGCCGACCGACGAGGCTGACAACGCCCCGCGATCAACCAGCTTCAGGGCTGCGATGGCATGCGGGTAGAAGAACCCCGGGCGGCGGCAATCATAGGCAAGCGTCAAAATGGCAGAGACGGTGTTCTGGTTGCCCATGGCCGAACCGAAGCCGGTTTCCATACCCCAGATGGCGAGCAACACGCCCGGCGACACGCCGTAATTCGCTTCGATCTTGGCGAACAGCGCCGCATTCGACTTTTTCAGCGACCGGCCCTTGGAAATAATCGCCGCGCCGCCGCGCCGCCGCATGAAATCGTCCACCGAGCCGCTGAAAGCCTTGTGAATGCCGCGGTCGACGGAGATCGTCTTGGTCGCGTAGTTCGCCCCGGCCAGAGCGGCCAGCCCCTTGGCGCCTACACCTTCCGACCTGGCCTGCGCGGCAAAATCCTGCTTCCAGGCCTCGAAGCCGGCGCCGGTCTTGCCGCAGCTGGCCGCTGCCTGTGCGCCCGTCGCCAGCGCAAGCACCGCCACCACGGCCGCTGCAAACATCTTTCCCTTGGCAAGAATTGCCATGTTGATCTCCTGGTTGCCTGAATCACGTCCCAATTGCGAACTTGCCAGCGAAACGCGCACTTGTCACTGTCACCGCTGCAATGCTGGCGAATGCCGTGGAATTTGCCTAGGATCAAGTGATTATTGTGGCAAGGGGGCTGCATGCAAGACGTTGATGTCGTCATCATCGGTGCCGGCTCGGCGGGTCTTGCCGCCGCCAGGACCCTGCAGGCCGCGGGGCTTTCCTTCACGCTGCTCGAAGCGATGGACCGAATCGGCGGGCGAGCCTGGACCAGCGACCAGCATTTCGGCGTGCCTTTCGACATCGGCTGCGCCTGGCTGCATGCCGCCGACCGCAATCCCTATTTTCCCGAAGCCCAGGCGGCAGGCTGGACGTTGCATCATCACGACATGAACGTTGATCATCTCTACTACCGCGAGCGCAAGGCGAGCGAAGCGGAAGAAGCCGACATGAAGGCCGCCGACGCAAAGCTGTTCGAACTGCTGGCCAGGCATGAAGTGAAGGACGGAGATGACGATCGTCTTTCGGCGCTTTTGGCAAAAGGCCATGCGCCGCGCGCCGCCGCCACCTTCGCCGGGCCGATGGATTTCGGTGCCGACGAGGACGAAATCTCGATCCTGGACTTCCAGGCCGCGGCCGATCTCGACCCGAACTACTTCAGCAAGGAGGGCCTTGGCGCGCTGGTGGCGCGTTTCGGCGCCGGCGTGCCGGTCGAACTGTCGACGCCGGTGCGCAAGATCCTGTGGGACGTGCCCGGCGTCGCCTGCGTCACCGATCGCGGCACCGTCCGCGCCAAAGCAGTGATCGTCACCGCTTCGCCGGCGGTGCTCGCCTTCGAGGAGATCGCGTTCTCGCCGGCCCTGCCCGACACGCATTTCGGCGCCTTCTTCGACCTGCCGATGGGCATGCTGACCAAATTGCCGGTCGAGATATCGGGCACCAGGCTCGGGCTGCAGCCCTTCGACGACCTGCTGATCGAGCGGATGGCCAGGCACGACATCTATTTCCTCTGCTTCCCGTTCGACCTTGACCTGATGGTCGGCTTCGTCGGCGGCGATTTCGCCTGGGAAATGTCGGCGGCCGGCGAGGCGGCCGGCATCGACTTCGTCGTCGACCGGCTGTGCGGCATCTTCGGCGGCGATACGCGCAAGCATGTCGGACGCGCAATGATGACCAATTGGGGCGGCGAGCGCTTCGTGCGCGGCGCCTATGCCGCGGCCCGCCCCGGCCGTTCACTGGCGCGCGCCGCACTCATGCAGCCGGTGGCCGACAAGATCTTCTTCGCCGGCGAGCATCTGGCCGGCTCGCTGGTCCAGACCTGCGGCGGCGCACGGCTGTCGGGCGAGGCGGTGGCAAGGCAGGTTGTCGCCCAGCTTGCGGCCAAATAGCTTCAGGTAATGTGGAACACCGCGCGGCTGTTCGCGTTGGGCACGGGCCGCCGTGAACATTTGTGTCACCTCCGGTGAATTGAGACCGACATGAAACTCTTCGACTGCCCGCATTGCGGCCATCGCATCTATTTCGAGAACGCCCAGTGCCTGAACTGCGGGAACCCCGTGCTCTACGATCCCGAGCACGCCTGTTTTGCGCTGGCGGGCGTCGATGGCGTCTTCCAGTGCACCAACGCCGATGAATGCGCCTGCAACTGGATGGCGGAACCGGGTCACGCTTTTTGCCGCGCTTGCGTGCTGAACCAGCTGATCCCGGATCTCTCCGTCGACGGCAACCGCCGCCGCTGGATCCGTGTCGAAGCGGCGAAGAAGCGCGCCATCTACTCGCTGCTGGCCTTCGGGCTGCCGGTGGCGCCCAAGCAGAACCCGGCCGACGAGATCGGCCTGGCATTCGACTTCCTCGCCGATCCGATCGGCGGCGGCCCCGGCGGCGAGCGGATTCTTACCGGCCACGACAATGGCCTGATCACGCTCAACGTCGCCGAGGCGGATTCGGCCGAGCGCGAGAAGCGGCGCGTCGAGATGGGCGAGAACTACCGCACCTTGCTCGGTCATTTCCGCCACGAGCTCGGGCACTATTACTGGGACCGCCTCATCCGCGACGATCCGCACAGGCTCGAAGCTTTCCGCGCACTGTTCGGCGACGACCGCGCCGATTACGAACAGGCGCTGAAGGCCTATTATGCCAATGGTGCGCCGCCCGACTGGCAGCAAGGCCACATCTCGGCCTATGCGACCTCGCATCCATGGGAAGACTGGGCCGAGACCTGGGCTCATCACCTGCACATCACCGACACGCTGGAAATGGTGCACGCGCTGAACTTTCCGCTCGGCCGGCTGGAGACGGTGGAGGCCAACGACTTGCCGCGCGGCGACACAGGCGGCGGGTTGCAGGCCGCACCCTCGGAGCCGGCGACCGCGCCCCAGCCTTTCGAAAAGATTCTTCCCCGCTGGCTGGTGCTGTCGGAAGCCTCCAATTCGATCAACCGCTGCATGGGCCTGCCCGACCTCTACCCCTTTGTCATTTCGGACGTCACGGCACGGAAATTGGAATTCGTTCACGAACTTCTGACCGATTTGCCTGGAGAACACGGAACAAATCGTGAGTTGGCGCAGGCGCTTTAGCGGGAACGCATGAGCTGCTGCCCCGTTTTCGCTGGCGAGGGACCATGAAAACGGAGAGAAACCATGAAATCCCTGTTGTTTCCTGCGGTAGCCGGAATGCTGACCGTGATGTCAGGCGCCGCGTTTGCCGATACCGCCGTCTCAGCCGTCACCGATCTTAACGTGCGCGCCGGACCCGGCCCGCAATATCCCGTGATCGGCGTGCTCGCCGCCGGCCAGTCGGCAACGCTCAATGGCTGCATCGAAAACAGCAAATGGTGCACCATAGCCGAGGCCGGCGGCCAGGGCTGGGTCTATTCCGACTATGTGACGGCCGATATCGGCGGCAGCCGCGTGGTGCTGACGGAACGGCGCTCCAGCGTTGCTGTCGTCTCGCCGCCGGAGGACATCGGCAACTACTCGACCGATTATACCGGCGCGATCATCGCCAGCGATCCGGTCGTGGATGACTTCCCGCCGCCTCCGGCTGAAGTCCGCACCTATGTCGATACACATCGCCTCGATCCCATCTATCTCGAAGGCGAAGTGGTGACCGGCGCGACCCTGCCCGACACCGTCGAGCTGCGCGAGATTCCGGACTACAATTACCGCTATGTCTATGTGAACGGCCAGCGGGCGCTGATCGATCCGCAGACCCGGCGCATCATGTACGTCGTTCGCTGACGACAAGCGGCCGCTGTGACAGCAGCGGCCGCCAGCAGGCCGCGCCGCCGCGCGGCGCTCTCCTGCGCTCTGGCCTAGTCCTTTGCGGAAAACCATTCCGATTTTCCCGGCCATCGGTTAGTCAATAGGCGATGACTTTGGCAAGGGAGCCCGCGTGACCATCGATCCGGCCGCCTTCGAGCGTTACAGGCATTCGCCGAACGCCAGGACGACCTTACCGCGCCTGTTGCTCGGAACGGGGATCGTGGTCCTTTTTTGGGCAGCAACCACCGTGGCCGTGCTGGTCGGCGGCACCTATGCGTTCATCGCCTGGCAGGCGACCCCATCATCCGGCATTCAGGGCTTCCTCGCTTCGCCCCTCGGCATCCTCACCGCGCTCGTCTCGTTTGCCGGCATCTGGATCGGCCTGTGGGTCGCGATGCGCTGGGTGCATGGCGAGAAGCTGTCGGCGCTGATCGGCAACAGCCGACGAGTTTCATGGCCCGACTTCCTCAAAGGGCTGATCGCCGTGCTGATCACGTCGTTCATATCCGAGGTCCTGCTCTATCTCTTGCAGCCGCAGATCACGCGTGGCCCGATCAGCTTGTCATCCTGGCTGCTGTTTGCGATCCCGATCGCCGCGCTCACCTTGGTGCAGACCTCTTCGGAAGAGCTGCTGTTTCGCGGCTATCTGCTGCGCGGTCTCGCCAGCCGGTTCACGAGCCCGGTAATCTGGGCCCTGCTGCCGGCCCTGCTGTTCACCTCGCTGCATTGGAGCGCGAGTTCGTCACCAGCCATCAATGCTTGCGTGCTGGCGTCGATCGCCGCTTTCGCGCTGCTGCTGACGCTTATCGTCTACGCAACCGGCAATCTCGGCGCCGCACTGGGTGCTCATCTCGGCAACAACCTGACCGGGTTTCTCTTGATCTCGCATCAGGAAAGCTACAATTCCTTCGCCCTGTTCAATGCCAGGCCGCTCGAGGGACCGGGCTGGGCGACGTCGGATGCGGTTCTCATCGCCTTCATCGGCATCGCCTGCAGCATGCTGACCATCGTGCTGCTTCTACATCCGCGTTCGCCGCTCAAGGTCGCCGCCGAATTTCCATAGTCGAGCCGGGAAATCCGTCTAGGCTGTTGCGGACTGTGAACTATTCTTCACATATGGATTGACACATCAAGCCTGTGAACTATAGTTCACAGATGGTCGAGGTTCGCCAAACCACCGACTTTCGCGACTGGCTCAACAGCCTGAGGGATAAGCGGGCCGCCGAAAAGATCGCGATCCGCATCGCCCGCGTCCAGTCCGGCCTCATCGGAGACGTGAAGTATTTCGATGGCATCGGCGAACTTCGGTTGGACGTTGGCCCTGGATACCGCCTCTATTTCATCAAGCGCGGCAACGAAATCATTATCCTGCTTTGCGGCGGCGACAAGTCCAGCCAGGGCCGCGACATCAAAAAGGCCATTCAGATGGCCAGGGAGCTATGATCATGGCAATCGAAACCGTTCCGTTTGATCCCGCCGAGCATCTTGGCAGCGCCGAAGGGCAGGCCGAGCTGCTGGCCGACGCCTTTGCGACCGGCGACCCTGGCTATATAGCAAACGCGCTCGGCATTGTTGCTCGTGCGCGCGGCATGACCGCTGTTGCAAAGGAAGCAGGCGTCACTCGTGAAGCTCTTTACAAAGCACTGAGGCCAGACGGTGACCCGCGCCTTTCGACGCTACTGGGTGTCACAAAGGCGCTCGGGGTGAAGATCACAGCCGAGCCGTCTAGTTAATCAGGGTTTCCAAAGACCCCTCGCGCGCAGAATTGTTTGCCCAATTCGCATGCCGGCAACCACTGCCGTGGCTGCCGCACGCCCTGCAATCCGGTCTTCGTCTTGACTCCGTGTCCGATTTCCTGTCTACACGCCCCGAATTCCGCGACGAGTATCCCTCCGAGCAAGCCGACCAGGACGCCGAAACCTCTTTGAGGTGAAGTGCTGTAAATCGATCCTGGAGGCCAACACCCGGCAGCGCTGAGCGCCCCCGGGTGCTTTTTGGTTTTGGCTTTTGGTTGGACACTGGGCGCGAACGCATTACCTCTCGGGCATCATCCGGATGCCAGGGAAAAGGAAAACGAATGTTTGAATCGCTACAGGAACGTCTTGGTTCGATCCTGAACGGCCTGACCGGCCGCGGCGCGCTATCGGAGGCTGATGTCTCGGCGGCGCTGCGCGAGGTGCGCCGTGCGCTGCTCGAAGCAGACGTGGCGCTGGAAGTGGTGCGCTCCTTCACCGACAAGGTGCGCGAGAAGGCCGTCGGCGCTGCCGTGGTCAAGTCGATCAAGCCCGGCCAGATGGTCGTCAAGATCGTCCATGACGAACTGGTCGAGATGCTCGGCGCCGAAGGCGTCGCCATCGATCTCAATGCCCCGGCGCCGATCGTCATCATGATGGTCGGCCTGCAGGGTTCGGGCAAGACGACCACTTCGGCCAAGATCGCCAAGCGTCTTTCCGAGCGTCAGAACAAGAAGGTCCTGATGGCCTCGCTCGACACGCGGCGCCCCGCCGCGCAGGAGCAGCTTCGCCAGCTCGGCGAACAGGTCAAGGTCGCCACGCTGCCGATCATCGACGGCCAGTCGCCGGTCGACATCGCCCGCCGCGCCGTGCAGGCGGCCAAGCTCGGCGGCCACGACATCGTCATCCTCGACACCGCCGGCCGCACCCATATCGACGAGCCGCTGATGGTCGAGATGGCCGACATCAAGAAGGTGTCGAGCCCGCACGAAATCCTGCTGGTCGCCGATTCGCTGACCGGCCAGGACGCAGTCAACCTGGCCAAGAGCTTCGACGAGCGCGTCGGCATCACCGGCCTCGTCCTGACCCGCATGGACGGCGACGGCCGTGGCGGTGCGGCTCTTTCGATGCGCGCCGTCACCGGCAAGCCGATCAAGCTGATCGGCACTGGCGAGAAGATGGACGGGCTGGAGGAATTCCACCCCAAGCGCATCGCCGACCGCATCCTCGGCATGGGCGACATTGTCTCGCTCGTCGAAAAGGCCGCCGAGAACATCGACGCCGAACAGGCGGCGGCGATGGCCAAGAAGATGCAGTCGGGCAAGTTCGACCTGAACGATCTCGCCGGTCAGCTTCAGCAGATGTCGAAGATGGGCGGCATGGGCGGCATCATGGGCATGATGCCCGGCATGGGCAAGATGAAGGACCAGATGGCCGCCGCCGGTCTCGACGACAAGATGTTCGGCCGCCAGCTCGCCATCATCTCGTCGATGACCAAGGCCGAGCGCGCCAATCCCGATTTGCTCAAGCATTCGCGCAAGAAGCGCATCGCCGCCGGTTCCGGCACCGACGCGGCCGAAATCAACAAGCTGCTCAAGATGCACCGCGGCATGGCCGACATGATGAAGGCGATGGGCGGCAAGGGCAAAGGCGGCGGCCTGATGCGCGGCATGATGGGCGGCATGATGGGCGGCGGCATGCCGGACCTGTCGAAGATGGACCCCAAGCAGCTCGAAGCTTTGCAGAAGCAGGCACAGGCAGCCGGCCTCGGCGGCGGCATGAAAGGCCTTCCTGGCGGCGGTGGCCTGCCCAGCGGAATGCCCGGTCTGCCCGGCGGCATGAAACTCCCCGGGCTCCCCGGCCTCGGCGGTGGCGGGCTGCCCGGCCTTGGCAAGAAGAAGTGAGGACGCCATGAACGAAGAGAAGGACATGGCCGACGCCCGCGCTCTCCTGGCCGATTACCGCGCCTCGATCGACAACATCGACGCGGCCCTCATCCACATGCTGGCCGAGCGCTTCCGCTGCACCAAGGCGGTCGGCGTGCTGAAGGCGACGCATGGCCTGCCGCCGGCCGACCCGGCACGCGAGCAGCAGCAGATCGCCCGGCTTCGCCAGCTGGCGAAGGATGCCCATCTCGACCCGGATTTCGCGGAAAAATTCCTCAACTTCGTCGTCCGCGAAGTGATCCGCCACCACGAACAGATCGCCGCTTCCAACGGCGTGATGAAAGCCGGCTGAGAAACCAGCCACCAACCGACCAACCAAATCAGCCTTTTTAGGAGAAAATAAATGCCCTTGAAGATCCGACTGGCCCGTGCGGGCTCGAAGAAGCGTCCTTACTACCACGTCGTCATTGCCGACGCCCGTTCGCCGCGTGACGGCCGGTTCATCGAGTCGATCGGCTCATGGAACCCGCTACTGCCCAAGGACGGCGAACGCGTCAAGGTCGACGCCGACCGCGTCAAGCATTGGCTGGCGCATGGCGCCCAGCCGACCGACCGCGTGCTGCGCTTCCTCGACGAGGCCGGCCTCGTCAAGCGCGACGCCCGTTCCAACCCGAAGAAGGCCGAGCCGGGCAAGAAGGCGCAGGAACGCGCTGCCCTTCTGAAGAAGGCGCAGGAAGATGCCGCTGCTGCTGTTGCGGCCGCCGCCGCTGCACCGGCCGAGGCGGAAGCCGCCACCGCCGAATAATTGCTCTATTCGCATCCAGGAAAACGGCGGGCCATGTGCCCGCCGTTTTCCTGTCCAGTTCTGTCTGTAAGAGCTGCCGATCAATAACCGTCCGGGCAGCGGTCGACGTAGACGCGGCCACGGCGATCACGGTAGCGGCATTCGCCACGCTCGCTCGCCCGGCCGATCAGCGCGCCGGCAACGGCGCCGACAGCACCACCGACGACGGCGCCTTCAACCGGATCGCCAGCGACCGCCGCACCGACGGCAGCGCCACCGAGGCCGCCTACGGCCGCGCCTTTTTCCGTTTGCGAACAAGCGGCGAGCGGCACCAGCAGCGCCATCAAAAGCATCATTTTCTTCATCATCGTTCCTCTCCGATAGGAGCCGCCTCCGCCGCCAGGCGAATCTCTAACTCGCAACTCCGCGATTCGATCCCTGAGACATTACCCGGCAAAGGGTCAGGCTTTCAGCGGAAAGCGATGCTTCGATCTGGATCTAACGGCTGAACGGGATCAGCGCGCGGACCCTGGCATCGCGCAGATACAGGCCGCCCCACAGGATAATGCCGAGATAGACGCCGAACAGCATGTGCGAGAACAGCGGGTTGTCGACGCGGACATTGGTGGCGATAGCGCCGCCCATATAGGCGGTGAGCAGGATGGCGCCGAGCACCGAGGTGCGCGGCAGTGCATAGAGAGCGGTCGAGATCAGGCTGATGACGCCCAGCATGCGCGCGACATTGGCATCGGCCGGCCAGCCGAGCGGCACCATCGTCTGGGTGACGACATCGAGCGGCGGCAGCTTGATGACGCCATCGAAGATCATGAACAGCACGATAACGCCGCTGAGCGCGCGGCCGGTCCATAAAGCGCCCGGCGAGACGGGCGCGGTTTCGGAAATGCTCATGGTGGTCCCTCCTAGTGGTTCGAGCCCTTTTCGCTGGGGTCGAACCAAGGACGTGGCATGGGGCTGCGATCCGACAGAGGTCCGGATTGTTTTAAGCCCGCGCGCCTTCGCCTACGAAAAATAGAACTTTTCCGCCGGCATCATCTTCGGCGGGGTCTCGCCCAGCGCTTCGAATACCGAGATTTCGCAGACACGACAGAGGCCGTCGAGTGCAAGGTCGTTGGCCTCGGTGCCGAACGGATCCTCGAGCTCTTCCGAAAGCGCGTCGAGGCCGAAGAAGGTGTAGGCGATCAGCGCCGTGAACAGCGGCGTTGCCCAACCGGTGGTCGAGATCAGGCCGATCGGCAGCAGCAGGCAGACGATATAGGCCGTGCGATGCACCAGCAGCGTGTAGGCGAAGGGTAACGGCGTACCGGCGATCCGCTCGCAGCCGGCCTGGATGGCGGCGATCGACGCGAGCCTCTCATCGAGGATACGAAAGCCGATCGAGTCGACATCGCCCGCCCGGCGCTGCGCATTGGCACGCCGGCCCATGCGCCTGACCATCTCATCTGCCGGATTGGAAAAGGCTGCGGCCTTGTCCGCCTCGGCGTCGATGAAGGCGCGGGCATCCTTCATGCTGTCGATCTTGCGCAACTGCCCGCGCAGGAAATGACAGAAGGCGAGCGCTTCCATCAGCAGGGCGCGCTGCTCGGTCTGGTCCGGGATGAGGCTGGTGGTGGCGCGGGCCAGGTTGCGCATTTCGAAGACCAGCGCGCCCCACAGCTTGCGCGCCTCCCACCAACGGTCGTAGGCGGCGTTGTTGCGGAACGAGAGATAGATCGACAATGTCACGCCGACGAGGCCGAAAGGCGTGATGTTGAAGACGCTGAAATCAAGCTGGAACCGGCGCGCCACGGCCAGGATGATCGCGGAATAGAGCGCGAAGCCCAATATCTGCGGCAGGATGCGTGGCACGACCGAACCGCGCATGATGAAGAACAGCTGCAGGAATGTGGGGCGCGGGCGAACGATCATCGAAGGCCTTTCACGGACCGGCATCGGCCCTCAGCTCCTCTATTGTGCGATGCGACAGGTCCGCAAGCCCAGCCGCCAGCGACATCGCCATGTCGTCCTTGCAGCGCCAGGACTATCGGCACGCGCCGGTCGCGGATATTGAAGAGCACGTGGGCTGCGGCCCATTTCTGCAGGCGAGAGAAACGAATGACCGGCGAGACCGATCTGAAGACACTGCTGGCATCGATGACGCCGGAACTGCTGGCCGGCACCTATGTCTTCGCCACGCTGGCGCCTGGCGTCGCTCAGCCGGAAGGCCTCGAGCCGGTGATGGTGTTTCGCGAGCGCGAGGGCGTGACGCTGATCGTAACCGAGGAGAAGGCCATCGCTGCGGCACTGACCGCGTCATTCCGCTGCCGGATGGTCACGCTGAACATCCATTCGTCGCTGGAGGCCGTCGGCTTCCTCGCCGCCATCACCACGCGCCTCGCCGCCGCCGGCATGGGCGTGAACCCGGTTTCGGCCTTCTACCACGACCATCTGTTCGTCCCCGCCGACCGGGCGGAGGAAGCGCTGGAGCTGCTGGTTGGGTTGGCGGCTGAGAATCGAAGCTGAGGCTGGTGCTGCCCCTCATCCCCCTGCCGGGACCTTCTCCCCGTGAACGGGGAGAAGGGAGCTAACGGCCAAAGGCCGAGCACGCGACTGCGGGCCGCCGATCGTTCGGCGCCCCCGCGGAGGGCCCGCCGCGGCAGCGGCGATACGGCCCGTGAGCGAAAACTAAGCCGCCTTCTTCTTCGGCTGGATCAGGCCGCGCTCGACCAGCAACTCGGCGATCTGCACCGCGTTGAGTGCGGCGCCCTTGCGCAGATTGTCGGAGACGATCCACATCGACAGGCCATTGTCGATGGTCGAATCCTCGCGGATGCGCGAGATGAAGGTGGCGTCCTCGCCGGCCGATTCCAGCGGCGTGATGTAGCCGCCGTCCTCGCGCTTGTCCAAGACCTGGCAGCCTGGGGCTTCACGCAGGATATCCCGCGCCTCGTCGGCGGTGATCGGCTTTTCGAACTCGATGTTGACCGCTTCCGAATGGCCGATGAACACCGGCACGCGCACGCAGGTCGCCGTCAGCTTGATCTTGGGGTCGAGCATCTTCTTGGTCTCGGCGACCATCTTCCACTCTTCCTTGGTGGAGCCGTCGTCGAGGAACACGTCGATGTGCGGGATGACGTTGAAGGCGATGCGCTTGGTGAACTTCTTGACCTCGACGCCATCGGCGACGAAGACCGCGCGGGTCTGGGTAAAGAGTTCGTCCATACCTTCCTTGCCGGCGCCCGACACCGACTGGTAGGTGGCGACGACGACACGCTTGATGGTGGCGAAGTCATGCAGTGGCTTCAATGCCACCACCAGCTGCGCCGTCGAGCAATTCGGATTGGCGATGATGTTCTTGCGCGTGAACAGCGAGATCGCGTCCGGGTTCACTTCCGGCACGATCAGCGGCACGTCCTGGTCGTAGCGGAAGGCCGACGAATTATCGATGACGACGCAGCCCTGCTTGCCGATCTTCGGCGACCATTCCTTGGAGACGCTGCCGCCGGCCGACATGATGCAGATGTCGGTGTCGGAAAAATCATACTGGTCGAGCGTCTTCACCTTCAGCGTGCGGTCGCCGAACGACACTTCCGTGCCCTGGCTGCGCCGCGACGCCAGCGCCACGACTTCGCTTACCGGAAAGCCGCGCTCTTCCAGTATGTTGAGCATTTCCCGGCCCACATTGCCCGTGGCGCCGACGATCGCTACCTTGAAACTCATCGAAAAATCTCCTGTCCCTCTCCGCTTGGTTTTTGGAGAAACCCGCTGGCCGATGCGGGTTCCGTCCCCCGGGCCGAACCCGGGAGAGGGTGGTTAGGCCAAGGGAGTCACACCGTTTTGGTGGTGGTTTTGGCCATAGTTTTGCTGGAACGAGGGGACGCGCCGACGCGCCCGGCCCAATGATGTGCATTGAGGCTGGGGGCATCGAATGCAAGAAGAGCCATCAAAAGGCCGCGCATCGAAAAACGATCCCGTTCAAAGCGGGCTTTTACGCGGTTTGCGTCAAGAGTCAATTGCGATGAGCGTCCTGTTGCCCTGTACAATGGCGGCGGCACGAAGTACGAACGGCATGACCATCCGGCTCATGGAGCGTCCCGACGCCCGCCGAAGACAGGCCCATTGCTGGGCATATAAGAATCCGAATTCCGAAAGAGTAAGATGTCCAACTTCGATGCACTCGTTCCCGCGCTGGCAAGGGCGCTGGAAAAACGCGGCTATTCCGAGCTGACGCCCGTCCAGAAGGCGGTTGTGGCGCCGGAACTCGGCGAGGCCGATGCGCTGGTTTCGGCGCAGACAGGCTCCGGCAAGACGGTGGCCTTCGGCCTCGCTCTGGCGCCGACCCTGCTTGAGGGCGCGGAGCGCTTTGGCCACGCCGCCGCACCGCTGGCGCTGGCGGTGGCGCCGACGCGCGAACTCGCCTTGCAGGTGACGCGCGAACTGGAATGGCTCTACGAACTGACCGGCGCCACCGTGGCGTCATGCGTCGGCGGCATGGACATGCGCTCGGAGCGGCGTGTGCTGGAGCGCGGCGCCCATATCGTCGTCGGCACGCCCGGCCGGCTGCGCGACCACATCACCCGGCGCTCGCTCGACATGTCGGCGCTGAAGGCGGTGGTGCTCGACGAGGCCGACGAAATGCTCGATCTCGGCTTTCGCGAAGACCTCGAATTCATCCTCGACGCTGCTCCGGCCGAACGCCGCACGCTGATGTTCTCGGCCACCGTGCCGCGCTCGATCGCCACGCTCGCCCAGGGCTACCAGCGCGATGCGGTGCGCATCTCGGCCGCCGGCGAGGAGAAGCAGCATCTCGACATCGAATACCGGGCGCTGAGCGTCGCCCAGCCCGACCGCGAGAACGCCATCATCAACGTGCTGCGCTATTACGAAGCCAAGAACGCGCTGGTGTTCTGCAACACGCGTGCCGCCGTCAATCATCTGACCGCGCGCTTCAACAACCGCAACTTCTCCGTCGTGGCGCTTTCGGGCGAGCTCAGCCAGAACGAGCGCAGCCATGCCTTGCAGGCAATGCGCGACGGCCGCGCAAAAGTCTGCATCGCCACCGATGTCGCGGCGCGCGGCATCGATCTGCCCAATCTGGAGCTGGTCATCCATGCCGATCTGCCGACCAATCCGGAAACGCTGCTTCACCGCAGCGGCCGCACCGGCCGCGCCGGGCGCAAGGGCGTCAGCGCGCTGATCGTGCCCAACAGCGCCCGCAAGCGCACCGAGCGGCTGCTGCAGAACGCCGGCCTCAAGGCAACATGGGCGAGCCCGCCCTCGGCCGACGACGTGATGCGGCGCGACGACGAGCGCATCCTGGCCGACCCGGTTTTCGACGAGCCGGTGAAGGACGACGAACGCGGTTTCATCGACGCGCTGCTCGCCAGACATGGCGCCGAACAGGTGGCCGCTGCCTTCGTGCGCCAGTGCCGCGCCAGCCGCTCGGCGCCCGAGGACCTCATGGAGATCGCGCCCTTCACGCCGTCGCGTGAAAGACCGGCGGGCGAAGGTTTCGCGCGCCGCGACGAGGCGCCCAGCCGCCGCGACGATTTCGGCGACAGCGTCTGGTTCTCGCTGTCGATCGGGCGCCGGCAGAATGCCGAGCCGCGCTGGCTGATCCCGATGCTGTGCCGCACCGGCAGCATCTCGAAGCGCGAGATCGGCGCCATCAAGATGCAGCCGGAAGAGACCTACGTGCAGATATCAGCCGACTGGGCCGACCGCTTCCTGGCCGCGATCGGTCCCGACCGCAAGCTGCAAGGCAACATCCTGGTGAAGCGGCTCGATGGTACGCCCGATCTTTCACGCGCCGGCTATCAGCCGCCAAGCCCCGACAAGAAGCCGCATCGCGGCAAGGCGCCGTTCGACCCCAACGCGCCGAAGCGCAAATTCGAAAAACGTGCACCGGCAGCAGTCGATCAGCGCCCGGCCGCCGCGCATGAGGCAAAGCCATGGGCGAAAAAGCCGGGCAAGCCGAAATTCGACACCACCGGCGCGCCCAAGCACAAGAAGGCGAAGAAACGGCCCGCCTAGAGCATTTCACCGTTTCACGGAAACGGCGATCTGCTCTAACTCTTTGTTTTGACGCAATTCCCAAGGGAAAACGGCTTCACACTTTTCCTAGAATTGCTCTAGGACTTCGGCCGGAGGGAAGCGCTTGCCTGCAGGCCAGCCTTGATGGCAGCCCAGCTGGCCGATGCCGGCGTCGGGCGATGCTGCTTTGCGATGCGTTCCGTCAGCGATGAGCGCCAGTCCGCGTCTTCCGCCATCCTGCGGATCGCAGCGTACCAGCTGGCCTGGTCATTGGAATCGATCGCCGGCATCAGCCCGCCGCTCGCCTCGATCAGCGACGGCGCGGTCGAGACGATGACCGGAATGCCAAAATCGAGACATTCCGAGGCGCCATAGCCCCAGCCCTCGATATGCGAGGGAAAGACGCCGAAGGAAGCGCTGCGATAATATCGGATGAGCTCCTCATCGCTGATCGCTCCGGTGAACGTAACCCGCTCAAGCAATCTCGGATGGGCCTTGAGATAGGCGCGCAGCGGATCGATCATCCAGCCCCAGCGCCCGGCGCAGACGAGCCGCGGCAGCTTGACGCCCTCGTCGAGCGCCTGCTGCCATATCCGTGCCAGCAGGATGTGGTTCTTGCGCACCTCGATGGTCGAGCAATAGAGCACGAACGGCTCGTCGGCCTCGATGCGCGAAGTCTGGCCGATGCGCGAAGCCGTCTCGTACAGGATGGAAGGCATCGGAAACCGGTATACCACCGGCTGTGTGACGCCTGCCTGTTGCATATGGTCGGTCAGCGTCGCACCAACTTCGTCGGATGCACAAAATGCCGGCGCGCCGGAACGCACGAGGTGCTCGAGATATGACCCGTAGCGAGCCTCGCCAGGGCTCATACCAACCATGTCGGGGCGCAGTGTCGGGATGAGGTCGTGGCAAAGAAACGCAAGGCCACCGGCGCGCCCGGAAAGGGCGGCTCG
This sequence comes from Mesorhizobium sp. SEMIA396, assembly GCF_024518615.1. Lineage (NCBI taxonomy): Bacteria > Pseudomonadati > Pseudomonadota > Alphaproteobacteria > Hyphomicrobiales > Phyllobacteriaceae > Mesorhizobium > Mesorhizobium sp. SEMIA396. Next base: position 284,185 of record NZ_JANIFC010000006.1, read on the forward strand.
ATCGTCACCGGTCAGAATGTGATGGCTGATCAGGACAAAGCCGCGTTCGGTCTCGTTCGGTTGGCTTGGAACCTGACGCGGGGCCGACCGGATCCGCGCCCGCTGGTACAGACGATAGGCCCTGATCAGCAACCTCGTCGCCTGAATAGGCAATCCCTTTGCGGCCATGGGTCACCGTCTTGGCGAGATGGCGGTCGGCGTCGCGCTTGCCCCATGGCTGCTGCCTCACCGCTTCGAGGGCCTGCGACATCGCCGTACGTCTCCCAGGCCATCGTTTGAGGCGCCAGGGTGAAATCTCGCCCGTCGCGACATGGTCCTGCTCGAAAGGAGCGAGGGGGCGAAACCGGCCTTCCCACGGTCGGAACGCCACCACCTCCACGCTAGGGTCGGGATCGGCCAGGGCTGCGCTGACGAGAAAGCTTTCCACCCGCGGGATGCCGACAAGTCCCTGGCCGGACGGCCAGAACGTCAGGCCGGTGGCGTCGATGGCCAGCCTGGGAGGTCTTCTTTCCCCTCCATCTTCAATCACGGTTTTACTGTCAGGACTCTCGACTGTCATGTTCTGCTTCTGTCGAAGGCGGTTGCACTCGATGCCTTATGCTTCATTTGCCGCGAAGACGGTAGCCATGCTGGCCGTCTTGCCCATCGGCCCGGCCCTGTGCCACCTTCGGCCGGGACGTGGCGAGCGGGGGTGGCAAATGCGCGGCGAAGTACTTCACTATGACGAGATCCAGGGCTTCGGCTTCATATCCGGGGCCGACGGCAACCGTTACACCTTCACCCGCGAGAACCTGCGCCGGGAAACTGCTATGCGGAAGGGCGCGGCCGTCGAGTTCCAGCCGGGTGGCGGCCAGGCGCGCGACGTTTTTTCGATCACCGCTCCGACTGCCGCTCCCTCCGCCGCCAATCCCAGCGTCAAAGCCGCACCGGCCCAGGCCAGCGTTCCGTCCGCAGTGGTCCCGCCCGCTGCGCAGCATTTCGGTCGATCTTCCGAGATAGCCGAGCCCGGCGATCTCTGGGGCTATTTCTGGAGCGGCGTGACGCAGAACTATTTCAATTTCGCCGGACGCGCCCGCCGCAAGGAATATTGGGGCTACTGCCTGTTCTGGACGGTTTGCCTGCTGATCATCGGCGGCATCGGCCTGTACACCGATATGGATATGGGCGGTTTCGACAGTGATATTTCGGGCGCGATAACGGTCGGGTTGTGCGGCACGTTCCTGCTGGCGACAATTCTTCCCAGCCTCGGCATGATCGTGCGCCGGCTGCACGACATCGGCCTGTCAGGCTGGCTCTGCCTGCTGATCCTGATCCCGACCATCGGCAGCCTGATCATCCTGGTCTTCGCGCTGATCCCGACGCAGGCCCGGGAAAACCAGTGGGGGCCGGTGCCGGCGGGTGTCAGGATTTAGCCGCCACGTGTATTGCAATCACAAACAACCCTGGGTAGTATTTGCGCAACGCGGGGGAGAAACATGCGTGGCACGATATTCCACTACGATCAGGATCAGGACTACGGCTACATCGACGGAATCGACAGCAAGCGTTATATCTTTGCCCGTGACGATGTGAGCCATGAAGTGACCCTCGCCAGGGGCACCCTTGTCGAGTTTCAACCGGAGGACGGTACGGCGCACGATATAGTCGCCGTCACCCCGACAGCGCCATCGCCAAGCACGGGCCAGCCACGCCGTTCGGCCGAGAGCAGGCCCGCCTATTCCATGGGTCTGTGGGCTTACTTCTGGCGCGCGATAATTGCGGACTATAGCAATTTCAAAGGTCGCGCCCGCCGCAAGGAATTCTGGGCCTTCTGGCTATTCTACACCCTCGGGATATTGGCGCTTCTAGGCTTCGGAATACTCGTTGACCTGGCGTTCAATGGCTTCAAAACCAATGCGGACAGGACGCCGATGAGGGCCATAGGGCTCATACCCTTCCTTCTTTTCTTTTCGGGATTGATCCTGCCGTCGATTGCGCTCGTCGTGCGGCGTGTGCATGACGCGGGTCTGAGCGGCTGGTTTGCACTTCTGGGCTTCATAACTCCCATTGGCAGCATTGCCTTGCTGGTCTTCGGACTTCTGCCGTCCCAGGTGGGCGAAAACCCTTGGGGACCGGTGCCGGCAGGCGTCAGGATCTAGCCGCCTTCAGCGCTTCGCCTGAAAGCCTGAGAAAGACCTTCTGGCCGTGGCGCTCGGCGCCAAGCCGGTCGTAGAAGCGCAGCGCGCCCTCGTTCCAGTCCTCGGTGGTCAGGTCGATGCGGCCGATGCCTTCGCGCAGGCAATGATCGGCGAGAAAGCCGATCAGCGCCCGGCCGACGCCGGCGTTGCGAACCTTCTCGCATACGAACAGATCCTTGAGGAACAGCAGCCGCTCGAGATCGATACCGGGATGCGCGATCGCCACCGACGCCAGGCCGCTGACTTCGCCGTCGACGAAGGCGAGCGCGAAATGCGGATAGGCCGGGCTTTCCTCGCCAAGCCATTTGCGTGCAGCAGACAGGGCCCGGTCAGCATCGAGAGGCGGCTGCCGGTAATGCTCCGCCATCTCGCACAATATGGCCGCGAGTGCCGTCGCGTCCTCGATCGTCGCCCAGCGGACGTCGACCGTCACGGAATCAGCCCAGGAATTTGGCGATGATCGCGTCGCCCATCTGAACCGTACCGACCTCGGTCATGCCATCGGACATGATGTCTTTCGTCCGCAGGCCTTCGTCGAGCACGGCGGCGATCGCGCTTTCGACACGGTCGGCTTCATCGACCATGCCGAAGGAATAGCGCAGGCACATGGCGAAGGAAGCGATCATGGCGATCGGGTTGGCGATGCCCTTGCCGGCTATGTCGGGGGCTGAACCGTGCACCGGCTCGTAAAGCGCCTTGCGCTTCTTGGTCTTCACGTCAGGCGCGCCGAGCGAGGCCGACGGCAGCATGCCGATCGAGCCGGTCAGCATGGCGGCAATGTCGGACAGCATGTCGCCGAACAGATTGTCGGTGACAATGACGTCGAACTGTTTTGGCCAGCGCACCAGCTGCATGCCGCCGGCATCGGCCAGCATGTGGTCGAGCTTGACGTCGGAATAGCGCGCCTTGTGGGTCTGGGTGACGACCTCGTTCCACAACACGCCCGACTTCATCACATTGCGCTTTTCCATCGAAGTGACACGGTTCTTGCGCGTGCGTGCCAGTTCGAAAGCGACGCCCGAAATGCGCTCGATCTCGAACGTGTCGTAGACCTGCGTGTCGATGCCGCGCTTCTGGCCGTTGCCGAGATCGATGATCTGCTTGGGCTCGCCGAAATAGACGCCGCCGGTCAGCTCGCGCACGATCAATATGTCGAGGCCTTCGACCACCTCCTGCTTGAGCGAGGAGGACGCCGCCAGCGCCGGATAGCAGATGGCCGGGCGAAGGTTGGCAAACAGCTCCATGTCCTTGCGCAGGCGCAGCAGGCCGGCCTCAGGGCGCACCTCGTAGGGCACCGCATCCCATTTGGGACCGCCGACGGCGCCGAACAGCACCGCGTCGGCCGCCATCGCCTTTTCCATGTCGGCATCGGAGATCGCCGCGCCATGCGCGTCATAGGCGCAGCCGCCGACCAGCCCCTCATCGGTGGCAAAACCGCTGCCGAGCTTGTCGTTCATGACCGCGATCAGTTTCTTGACCTCGGCCATGGCCTCGGGACCGATGCCGTCACCGGGGAGCAGGAAAAGATGCTTCGTTGCCATGGAGGAACCGTCCTGGAAAGAATTTGAACCGCGGCCTTGCTAAACGCCAAGCCGGTTGTGCGCAAGGAGTAACGCAGCGATCAAGAACAACCTCGTTCGTTTGCGATCCTTCGCGCTCCCCTCTGCCCCGCCAGCCTCCCGCAAATTGCAGCGCCTTGCCTTCACCGATGCGAGAGAATGTTGACCAGCCGGCCGAACGGATCGCGGACATAGAAGCGGCGCACGCCCCAGGGCTCGTCGGCCGGTCCGTATTCGATGGCGAAGCCCGCCGCTTTCATGGCATCGAGCGCCGCATCGACATCATCGACCTCGATCGAAAGATCCGGCACCGGCGTTTCGGAGCCGCCTTGCGCCATGAAACTGACCTGGACATCCATCTTTGCTTGCGAGCCGTAGGTGGCGATCCAGCCAAGGTCCATAAGCACATCGAGGCCGAGGACATCCTGATAGAAACGCTTGGCCGCAGTGGCATCCGATGTCTCGATATTGGCAACGATGCGCCGGACTTTCATCGTCGGTCGCCTTTCAAGCCGTGCGCCGCAGCGCCGTCACCTCGATCTCGATCTTCATTTCCGATCTGTTGAGCTGGCAGACGATCATCGTCGCCGCCGGCCTGATGTCGCCGAACGTCTCGCCGAGGATCGGGAAGACCACGTCCACGAAGGCCTGGTCAGTGATGTAGTAATGCGCCCGCACCACGTCGGCCATCTCGAAGCCGCCGTCCTGAAGCGCCTTGCCGATCGTCGCCAGGCAATTGCGCGTCTGCGCCTCCACCGTCTCCGGCATCGTCATCGTCGCATAGTCGTAGCCGGTCGTACCGGACACGAAACACCAGTCGCCCTGCACCACTGCACGCGAATAGCCGGCGGTCTTTTCGAAGGGCGAACCGGTGGAGATGAGTGTGCGCATGGGGCCTCGCAGGATTTGGTGGCCATTTTGCAGGGAAGACGCCTGTCCGACCATGGGCCAACATGGTTGGATTGGCGGTGCAAACCTTCGATGCCAGCGGGGGTGTGAAGGATCGCGGCGGACAATTCTTTTCCGCAGCACGACGACGGTGCGGCTGCCGTCGCGCAAAATACTTAGTTCGCCGACCCCAGCGCCTTGTCCAACGCCGCCTTCACATCGACCGGCCATGTCGCCACATCAGGCCACGCCTGCGGCTGGCCCTTGTCGCCGCGGCGCGCAAAATAGAGCCTGTGCTGGGCCGGGTCGACCGCCATGAAGCCGTCATTGCCGCCGCAATCATGCGGCACGCAGCCGCTGGCGTAGAAGGTGCCCGAAGCGGTCTTTTCCGTGCCGCCGCCGACCAGCAGGCTGGTTGCCATGTCGGGCATGTCCTTGCCGAGAAGCTTTTTCGCTTCCTTGTAGACGGCCTCGTTGTGGAAGGCGTCGATGATGTTCTGGTACTTTTCCGGATCGATGTCTTTCCAGTCCGTGCCGGGTTCCGGCATGTAGGTCAGATTGCCCGAAATCGTCAGCCCATCGGTCGGCGACCATTGCAAAGCCGGCTTCTCATCCCCCGGCAGCAGATAGGGCACGAAATAGATGGCGTTGTCGGACACCGCCGAGGGCGGTGCGCCGCACTGGTCCTGCTCGACTGTCGTGCTCTGGATGGTGCCGCCTTCCGGTTTCCAGACGATCACCGTCGCCGGCCCGCATTGATTGCCGCCGTCGCCCACATCGAACAGCGCCACCTTGACGCCGCCGACCTCGACTATTTTGTCGAAGAAGACGTCATAATTGCTGGCCAGCTGCTGGCCGTCATAGGCAAGCACCTTCTCGCCATACTGTTCCTTCTGGGTGATGGTCAGCGTGCCGCCTTCGAAAGGGACGGGCGCCTGCTTGTCGTCATCGGCAGCGTCGGCGGCGTTCGTCCCCTGATCGGCGGACGGCTGGTCCGTCGCCGGGGCCGGCTGGGTGGCGGGTGCCTGTGTCTGCGCGAACGCGCTCACGGTTTGCCCTAGCAACAAGGCCAGCCCGCAAACGCCGGCAAGAAGCAAACGTGTCATGACTGTCCCTCCGTTCGCCGCCACGAACCCGGCCTGTGGCGGCCGGGTCAGATCCTGCGACTCAGGCCCAGGGGCGCTGTTCGGCGTTCCGCTTCTCGAACGACGCGATGGCGCCGGCCTTCTCCATGGTCAGGCCGATGTCGTCGAGACCGTTGAGCAGGCAGTGCCGCTTGAAGTCGTCGAGGTCGAAGGTGACGACACCGCCGTCGGGACCGCGGATTTCCTTGGCTTCGAGGTCGACCGACACTGTGGCATTGGAACCGCGCGAGGCGTCATCCATCAGCTTCTCGAGATCCTCGGGGCTGACGGTGATCGGCAAAATGCCGTTCTTGAAGCAGTTGTTGTAGAAAATGTCGGCGAACGAGGTCGAGATGACGCAGCGAATGCCGAAGTCGAGCAGCGCCCATGGTGCGTGCTCGCGGCTGGAACCGCAGCCGAAATTGTCGCCGGCAACCAGGATCTGCGCCTTGCGGTAGGCCGGCTTGTTGAGCACGAAATCCGGATTTTCCGAGCCGTCATCCTTGTAGCGCATTTCGGCGAACAGGCCGGTGCCGAGCCCGGTGCGCTTGATCGTCTTGAGGTAATCCTTCGGGATGATCATGTCGGTGTCGACATTGACGATCGGCATCGGAGCGGCGACGCCGGTGAGCTTGGTGAACTTTTCCATGGCTTTTGCCCGTGTTTTCGTTGCGGGGGGATTGCTGAGGCACGGTTTACACAAAGCCGGCAGCAAATAAAAGGCAACTGTTCGTGCACAGTGGCACAAGCCAGCCCGATGGTGCAGTCTGGCGGCCATGGCAGAAAACGCACACGTCCTCTATGCGCGTGAACCCGCGCTCGACATCGCCGAATTCCGGCGTGTGCTGGTCGAATCCGGCCTCGGCGAGACACGGCCGGTCGATGATGAAGCACGCCTGCGGGCGATGCTGTCGGGCGCCAATCTGGTGCTGACCGCGCGTCTCGACGTCGAAGGCAAGCCGCTGGTCGGCGTGATCAGAGGCATCACCGACTTCTCCTGGGTCTGCTACATCTCCGAACTCGCCGTTTCCCGATCGGCACAGGGGCTCGGCATCGGCAAGGGCCTGATGGACGAGGCGCGCCGGCAGCTTGGACCGTCGGTCGCCATCAGCCTGATCTCCATGCCCGACGCCGTCGGCTTCTACGAACGTATCGGCATGAAGCGCATGGCGGATGCATTCTGGTTCGACCGCAAGGGCTGAGATCTCTCTGGTTGGGGAACGAGAGAAGCGCGCCTTGCCTTCTCCCCCTGTGGGAGAAGGTGGATCGGCGCGCAGCGCCGAGACGGATGAGGGGTGTTCCAGCGGAGTGAGGCGTTGGCGTTCCCTGGAACACCCCTCATCCGTCGCCTTCGGCGACACCTTCTCCCACAGGGGGAGAAGGAAACGCCAACGCTCAAATCACGTTCAATTCCCGGAACGCCCGCCCTTCCGCGACTCGACCATAGCCAAACGCCGAACAATCCACCGTGCGATAGCCGCCATGAACGATCAGTTCGGCCAGCGCCTTGCCGACCGCCGGCGCCTGCTGCAGGCCGTGGCCGGAGAATCCGTTGGCGAAGATGAAATTGCCGACTTCGGGATGCGGACCGATCACCGCGTTCTGGTCGAGCGTGTTGTAGTCGTAGTGGCCGGCCCAGGCGCGGGTCGGCTTGATCGCCTCGAAGGCGGGAATGCGGGTCGCCAGCACCGGCCAGATCACCTCTTCGAACAGCGGCCAGTTTACCTCGAAGTCGCCGGGGTCGGGTGCGCGGTCGCCTTCCTCCGGTTCGGCGCCGCCGGTGAGGTAGACCGAGCCTTCCGGACGGACATAGATGCCGGAGGGATCGACCAGCAGCGGCATGTCGGCATATTTCTCGCGCGCCTCGAAGACGAAGACATTGCGCTTGCGCGGCTCGACCGGCAGCTCAAGCCCGGCCATGGCAGCCACCTTGCCGGCGTTCGGGCCGGCGGCGTTGACGACGATGCCAGCCTCCAGCGTCTCGCCATTGCCGAGGCTCACTCCGGTGACGCGGTTGCCATCGCGCGCGATGCCGGTGACATCGGCGGCGATGAAATCGACTTTCTTCTGCCGCAGCGCCTTGCGGAACAGCGTCAGCATCGCATGCGCGTCGAACCAGCCTTCGCCGGTGCGGCCATAGGCGCCGGCTGAAATGCCCTCGGTCGACAGCCACGGGAACCGGCGCGTAAGCTGGGCGGCATCCTCCAGCACGATGTCGGCGCCCTCCGCGATCTGCGCCTCGTGATTGCTCTTGAGGATCGGCAAGCCGTCCTCGCCGGCAAGGATGAGGTAGCCGCCCTCGCGAAAGCCGATATCGGCGTCGTCCCCGAACTCTTCCTTCAGCCGCCGAAACAGTTTCAGCGTGAACTGCGACAGGCGGATGTTTTCCGGGATCGAGAATTGCTGGCGGATCGAGGCCATGGACAGCGTCGTTGCCGCATGCGCGAATTGCGGATCACGCTCGACCAGCGCGATCGTGCCGGAAAACCCTTGCTCACGCAGGTAATAGGCGACCGAGGAGCCGACGATGGCTCCGCCGATGATGACGATGTCGTAGCGCATGTTCTCTCCGATCCGGCCGATGGTGTCCTTCACGCCACCGGCAGAATGATCTCGAAGCGCGTGCCGCGTTCGCTGTCAACCAGCGCGATCATACCATCATGCGCTTTCAGGAGGGCCAGCACGATGCCGAGCCCCATGCCGGTGCCGCCCTGTTCGCGCCGCGTGGTGAAAAACGGCTCGAAAATGCGCGCCCGGTTGCTCGGCGAAATACCGGCGCCGTCGTCACTGACCAGGAGGCTCGCCTTGCCGTCGGCGCTCGTAGCGGAGACAGAAACCTGTGTCGCGCCGTGCCTGGCCGAATTGTCGATGAGATTGGCCAGCACGATAGCCGCGTTCTCGGCCGATATGTGCAATCTGATGTCGCCGCCGGCCCCGATGCTAACCGCCAGCCTGTTGTCTACGGGAAGCAGCGCCAGCGCCGCACCGATCGATGTGCTTTCGCCGCTCGGCGCCAGGTTTTCGGCGCGCGCCATGTCAAGCAGGCGGCGAACCAGCAGATTGAGCCGTCCCGCATCGGTGACGATATTGTTGGAGAAACGCCGCCGCTCCGTATCGTCCATCGCGCCACCGGAATCGCGCAGCAATTCGGCTGCGCCCTGGATCGCTGTCAGCGGCGATTTGAGTTCGTGCGAGACATGGGTGGCGAACGTCTGGATGCTGTCGGAACGCGCCTGCAGTTTTTCGGCCATGTCGAGGAAGGCGGCGGAAAGCTCCGCCATCTCTCGCGTGCCGTGATGGTCGAGCGGCCTGATCGCCGCGCGGTCGCCGGCGGCGATGCGCTCGGTGCGGTCGATCAGCGCATAGATCGGCCGGCTGACGGTGCGCAGGAAGATGAGGCCGATGAGCAGCGTGCCGCCGAGAATGGCAATCGCCGCCAACGTCACCTTGCCGCGTTCGCCATAGAGATGCTTGATGATGTTGTTGGGCGTCCGCGACACATAGACGACGCCGGCGACCTTGCCGTCGACGGCCACCGGCAAAGCGGCGAAGACACGCACCTTGGTGCCGCGGCTGACCGAATAGAGCGGCGGCGCCGGCTGGTCGCGGATGCGCAGCCTGAGCGCGCTGGCATAGCTGCCGGCAAGTGCTGTGCGCACCTCTTCGGCCGCACTGAGCGACTGGCCGACCTCGCCGCGCCCGGCAATGACGACGCCCCGGGGATCGAGCAGCCGGAAGCCGGCCAGCGTGGTTTTCTGCGTGGCGTCGAGAATACCGGACAGGCGCGCACCGATCGCCGCGAAGGCAGGATCGGCGGTGGCAGCGATCGCCGCCGGCCGGGTCGGCAGCACATAGTCGGAGGCGAGATCGAGTTGCGGCTCGATCGGCTTGTACAGCGGGCCCGGATTGACGCTTCGGCTTGAATCCCCGCCTGGCCCCGGCATCGGCGCACCGAGCTTGTCCGCCGCAATGCCGGCGTCGCGCACATCCTGCGCATAGATGGCGGCGATGGCCGCCCCTTGCGCGATCAGCTCCGCTTCGGTCTGGCGGATCAGCTGGTTCTCGTAGAGGCGGAAGAAGAACAAGCCGACCAATGGCAGGGCCATCACCATGATCAGGATGGCGACGACGACCGTGGCAAGCCGTGGCCGCCACTTGCGGCCGATCCATTTGCCGGAAGTCGTCAGCCGCATCGGCCAAGCCGGAAGCCGACGCCATGCACGGTCTCGATGGCATCCAGGCAACCCACTGCTGCCAGCTTGGCGCGGATGTTGCGGATATGGCTGTCGACGGTGCGGCCGGCGACATGGATGTTTGCGGCATAGGCGCTGGCCATCACCGCGTCGCGGTCGAGCACATGCGCGGGCCGCGCCAGGAATCCCTTCAGGATCGAGAATTCGATCCCCGTCAGGGCAAGCGCCTTGCCGTCGAAGCTGGCAGCGTGACTGGCCGGCGCCAGAGCCAGTTTGCCATGCGAAAACTGCCTGTTGTCGACCGGTTCGGCCGCCGCCGGGCGGGCGCGCCGCAGGATGACGTTGACGCGGGCGACCAACTCGCGCGGGCTGAATGGTTTCGTCACATAGTCGTCGCCGCCCATTTCGAGCCCAAGGATGCGATCGATCTCCTCGTCGCGCGCGGACAGGAACAGCACCGGCACATCGGATGTGTGCCGCAGTCGCCGGCAGACCTCCAGCCCGTCCATCTCCGGCATGCCGATGTCGAGCACGACAAGATCCGGCGCCCGGCGGCCGATCGCCTGCAGGGCGGCGGCACCGTCGGCCACGCCTGTCGTTTTCATGCCGGCCTTTTCCAGCGCAAAGCAGATCACCTCGCGGATGTGCGGGTCATCGTCGGCGACGAGGATGTGATGCGGCATGGATCAGCGGCCCGGCATGGAAGGTTCGATAGCGGAGGGAATCACGAACGGCCCCTTGGTGTCGAGATATCGAAGCAGCCGCCAGTCGCGAAAGCTCCAGGCCCGCCAGTTCTGCTGGATAGTTCGATACCAGATTTCATCGCTGCCGCGCACGCCAGCCAGTTCGCGGACAGTGCCGGCCGCCGCCGTCTTGCCCTGTTGCTCGAGGAAGCGATCGAGTGCGGGAAACGCGCCTGGACCGAGCGAGTGAAGATACCAGGCGTCTAGGGGAATGCCCTGGCCGGTCATTTCGAGGGAATGGTCGACATTGTAGTTGGCGATCGTTGCTGCGAAATTGATGAAACAGCCGGCATAAAGCGTCAGAGATAACGTCAGAAGATTGGCGGACAGCAGCCATTCGTTGGATTTTCTAAGCGCGATGCGAGCGATGATCAGGGCAAGGCCTGCTGCCACCAGCCCCATCCAGACAAAGGCAGCGACGCGCCAATAGGTCAATGCATAGATGCCGATATAGAGGTCGAGCCGCAGGATCGACGAGACCACCAGCATGATGTTTTGCGCCACCCAGGCGTAGACCAGCCGGCGGATGAGCGGATCGGCCGAGGTCTCGCTGCCTGGCCGCAGCGCTGCCAGCACGAAGCCGGCGGCAAGCAGCGCCGTGACGATCAGGGGATAGGCGCCACGATGCGCGTAGGCCGCGTAGCTCAGCCCGTCGGGAAGGGCCGCCCCGCCCCACAGATAGGTGGCGTCGAGCGCCGTCTGCAGCGCAAACAGGATGTTGAAGACGATCAGGGCGCGCAGGATGGCGGCCTTGCCGAACAGGATATCTTCGATGGTGGTGACGGTTTTGTCGGCTTGAGCGCTGACGGCGGGCGCCGCGCGCCGGTTGCGGCGAACCGGGCGCGGCAGGCGCGGCCGCAGAAAAGCCCAGACAGCAGCGAGCACGAACAGCCAGAAGGCAATCCGCGCCAGCTGGATAAGATCGAGCAGCCTCACGAGGTCGATCAGCGACAGCCAGTAGTCGATCACCGGATTGGCGGCGCCGAACAGCGCCAGGAAGACCGCGCCCAGCGTCAGCGGCATCACCCAGACAGCGATCGCCGCCAGCCGGATGCGCCGCCGGCCGAACCGCCGCGCCGTCCTGCGCCAGCGGATGAAATCATTGGCGAAGCGGAACGGCGCCGCCAGCCCGAACAGCACGATCTGCCCGGCAATACGGGCGATGCTGTGCCGCAGCCGCCCGCTCAGCGAAAGGGCAAAGACGGTCAGCGCCGCCAGCGCGATCGAAACCGACAGGGTGCTGACGTTTTCAGCCAGCGGCAGCAGCGCGACAAGCGAGGCGATGGGCTTGAGCCAGACCCGACCGTCGCTGAAAGCCGCCGGATGCACGGCGACAACCGCGGCGGCAATCAGCAGGGCGAACAGGAAAACCGTGATCCCGGCGGGCTGGCCGTAGAACAGGAAATCCGCAAGTGCCGCCAGCAGGATGGCGACACCGAAGCGGCTGCAATAGCTCGGCGCGGCGGAGAGCAACGCTGTCATGATCGGGCTTTCCTGATGGCGTCCCGCCGGGTTGCCGGCGGGCTGTTGCGGACAAAGGGAATGAGGATTGCGACGGGACACACGCGCGGCGCATCGGCCAGCCACCAGTCTTCGCGGCGCAGCCGGTAAGGCAGGGACCATCGGGGTTTTGCTCGGTTTTGCATGCCGTCTGTTTGTCAGGCCGGCGGGGAAAGGGTGAGGCGGATCGGAGGAGGTTTTCCGCAGGCCTGTGCAGTTTTCGTGCAGGCAATTGTTGAGGTCGAATTCGCCATCTTTCTAACGTCGGCGCTGCCCCTCACCTGCCTGCCGGCATCCTCTCCCCGTAAACGGGGCGAGGGACGCTCTTGTCGCCGGTTTCGCCAATCTCCAGCGTCGCAAGAAAGGCGCCGGCGTTGCCGCCATCTCCTCTCGCCCCGTTTACGGGGAGAGATGTCCGGCAGGACAGTGAGGGGCAGCACCAGCTTTCGCGATGGCTCGCCTCAGGCACAGCCCTGCGCGCTTGCCTCACCTGCCCGCACGCGGCATAGATCACCCATGGAAACCTACCGCCCGCGCCGCTCCGTGCTCTACATCCCGGCCTCCAACGACAAGGCCCTGGCCAAGATCGCGCAGCTTGCCTGCGACGCCATCATCATCGACCTCGAGGATGCCGTAGCCCCGGCCGACAAGATCGCCGCTCGCGAAAAACTGGCCGGCATTTTCGCCAACCGCCCCAACGAACGCTGCGAGATGATCGTGCGCATCAATGCTCTGGCAACCGAATGGGGCGCCGACGACCTGCTGGCTGCCGCAGGCTGCGAGCCCGACGGCATCCTGTTGCCCAAGGTCGACACGCCGCGCGACCTGCTCGAGGCCGGCGATGTGCTCGACGACAATTTTGTCCCCGATAGCGTGAAACTGTGGGCGATGATCGAGACGCCCAAGGCGCTGCTCAACATCGGCGCCATCGCCGAGCTTGGCCGTGACCCGGCCTCGCGGCTCAGTTGTTTCGTTGCCGGAACGAATGACCTGGTCAAGGAGACCGGCATTCTGGCAACGCCTGACCGACGCTACCTCGTGCCATGGCTGATGCAGATGGTGCTGGCCGCGCGCGCCGGCGGCATCGACATGCTCGACGGGGTCTCCAACGATTTTCGCAACCTCGGCGCTTTCACCCATGAATGCGCGGAAGCCGCGGCCATGGGGTTCGACGGCAAGAGCCTCATCCACCCGGCCCAGATCGAAGCCGCCAACCGTGCCTTCGCACCGTCCGCGGAAGCCGTGGCCGAGGCGCGCTCGGTGAAGGAAGCCTTCGCGCTCGCCGAGAATGCCGGCAAGGGCGTGATCGCGCTGAACGGCAGGATGGTCGAGCGCCTGCACTTGGCGCAGGCCGAAAAACTGCTGGCGAAGGCAGCCGCCATCGGGGCATAAATGCTCGATGGATGCGAGCGGGCTATGGCTACTCACGACAGGACTGAACAATGAAACTCTACCGCTTTCTGTCCGGCCCGGACGATGCCAGCTTCTGCCACAAGGTGACGGCGGCGCTGAACAAGGGCTGGCACCTGTTCGGCTCGCCGACCTATGCCTACGACAAGAAGGCCAAGACGATGCGTTGCGGCCAGGCCGTGGTCAAGGATGTCGACGGCCAGGAATACGGGCCCGATACCAAGCTGAGTGACTGGTAGGGGACAGCGCTGAGGACTCTCTCTTTCTTCGTCATCCTAGGGCGGAGCAAGGAGCGAAGCGACGCGGCGCAGACCCTAGGATCCATGCCGTGACATTGGCCGTAGAATGCGGCGGATCAAAATGGCGCTTGTGCGCGCATCAACGCTCGCTACCCTGAAACCACGACCGGCTACGTCTATATGACCGCGAGTCAGAACCGCGGCACCATCTATATCGGCGTCACCAACGATCTCGGCCGTCGAATGCCTGAGCACAAGGCCGGCCAGGGCTCGCGCTTCACGAGTCGCTACAGCGTACAGCGGCTGGTGTGGTACGAGGAATATTTCGACATTACCGATGCCATCCAGCGCGAGAAGTCATTGAAGCGCTGGCCTCGACAATGGAAGATCGAGCTGATCGAAACGGCCAATCCGGAGTGGTTCGAGCTCTTTCGTGGAACCGGCTGGTAGCCGCTCGGGTTTCTTGCACCGCCGGAGCATAGCATCGCCGTCACGGCATGGATCCTAGGGTCTGCGCCGCGTCGCTTCGCTCCTTGCTCCGCCCTAGGATGACGAAGGTGTGGGGCTACTCGGCCGCTTCTTCGAACTTCTCCATATCATCGTCCGACAGGCCGAATGGTGACCGATCTCGTGGATGTCGCCCAGCGTCTCTTCGTTCTCGGACCAGTAGTCAAGGATATCGACGGTCAGGAATGAGGGCCGAATACAGCGCTTGGTCGATCAGTAACCAGCTACGCCAGATTTTCCCAGGCGGCTCTGATTTCGTTGAACCGTGCGTCTGCGCGGCCCTCGACGTCATCGCAGCCGAAATAGAGGATCGATAGCGCTGCAAGGAGACCGGGATAGCCGGAGACGGAATCCATTCTCGTAAGGATTTCAGGAACCGGCAACCGCTTGCGTTCAATCATGGAGATCGCGCATTCCGCTGTCATAGGTGCCATCGGGTGGTCGAATTCGGATAGCCAGAAATCGACCAGGGCAACGAGAGTGGCCGGTTCGATGGCAGCACTTGCGGGCAGATGGCAAAGCTCACTAAGTGCGAGGAAAGCGGCATTCGGCGAAATCCCGATGGCGGTTGCGATCAGTTCCCGGCTTTGTGAAATGTCGTGGTACGGCCAATTGCAATCGATCAGGTCGGCAAATTCTGCTTCCGTCATCTGAGTGCTACTCGGCCGCCTCTTCGATCTTCTCCATATCATCGTCCGACAGGCCGAAATGGTGGCCGATCTCGTGGATCAGCACGTGGGTGACGATGTCGCCCAGCGTTTCTTCGTTTTCGGACCAGTAATCGAGGATGGCGCGGCGGTAGAGCGTGATGCGGTTCGGGCCTTCGCCGGTCTGCGGGTTCCAGCGCTCGGCGATGCCGCGTCCCTCGAACAGGCCGAGCAGGTCGAAGGGCGTTTCCAGCGACAGGTCGTCCATGATCTCGTCGGTCGGGAACTCGGCGATCTGGATGACGATCTCGCCGGTCAGCTTGCGAAAATCCTCCGGCAGATGCGCATACGCCTCCAGCGCCAGGAACTCCATTTCGTCCATCGAGGGCGAGAGTTCGTCGTGCCAGGTGCGGGTCTTGTAGATGCGGGCCATGCTTTGTCCTTTGATCCCGGCATATAGGCTTTCGCACCGGAATCGGCAAATGAACGGGCCGATGCGCCTGCGCCATCCCTGCCGAGAGGAATAAATTCCCCATGACTCTGCTTGACTCCTGGGTCCCCCTCTGGAATCTATAGGGAACATAACAGGAACAATTGTGAGTGGAAGCTGACCGTCATGGCGATGACCGCCGTGGCGCGGGAGACTGTTTTTGCCCTGCGCCGCCAGATCGCGAAAATCGAGGGAACGCTGCCCGAGCGCTTGGCCGCGCCGGCCGCCGCGCCCCTTCACGCCGACGCCAACACCGATCTCACAATCGTCCGGCGTGGCATTGCCGCGGCGTTGCCGGATGCGTTTCTGCCTATCGGTGTCGAGCGCCTCGACGCCGCCCTGAGCGGCGGCCTGCCGAAGGCCGCCCTGAGTGAAATCCATGGCACGCAAACCCGCGATGCCGGGGCCGTCGCCGGCTTCGCTTTGTCGCTCACCAGTCTGATCCTCAAGCAAACGCCGGGGCTGCCGGTGCTGTGGATCGGCACATCGGAGATTTTCCGCGAGGCCGGCTTTCCCTATGCAAGGGGGCTTCACGCCTCGTTCGGCATCGAGCCGGAGCAATTGCTGTTTTCCGAGGCGCCAAGGCTTGTCGATGCGCTGTGGGTCGCCGAGGAGGCGGCCCGGATGACAGCGCTCGCCGCGGTCATCCTGGAAATCCGCGGCAATCCGCAGCGGCTGGACCTGACCGCGACACGCCGGCTGCATGCAAGGGCGCAAGCGGCCGGCCGGCCGGTGTTCCTGCTGCGGCAGGCGGCCGAACCCGAACCGACGGCCGCCCCTGTCCGCCTCATCGTCGCCTCGGCGCCGGCGGTGCCGCGCGACACCATCGCCGGGCCGCTGGCCGGCTCGATCGGCCGCCCGGCCTTCGCCCTCACCATCGGCAAGAGCCGCACAGCCCTGCCTGGACAATTCACACTGGAGTGGAACCCCGATGAACGCGCATTCGACGAAAGATGGGGCGACGAAAAAAGGAGCGAGGGAAGAGACCGGACAAAGAATCCTGTCCCTGTGGTTTCCCTATCTGGCGGCGGAAAGGATCCTGCGCCAGCGTCTGGGGCGGTCCTGGCGTTCCCGGCCGTCGGATCACCTCTCTCACCCGCCGCTCGTGATCAGCCATCGCGACCGCAACGCGCAGCGCATCTCGGCCCTCGACGAGCGGGCTGAGGCGCTGCACCTGAAGCGCGACATGGGCATTGCCGATGCGCGCGCCATGCATCCGTCGATCGACATCGTCGAGGCCGATCCGGAAGCCGACCGCCGTCTGCTCGAAGGCCTTGCCGACTGGTGCGACCGCTACACCCCGCTGGTGGCGCTGGATGGCGCGGACGGTCTGTTTCTCGACGTCACCGGCTGCACCCATCTGTTCGGCGGCGAACGCGCCATGCTGGACGAGATCCTGTCGCGCTTCTTCCATCAGGGTTTCGATGTCCGAGCCGGGCTTGCCGCGACGCCTGGCGCGGCCTGGGCGGCGGCACGCTTTTGCAGTGACCGCATCATTGTGTCAGGCGAGGAGGAAGCGCTGCTGGCACCCCTGCCGCTGGCCGCACTGCGCATCGAGCCGGCGACCCGCACCAGCCTGGAAAGCGTCGGCCTGCGCACGGCGGGCGCCGTCATGGCGGCACCGCGCGCGCCGCTCGCCCGCCGCTTTGGCGCCTTGCTGCTCCTGCGCCTCGACCAGGCGCTTGGCCGTCTCGACGAAGCGGTGTCGCCGCGCCTTCCCGTCGCGCCGCTTTCGGTCGAACGCCACCTCGCCGAACCCGTCACCCTGACCGAGGACATCGAACGGCTGGTGGGCATGCTGGCGGCGACCTTGAAAACCGATCTCGAACGCCGCGGCGAGGGTGCCAGGACACTGGCGCTGCTGCTCTTTCGCGTCGACGGCGCCGTCAGCCGCATCGCCATCGGCACCTCGCGGCCGATGCGCGAACCCATGCTGATCCAGAAACTGTTCCATGAGAGGCTGGCCGCGCTCGAGCAGGATATCGATGCCGGCTATGGTTTCGATCTGGTGCGGCTCTCGGTGTTGGCGGCAGCCACCTTCGACATGCAGCAGGCTGATCTGACTGGTGAAACGATCGACGATGGCGCCGATATCGCGCTGTTCGCCGACCGCATCCGCGCCCGGCTCGGCGAGGGCGCGGTTCTCCGGCCGGTCGCGGTCGAGAGCCATCTGCCGGAGCGTGCTGTCGCCACGATCCCCTTCACCGAAGCGCCGCGCCGGACCACGCCGCCGAAAAAGCCCGGCAGGCTGCAGGCGCCACAAACCATTTTTCCGCCGGAACGGCCAATCCGGCTGTTCCGCTCGCCCGAACCCATCGATGTGCCGGCCACTGAAATGCCGGAAGGACCACCGCTGCACTTCCGCTGGCGGCGCGCGCTCTACCGGGTCACGCGCGCCGAAGGGCCGGAACGCATCGCCGCCGAATGGTGGCGGGAAGCGCCAAGCGACGAGGCGGCATCGACGCGCGACTATTTCCGCATCGAGGATGCCGATGGCCGCCGCTATTGGCTCTACCGGCAAGGTCTTTACGGCAACACGCAGGTACCGCCGCGCTGGTTCATGCATGGTGTCTTCGCATGAACGCGCTGACCGTCATCCCCTATGCCGAATTCGGCATCCAGTCGAATTTCTCCTTCCTGCGCGGCGCCTCCAAGCCGGAGGAGCTGGTGGTCGCGGCCAAGCTCCTGGGCTTCTCCGCGATCGGGCTTGCCGACCGCAACACGGTGGCCGGCGTGGTGCGCGCCTGGCAGCAGGCCAAGGTCGAAAAGCTCTCCTATCACCCCGGCTGCCGGCTGGTTTTCGGCGACGGCACGCCGGACATCCTCGCCTATCCCCAGGACCGCAAGGGCTGGGGACATCTGTGCCGCATGCTTACCCAAGCCAATCTGCGCGACGAGAACGAAAAAGGCGCCACCCTTCTCCAGCGCGGCGACCTCCTCGAATGGGGTGACCTGATGTCGCTGGCGGTCCTGCCCGGTCTGTCGGCGGGCGCGGAAGATAGTCTTCCCCTGCTTGGAGACCTCAAAGGCCGCTTCGGCAGGTACCTGCGGCTTGGCGTTTCGCCCGACTACGCCGGCAATGACCGTTTCCGCATCGAGCAGGCCGCGGCGCTTGCCGAGAGCGTCGGTATTCCGCTGATGGCGACCAACGACGTTCTCTACCACACGGCCGAACGGCGCCCGCTGCAGGACGTGCTGACCGCGATCCGCCTCAACACGCCCGTCGCCGAGGTCGGGCTGCAACTCAGCGCCAATGCCGAGCGTCATCTGAAGCCGCCAATGGAGATGGCGCGCCTGTTCCGCAGGCATCCGCAAGCGCTGGCCGAGACGCTGCGGTTTGCGGAAGAACTGACCTTTTCGTTGAGCGACCTTCAGTACAATTATCCGGACGAGCCGACGGAATCGGGTCTTGGCCCACAGGCTGAACTGGAGCGGCTGGCGCGGGAGGGAGCGGCCAACCGCTATCCGGCGGGTGTGCCGGATTCGGTGACCAGGCGCATCGAGGAAGAGCTCGCTTTGATCGAACGCCTCAACTATGCCCGCTATTTCCTGACTGTCTACGACATCGTCAAGTTCGCGCGCAACAAGGATATTCTCTGCCAGGGACGTGGATCGGCCGCCAATTCGGTCGTCTGCTTCTGCATCGGCATCACCGAAGTAGGACCGGAAAAAATCGATTCGCTCTTCGAGCGCTTCATTTCCGAGGAGAGAAACGAGCCGCCGGATATCGACGTCGATTTCGAGCACGAAAAGCGCGAAACCGTAATCCAGTACATCTACGAGAAATACAGCGGCAAGCGCACGGCACTTGCGGCCGCCGTCATCAGCTATCGCGGCCGTTCGGCGCTGCGCGAAGTGTCGAAGGCGATGGGCCTGTCCGAGGATGTCAGGGCATCGCTTTCCGGCTCGATCTGGGGTTGGTCGACATCGGAGCTTGGCGAGAAGGAAGCCCGCGCCGGCGGCCTCGACCGCACCGATCCGGTGTCGAGGCACGTGATGGAGCGTGCCAATGAGATCATGGGCTTCCCCCGCCATCTGTCGCAGCATGTCGGCGGCTTCGTCATAACCAGGGACCGGCTCGACGAGATCGTGCCCATCGTCAAGACGGCGATGGACGAGCGCAAGATGGTCGAATGGGACAAGGACGATCTCGACGCGGTGAAGATCCTGAAAGTCGACGTGCTGGCGCTCGGCATGCTGACCTGCCTCCAGCGCGCCTTCACCTTGCTTACTGACCACTATCCAAAGGCGCGAGACAAATACGGCCGACCTTATGTGCTGGCCACCCTGCCGGCAGAAGACGCCCGGGTCTACGATATGATCTGCCGTGCCGACACATTGGGCGTCTTTCAGATTGAATCGCGGGCGCAGATGTCGATGCTGCCGCGCCTTGAGCCGAAAACCTTTTATGACCTTGTCATCGAGGTGGCGATCGTGCGGCCGGGCCCGATCCAGGGCGACATGGTCCACCCCTATCTGCGCCGCCGGCAGGGCAAGGAAAAACCCGAGTATCAAAAACCGGAGCTGGAGGCGATCCTCAGCAAGACACTAGGTGTGCCGCTGTTCCAGGAGCAGGCGATGAATATCGCCATCGTCGCCGGCGGTTTCAAACCGGGCGAGGCCGATGAACTGCGCCGCGCCATGGCCACCTTCAAGCGCACCGGCACCATCGGCAATTACCGCGACCGTATGATCAATGGCATGGTCGGCAAGGGCTACACGAAGGACTTCGCCGAGCGCTGTTTCAAGCAGATCGAGGGCTTTGGCGAATATGGCTTTCCCGAAAGCCATGCCGCTTCCTTCGCCCTGCTCGTCTACGCCTCCTGCTGGTTCAAGACCTTCTATCCCGACGTGTTCTGCGCCGCGATCCTGAATTCGCAGCCGATGGGGTTTTACCAGCCGGCCCAGCTGGTGCGCGACGCAAGCGACCATGGCGTCGACATTCGCGATGTCGACGTCAATTTTTCGGTGTGGGATTGCACGCTGGAAAAGGCGCCGTTCGATCCGGCCCGCATCCTCCCACGCCATGCCGAGATGCGCGGCGTCATCGAGACGAAGCATGCCGTGCGGCTCGGCTTCCGCCAGATCAAGGGCCTGTCGAAGGAGCGCATGGCGGCCTTCGTCGAACAGCGCGGCTCAGGCTACGTATCCGTCAGGGATGTCTGGCTGCGCTCCGGCCTCGATGTCGGCGACATCGAGCGGCTGGCGCAGGCCGATGCCTTCCGTTCGCTCGGCCTTGATCGTCGCCAAGCCTTGTGGGCGGTGCGCGCGCTCGACGGCAAGAGCGCCGCCGAAAGGCTGCCGCTGTTCGACCAGCCGGCGCTTCGCCTGCGCGAGCTGGAGCCTGAGACGAAGCTGCCGAAAATGCCGCTCGGCGAGCATGTCATCCATGATTACCGCGCGCTCGGCCTGTCGCTGAAGGCGCATCCGGTCGCCTTCCTGCGCGAGCGGCTCGACCGCGCCGGCGTCATCCCCAATGCGAACCTGCCTTCCGTGCGCGACGGCAGGCGCGTCTCCGTCGCCGGCCTCGTGCTGGTGCGGCAGCGCCCCGGCAAGGGCAATGCGATCTTCCTGACGCTGGAGGACGACAAGGCGGTTGCCAACGTCATCTTCTGGCAAAGGACCTTCGACCGTTACCGGCCGATCGTCATGGGCGCCCGGTTCGTCAAGGTCACCGGAAAATTGCAGTCGGAATCGGGCGTGGTCCACATCGTCGCCGAGAGGATCGAGGATCTGACGCCCTGGCTGACCGTGCTTCTGGAGAAGGTCAGCGGGGCCGCACCAGCGGTTCCTCCGAGAGACCTCGCCAAGGACGGTTCGGATCGCTCCAGCCCCGCCAAACAAAGCGCGCCGATCCGGCAGGATCTCGCAACGCTGTCGGAAGAAGCGGAAAGGGTCATGCCCAAGGGCCGCAATTTTCAGTAGGCAAGGCCATGCCAAGGGCGGAACGAAAGCGGACGTCGGCGATCCTTCGCGCTCCCCGCTGTCCCGCCAGCCTTCGGCAAATTGGCGGGTATAAGCAGCGTGCCCCTCAGCCCGACCCACCCAAGCGCGGCAGCGGGGCCAGCACATCCTCCACCGAAAGCGTCCGCGCCTCGGAGGGCAGCATGATCGGGATGCCGTCACGCACCGGATAGGCAATCTTGGCGACCCTGGAAATCAGTTCGCCGCGCTCTGGATCCCAGGCCAGCGGCCCCTTGGTCAGCGGGCAGGCCAAGAGTTCCAGCAGCTTGGGGTCGACCTTCCTCCCGTCACGTCCATCCGCCGCCATAAGATTCTCCTCCCAGCCAGTTGCGGGCCTAAGATGTGCCGAGATTCAGGTCAGGCCCAGTCGAAAATGGCTGATACCGAGAACCGGAGCGGAGCGTACTTTTCGTACGCAAGCACCGGAAGCGCAGGAAGCCACCATTTGCAGGCCGGTCTCACCTGGATATCGACACTCTTACTGCAAACTCGAGCCAAAATCCTCATTCTCGCGCGCCAGTGCCATTTCGGTGATGGCGATCAGCGTCTCCGCCCGGGTCTTCAGGTCGGCTGCTTCGAGCAGCGCCTGTTTCTCGGCCGGCCCGTAGGGCGCCATCATCGACAGCGCATTGACCAGCATGGCATTTTCGGCGCGGCTGACGCTTTCCCAGTCGGCCTCCAGATCGTTGGCCTGCAGATAGGCGCGAAACGCCTTGAGCAGCGATGGCCGGTCGATCTCGTTGTCCGCCTGATCCTCGTCGAGATCGGCAAGGAAAGGCGCGGGCTTGCACTGGCGAAACGGCGTCTTGACCGTCAATTCGTGGGCGATGCGGAACCGGCACACGCCCTGCAGCGAAATCAGGTAGCGGCCGTCGCCGCTTTCGGAGAAGGCGATGATGCGGCCGGCGCAACCGACATTGCAGAGCTCCGGCTCGCCATCGCCGCGCAAGGCGCCGTCGAGACTGGGCTGGATGACGCCGATGAGCCGCGGGCCGGCGATCGCCTCGTCCACCATCTGCAGATAGCGCGGCTCGAAGATGTTGAGCGGCATGCGACCTCCCGGCAGCAAAAGCGCACCCTCGAGCGGAAAGATCGGGATCGTCGACGGCAAATCCTTGGCGAGCCGGTAATGCGCGTTTCCCGCTTGCACCATATTCCTCCGATCGCTTCACCAGAAGCGCGTCATACCAGCTAATCTGGCGCAGTCGTCGCCGACGCCAAGCCCGTGCGGCAAAACAACCGGCAGCCGGCTCAGGAGAACAGCAGCGCCGACAATTTGCGGCGCGCCGCCAGCGTCGCCTCGTCGGTCATGCCCCAGGCCTCGAACAGCTGCAGCAATTGCGTCCTCGCGCCATCCTCGTTCCAGGCCCGGTCGGCCTTGATGATGGCCAGCAGATTGTCGGCCGCGGCCGTACGGTCGCCGTTGGCGTTTTGGATCATGGCCAGATCGAAGCGCGCCTGGTGATCTCCGGGATTTTCCGCCAGCCGGCGCTCGAACTCGGCTGGATTGCCGAGAGCCGCCGCCTGCGCCGCAACCGCCATCCTGGCGCGCAGGGCTGCCAGCGGCGGCGCATCCTTCTTGGCCTCCGGGGCTGTTGCCAAAAGCGCCTCGGCGCCTTCCGTGTCGCCGGCGTCGAACAACAGTTCGCCCAGTCCGGCGATCGCCTCGATCGTCTCCGGCGCCTGCGCCAGGATGGCGTCATAAATGTCGGCCGCGGTCTGCATGTCGCCGGCGGCGCGCGCCTCAACGGCTGCGGCCAGGGCTTCAGCCACTGGCGGCGCGCCATTGTCCTTGCCGCCGACCTTGGTGATGAATTCGTTGATCTGGCTCTCCGGGATGGCGCCCATGAAGCCATCGACCGGCTGGCCGTCCTTGAAGGCGATGACCGCCGGGATAGACTGGATGCCGAGCTGGCCGGCGATCGAGGGATGGTCGTCGATGTTCATCTTCACCAGCTTGACCCTGCCGCCGGCGGCCTTGACCGCCTTCTCCAACTGCGGCGTCAACTGCTTGCAAGGCCCGCACCAGGGCGCCCAGAAATCGACCAGCACCGGCTGCCGGCGCGATTCCTTGATGACATCGGCGGCAAAGGCAGCCGTCGTCGTGTCCTTGATCACGTCGGCGGGAGCGGCGGGCGCATCGCCAAGCGCGACTTTCGCCGGCGCCGGCGCGGCTCCACCATACTGCACCGAGGTGGTGTACTGGCCGCCATTGCCGCCAAAGGAGCCGCCGAACGGATTGTTGTCGCTCATCTCTCTACCCTTCCGTGGCGCCGCCGGCCGGCGGCCAGGCGCCCTATGCTTCAGACCATCTGACTCAAGCCATCCATGTGGCGATCACACGGAGACTTTCAAGATAGCAGCATCGTGCCCGGTTGCCTCGACGAATCTGATCAGGTCGCGCGCCGCGATCGATGTCGTCGCCTCATTGGTCAGCGGATGCCCATTGATGACCGCATGCTCCATCAAATCCTTGTCGAGCACGAGCTTGACCCTGTTTGCCGTGTCGTTGATGACGCCAAAGACCGTGACGGCGCCCGGTGTGACGCCGAGCAGCTCCATCAGCATCTCCGGCTTGCCGAAGGAAACCCGGCTGGCGGCGCCGATCACCTGGTGGATCTGCTTCAGGTCGACGACCGCGTCCTCGCCGACGGTGACCAGGAAGAAATTGTCCTTCTTGTCCTTCAGGAACAGGTTTTTCGTGTGCCCGCCGGCGATTTCGCCGCGCAGCGCCTGCGAATCGGCGACGGTATAGAGCGGCGGGTGGCGCTTCGTCGACGTGGCAATGCCGAGTTCGGCAAGAAAGGCCATCAAATCGGCTTCGGTCTTCGGCATCGGTTTCGTCCCGTTTCTCAAGCCAGCCGTTTACGGCCAATGGGGCAGCCGACACAAGACCGTCATGCGACATCATGGTGAGCGGCACCGCCCTTCGCGCTGGCGCCCCGCCGCCCGCCACTCACGCGCCCGCCGGCGGCTTGCCGGCCCCGCGCATCGTGTCGCAAAAAGCCTGCGATTTCCCTGTTGCAATCGCCGCGCTCTTCAGCCATATAGGCCCGGCTTGCGGCCAAGCGCCGTGCGAGCGGGTGTAGCTCAGGGGTAGAGCACAACCTTGCCAAGGTTGGGGTCGAGCGTTCGAATCGCTTCACCCGCTCCAAATCTTCTTTAGATTTGAAAAGCATAAAGGGCCCGGGTAACCGGGCCTTTTTGCTATCTGGCGCCGGGGAGCGGGGGGACGACGTTTCCAGCCGAAGCCGGGAACGTAGGGCTGCCCATCCGACCTGGGTGTTGAGCCTCAACAGGTTGTCCGCGGGTAGAGCGAGGCGGCTCCGGAATTTGCGTCGCGGGCGATCGATATGCCATGGATAATCGGCCAACGGCTTTCGCTTCCATTTCGCGACCCTGACGGCCGAGACCGCGAATCGGGCGCGAGCGACCTCCAGCGGCGTTGGCGCCGAGCAGGTAAATCAGCTAGAACTAACTCAGGCGGAACAATTGTCTGCGATTTCAGGAGACGACATGTCCGAGGAGCATGTTGAGCGTCGGCTGGCGGCGATCCTGGCCGCGGATGTGGTCGGCTATAGCCGTCTTATGGAGGTCGACGAAGAGCACACGCTCAATCTCCTTCGGCAGCATCGACGGGAGTTCTTCGATCCGACCGTCACCAAGCACGGCGGGCGCATCTTCAAGGTGATGGGTGACGGCTTTCTGGTCGAGTTCGGCAGCGTAATCAATGCGGCGCGCTGCGCGGTCGAGATCCAGCGCGGCATGCCCGAGCGGAATGCCGGCATTCCCGAGGACCGGCATTTCAAGTTTCGCATGGGCATCAACCTTGGCGACATCATCGTCGACGGCGATGATTTCCAGGGCGACGGTGTCAATCTTGCGGTGCGGCTGCAGGGCCTCGCGATGCCCGGCGGCATTGCCTGCTCGGAAGCGGTGCGCCATGCGGTCGGCAACAAGCTGGGCGTCGACTTCGCCGATCAGGGCACCAGGACCGTCAAGAACATTGCCCAGCAGGTGCATGTCTACTTCGCCAACTGGGACCAGGGCGTGTCTTATGTCGAGACGCATGTTGCGGCCAGAACCGTCCAGACGCTGGTGCGGTCCGACAAGCCGTCGGTGGCGATCCTGCCATTCGCCAATCTTAGCGCTGATCCCGACCAGCAGTATTTCAGCGATGGCATCACTGAAGACATCATAACCGACCTCTCGAACGTCTCCGGCCTGTTCGTGCTCAGCCGCAATACAGTCTTCGCGTTCAAGGGCAGGACCGACAAGATGGAACGCATCGCCAGGGAGCTTGGCGTCGGCTACATTGTCGAGGGCAGCGTCCGCAAGGCGGGAAACCGGGTCAGGATCAATGCCGAGTTGATCGAGGGCGCCACGGACGGACACGTTTGGGCTGCCCGCTACGACCGCGACCTCACCGACATCTTCGCCGTGCAGGACGAAATCGCCAAAGCGGTCGTGGCGCAGCTCAGGGTCAAGCTCCTGCCTGAGGAGAGGAAAGCTATCGAGCAGGCGCCGACGGACAATGTGGAAGCCTATACGCATTACCTTCGAGGGCGCGATTACAGCCACATCGCGACCAGAGCCAACCACCTGATGGCCAGACAAAGCTATATCAGGGCCATTGAGCTCGATCCGGGATATGCCCGTGCCTATGCAGGTCTGGCGGTCTGCGACGTACGCCTTCAGTCGAACTACGGCTCACCGATCCATGTGGACGACATTCTCGCGACCGCGGACAAGGCCCTGGCCCTGGACGCGAATTTGGCCGAAGCGCATTCAGCCAGGGGCTTTGCCCTGTCCCTCGCCGATCGCCGTTCCGAGGCCGCGGCGGCGTTCGAACAGGCTCTTACGCTCGACGCCAATTGCCACGAGGCCAATCGTTACTATGCCGAGTTTTGCGTAACCGGCGGCCAGTTCGAGTTCGCCGCCACGTACTTCATGCGCGCGATGGAAATCAAACCGTCCGACTACGGCGCACCGGTCATGCTGGTGAACGTCTTTCGGACTCTCGGCCAACAGAACGATGCGGAGCTTTATGCACGAATCGCATTGGAGAGAGCTGAAGAGGAACTCCGTTTGCATCCCGAGAACGCCAATTGTGCCTGCCTAGGGGCTATCGTGCTGGCCTTCCTTGGTGAACGCGATAGGGCGGCCAAGTGGCTTGACCGGTCTCTGGCGATCGACCCTAACGATATCAACGTCCAATACAACGCAGCTTGTACCTATGCGTTGCTGGGGGAGTTCGAACGTTCGATCGACCTTTTGGAAGCGTGGCTGCCGCAGGCTGGCGCCGAGATGAGACTCTGGTTCAAGAACGATTCCGATTTCGCCTCTGTTCGCAGTCATCCTCGCTACCAGAAGTTGCTCCAGCTGCTGCAGTAGCGATACGCATTGTTCTTGAGTCAAATTGTCGCCGATAATCAAGAATCGGCCTTCAGGAAGATTTACCCGAAAAACCAACGCCCTCGCCATCCCGCGGATATTATGTTACGTAACTAATATAACCGAGAGGTGGGGAATGGGTACCCGGTTCAGGTTGTTCGTTCAGCCTCCGTTCGAAGACCCTACGTCAAGTCCCGAGATCATTACGGTTTCTTCCCCGCGAGGCAGTGTCGGACCTGGCCCATCCGACGATCGTATGTATGTCGTCGAGCCGGCCGACAAGATGCGGCCCTATGGCGTCAACCACGGTCCGTTGGGCACGCCCTTCATCTCCCTGCCGCCCTGGACGCGAGCTATCCTCGATCCGGCCATTCCCGACGAGGAAGGCAACTTCGATCACTATCAGCCCTCGACGCCCGGCTTCGAAGCAGCGCACGCGTTCGGATGCGTGCGCTTCACGCTCGACGTTTGGGAGCGTTACATCGGCCAACCGCTCGTCTGGCATTTCCACGATCACCACGACCGTCTGGAAATCTCGATCCTGCCGGATTGGGACAACGCTCAATACGGCTATGGCTTCCTCGAGCTCGGCAGCCAATTCACGAAAGACGGACGCGCGCTCCCCTTCAGCCTCGACTTCGATATTATCGCGCATGAGGTTGGCCATGCGTTCGTCTACAGCGTCCTCGGCATACCCAAGCCGGGAGCTGAGTTCCCCGAATATCTGGGCTTTCAGGAGGCCTTTTCCGACTGCGTTTCGTTGATCGCGGCCATGCATTTTCCATCCGTGATCGAAAACGTTCTGACGGTGACGCGCGGGAACCTCTACATCGCCAATCAACTCTCTCGCTTTTCGGAATTTTCACCGCACCGCCAGATACGCGAGGCCAACAACAAGCTGACGATGGCCGATTTCGCGGACGGCTGGACCGACGAGCATGCCTTGTCGCAACCTCTAACGGGTGCCGTCTTCGACATTCTGGTCGATGTCTTTCACGAGAGCTTGGTGGATCGAGGACTGATTTCGCCGGAGGCCGAAGATCTTGCCGACCTCGCCGAGATCTACCCAACCGCCGAGGCGCCGCTCCAGAAAGTCTTTGACCGCGATTTCACGCGCAATCCAGACGGTTTCGTCGAAGCGCTGCTCGACGCGCGCGATATCGTGGGTACCTATCTCGCCGAGACGCTGTGGGCTCTCGCCCCGGATTTCCTGGACTATCGTGACATGGCGAGAACGATGCTCGCGGTCGACGACCGTGTGACCGGAGGAGAACTATCAAGCATCATCTTCCGGGATTTCGACCGAAGAGGGATTTTTCGCTACCGTGCCGGGCCTCGCCTGACGAAGCCAGACCGAAAGAGCCATGTTCATGAGGGTCGAACCGCTCGTCCACGGGATCAGGTGCGTCTCCCGGATATGAGCTATTTCGAGAAATATTGGATGTCCAGAAGTGGCGCCGAGCTTTGATCGACATTGCAGAGGATGGGGTGATCCATGATAACTGAAACCATTTTAAATACCTCGGCCATACACTTGTTCGGTAGAGTTCTTGAAGATTTGAAGCTGAAGAAGAGGATCGATGGGGGACGGCCTCCAAGACCTGGCAATAACAGATTCCTGCAGAACCAGATCGACGCCTCCGGCAGCCTGCTGGCAAGGATCTATGCATTCACCTTCGAGGCGCAGTTCTACGAGCTGGCCAGACCGACCATACTTCTTGTTCATGGGCCTGGCACCGCGGTTGATTATCCAGCTCCGGCGGACACCGATCTGAAGGTCATGAGCCGCGGTCCAAGCGACCCTGCCTATACCGGACTTTCATCGCAGATAGGCTCATTTGCCCGCGGAATGCAGGTCTGGGTGTACGACAAGAGTGACCTGACAATGCGGCTGGAGCTCGACACGGGAACGCTCGAAGATGTTCTGTTGGGTGCAGAGCTGGACCCGCATTCGTTTGGTCGGTCGGGTGGAGCAATGGGGAGATCTGGTGGTGCCATGGGGCGATCGGGCGGCGCCATGGGCAGGTCTGGCGGTGCGATGGGGCGGTCCGGTGGCGCAATGAACCGCAACGGGCGCGGCGATCTCGACTAGCGTTCCCGATTGTCATTTGAGAATGCCAAAGGGAGATGGATCATGGCAAGAGTAGATATAGTGCGCGTCGATACACCTGAAGGGAATGCTGTAAGAGCCGGAGAGCCGATTACTGTGAGCGTGACGGTCTCCCCGGACCGTGGCTGGTTTAACGACACAGAGTACTTGGTAATCGACTTTATTTATGCTGACACTTCAGACATAGCCTCATGTTTATTGATCAACGACAACGACACTAACATCGAAGACACAACAACAATTAACTTTAAGCTTAAAGCGGAATCCGGCGCTCTGACTGGAGAATACTATGTTCGGATCACAAATAATTACTTCGAGGAGACCATCGTAAGCGGCCCTGAAGACGGAACTATCACTGTGTCCTCAAGTTAATCACTTGCGCTGTTGTCACGATCAATCTGGTGCGTGCCAGGGTGAAATCAGCTCGCTGGCCGCCCCGCCTTCCGCAGCGACGCCTGATGCACCAGCGAGGTCCAGCTGTTGGTCGAGGCGAGATGGCAATAGAGCAGGCCGAGCGCGCCTGATTTGCGCAGGTCGAGAAACGCCTCGTCGCTCAATTTGTTGAAGGCCGGCTCGTCGATCACCTGGAAATCGGTGAGGTTGAGCACCTCGCCGCCTTCCAGCGTCACCTTGCTCTGGCGTGGCGAAAACAGGCCGTGCGCATCGATCTTTTCGACCATCTCGCGGGTGGCTCGGAAGTCGATCTGGAACTGATTGCAGAAGGCGAGCGCCTGTTTGGTCGCTTCGGTTGGCTCGTTGCCGGTGAAGAACGGCAGGATCTTGTCATCGCGGGACGGCGCCAGCAACTGGTCGACGATGCGGTCGCTGGCCCGTTCGACGCACAGCGTCAGCCGGCCGGCCGATGTCGGGTCTTCGGCAAGGATGAAGGGATAGCGGCGGACATAGGCGGGGATGTAGTGCGGCGCGGTCCATTTGCCTTCGGCACCGACGAACAGGTTCTCGTTCTGACGCACGCCGGTGATGATCACCGGCGCCTTGCCCGGGCCGATGAAGACGATTGGGTAGGAGCGCATCGCCGCCGGCATTTCCGACGCCACCACCGGAATGGCGTGCGCCGAGCGGGCGAAGCCGAAATCGCTGCGCGCGGTCAGGCCCAGCGAGCCGTGCCGCGCCGGGTTGAGCGCCTCGGGCCTCGAATAGAACAGCGGCATCGCGTCGCCCGTCACTTCCGTCTTTGCATCAGCCATCATCCGTCTCCCGCACGCCCATCAGGCTGCCAATGGTCCCGAAGCCGGGATCTATGCTTGTTTGCGCTGATCTTGGGTCGAAAGGAATCCCGCGCAGGAACAAAGTACTACAGCGTCTCTTGCGCGCATAAAAGGACAGGCGGTGCTGTATTTTGGGATTGCGGCGGCCGATTGCCTTGGGAACACGACCGCCAGCCTGCCCGCCTCTGGACAGCTTGCGGCGAAGCGGCGACAGTGCCTCCGCTGGAGCAAATCCAGGAAAAGTGTGGAGCGGTTTTCCCCTGGCGATTGCGAAGAAACAAAAGCCGGATCGGATCAGCGATCCGAACGCTGAACCGCTCCGGCGGACAGATTGAGGGAAACGGAATGGCGTCGGTGTCGGATTTCGAGCAGGGACAAACCTTCACCATCGAAGCCGGCGGCCGGCAGATCCCGCTCGAACTCAGCGCGGTCAAGCCCATCGCCGCCAGCCCGCGCCCGGGCGGCGGCTTCTCGCTGCTGTTCAAAGGCCCGCGCGACATCGCACTGCCGCAGGCGACCTATCTTTTCACGGGGGAAAGCGGCAGCCACGAGATCTTCATCGTGCCGGTCGCCGCCGATGCGACGGGGCGGCTGTACGAGGCGGTGTTCAATTAGGACCCTGTTTTGGGCTGCACGCAGGCCTATCGCATCGTGACAGGGCCTGATGCGACAATCCTTGCCGCCGGCGCCGCCCCTCACTGTCCTGCCGGACATCTCTCCCCGTAAACGGGGCGAGAGTGGCTGGCTGCGACGCCGGCGCCTTTCTTGCAACGCTGGAGATTGGCGAAATCCGCGATGAAAGCGTCCCTCTCCCCGTCACTATACGGGGAGAGGATGCCGGCAGGCAGGTGAGGGGCAGCGCAAACGATGACCATAGACAATGATCGCATCTGCCAACAAATCGGTTCCGACGATCATAGATCGTCGCCCCCCGGCGGCGCACACGCCATCAGGTCATAAACGCCCTTGTCCTCGACGACCGCGAAGCCGAGCGCGACATAAAGCCGTCTCGCCGGATTGTGCTTCTCGACATGGATCGACGCTGATTTGCCGGCTAACCATGCCTCGTCGATGAGGTCGCAGAGCAGCGCGGTGCCGTAACCCTTGCGGCGATGATGCGGCAGGAAGGCGATGTCGATGATGCGGTGCTGGGTTGGCCAGCGCTCGATATAGAGGCGGCCGATGTCGTCGCTATCGCGTTCCACCACCAGCCAATCGGCCTCGGGATAGTGTTTTCGGTAATGCGCGTGCTGGGCCTGGAACTGCATGCCGAGGAATTCGGCCTTCTGCGCCTCGCTCCACGACGTCACCGCGAGTTCTTCGAAGCGGGTCGAGGCATAGAGCCGCGACAGGAACGGCAAGTCCGCCTCCACTGCCGCACGAAAGCGGAGCCCGGCCGTGTCAGACCGGGGCCAGACCGGACGGGCCTGCTTGCCTTCCGCCACGCTGCCGGAAATCAACCGTCAGACCGGCGGCGTCAGGTCGCGCACGACGACGATCTGCTTGAGATTATTGTCGGTCAGCGACGTCCAGTTATACTCCCATTCGGAACTGTCGACGCCCATCTGGTTGATCGTCCACAGCCCGTTGGTGCCGTCCGGCATGAGCGCCAGGCTGAACAAAGCGAGCCGGCCGTCGGCATTGTAGTTGAGCGTCAGGCGCGTCGAGCGAAGGGATGCGCCGAAATCGCGCCATCCCGACCAGTTCTGGGTATAGGCATCCCATTGCGCGTTGAATTGGAGGAAGTGCTGCTGGTCGGCCGCGACCAGCACGATATCGCCGTCGCCCTGGATGCCGGCGGCAAGCGCCTGGTTGGGCGCCCTGGAGTAGCCGGGTGTCGCCCACTGCGTCCACGTATCCGATCCGGCGGGCATCTGGCGCGTGTGCAGCACCTGGCCGTTCTGGGTCAGGGCGAACAAATTGGTGGCGCCCAGCGGGCCGATGACCGGCGCCATCTCGATGAAGCCACCTGTCTGGGTCGTGTCGATCTGCACCCAACCCGTCCAGTCGGCGGCCTTCAAGGCCTGCGCCTTCGCCTGCTGGCAGCGATAGAGATGCAGGTTCGAATTGATGCCGAACAGCGCGATGCGGCCGTCACCCTGGCGTATCGCCGAAACCGTCACCAGGCCGCCGGGGATCTGGATCCAGTCGCTCCACGGTTTGGCCGGCGGCGTCAGCACGTCGACGGTGACGACGATCGGTGTCGTCGTGCCGGGCGGCGTGATGGTTTTCTGCACCTGCACGATCTGGTCCGGATTCTGGTAGATCCACCAGATGCGGCCCTGATTGTCGGTGACGAAGACCTCGATGCGGCCATCGGCATCGCGCGCCATCGAAAGCTTCTGATAGGAGGTGGCGCCGGGCGGCGTGCCGATGCTCATCGGCGCGGTCCATTTCTCGACCGGGCCGATCTGGTTGGCGTCTTCGGTGATGAAGGACAGATTGGTGGTTCCCGATGGCTGCGCGACCACGGCGACACGGCCGTCCTTGGTGAGGCCCGCCGTCATGATCACCCAGGCGCCGGGCGCGATGAACGACCAGGCCGAGGGCCATGGCCCGTTCGGCGAAAGCTGCGCCTTCTGGATCAACTGCCCCTTGGCGGAATCGATCCCCACCACCATCAGCCGCGACAGTTCGAAAAACGACGTGCCGGCCGGCTTGTGCTGGAAAATGGGTGGAGGGCTGGACGGCGCCGGGCGGGCCCTGGAAGCCGCTTTCGGCGCCGGCGTCTTCGCTGCGGGGACCTTCGACTTCGGTTCTGCGTTCTTGGCCATCGTACGGTCCTGCCCTTTCGGTTCGGAATTCAGCTTCTTGGCGGGAAGACGCCCTGCAGCGCGATGCAGAAATAGCAGGTGAGATAGGGCTGCATGTTGTTGTGCGGCTGGTCGCCGCCGGCAGGGGGGAGCGCTTGAGGGCTCATCTGCGTCAGGTTGGCCGCCGGGGTATAGATTGTTGCGTTGGTGGATTTGGCCAGGCTTCGCGTCGAGGACGGCGCATTGAGTTCGCCCAGGTCGATGTCATGGTCGCGCATTGCGTGGGTGTGGTTAGGAATCTCCGATTCGAGCAGGCTTACCGTTTCCGTACCGTCGGTCTCGCCGAGATCGTGCAGCGAAAGCCCTGGTCCTTGCCCCGGGTGCATCGGCAAGCGGCCCTGAAGGTCGGGCAAGGCAAAATTGCTTTTGCCATTGCCGCCATAGGTCGTGCCCAGCAACGAGAACAATGCCGTGTTCTGCGACAGCGGCAGCAACTGCCCGTCGCACCACGCCCAGCCCCTGGGCGCGAAATAAAAGGGGAAGATTCGGATTTCGGCGACGAACGGGTCAGCCATGATGTCCCTCTCAGGTCGGCGACGGAAAGATGCCGAAAAGTGAAATGATAAAGCTGATGCAAAGATACGGCTGGAAATTGTTGTGCGGCTGGCTGCCGCCAACGGCTGTTACAGCCTGCTGGGCCATGTCGGTATCGGTCGTGTCCTGGATGTAGGGCAAGGCGCCACCGCCAATCTGTGCAACGACCTTCCCGCTGGGACTGGTATCTTGACCAATGCTCAGGGACGCGACCATCGGATGGCTGTGTGACGGAATCTGGGAAATTGTCAGATTGACTTCCTCTATGCCTCCCGTCTCCGCAAGGATGAAGCCGCTGCCCTGATGGAGCGGAACACGGCCTCGCAGGTCGGGCAGCGCGAAGGTGCTCTGGCCATCGCCGCCATAGGTCGTGCCAATCAGCTGGAACAGTGTCTCGTTCTCCGAGATCGGCAGAAGCTGTCCCTCGCAGAACATCCAGCCGGCCGGCGCGAAATTGCCGGCAAACATGCGTATCTCACCAACATAAGGCTGTGCCATGATCGCGCCTCCTTAATTCGGCGAAGGGAAAATGCCCTGCAGGGCAATGCAGAAGCTCAGCGTCAGGAACGGCTGCATGTTGAGATGTGCCTGACTGCCGCCGACACTGGTAATTGTGCTCGGGCTCAGCGTCGTCACGTTCGCGAAATCGCTATACAGCCGCCCCGGAACCACCCCCAAAACGTTCCCCGCACCATCCTGGCTGCTACCGGTGTTTGTGCTTGCCTGCGCAAAGTGAACGTGTGTCGGTATTTCGGAAATCGACAGCGTATGGCTTTGCTCGCCACCGCGCTCGCCTAGTGTGTGACCGCTCCCAACGTGGATCGGGATACGTCCCCTATAATCGGGCAGCGCGAAATTGACTTGGCCGTCACCGCCGAAAGTGGTTCCGAGCAGTGAAAATAGCGCCTGGTTCTGGTTGATCGGCAAAAGCTGCCCGTTACAGAGCGCCCAACCCTTGGGCGGGAAGACAAAGGACATAATCCTGATTTCCGATAGAAATGGCTCGGCCATGTCTCGCGCCCTCATTAGATATCAGAAGAATACACGGAACGACATAGAAGTCTACTTGGGTTTCTAACAAACCAAGTACTATTATAAAATAATAGACAGTATTTAAATAACAAGAGGCGCAGGAAGGCAGTGTGTACCCAAGGTTGTAGATCGTCGCACCAAATGGTGGCCTTTCTACCTCATCAACGTAGCCATCATGGGAACGGCGGCGTGGCAAGCCCGGTAAATCCGCTCGTTTGCGCCGTCGCGGTAGATGCAGAAACAACTGTATTGCGGCCGTTCAGATAAGCGATCACGGCAGCAGTATCCATGGCGCCCCCAGCATAGCCGCTAAGGTTGATCGTCCCGTTGTTGCGCTGACGTACCCGGATGTCACCAGCCGCCATGGTGCCGCCAAGCGAATGCGTAAAGATGTTCGCGAGCGCGCCGGCGCCGCCTATGCTCAGATCGACGGATGCACCATTTCCCTCCGGGTCCGTGACGGCTGACTGGACGAGAATGCCAGCAGCCGCATCTCCGGTCCCATCCAGTTTGATGTCAATCGCGTTGCCGGTTATCTGGGCCAGGATGCTGCCGGCGCCGTCCTGTCCGGCCTGGACAAGGATAGCACGTTGCGTACCGGCATAGTCGATGGAGTTGTTTTTGATTCCGACCCGCATGGCGCCGCCGCCGGCATTGAATACGGATATGCCATCCGCTGTCAGCCCGTTTGCGACCGTGATGGTATTGCTTTCAATTCGAGCGTCAAAAGTAAAGCCGTTGTCGAACGCCGACCCGAGCAGGCTCACCACGACGAAGTCGCCCGCCGCCGTGCTGCTCAGCGTGTTGCCGGTGGCGACGAGGCTCACATCGCTGTTGTCCCCGGCGCTGACGGACAGCTGATCGTTGTTGCTGCTCGAAGTGCTGTTGATGACGTTCAGGTTCATTGTGGAGTTGTCGAATGCATCGGCGACGATGCCACCGCTGAAGTTGTTGCTCGAATTGGCACCCGAGAAGTTGATCGTGGCGTTCGACGTTCCACGGATGCCGAACAGATACCCGCTGCCAAGCACGGCGCCAGTCGAGCTGCCGCCTGAAATCGTCAGCGCGAGCGTGCCGGACTGGGTCTGCAGCTGGAAGTTGTCGTCGCCGCTGCCTGTGATCGTGGTGTTGGTGACCGCGCTGGTGCCGGACATGTTGTAGAAATGGATGCCATCTTCGTCCGCTCCATTGCCCGCATTCGATATGCTGCTGTTGCTGAGCGTGAAGTTCGAAACGGTATTGCCGTTGATGCCTTGCTCGGCGCCGCCCGAAATGGCGATCCGGTCCAGCGTCGCCGTAGAGACGTTTTGAAGGTGGATGGCCGCGTTGGTCGTGAGGTTGTCACCAGTCGAAAGCCCCGAATTGTCGGCATCGAGATCGTCGGTGCCGGCATTGGTGAAATTCATGTTCTTCAGCGTGATGTTGCTCGCGCTGATGAAACTGGCGCCGCGCCCGGTTGTGTTCTGAATTGTGCCGCCCGAGCCGGCGGTGGTGCCGACACCTGTAACGGTCAATCCACCCGAGCCCGTATTGTTGAGCACGATGCCGTTGATGCCGCCATTCGCCGAAATGCTCTGGAAATTCAGCCCGCTGGCGCCGATATTCGTGTTGACGACGTTGAGCGCCGTGCCTGTGCCGGAGGTGATCGTGTTGCCGGTGCCCTGCACCGTCACCGTGCCGCCGCCGGTCGCGTTGAAGCCGTCGCCGCTCGTTGTGTTGATAACCAGCCCGCCATTGGTGAAGTTGATGGCGGCGCCGGGGTTGCTGGTCATGATGACGGCGGCGTTGACGCCGGTCGAGAGCGTCTTGACCGCGCCGCCGAAGTTGATCGTGCCGCCGGCGTTGCTGAGCACGGCAATGCCCAGCCCGCCGTCGTTGCGAGTGATCGTGCTGGCGCTGTCGAAATTGACCGAGCCGCCGGCCATGCCGCGGATGTTGGCGACATTGCCGCCAGGGTTGGTGATGTCGACATTGTTCAGGTTGACGACCGCGCTGACGTCGTCATTGCCTGGCGTGCCCTGGTCGCCATCGACGACGAAGGCATTGTTCGCAGCCCCCGCGTCGGTCTGGATGGCGACATTGTTGAAAGTGTAGGTGCCGGTCGCATTGTTGGTCGAATCGCCGAGAATGGTGATGCCGGCCGTGCCCGTCAGGCTGGCATTGCTGACGGTGACGCTGCCCGCCGCGCCGTCGATCACAATGCCGGTGCCGCCGGTGTCGTTGAGCCCGTTCGCCACGGCAGTGGTGAAATTCACCGAACCGCCGGCGGTGTCGGCGACGACGATCATGCGCTGGCCGGCGGTGGCTTGCGTGATCGTGCCGGCATAGGTGACGGTGGCGGTGCCGCCATTGACGTTGAACGCCGTGCCGCTGGGGCTGATGATCGAGGTGCCGGTGCCGAAATTGAACGTGCCGCCCGAGCCGTTGAGGATGTCGACGCTGGCATTGCCGCCATTCAGCGTCGTCGTGCCGACGAAACTGTAGATGCCGTCCGCATTGTCGAACTGCAGGCCGGTACCGTTCGTCGCCGACAGCGTACCGGTAGCGAAGTTGAGCGAGCCGCTGTGCCCGCCCGTGACGCTGACCAGGGTGGCATTGTTCGACTGGCTGACATTGCCGGTATAGTTGAGGTTGGCGGTGCCGCCGCTGACAGCGATGGTTGCCGCGCTGCCGCCGACCAGCGTGCCGGCGCCGAGATTGATCGTCCCCAACCCGATCACGTTGGTGAGGACGACGGCGCTGTTGCCGCCGGCGCCGTTGCTGGTCGAGGAAAAATTCATGCCGGTGGCCGCGACGGTGACGCCGCTCAGGTTCATCGCCACACCGGTGCCCGTGGCGATGGAGTTGCCCACGCCGGTCACGCTGATCGTGCCGGAACCCGTGGCATTGAAGCCGGCGCCTGCCGAGGTCACGATCGCCAGCCCGCCGCCGTTGAAATTGACCGTCACCGGGGCGCTGTTGCCGGCAATATCGACGCCAAGCCCGCCGCTGCTCATGCCGATGGCGTAGCTGGCGCCGCTGATGTTGTAGGTGCCGCCGGTGTTGGCGGTGATCGATATGCCGGTGCCCCCGCCGGTAAAGCTGTTCGAGGCGCCGGACACCGTCACCGTGCCGCCTGCATTGTTGTTCAGCGATACGCCCAGCCCGCTGGCCGTCAGATTGCCGTTCAGGGCGACGAGGCCGGCGCCGGCAAGCCGGCTCTGGACATTCAGCGCCGGACTGAATGCGCCCGAATTGTTGACCGTGCCCGAATAGCTCACGGCAGCCGTGCCGCCGACGACATTGAACGACGCGCCCGTTGCGCCGCTCAGCGCACCAGTTCCAAGTCCAACAATACCCGTGACATCGGTCAGGCTGACATTGTTGATGCCACCGGCCGACGAGGTCGAATCGAGCGCGATGGTGGCGGCGACACCGGAGAGATTGATCGCTGTGCCGCCGGTTGCGTTCACCGTCTGGGCGGCAGCCGTAGCGGTGATGCCCATCGTGCCGCCGGTGGCGAGAATGCCGGTGCCGGCGGTGGTGTCGATGGTCAAGCCGTTGGTGAAGCTGGTTGTGCCGCCGGCCTGCGAGAGACCAACGCCGCTGGTCGTGTCGATGTTGGCGAGGCCGGTGACGTTGAGCGTGCCGGTCTGGACTCGGATACCGCCGCCTGTGTTGGGGACGGTGGCATTGTTCACCGTCACCGTGTTGAAGTTGAAGGTGCCGGTGTTGGTGTTGACGGCATCGATGCCAAAGCCTGTCGTGTTGCCGATGGCGGTCGCGCCAGTAACGGTGAAGGTACCAGCGACGCCGTCGAAGATGATGCCGCTCGCGCCGCCACTGGCGTTTACGGTGGCAAACGTCATGTTGACGGTCAGCGGATCGAGATCGAACGCCGCGCCGTTGGTGGTGGTGACCACGCCACCGGTGTTGTTCAGCGTGAAGGTGGTGGTTTTGGTGTTGGCGATGACACCGGTGCCGCCATTGTTGGCAAGGCTGAGCGTGCCCAGATTAAGGGTACCGCTGGTGTTGGTGAAACTGAGGCCATTGCCCTGGACGCGAGCGCCTGGGTTACCGATGCCGAGCGTGCCGGCGCTGACGGTGCCGCCGGCGCCGTCGGAATCGAAGCGGACATTGTTGAAGGCGATGCCGCCACTGCCGGCGCCCCCGGTCGCCGTATTGCCGGCAAACGATCTGATCGCGATTGAATTCAGGTCGGCATCGATGTTCTGGCCGGTGAACGACGCAGCCAGGCCGGACGCGGTCGAGCTGAGCGTGTTGCCGTCGATCGAAAGCAGAAGCGTATTGGCCGGAGCTCCCGTGGTGGAGAAATCGAGCGCGTTGCCGCCGGCGGCGATGGTGTTGTTCCTGACGAAGAAACTGGAGGCGCCGCTCGCGTTGACGGCAACGCCCGCACCGGAACCGAGATTGCTGACGATCAGGTTCTGGATACCGCCCGTGAAGATGCCGCTGCCTGATGTCGCCAGATTGATGACCTGCGTGGCGTTATTGCTCTGCAGGACCGGCCGCAGCGTGTCGATGCCCGCCGGCGCCGCGATGATCGGCGAATTCTGCACCGTGGTGAAGTGGAACGCCGGCGACGCGCCGGCGCTGGTGTCGACCCCGAGCTGGGAGACATCGATCGCCGCGTCGTTGCTCTTGAAGGCGAGCAGCACCTGTCCGTCATCGAGTTGGAACGACGTCGCGCCGAGGTCGATCGTCGCCTGGCCGCCGTCGACGGTCTTGTCGATCAGCACAATGACATTGGCCGAAGACGTCTGGGCGTTGGCGTAGGTGCCTGGATTGAGCAGACTGCCGTCGCCAAGGGCGGTGGCATCGGCCGTGACATAGTAGACCTTGTAGGAGGACAGGTTCGAAATGTCGCCATCGAAATTGACGTCGTTGAAATTGTAGTCGCCGTTGGTCGGCAAAGTGTCGGTGGCGTGGATGACCTGGCCGCCTGTGGTCTTGATCGACGATTCGGCCGGGCCGGCGCCGTCGCCGAACACGAGCTGGGCGTTGGTGGCGCTGGAGAACTGGACCCCATAGCCTACATTTTCGATCTTGGAGGTCTGTCCCGCCGGATTGTTGTTGACCGTGTCGCCGAGCTGGATCGTGCCGGTGCCGGTCGTGTCGGCCATGTCGATGCCGATCGTGCCGGCAAAACCGCCGCCGTCGACGTCGAAATCGCCAGCGGTGATGTTGCTCGCGCCGAGCGACGCGCCGTTGAGGTCGAGACCGATGGTGTTCGCCGCGCCAAGCCCGATGTTCAGGCTGGCGAAATTCAACGTCGAGCCGAGCGTGCCGGAAATGTCGACACCGCGCGCATTGGCACCGGTGATGCCTAGCAGGTTGACCGTGCCGAGATCGATTACGCCGCCGCTGACATTGTTGAGCGATATGCCGGTCGCCGCGCCATTGACCGAAATCGTATCGAACTTGATACCACCGGCGCCGACCGTCGCGCCTTTCGCCCCGGCGACGACCGCCGTCGCGTCGCCAAGCTTCAGCGCCGTGCCGCCGTTCGTGGTCGTGATGGTGTTGCCGGCGCCGGTGACGCTGACTGTTCCCGAACCGAAGGTGCTGGCGGTGAAGCCGGCGCCGCTGCTGGTGGTGATGACAAGGCCGCCATTGGTGAAGGCGAGAGTGCCCTTGGTCTGCGGGTCCATCACGTACGACGGTGCCTTGACGATGGCATCGTTGGCGCCGGTGTTGAATATCTTCGACGTGCCGGAGAAGGTGACCGTGCCGTTGGCCGAGCCGCCGATGGCGACACCCTCGCCACCGCTGTGATCGATGGTGCTCGAAATATCGTATATGCCTTCGGCATGGCCAAAGAAGTCGAAGGCCGTCGATGACGTGGTGGAAACGACGGAACCGCTCATGTTCAGACGGGTCGCATCGCCCGTGGCGCTTAACACCGCGCCCACACCGACCGTGATCGAACCTTTGTAGGTCAGCGTGGTGAAGGCCAGGTCATTGCCGCCGCCGAGGCTGATAGCCGAGAGGGTGGTGTTCGTGATGCTGGCGCTGCCGTTGATGCCGACGTTGACGGTCCCGCCCTGCGAGCTCTGTATGATGCCGAACTGGCCGCCATCGATGGTCAGGGTGGATCCGGCGACATTGGCGATGTTGACGGTACCAACCTCGGGACCGCCGATATTGAACCCGGCATATTGGACGTCGAGATCGATCGTCCCGGTGAAATTGACCTCTCCGGTGCCACTCAGGGCGTACAGCCAGGCGCCGGTGTATCCAGTATCCCTCAGGCCGCCGATGTTGACATCCCCGACGAGATTGGCGCCCAACAGCGTCACTCCGGCACCGCCGGGGTCGCCGGGAAGGGGGATCGTGGAGTCCGCCGAGATGCTGTCGAAGGTAATGCCGGCGCTGCCGACATTGGCACCATACACAGCAAGCCCGTCGCTGCCGGCATTGATCTTGTTGCCCGCGCCGGTGACGGTAATAATGGTGGAGGTTGCGCCAGCCGGGCCTAAATCGCCAATTGCGACGAAGCCCGCCCCGGCCATTGTCGATATATCAAGGCCGCCATGGGTGAAGTCGATCGTGCTGTTGGTATTGAGTGCCGGGGCGCCTGAGCCGTAATTGCCAATGATGCCCAAGCTCACGCCGTCCGTCGCGCCCGAATTGATCTGCTTGGTCGCGCCCGAGAACGTGATCGCGGCTGCGTCGTTACCGGCAACGACGATGTTGCCGCCGGCGGCCGCATTGGTATCGGTCAGATTACCCGACAGCGTCACCGAGCCACCGGTCATGCTCTGGATCGACGCCGCAGCGCCCGTTCCGTTGCTGGCAATCGTGCCGCCATAGGAAGTCGTCGCGTTGCCGCCGCTGGCTGCGGTCCCCGAGCCGACA
Organism: Mesorhizobium sp. SEMIA396; assembly: GCF_024518615.1. NCBI lineage: Bacteria > Pseudomonadati > Pseudomonadota > Alphaproteobacteria > Hyphomicrobiales > Phyllobacteriaceae > Mesorhizobium > Mesorhizobium sp. SEMIA396. The sequence continues at coordinate 325,596 of NZ_JANIFC010000006.1, forward strand.
TTGAACGACGTGCCCGAACCGGTGTTGGTCAGCGTACCGGTGCCGAAGCTTGCGGTGCCGGCCAGGTTCTGCAGGTCGATGCCGCTGCCGGAAGCGAAAGTCGCACTTGTCGAGGCGAAGTTGATACCGGCCGTGATGCCGTCGAGCGCCACCGCCTGCGCGTTGGTGGCGTTGATCGTGCCGGTCGTGACATTGACCGTGCCGCCGCCGCTGGCGCTGAACGCCGTCGCGCCCGATGTGGTGATGTCCAGATCGGCGAAGGTGACCGTAGAGCCAGCGTTGTTGGTAAGCGAGGCACCATTGCCGTTGACTGTGACCTTGTCGGTGAAGTTGATCGTGCCGCCGGTGCGGTTGGCGATCGAGATGCCGCCGCCGGTCAGCGTGCCCGCCGGTCCGCTGTTGGGCAAGGTGCCGCGCGTGACCGTGATGTTGCCGGCGCCGCCATCGACGTCGAGCAGCGTGCCGGCGACGTTGACGTTGTTGTCCGTGATCGACAAATTGGTGTCGAGGCCGGCGACCTTGAACGCCGTCTGGCCGGTGGCGACATTGCTGACCGTGACGCCCTGGATAACGATGCCGCCGACATTGCTGAAGCCGCCGGCATTCTGGTCGATGGTGAAGACCGAACCGCTGCCGCCGGTGAAGTCGAACGCGGTGTCGCGCACCTGGTTGCTGCCGAGCAGCTGCAACGTATCGCCGCCCGTGCTCTTGACCACGCCCTCATTGCCGGTGACGTTGCCGCCGGTGGCGCCGAGATTGCCCTGGACATTGATCGGCTGGATGGTGCCGGAGGTGATGATCGAACTGCCGTTGCCGAAGCCGGTGATCGACTGGCCCGAATCGAGCGTGAACGGCGTGGCGCTCAGATCGACCGTGCCGACAAAGGCGAAGGTCAGTGTGCCGGTCATGGCATCGGCCTGAGCGGCCGTGACCGTGGTCACCGCGGCGCTGAGCCCGTTGGTGCCGGCAGCGATCACGCCACCGTCCTGGGAAATCATGACGACCCCGCCGACCGCGCTGGCCAGATTGGCGCTGCCGGTGAAGGCGACATCATCGAAATCATAATTGCCGAGCGTCGGATCGAGCCCGATCGTGTTGACCGTGTAGCCGCCACTGGCCGCTGTGATCGAGGATTGCAGCACAGTCGCGTCGCCGTCGCCGAAGGTGAAGTTGGCGTTGGCCGACGTCGCCGTCGTGCCGCCCGACGACAGTTCGACGCCGACACCAGCATTGGAAATGCTGGAGCCCTGCAGAAAGGTGATGGTCTTGTTGCCCGTCGTCGATGACAGGTCGATGCCGCGCGAGGTGAGGTCGCCGGTGCCGGTGATCGTTGTCACGCCGAAATCGGCCGTGGTCGATGAACCGCTGAAGTCGATGCCGGTCTGGTTGGCGCCGGAGCCCATCGTCACATTGGTTGTTCCAAATGTGACATCGGCATTGGTCAGGGCGAAGTTGATGCCGGCTGGACCGACGGTCGAACCCATCGTCACGCTGGTGGTGCCGAAGGTGACGGCGCCGGCATTGTTGGTGATGTCGATGCCATTGCCCGTGGCACCCGACACGGTCACCGCCCCGAAGGTCGCCGATGCGGTGCTGGCGACATTGGCGACGGCCAGGCCGGTGGCAGTGGCGCCGGTGATCGACAGCGGAGCTGTGACGTTCAGCGTCGCGGTTCCGGCAAGGCCGGTGACGACGGCGCCACCGCCGCCCGTCGCAGACAGCGTCGAGCCGATGAAGCTGATCGCGCCGCCGACCGGGGGCAGCGTCGAGCCGATCGCGAAAAGATTGCCGGTGCCGGTCGAGGTGACGCTGCCGCTGAAGGTCACCGAGCCGCCAGTGGTGCCGTCGACCTTGACCGCTATGCCTGGCACGGTTGCCGAGCTGGAGATGTTGGCCGCCACACCGATTGTCGCGCTGCCACCGGAAACGACGACACCGTCGCCAGTGCCCGAATTGGCGATGGCGCCACCGAGGATCGCGATCGAGCCGGTGTTGTTGGTCAGGCTGACATCGGTGCCCGCGACATTGGTCGTCACCAGATTGGTGATGGTGAAGGTCGATGACGAAGCGTTGATTGCAAGGCCGTTGATGCCGCCACCGGTGCCGCCGATGGTGACATTGCCACCCAGGAACGGGCCGCCCGAAACGGCATTGAAGTTGAGCGCCGTGGCTTGCGCAACACCTGTCGTGATGCTGTCGAACGCCATGCCGCCGGTGCCGATGGTGACGCCGTCGAGATTGATCGCGTGGCCGGTGCCGGTGGTGATCTGCTCCGTGCCTGCGGCCGCGACTGTGATCGTGCCGCCCCCGGTGGCGCTGAAGCCGGTGCCGGTGGTCGTGGTCAGATCCAGCCCGCCGGTGAACTTGATTGTGCCGCCGGTGTTGCCGCTCAGGTTGATCGCAAAGGCGGTGGCGGTGCTGGCGGTGATCGCTCCACCGAACGTGGCGCTGCCGCCGCTCATGCCGGAGATCCCCACCGCGCTGGTAGCAGCGGTCTGGTTGATGGTGCCGTTGTAGGTGACGTTGGGCGTCGAGTTGCTGATGGAGAAGGCGTTGCTGCTCGTGTTGGCGATGGAACTCCCGACCCCGAAGGTCAAGGTTCCGCTGGAGCTGCCGACGATGCCTATGCCTACGCCGCCGCCGGTGATGTCGAGATCGTCGAAGGTGGCGATGCCGTCGAAATTGTTGGCGGACAGCGCCGCACTGGTGGCGTTGGTGATCTTGGTGTTGCCGGTGAAATTGACGGTCGCGCTCGAACCGACAAGCACGATGCCGGTTTCAGATGCGGTCTGGACGGTCAGGTCGTCGACCGAGACCGTACCGGCCACTCCATCGAGGAAGAGGCCGGTTGCGACATTGCTGACCGTCACGCCCTGGACGGTCAGGCCATTTGTGCCCAGGCCGTGGATGCCGGCGGCGGCGCCCCCGGAAATATTGAAATCGAGCAATGTGTTGCCGTTGCCCAGCGTCACGACATCGCCGGCGCCGGAACTGGTCAGCGTTGCCGCGCCCGCGGAATCCGAGATGGATTCGTCATGATGGACGTTGGTGCCGGTGACATTCAACGGCACCCCGCCGAGCGAGAACGCGCGGCCGTTGCCGAACGACGCCAGTTCCTGCCCGTCGCTCAGCGAGAAGCCGGTGGCGTCGTCGATCGTCCCGCGGTTGACCAGGACAATGATGGCGTCGCTGGCGGTAATGCTGTCGGCATAATCGATCGAGGCGAGGTCGGTGATGGACGTGCCGCCGCCCGAAGCCCCGGCCGCGACGAAGATGTAATTGCGCAGATCGTAGAGTTGCGGGCCGGTAAACTGCGTCGTGCCGAAGGCGTAGTGGCCGCTGCCCTCATTGAGCCCGCGCGCATCGAGCGAGGCGGTGATGCCGGAGATGGAGCTGGAACCGCCGCCGAAGGTAAACTCGGCGTTGGCCGTGGCCCCCGGCGTTCCGGCAATGCCCAGCCGCACGCCGGTATCGACATTGGCGATGACGCCACCAGCGGTGATGGTGATCACCGCGCCGCCGACGCTCGGCGAGGTCAGGTCGATGCCGATCGAACCGGCGGCACCGGTACCGGTGATGTTGAGCGACTGCGCGGTGAAATTGGTTTTGCTGCCGGAGAAATCGACGCCGGTGCCGACACCCAGTCCGGAAATGACGATGTTGCCGGTGACCACCGCCGCATTGACGCCGGCAAACGAGATGCCGTCGGCGCCGGGATTGGTGATGCTGATGTCGCCGAAGCGGATCGCCGCCGGCGAATCCGAAATGGCGATCGCCGGTCCGGTCGTGTCGGAGATCGTCGTCGCACCGTTGACGGTGAAGCTGCCCGCGACATTCTCGAGCACGACGCCCGACGTGCCGCCGCTCTGGCTGATCGAGTCCAGCACCACATGAGCGGTGATCGGATCGATGAAGACGGCGGTGCCGCCATTGCCCGATATTGTGCCGCCGGTGGTGGTGAACGTCCCGCCGGTCGACGTGCCCTGCACGGTGATGCCGCGGTCAGTATTGTCCTGCGCATTGATGGTGGCGAAGGTGTAGGTGCCCTTGCCGCTGATATCGAGACCGTCGTCGAGATTGCCCTGCAGCAGCGTCGTGCCGGTGAAATTGTAGGTGCCGTCGCCTTCGATGTGCAAGCCATCGAGGCCGTTGCCGGTGGCGGTGAAATTGGAGCCGGTGATGCCGGTCGAGCTGCCGGTGAAGTCGGCGCCGTTGCCGCCCGCACCGGTGACCGTCACATTGGTCAGCGTCGCGCCGGTGATGTTGTTGCCGAAAATGCCGTCGGCGCCGCCGGTGATGGTGATGCCGTTGAGCGTGTTGCCGTTGCCCAGCGTGATGACCGGGTTGGCGACGTTGGTGCCCTGGATCGTGCCGTCGCTGCCGCCCAGGTTGAAGGTGCTGGTGCCGCCGCCGAAAAGCCTGGCGGTGACGCTTTCGCCGCCGCCGATGACGGTCTGTCCATTGGCAAGCGTCACGCCGCCGGTCGTCAGATTGCCGTTGCCGCCAAGCGCGACGACAAAGCCGTTCGCACCCGACTTGGTCACGGCGTCGTCCAGAGTCGTCGGGTCGGCCAGCGTGCCGGCGCCGGCGAGGCCGCCATCGGCGAAATAGAACTTGCCGAAGGCGGCATTGGTGGCGGCGTTGATCGCGACACGCGTCGTCGAGCCGCCGGTCAGCGTCTGCGACTGGACGCGGACCCCGATATCGCCACGCACGCGTTCGTTGACGCGCTTGCGCAGGCCTTCGCTGACCGGATAGACCGGCTCCGGCCCGTTGTCGGCCCCATTGGCCGCATTGTCCGAGCCGCTGCCGGGATTGAACGGGATGTTCAGCCGCACGCTGCCGGCGAACTGGGTGTCGTCGCGATTGTCGTTGCGGACCTCGCCGGCGAAGACCAGTTCCGTGTTGCTGCCGAAGACATCGCCGATCGTATACTCGAACCCGGCCTTGGCGCCTGTGACGCTGCCGTCGTCGCCATGCGGATCCTCGAAGTGATAGCCGCCGATGTCGAGCCGCAGCGAATGCTTGTCGGGCAGGGCGACCGGCACCTGCGCACCGATCTCGCCCTCGATGCCCCACGCGGCGTAGTCGCGGTGGTCAAGGACCGAGATCTGCTCGATCAGCTGGTTGCTGACCATCGACAGGGTCGAACTGGTCGAGTGATCCGTCGAATCGCCCTTGATCGGCAGATAGACGTTCACATGCGCATCGAAATGTGGCGTGATCGCCTCGGCGCCCAGCGTGGCGGCGGTGAACTGGGTGGAGTTGTAGTTCTCGAGGTTGAGATAGGCGTAGCCGCCGATCATCAGGTCCGGGTTGACGATGCGGCGAATGCCGAGGCCGACATCCTGGCCGGAACCATCCTTGAAATCATGCTTGGCCCGGACATCCAGGAACAGCACGGATTCGGCCGTCTGCTTGAGCGGGATGAAACCTTCGAGCGCGCCGTTGCCGCCATTGTTGTCGGCGCCGATGATGGCGCGGATCTGCGGCTGCCACAGGCCGTTCGGATCGGCATGGGCCGTCAGACTGGAAAGACCGAGCGCCAGCGTCGTCAGCGCCGTCGTCTTCCAAAGATGCCTGGCGATTTGCGAACGGCGATAGCCAGCGCGAATGTGGAAATCCTCCCCACGCGCCGCTATCTCACCAACTTGCCGAGAAGTCTCGGTAGTTCCCATCCCTGGCGAGTCCTTCGGGGACTACACGCGCCCCGTGTAGATTCTTACTCGAATTCTATTGTATAGCGAGTCCTGGCCGATCCGATTTCTAGAGCTTTCCTGCAAAATTGCTCGCTGTGTCTGAAAGGCCACAGTAATTTCGCCGGCTTGCTTGCCTCCGGCTCGGCTTTCGGAACAGTCGCGAGTGTTGTATCAAGCCATGCTCGGGAGAATACCGGGGCGCGGCGAGGAAACATGCAAGGCATCCGGCAAAACAACATGGCACTTACTTTAGACAAGTCTAATTTACTTGGCGTGGCCGCGGGGCTGGCCGCCCTGTGGCTTGGTCTGGCCGCCGGCCCAGCCCTTGCCGAAGATGCCAAGCCGGCCCAGCCAAAGCCGGCTGAAACCAATGCAAAACCGGCCGATGCCAATCCGTGGGCGGTGAACTGCTCCTCCGGTTCGGCGACCACCGAGCTTCAGTGCCAGGTGTCGCAGAACCTGACCGAGGCCAAGACCGGGCAGCGCGTGCTGACCGTGACCGTGCGCCGCGACAACGGCAATGGCAGCCTCGCCATGCTGCTTGCCCTGCCGCACGGCCTGTTCCTGCCGTCCGGCGCCTCCTTCCAGATCGACCAGGGCCAGAAGACGACGATTGCCATCCAGACCAGCGACCAGAACGGCGCCTATGCCGCCACGCCGTTGTCGGCGGATCTCATCAAGGCCATGAAGTCCGGGACCAATCTGAACATCGGCATGGAATCGGTCACCCGCAAGCCGGTCACCATCCCGGTGTCGCTGGCCGGCTTCACCGCCGCCGTCGCCAAGCTGGAATCGATCAAGTAGCTGCTGTCAGCGGCTTGATTGTGCGCACCCGGAATGCTCCGTTGCCGCTTCGGACAGTGGAGAAACCCATGACAGGCTTTGTCGATCGCCAGCGCGCGGCGCAACTGATGGACCGCGCCGGCATCGAGGCGCTGGTGCTGTGCGCGCCTGAGGCCTTCCACTATGCGACCGGAGCCTCGATCGGGCCGTCGGGACTGTTCCGGCGCGCCGGCGCCGGCTTCGTCGTCATCCCGGCTGGCCAAGACTTGCCGGTGGGCGTCGTGGTGGCGGATTTCAATGCGGGACAGCTGCAACTGGCTCTGTCGGATGCCGTCATCCGCAGCCACCCGATCTGGATCGAAACCGCCACGCTTGACGCCTCGACCGCAGGGCAAGGGCTGGCGCAACGCGTCGAGGCCGGCCTTGCCTCGTCTGGCCGGGCGCCTGGTTTTTCCCGGCCGGCAACATTCGAACTTGCCCGTTCCGTCCGCGAACTGAAGGAGATCCTGAGCGGGTTCGGACTTGAGCGCGCAAGGATCGGCGTCGATCTCGATTTTATTCCCGCCGCCGATCTCTCGGTCATGCAGGCGCTGCTGCCGGGCTGCACGATGGTCGACGGCTCGGCCGTGCTCGACAGGTTGCGGGCCATCAAGTCGCCGCGCGAGATCGATCTGCTCCAGCAAGGCATCATCCTGTCGGAAGCCGGGCTGGAGCGGCTGCAGGTCGATGCCATGGCCGGCATGCGTCAGGGCGATCTCATTGCCCTCTATCGGCAAGGCGTCGCCACGGCCGCGTCCGGCCTGTCCCATCCGGTCGCCACAGCCGAATATGTGACGCTGGGCGCGAAGGCCAAAAGCACCGATGCGAAAGCCATGCCTGGCGATCCGCTGAAGTGCGACATGGTCTGCACGGTCGGCGGCTACGCCTCCGACATGTCGCGCAACTTCACCTTCGGATCGCCATCCGCCGAGCAGGCCGAACTGCACGCGATCGCCGAGCGGGCCTTTGACGACGGGCTGGCAGCGCTTGTTCCGGGAGCCACGCTCACCCACGTGCATCGCGTCGCCACCGACAGCCTGGCGCGGCAAGGGCTGCGCACCTACCGCCGCGGTCATTTCGGCCATGGCGTCGGCCAGTCGGTCTTCTCGGAGCAATGGCCGTTCATCGCCGCCGATAGCGATGTCGTCATCGAAGCCGGCATGGTGCTGGCCTTCGAGATCCCGCTCTACATAGACGGCCTCGCCAGCTTCAATCTCGAGGATCAGTTCCTGATCACACCGGACGGGGCTGTCGCCATGAACCGCTTGCCGAGACGGCTGGAGAGGATTGGGTAGCGAGGGCGTGGTCGTTTTTCAAAGATAGCGCTCTACGGCGCCCCCCTCTGCCCTGCCGGGCATCTCCCCCTCAAGTGGGGAGATTGACTGTTTCGGCGTCGGTCTTCGTCTTCAACGTCGAATATTGGCGAAGGTGGTCGTAGCAGCCGATCTCCCCACTTGAGGGGGAGATGTCCGGCAGGACAGAGGGGGGCGCCACGGAACTCGGTGGTGAGGTGGCCAGCACCTAACCACTCACCGGTGGCCGCCGATCGCTCCACGGCATCTCCTGCTCCAGCTGCGCCGACGCGGCCAGCACCGTTGCCTCGTCACCGTAGCGGCCGACCAGTTGCACGCCGATCGGCACGCCGTCTTTCGACCAGCCGAGCGGCAGCGAGATCGCCGGCTGGCCGGAGATGTTGAAGGGGAACGCAAACACCGAATCCGCCCACTTGGCGTTGTAGCGGTCGATGTCGGTTTCCGACATGTCGTAATAGCCGAACGGACGCGGCAGCTGCGTCAGGGTCGGGGTGATGAAGATATCGTAGGCGCCGAGGTCGCCGACGATGTCGCGGCCGACCTGCCTGAGCTGCTCGACATCGGAGATGTGCCTGGTGCCGCTGGTCGAGCGGCCGCGCTCGATGATTGCCCAAGTCACCGCCTCGACATCGCCTGGCGTCACCGGCCGGCCGATCACCGTCTCAAGGTAGTCGAACGTCGCCGCCGTCTGCACGCAGGTCATGTTGGTGTAGGTCTTCCACACAGCGTTCGCGTCGAGCGGCATATCGTGCTCCTCGACGTCGTGGCCGAGCCGCTCGAGCGCAGCCACGGTTGCCAGCACCGCCGCCTTCACCTCCGCATCGATCGCCGTGCCGTTGGGTGGCGTGACGGAAAAGCCGATGCGCAGCTTCTTTGGCGCCCGTGCCGACAGGCTGAGCCAAGAACCATCGGGCACCGGCGGCGTATAGGGGTCGCCCGGCAGCGCGCCGGCAACCGCGTCGAGATAGGCCGCCGTGTCGCGCACGGTGCGCGAGCAGCACAGGAAGTACGCGCCGCCATACCAATAGTCGCCGAACGGCGCGAGGCTGACGCGGCCGCGCGACGGTTTCAGCCCGACGATACCGCAGCAGGAGGCCGGAATGCGGATCGAGCCTGCACCATCGCTGGCCTCGGCGATCGGCACCATGCGCGAAGCGATGGCCGCGGCAGCGCCGCCGCTCGAGCCGCCGGGCGTGATGCCTTCCTTCCACGGGTTCTTGGTCACACCGTAGAGTTTTGGTTCGGTGGTGATCGACCAACCGTTCTCCGGCGCGTTCGACTTGCCGACCAGCACCAGCCCGGCCGCCTTCATGCGGCGAACGACCTCGGTGTCGAAATCGGCAACGACATCCCTGAGGTAGAATGAGGAGTTGGTGTTCGGTGCCCCGGTCCAGGACGAGGCCAGCTCCTTGAGCAGGAACGGCACGCCGGCGAAGGGCGCTGATGTGTCGATTGTCTCGGCCTGGGCGCGCGCCATGTCGTAGAGGCGATGGATGACCGCATTGAGCGTCGGGTTGAGCCGCTCGACCAGCGTGATCGCCGCCTCCACCAGTTCCCCCGGTGAAACGTCGCCCCGCTTCACAAGTGCCGCAAGGTCGAGCGCGTCGGACTCGGCATAGGTTTTCAGCAGACTTTCGGTGACCATGTCTCTCTCCCGTCGTTCGTTGATCTTGCCAACGTTGGCGCCGCCCCTCAGCCGCCTGCCGGCACCTTCTCCCCGTATAGTGACGGGGAGAAGGGAGACGCTCCAACGCTGACGACCCCCTCTCCCCGTTCTTCACGGGGAGAGGGTAAGGGTGAGGGGCAGCGCCGGCCTGAAACGATTGCCGCCAGCAGCCGGATTGCGTCAGGCCAGGTCGATGGTCCGCCCGAGTGCGATGCTCTGTTCAGCGGCCAGCACGATGCGCAGGCTGTTGACCGCCGCATCCATCTGCTCGGTGAGGTCGAGATCCTCGCGGATGGCGCGCAGGAAGAAGGCCTGCTCGCGGTCGCAGAGCTCCTGGTGGCCGGGCTCGTCCTCCATGCTGACGATCTCGTCGGGCTTCGAGAAATTCTTGTCGCCGTCGACCTGAGCATAATGGATCTTCAGCGCATCGGTCTTGGTGTGGCGGTCGATGTCGGCGGAACTCGAAACCTCTGCAAGTTCGGCAGCATTGCTTGCCTGCTGGCCGGCGACGATCGACACCGCGCCCTTGGGGCCGACCACGTCCTTCACGAAATAGGCCGTTTCGCTCATCATTGGGCCCCAGCCCGCCTCGTACCAGCCGACCGAGCCGTCATCGAAGGTGACGTGCAGGTGGCCGTAATTCTGCTTGTCGGCTTCCGCCCAGAGCTTGGCGCCGATGCCATGCACGCGCACCGGCTTGGCGCCGGTCAGCTGGCACATGACGTCGACATAATGGACGCCGCAATCGACGATCGGGATCAGCGAATCGATCAGGTTCTTGTGCCAGTGCCAGGCGCTGCCGCTGCTCTGCTGGTTGAGGTTGAGCCGCATCACCAGCGGCTTGCCGAGCGTCTTCCCGACCTCGATGAACTTGATCCATGACGGGTGGACGCGCAGGATATAGCCGAGCACCAGCTTGCGGTTCTTCGCCCGCGCCGCCGCGACAACCTTCTCGGCATCCTCATTGTTGGTGGCGAGCGGCTTTTCCATGAACACATGGCAGTTGGCGGCGATTGCCTTCAGCGCATATTCGGCGTGGGTGTTCGGCCAGCTGTTGATCGACACCGCGTCCGGTTTTGTTTCCTTCAGCGCCTGGTCGAAATCCTCGTAGAGTGGGTAGCCGGCTAACTCTCCCGGAATCTTCGTGTTGCTCTTGATCGAGCGGCTCATAATGCCGACGATCTCGAAACCGTCGAGCCGGTGATACGCGCTGGCATGCGACGCACCCATATTGCCGAGACCCACCACCAGCACTTTTACTCTGTCGGACACCGCTGCCTCCCAAATTCTTGATTAAATCACAGGCGGCGCTGTTGCCGTCGCCCGCATGTTTATCCAGGACAATCACCTTAGGTTGGCGCCGCCCCTCATTGCCCTGCCGGGCATTTCTCCCCGTATAGTGACGGGGAGAAAGGGCTGGCCGCAATGTTGGCGATTGGCGAAATCATCAACGACAGCGTCCCCTCGCCCCGTTTACGGGGAGAGGATGCCGGCAGGCAGGTGAGGGGCGGCGCTGACCTGGACAATTGCCAGCCCTACTTCACCGCCGAATCGAACTGATGCGCCTTGATCTTCTCGACATCGAGCGCGGCAAAACCTTCCGACAGCTTGACGCCGTCGGCATCGGCCTTGACCTTGGCCTTGTCGAAATCATTGGCCGGGCCGATCAAATCGTTGGTGCAGACATCCTCGGCCTTCACCGGAGCGGTGATCTGGCCGATCTTGTGGATTTCGTCGAAGAAGCCCTGCCAGCTCGCCATGTCGTGCGAGCCCCAGCCGCCGCGTTTGTCCATGTCGCCGCGGAAGACGTTGATCTGCTGCAGGATCGAGGTGGTGCCAAGCTCCGGCCCGAGATTCTTGGCCAGCGTCGGGAACTGCTCGAACACCGCTTCGACCGCCGCGCGGGGATTCTGGTAGCCGAATTCGAGGCCCATCGCCCAGCCGCGCAGGTACTTTTCCAGCAACGCCTTCTTGTCGGCGTCCTCCAGATCGGCGGCGCGCACGACGAAAGTATTGGCCGGCAGCTTTGAGTTCTGCACGCCGAGCCAGTATTCGAAGTCGAGCCCCTTGGCGATCCATTCGGCGCGTAGGCCTTCCCACGACAGGGCAGCGTCGCCCTGGCCGCCGGCAAGAGCCGTGCCCCATGTCGGCCAGCCGGCTTCGACATATTTGACCTTCTTGATGTCGACGCCCTGCGCCGCCAGCAGCGGGTCGGTGATCGACTGCCAGGCGGCGGAGCCGAGCAGGATGGTCTTGCCTTCCAGCTTCTTCAGATCGTTCGATCCCTCGCCCTTGCGGAAGGCGATGCTGAACGTGTCGCGGGCGCCCATATGGAACACCGACTTCAGCTTCATGCCGTTCTGGATGGCGAAAGAGAACACGCCGGGCGACGGGAAGCCCATATCGGCCTGGCCGACATCGACGAACTTCACCGTCGCGGTGCCGTCCGACGGCCCCGGCTGCATGTCGGTGTCCAGCCCATCGAAATAGCCGGCCTTCTTGGCTGCCCAGTAGGGATAGTCGTCGAGCACTTCGAGCGTGCCGCGCGGCGAGATCCAGGTGAATTTTCCGTAGGGTTCGGCCCTGGCCTTGAGGCCGGTGGCGCCAAGCGCCGTCGCGGTCACCAGCCCGGCGCCGGTCACCTGCAGGAAGTAGCGGCGGCTGATGCCCGCCGGGCTGATGGAGTTTTCTTTGGTCATAGCATTCCCCTTTTTTGTTTGATGTCAGTCTCTTGCCGCCGCCTCCCGGGCGCGCCGTCATATCCCTGTGTTCAAGCCTCCCAGCTCGCCCATTTCTTGCCGATCAGGAAGAACAGCACGTAGATCAGGATGCCGAGCGTCGACAGGATCAGCACCACGGCGAAGAACTGCGGCATCTGGATCATCGACGAATAGGTGGTCAGCCGGTTGCCGAGGCCGAAGCCGCCGCCGACCATTTCGGCGCCGACCGCGGTCAGCAGACCGAAGATGGCGCCGATCATCAGCCCGACCAGGATCATCGGCAGCGCCATCGGCGCTCGGATTTTCCAGAAGATCTGCAGGGTGCTGGCGCCATAGGAGCGTGCCAGCGCGATCTTGGCGCTGTCGACGCGGCGAAAGCCGGTGGCGGCATTGATCATCACCATCGGCCCGGCGGCCAGCGCCACCGCGATGATGCGCGGCGTGTAGCCGAAGCCGAAGCGCAGGATCAGAAGCGGCACCAGTGCCAGCATCGGCGTGGTGACCAGAAGCAGGATGTAGGGCGCGACGATCTTCTCGGCGAACGGAAACTGGGTGATGACGGCGGCCAGCACCAGGCCGATGATGGCGCCGATGGTGAAGCCGGACACCAGCTCGACGAGCGTGTAGCCGAGATGCGGCGCGATCAGCGGGAACTCGTCGAACAGCGCATAGGCGATCGAGCTCGGCGGCGGCATGATGTAGAGCGGCACGTGGAACAGCCGCAGCGCCAGTTCGATGCCGCCGATGATGATCACCGCCACGGCAAGAATGGCCGCCACCTCCTTGCCCGACTTGATGCCGGGGCCGCTGGCGAAGGCCGACAGATTGGTCAGGCTGACCTCGTGGCCGTCGGCAGACTTGGATTTGGAGAATTCCGGAATGGCGTCGCCTCCGCTCACGGCCTGATCCTCACGATCTCGGCGCTCGCGCGCTCCGGCGCTTTTGGCCGCGTGCGTTCGCCGACAATGTCCATCTTGATACGGTTGGTGAGGTCGAAGACCTCCTTCGTCGCCATGATCTCCAGCGAGCGTGGCCGCGCAAACGGCACGCGATATTCCTTGGCGACGCGGCCCGGCCGGGCGCTCAGCACCACGACCCGGTCGGAGAGGAAGATCGCCTCCTCGATCGAGTGGGTGATGAAGACGATCGTTGTCTTGGTGTCGAGCCAGATCTCCTCGACCAGCCGGTTCATCTCCTCGCGGGTGAAGCTGTCGAGCGCGCCGAACGGCTCGTCCATCAAAAGCACCGAGGGCTTCAGCGCCAGCGCCCGCACGATCGCCGCACGCTGCTGCATGCCGCCCGACAGCTCACGCGGAAACTTGCCGCCGAAGCCGTCGAGCCCGACCCGGTTGAGCAGATGCGCGATCCACGCCCGGTCCGGCTTCTCGCCCTTGATCTCGAAAGGGAAGCGGATGTTGGCGTCGAGATTGCGCCACGGCAGGAGGTTCGCCTCCTGGAAGACGATGCCGATATCGGGATGCGGACCGGTGATGGCCTTGCCATCGAGCCGGATCTCGCCGCTGGTCAGGCTGTGCAGGCCCGACATCGACCACAAGAGCGTGGTCTTGCCGCAGCCGGAAGGGCCGACGATCGAGACGATTTCATTGGCGCTGACATCTAGGCTGCAGCGGTCCAGCGCCAGCAGGTCGCCGGAGGCCGTGTGATAGATCTTGGTCGCTGCCTGCACGCCAAGCTTCGGCTTTTTTGCATCGCCCGTATTCATCTGCCCCCCGGGAAGATTGCGCGATGATCCATTGGCTCATCCCCAGCGAAAATCAGTCTGTAACTATCCTACTTTCCTGTCAAGCACCGACGATGGCCACCGTATCAGGAAAATCGATTAGTATGCCTATCTGCTTGTTTTAATATCGGTTTTGCGGCCTTGAAATGCATGTTGCTTTCCTACATACTTCGGAACTGACACGGATCGGAGAGGACCGGAGGAAGGTGATCTTTACCCTACGACACGCTGCGGTTGCGATGCGGTCGGGCGCGTGGAGCCAGGGCGTGCAAACATGCTAAGACGGCAGCCTCGCAACCCAGGGAAAGACCAGGACCCCATGAACGAAGCTGGCAGCCAGGACGAGCCTGTTCCAGGCCAGGATACCGAGGGGCGCGATCCTGTCCGGCGCATTCCCGACATCATCTCGCTGGTCAAGGATTCCTACAGCGAATTGCGCCCGGCCGAACGGCGTGTCGCCGATGTCGTGCTCGACGACGTCAAATATGCCGTCGACGCCTCCAACGCCGCCCTTGCCCAGCGCGCCGGGGTCAGCGAACCGACGGTGACCCGGTTCTGCCGCGCCATCGGCTGCGAGGGCGTGCGCGACTTCAAGCTGAAGCTGGCGCAGAGCCTCGTCGTCGGTGCGCTCTATCTGGCCAAGTCGCCCTCCGTCAGCAATGACAATGGCATGCCGTTCTGGAACGCCGTATTCGGCGAGGCGCGCCGGGCGCTGCAGGAGGCCGAGCGGCAGCTCGACCCGGCGCAGCTGCAGAAAGCCGCCGATCTGATCGCCAAGGCGCGCCAGGTCACCGTGTTCGGCCTCGGCGGCAGCTCCTCGGCGCTGGCGCAGGAAACCCAATACCGGCTGTTCCGCTACGGCATCACCGTCAGCGCCCAGTGCGACCCCTATCTGATGCGCATGACCGCCTCGACGCTCAAGCCGGGCGATCTGGTGATCGCCATTTCGGCGACCGGACGCACCCGCGAGGTGATCGAGGCCGTCGAGCTCGCCAAGCACTACCGCGCCAACGCCATCGCCGTAACCGCGCCCGACACCGAACTCGCCCGCGCCTGCGACGTCAGGTTGACGGTGGCGGTGCCCGAATATCCCGACACGCTGAAGCCGACGGCCTCGCGCTTCGCCTTCCTGGCGGCGATCGACCTTCTGGCGGTGGCCTCGGCCTACAAGCTCGACGGTTCGGCCCGCGAGACCGTGCGCCGCATCAAATACAACGCCCAGATCCACCGCACCGGCAAGGAGATGGAGCCGCTCGGAGACTAGCTCCCTTCTCCCCGTTCACGGGGAGAAGGTGCCGGCAGGCGGATGAGGGGCGGCGCCGAGTTCAACAATTGATGATCCCAACTTGGATTGGGCGCATGCACAAAGAGGGAAAGAAATGCTCGAAATAGCACCGACGAAACAGGCAGCCGCATGGCTCGAATCCCTGGCGCAGGCACTCGCAGCCGGCGACGTGGCCGCTGCGAGCAACCTGTTCGTCGACGATTGCTACTGGCGCGATCTCCTGACCTTCACCTGGAACATCACCACCATGGAAGGCCGCGAGGCGATCGCCGACATGCTGGCGGCGACGCTGGCGACGGCCAAGCCGAGCGCGTGGCAACTGACCGGCGAGGCGATCTCGGACGATGGCACCATCGAGGCGTGGTTCAGCTTCGAAACCGCGGTGGCCAGGGGAGAGGGCATCATGCGGCTGCGCGACGGCCGCTGCCGCACGCTGTTCACGGCAATGACGGACCTGAAAGGCTTCGAGGAGCGCAAGGGGGCGAAGCGGCCGCTTGGCGTGCGCCACAAGGCCGATCCCAGGCGCGAGACCTGGTCGGAGGCGCGGGCGCGCGAGACGCGCGAGCTCGGCACCGAGGAACAGCCCTACTGCCTGGTCATCGGCGGCGGCCAGGGCGGCATCATGCTGGGGGCGCGGCTGCGCCAGCTCGGCGTGCCCACCATCGTCATCGAGAAGAATGCGCGGCCGGGCGATTCCTGGCGCAACCGCTATCGCACGCTCGTGTTGCACGATCCGGTCTGGTACGACCATCTGCCCTACATTCCCTTCCCCGAAAACTGGCCGGTGTTCACGCCCAAGGACAAGATGGGCGACTGGCTGGAAATGTACACGCGCGTCATGGAGCTCAATTACTGGGTCGCCACGAAATGCCTGAGCGCGTCCTATGATGAGGCCGAAAAAGTCTGGACCGTGGTCGTCGACCGCGTCGGCCGCCAGATCACGCTGAAGCCGAAGCACATCGTCTTCGCCACCGGCGCCTACGGTCCGCCACGGCGGATCGATCTGCCGGGCGCCGACCGGTTCAAGGGCGAGTTGCTGCACTCCAGCCAGTATGCCAGCGGCGACAAATTCCGCGGCAGACGAGTCGCGGTCATCGGCGCGGCCAGCTCCGGCCACGATGTCTGCGTCGACCTCTGGGAAAGCGGCGCCGAGGTCACCATGATCCAGCGTTCGCCGACGACGGTGGTCAAATCGGACACGCTGATGGAAGTCGGCTTCGAGATCTTCTCGGAAGACGCACTGGCGCGCGGCATCACCACCGAGAAGGCCGACATGATCGTCGCCTCGACGCCGTTCGCGCTGGTGCCCAAGGGCCAGCGGGCGCTTTACGAGGTGATCAAGGCGCGCGACGCGGCTTTTTACGACCGCTTGCGCGCCGCCGGCTTCGCCCTCGATTTCGGCGACGACGAGACCGGCCTTCTGATGAAGGCCTACCGCACCGGCTCCGGCTACTATATCGATGTCGGCGCTTCCGACCTGATCATCGACGGCAAGATCGGCATCCGCAGCGGCGTCGCCATCAAGTCGCTGACCCCGAGCGGCATCCTGTTCGAGGACGGCAGTGAACTCGCCGCCGACGCCATCATCGCCTGCACCGGCTATCAGTCGATGAACGAGACGGTGGCTTCGATCGTCTCGCGCGAAGTCGCCGACAAGGTCGGCCCCTGCTGGGGGCTTGGCTCGGGCGTCAAGGGCGACCCCGGACCCTGGCAAGGCGAGCTGCGCAACATGTGGAAGCCGACCGCGCAGGAAGCGCTTTGGTTCCACGGCGGCAATCTGGCGCTGTCGCGCTTCTATTCGAAATATGTGGCGCTGCAGATCAAGGCGCGGATGGAGCGCATTGAGACGCCGGTTTATGGGAAGCCGAGCAATTCGGGGCGGTAGCCATCTACCGCAAGAGCTAATCGTGCCGATGCCCAAAATGCCTCGCGGCCACCTCAACATGCGTATGCGACGCCTGCGCCACGAAACGCTCGGTCTCGTTGTGATCAGCCGCCTCGTTCGGCCACCAGGTGCCGCCGATAACGATGCCATCCGACACCAGCCTCTGGTCGGCGACCAATGACGCGCCGACCGCATCGACGAAGGTGAAGCGGCCCGGGCGCTGCCGGAGCACGGCGACATCGCCGACGGTGCCGACCGCCAGCGTGCCCAGGTCAGGCCTGGCGATCGCCTGCGCCGGCGCTTGCGTGGCGGCGCGCAGGACCTCGACCAGCGGCATGCCGAGCGCCAGCAGCTTCGACATGCAGACCAGTATGTCGAAGGCCGGCCCGTCGACGCAGTAGAGATGCACGTCGCTCGAGATCACGTCGGGCGCCAGCCCTTCCTCGAGCATGGCACGGGCAACGGCGAAATCGAACGAGCCCATGCCGTGGCCGATGTCGAAGATGACGCCGCGCTCGCGCGCCAGCCGCATGTCGGGCCGCACCGCGCCGGAAGCAAATACCGGCGCATTGGGAAACGGCCGGAAGCAGTGGGTGAGAATGTCGCCCCTGCGCAGCCGCGGCAGCACTTCCGAGCGGCCGGGCGGCGGCTCGTCTATATGCGCCATCAGCGGCAGGCCGGCCTGGTCGGCGGCCTCCAGCGCCAGATCCACCGGGGCGATGCCGCTGGTGCCGCCGGCATGCTTGCCGGAGCGGACTTTTACGCCGACCACGACATCGCGGTGTTCACGCACCGCCGCGACCACCTCGCGCGGCTCGCACAGCCTGAGGTCGCTGCACTCGCCGACCGACACTGTCTGCGAGAAGCCGAAAATGCCGGCAAAGGAAATGTTGACATAGGCCAGGATGCGGACCTTCGACCGCTCCATGACATGGCGGCGGAAGCCGAGGAAATTGCCGGCGCCGGCACTGCCCGCATCGATGAAGGTGGTGGTGCCGCTCTTGGCGGCCAGCCGGTCGGCATCGACGCCAAGCGACGTGCCGCCCCAATAGACGTGGCTGTGCAGGTCGACCAGGCCCGGCGTGACGATGCAGCCGCCGGCATCGACGATCTGCGCTGCGCTGTCCGCCGGGATATCGGCATCGACTGCGGCAACGCGGCCATTGGCGATGGCGACATCGCGCGGCGCGTCGAGGCCAGCGGCCGGATCGATCAGCCGTCCGCCCTTCAGCAGGAGGTCGAATTGCATTGAGGTCACCTCCGCTTCGTTGCTTTGCCTACAGAGGCCGGTAAGCGACCGCCTCGACCTCGATCTTGATATCGATCATCAGCCGCGATTCGACCGTGGTGCGGGCCGGCGGGTTTTTGGGGAAATGCCGGGCATAGACCGCGTTGAAGGCGCCGAAATCGCGCGCATCTTCCAGCCAGACCGTGGTCTTCACCACATCGTCCATGGTGCAGCCGGCCAGCGCCAGCGCGGCCTTGATATTGGCGAGCACCTGCTCGGTCTGTTCCGATATGCCGCCCTTGACCACGATGCCGTCGCTGCCGACGGGAACCTGGCCCGAGACATAGACGAGATCGCCGGCCCGCACGGCGGGCGACAACGGCACATGCGATGTTCCAAAACACTGTTTCGGCAAGGGACAAGCCTCCTCTGATGACAGGACGGGGTGCCATGGCAGCGCCCGCTTCGATCGACATTTACGCCGATCGGGGCGATCCTCATAGGGGGCCTTGTTGGAAAGCAACATTCTTCGAAATCCGTGTTGCTTTATTACAAGAGCGCTTGCATCGTACGCGCTGACGGGCGGCTTGGAAGCCGCAACGTACAGACGCATTTGCCAGAGCGGAGACACCCAGCGATGACTTACGACAAGAACCCGTTTCCATCAGGCGATGCCGATCGCCACGCGCTCTGGGAAATGCTGGTGCGGCGCGACATCGACGCTTTCATCGGCCAGGACTGGGCCATGGTCGAGGATGATTTCGTAGCCTCGAGCTTCTTCGGCATGCATGCGCATTTCCTGCACAACGCCGACGCCTGGCGGCTGCAGTTTCCAAGGCTCGAAATCTATCGCGACGAATGGCTGCGCCAGGCCAGGGAGACGGCGGCGACCAAATTCGCCGAGCCGCTGCGCGAGGCGCTGTTTCGCGTCACCAACATGCGCGACATCGATGTCGACGGCGACCGCGCCGTGCTGCACAAGAAATTCGACGGCTCGGTTGCCAAGGCGGACGGCAGCGTCGACCGCTTGAAATGGCAGACGCTGTATTTCTGCAGCAAGGTCGGCGGCAGCTGGAAGATATCAGGCTTCGTCGGCTACATGCCGCATCCGCTCGGTAGCTAGAACCACCGATCACCAGAGCGCAGGATGGGTCGGGCCGAACGTGCGGCCCGGCACCGCGGCCGCCATCAGCGCGCCGTTGAACAGCGATGGCGGATGCAAGGCGCCGCATTCCATCAAACGCATCGCCAGACATTGGCAATGCCTTTTGCGCCCATTCTTACGAATTTGTATGCCGCCGGACAGGCCGGTGTGAACTCGTTTGTTTACGATGCGCGGGGCGGATCGCAACCGCCCCGCCGCAACCATCGACCTCTGGACTTCAGCCATGCTCGCGCCCAACAGGCAACAACCCGCCGCACCGAGCCACAACAGGGTTCCCGACGTCACCCTCGACTTCTGGCTGGTCAAGCTGATGGCGGTCACCACGGGCGAGACCGCGGCGGATTATCTTGCCGACACGATCGGGCTTGGGCTGACCGTCACCTCGCTGATCATGACCGGCATCCTGATCGCGGCCCTTGTCCTGCAGTTTACGCGGAAATGCTATGTGCCGTGGGCTTATTGGCCGGCGGTGGTGCTGATCAGCATCGTCGGCACGCTGGTGACGGACAGCCTCGTCGACAGTTTCGGCGTGCGCCTGCAGACGGCAACCATCGCCTTCTCGGTCGCGCTCGCCGCGACATTCGCGGTCTGGTACGCCAGCGAAAGGACGCTGTCGATCCACACCATCTTCACCACCAGGCGCGAGATCTTCTACTGGCTGGCGATCCTCTTGACCTTCGCGCTCGGCACCGCCGCCGGCGACCTCGTCGCCGAAAGCTTCGACATGGGCTACCTCACGACGGGGCTGCTGTTCGGCGGTGCCATCGCGCTGATAGCGCTCGCCTACTGGCTGCTGCATCTCGACGGCATCCTGGCCTTCTGGCTCGCCTATATCCTGACACGGCCGCTTGGCGCCTCCTTCGGCGACCTGCTGTCGCGATCGGCCAGGCACGGCGGCCTGGGTCTCGGCACCATCTTCACCAGCCTGCTCTTCCTTGGCTGTATCTTTGCGCTTGTCCTGCACATGACCCTGAAGGAGGCAACCGACGAGGCCGATGAACTGTTGCTGGACCTGGACTGAAGCCTTGGCCTCGTCATCCGCGCGCGGAGCAAGGAGCGTAGCGACGCAGCGCGGACCCGACGATGACGAAGTTGGGAGAAGCCGCTCCGAATGCCTGCGCCTTCGTGACATCCTAGGAACAAGCCCGTGCCGGTGATAGCCTCTCCATCTCGGCAACGGACCGGACCTTTCATGCGACTGCTTCTCGTCGAGGACGACCACAGGACGGCCGACTATATCGTCAGGGGACTGACCGAGGCCGGCCATGTCTGCGACCTCCTTCGCAACGGACATGACGCGCTGTTCGCGGCGACCCGGGGCAATTACGACGTGATCGTCGCCGACCGGATGATCCCCGGCCTCGACGGCCTGTCGATGATCAAGGCGGTGCGCGCCGCGGGCGTACGGACGCCCACGATCTTTCTCACCTCCGTCGGCGGCATCGACGATCGCGTCGAGGGGCTGGAGGCCGGCGGCGACGACTATCTGGTCAAGCCCTTCGCCTTTTCCGAACTTCTCGCCCGCATCAACGCGCTTGGCCGGCGGCCGGCGGCGCAGGAGCAGAAAACCGTCCTGCGGGTCGCCGACCTCGAAATGGACCTGATCATGCGGCGGGTCACGAGGCGGGGCCAGCCGATCGACCTGCAGCCGCGGGAATTCAGCCTGCTGGAAGTGCTGATGCGCGGCGAAGGCCGCGTCATCACCCGCACCATGCTTCTGGAGCGCGTCTGGGATTTTCATTTCGATCCCAGGACCAGCGTCGTCGAGACCCATATCAGCCGGCTGCGGGCCAAGGTCGACAAGCCCTTCGAAACCCAGCTCATCCACACCGTCCGCAACACCGGCTACAGCCTGCACGCGCCGTCATGACCGGAACATGGTCCCGCCTGCTGCGCAGCACGCCGTTCCGGCTGGCTCTGACCTTCGCCTTCCTGTTCGTGCTGGCCTTCGTCCTGTCGGGCGCCATCGTCTACCAGATGATGAGCGCCGATCTTGCCGAGCGGCTCGACGACACCATCAAGGAGACCTACGCGGTCGTCGCCGCGACCTATGCCGAGAACGATCTCAAGGAGCTGGTTGAGACCGTCGGCAGCCACTCCCTGCGCAGCCTCAAAAAGGAGCAGCTGTTTTCGCTGACCGACGCGACGGGCAATCGCCTGGCCGGCAACTTCACCGCGGCAGGGCTTCCCGACGGTTTCTCGATGTTCGACACCGAAATGCCCGGCGTGCCGCCCGGCGCCGAGTACCGCGCCTATTCCGGCCCCGTCGGCGGCAACACCCTGACCGTCGCCTTCAGCCTTTCCGAGACGGAGGAGCTGGAGAGGATCGTGCTGATGAGCTTTGGCTGGGGAACCCTGATCATCACCGGGCTGGCGGTCGCCGGCGGCGCCCTGCTGGCCTCGCGGGTCCAGCGCCGTCTCGACGGCATTGCCGCCACCATGGTGGATGTCTCGCATGGACGGCTGGACACCCGCATTCCGCTGACCGGCAAGGGCGACGACATCGACATCGTCTCCAGCCAGGTCAATGCCGCGCTCGACCGCCTGTCGGCACTGGTCGAAGGCATGAAACAGGTCAGCGCCAACATCGCCCACGACCTGAAGACGCCGCTCAACCGGCTGCAGATGATCCTCGACACCGCGTCCGAAAAGAACCTGTCAGGTCAAAAGGTCGCCCGCGAACTGGCCGAGGCGCATGCCGAAAGCCTGCAGATCAACGAGACCTTCGATGCGCTGCTGCGCATCGCGCAGATCGAAGCCGGCGCCCGCCGGGCGCGGTTCACCGATGTCGATCTGGGCGAGGTGCTGCAGACCATCGCCGAGATCTATGCCGATGTTGCCGAGGACGACGGAAAGTCGCTGTCGTTGGCGCAACCACCGGAAACGACGGACCGGATCCATGGCGATCGCGAGCTGTTGACGCAGATGTTCGCCAATCTGGTCGAGAACGCGCTGCGCCATTGTCCATCGGGCACGACGATAAAGCTGTCGGTGGGGCGCCAGGACGAACGCGTCGTTGCCGGCGTCGCCGACAACGGTCCCGGCATTCCCGCCGACGAACATGAAAAAGTGTTTCAGCGGCTTTATCGGCTGGACCATAGCCGGTCGACATGGGGCAGCGGGCTGGGTCTCAGCCTTGTGCGAGCGATTGCCGATCTGCATGGCGCATCGATCACGCTTGAGGATTGTCGCCCTGGGCTTGAGGTGGCGGTGAGTTTTCTCCCCCCTTGAGGGGGAGATGTCGCCGCAGGCGACAGAGGGGGTCGCCTCGCGTGAAGCGCTAACGCCCATCTGTCGAAAGGAGGTCGCATCCGGTCGAACCGACCCCCTCTGGCCTGCCGGCCATCTCCCCCTCGAGGGGGGAGACCAGCAGCTTCACCGATCGATCCGCGTCGACAGGATGATCGACGACAGGGTCCGCTCGACCCCGTCCATGGCGCCGATCTGGTCGAGCAGCATGTCGAGGTCGCGGATCGATGGTGCGTCGACGATGACGATCATGTCGAAATTGCCGCTGACCGAATGCAGCGTCCGGACCGTCGTCAGGGCGCGCATGCCGCGCACCACCTTGTCGGCGAGCTTGGGCGTCACGGTGAGCAGTACATGCGCCCGCACCAGCCCCTGCTCATAGTCCGGCGCCAGTCGCACACCATAGCCTGATATGATGCCGCGCTGCTCCAGCCGTTCGATCCGGCTCTGCACCGTGGTCCGCGAGACGCCAAGCCGCCGCGCCAGCTCGGCGGTCGAGGCGCGCGCATTCTCGCGCAGCAGGGAAAGCAGGGCCTGTTCGGCGTCACTGAGCATTTCGACGATTCTTCCCGGCAGACTGTCCAATCAACGGTTTCGTTTCGAACCAAACCACGCTTCCATTCGACGGGCAAGCTGCGAATCTGGGCTCACAATCAGTGAGGGATCGGCCATGAAGAAAATTGTCGTTGTCGGCGCCGGAAAGATCGGCTCGACCATTGCCGAGATGCTCGCCGCCAAGGGGGATTATCAGGTCACGCTCGTCGACCGCTCGGCAGCACAGTTCGCTGCTGCCGAACTGCCGGCCACGGTTGCGACGCTTGAGCTCGACATCGAAGCATCCGGCACGCTTGAAGCCGCACTCGCCGGCAAATTCGCGGTGCTCAGCGCCGCTCCCTTCCATCTGACCACCCGCATCGCCGAAGCGGCGGCCTGTGCCGGCGTGCACTATCTCGACCTGACCGAGGATGTCGTCTCGACCCGCCGCGTCAAGGAACTGGCGGTTTCGGGCAGAAGCGCCTTCATTCCGCAATGCGGCCTGGCGCCGGGCTTCATCTCGATCGTCGCCAACGATCTCGCCAGCCGGTTCGATTCGCTGGAGAGCGTGCGCATGCGCGTCGGCGCCCTGCCGCAATATCCCTCCAATGCACTGAACTACAATCTGACCTGGAGCACCGACGGCGTCATCAACGAATATTGCGAGCCCTGCGAGGCGATCGTCGAAGGCGAGCTGGTCGAGGTGCCGCCACTGGAAGAGCGCGAGGAGTTCTCGCTCGACGGCGTCACCTACGAAGCGTTCAACACCTCCGGCGGCCTTGGCACGCTGGCCGAGACGCTGAAGGGCAGAGTGCGCACGCTGAACTACCGCACCATCCGCTATCCCGGCCACGCCGCGATCATGAAGGCGCTGCTCAACGATCTCGGCCTGCGCCACCGCCGTGACGTGCTGAAAGACATTTTCGAGAGCGCGCTGCCGGCGACGCTGCAGGACGTGGTCATCGTCTTCGTCACCGTCTCCGGCCGCAAGAACGGCCGCCTGCTGCAGGAGACCTACGCCAACAAGATCTACTCCAGGCGCATCGGCGATCAGGTGCGCAGCGCCATCCAGATCACCACGGCGTCCGGCATCTGCGCCGTGCTCGACATGCTCGCCGACGGCAGCCTGCCGGCCACGGGCTTCATCAAGCAGGAAGACATCGCGCTCGACGCGTTTCTGGCCAACCGCTTCGGCCGCGCCTATGCGCAGCATGAGATGGTGAGCCGGCTGGCGGGGTGATCAGCGTCTCTCTCTTGTGAGAGGCTGCCCCCCTCTGCCCTGCCGGGCATCTCCCCCTCTAGGGGGGAGATAGGCTGTCATCTTAGATTTCGCCAATTTTCAAAGTCTTGGAAGAGGCGGGTTGCCCGAAACTGCTGATCTCCCCCCTTGAGGGGGAGATGTCCGGCAGGACAGAGGGGGGCGAGTGTCCCGCCAGCATCACCGCCTTTGCACTGTCACGAATCAAACATGCAGCGCGTGCCCCAGCGCCTTGAGCGCCGCTTCCTGGAATCCCTCGCCTTGCGTCGGATGGGCATGGATGGTGCCGGCAATGTCCTCCAGCCTGGCGCCCATCTCCAGCGCCAGGCCAAAAGCCGCCGCCAGTTCCGACACGCCCTGCCCGACCGCCTGGATGCCGAGCACCAGATGGTTGTCCGCCCGCGCCACCACGCGGACGAAGCCGTCTTCGCCCAGCTTCGTCATCGCCCGGCCGTTGGCGGCGAACGGGAACATGCCGATCTTGATCTCGCCGCCCAGAGCCCTGGCCTCTTCCGGCGAAAGACCAGCGGTGACGAGTTCCGGATCGGTGAAGCAAACGGCGGGAATGGCGCGCTTGTCCCAGTTGCGCTTGTGGCCGGCGACGATCTCGGCGACCATCTCGCCCTGGGCCATCGCCCGGTGCGCCAGCATCGGCTCGCCGGTGACGTCGCCGATGGCGAAGATGCCGCGCATCGAGGTGCGGCACTGGTCGTCGATGCGGATGAATTTGCCTGCCCTGTCGAGGTCGATCTGCTCGAGCCCCCAGCCTTCGGTCACCGGCTTGCGGCCGACCGTGACCAGGATTTTTTCGGCGGCGACCTTGGCGCTCTTGCCATCCGCCGTCTCGACCAGCAGCGCATCGCCTTTGGTCGATAGCCCCTTGGCCTTGGCACCCAGCATCACCTCGACGCCGAGTGCGTTGAGCCGCTTGACCACGGGCCGCGTGAGTTCGGCGTCATACTGCGCCAGCACGCGCGGCAAGGCCTCGACCACGGTCACTTTGGCGCCCATTTTTGCAAACGCCATGCCGAGTTCCAGCCCGATATAGCCGCCACCGACGACCGCGAGTTTTCTCGGCACGTCGCTCAGTGCCAGTGCCTCGGTTGACGAAATCACCGGACCGCCAAAGGGCAGGAACGGCAGCTCGACTGGCGCCGAGCCGGTGGCAATGACGATCGTCTCGGCGCGGATGACTTGGCTTCCCGTCTCGGTCTCGACCGCAACCGTCTTGCCGTCGCGAAAGCTCGCCCAGCCATGCACGGTCTTGACTCCTGCCTTCTTGAGCAGGCCGGCGACGCCGCTGTTGAGCCGGCTCACGATGCCGTCCTTCCAGGCGATCGTCTTCGCCAGGTCGAGCGTCGGTGCGGTGAGCGAGATGCCGAGCGGGCTCTTGCCGCCTTCCATGTGCGACACCTTCTCGAACTCCTCCGCCGCATGGATCAGCGCCTTGGACGGGATGCAGCCGACATTGAGACAAGTGCCGCCCGGCTTGCCGGCTTCCACGATCACCGTATCGACGCCGAGCTGTCCGGCACGGATAGCGCAGACGTAACCACCGGGACCGGCGCCGATGACCAGCAGCTTGCAGGAGATTTCTTTCATGTTGGCTGCTTCCTTTCGGCCGCCGGGCGCCCTGTCCTTCTCCCCTTGTGGGAGAAGGTGGATCGGCGCGTTAGCGCCGAGACGGATGAGGGGTGTTCCAGCGGAGTGAGGCGTTGGCGTTCCCTGGAACACCCCTCATCCGTCGCCTTCGGCGACACCTTCTCCCACAAGGGGAGAAGGGGGAGCCCACATTCCAACGCCGGTAACTTCCGAAGGTCCGTCTCAAGCTTCGACATCGGCCTCATCACCTCAATCCACAAAGATCAGCGCCGGCGTTTCCAGCAGCGTCTTGATCCGCTGGATGAACACCGCCGCATCCCACCCATCGATCACCCGATGGTCGAAGCTTGACGATAAATTCATCATCTTGCGCGGGATGAACTGGGTGCCGTCCCACACCGGCCGCACCATCATCTTGTTGACGCCGATGATCGCCACTTCCGGATGGTTGATGACCGGCGTCGTCGCCACGCCGCCCATGGCGCCGAGCGAGGTGATGGTGATGGTCGAGCCGGACAGCTCGTCGCGTGTCGCCGTGCCGGACTTGGCCGCCTCGGCCAGCCTGATGATTTCTGCGCCGCACTCCCAGATGTCGCGCGCCTCGGCATGTTTGACCACAGGCACTACCAGCCCCGACGGCGTCTGCGCGGCGATGCCGATATGGATGCCGCCATGCTGGTGGATGATGCCGGCCTCGTCGTCGAACAGCGAATTGAGGTTGGGCTGGTCCGCGATCGCCTTGACCATGGCCCGCATCAGGAACGGCAGCAGCGTCAGCTTCGGCCGCTCCACGCCACCCCTACCTGGGCGCTTCTCCTTGTTGAGCGCGGCGCGCAATTCCTCCAGCGCGGTGACATCGATCTCCTCGACATAGGTGATGTGCGGGATGCGCGATTTCGACAGCGACATCTTCTCGGCGATCTTGCGCCGCAAGCCGACCACCTTGATATCCTGGATCGCATCGTTGCGGGCGAGGCCGGATGTCCTGGCAACCTGCGGCCCGCGCGCCAGGAACGCTTCGATGTCCTCATGGCCGATGCGGCCGGCAGGGCCGGATCCCGCAACCTGCCTGAGATCGATGCCGGCTTCCTTTGCCCGCAGACGCACGGCAGGCGAAGCCAGCGGTCTTTCGCCCTCGGGACGCGGTGCGCCGGCGGGCGTGGCAACTTGAGATGTCGGCGCCGTACCCCCACCCCTAGCCCCTCCCCACAAGGGGGAGGGGGATTCGGTCGCCGCCGCTTCCCCGCCTTCGATTCCTTTGGAATTTGCTGATGACGATGAGGTGGGTTTTGCTCCGCCCTTGGAGGCTGTGGCGCCTCCCCCTCCCCCTTGTGGGGAGGGGTTAGGGGTGGGGGTAGATGCCGCTGTGACCTCTGGCGATTTCGTGTCTGCGACAACATTCCCCTCGCCCGCCACCTTCAGCCGCACGATGGGCGAACCAATCGCCACCGTGTCGCCGATTTCGGCGCCCAGCCACAGGATCTCGCCGTCGACCGGCGACGGGATTTCGACTGTCGCCTTGTCGGTCATCACGGCGGCGAGCACCGTGTCCTCGCGCACCATGTCGCCGATCTTGACGTGCCACTCGACCAGCTCGGCCTCGGCGACACCTTCGCCGACATCGGGCAGCTTGATGATGTGTTCGCCCATCTCAGGCCCCCATGGTTTCAAGCAAGGCACGGCCGACACGGGCGGGGCCGGGGAAATAATCCCACTCCTGCGCATGCGGATAGGGCGTGTCCCAGCCGGCAACGCGAGCAACCGGCGCTTCGAGGTGATAAAAACAGTTTTCCTGCACCAGCGCCGACAGTTCGGCGCCGAAGCCCGACGTCAGCGTCGCCTCATGCACGATGACGCAGCGCCCGGTCTTCTTGACCGAAGCGACGATCGTGTCGAGGTCGAGCGGCAGCAGCGTCCTGAGATCGATGATCTCGGCATCGATGCCGGTTTCCTCGGCCGCGGCCTGCGCGACATAGACCATGGTGCCGTAGGCGAGCACCGTGATGGCGGAACCCGGCCGGCGGATCGCCGCCTTGCCGAGCGGCACAGTGTAGTGGCCGTCGGCGACCTCGCCGAGCTCATGTTTCGACCACGGCGTCACCGGCCGGTCGTGATGGCCGTCGAACGGACCATTGTAGAGCCGCTTCGGTTCGAGGAAGATCACCGGATCGGGGTCTTCGATCGCCGCGATCAAGAGCCCCTTGGCGTCGTGCGGGTTGGACGGCACCACGGTCTTCAGCCCCGACACATGGGTGAACAGCGCTTCCGGGCTCTGGCTGTGCGTCTGGCCGCCGAAGATGCCGCCGCCGGTCGGCATGCGCACCACGATCGGGCAGGTGAAATCGCCATTGGAGCGATAGCGCAGCCTAGCTGCTTCCTGGGTCAGCTGGTCGTAGGCCGGATACATGTAGTCGGCAAACTGAATCTCCACGCACGGCTTCAGCCCATAGGCGGCCATGCCGATGGCCGAGCCGACAATGCCGGATTCGTTGATCGGCGCGTCGAAGCAGCGGCTCTTGCCGTATTTGGCCTGCAGGCCCTGCGTGCAGCGGAAGACGCCGCCGAAGAAGCCGACATCTTCGCCGAACACGACGACTTTGTCGTCGCGCCCCATCGATACATCCATGGCATCGCGAATGGCCTCGATCATGGTCCGTCTCGGCATGGCTCAGACTCCCGCCTGCTGGCGCTGGCGTCTGAGATGCGGCGGCATCTCGGCGTAGAGGCCCTCGAACATGTCGCGCGTCGACGGCTTGCCGCCGGCATGCAGCGTGCCGTGGCTTTCGGCTTCCTTCTGCGCCGCGATGACCGTGTCGAGGATTTCTGCCTCGGCCTGCGCGTGCCGCTCGTCCGACCAGACGCCAAGCGCGATGAGATGGTTTTTCAGCCGCACGATCGGGTCGCCGAGCGGCCAGGCGTCGGACTCGGTCTTTGGCCGGTAGGCCGAGGGATCGTCCGAGCTCGAATGCGCCCCGGCGCGGTAGGTGACATATTCGACCAGCGTCGGCCCGAGATTGCTGCGCGCCCGCTCCGCCGCCCATTTGGCCACCGCATGGACGGCGAGATAGTCGTTGCCGTCGACGCGCAGCGACGGGATACCGAAGCCGAGCCCCCTTGCCGCGAATGTGCCCGAGCCGCCGCGGGCAATGCCCTGAAAAGTCGAGATCGCCCACTGGTTGTTGACCACATTGAGCACGACCGGCGCCTTGTAGGTCGAGGCGAACACCAGCGCCGAGTGGAAATCGGATTCGGCCGTCGAGCCGTCGCCGATCCAGGCGGCTGCGATGCGCGAATCGTTCGAGATCGCCGAGGCCATCGCCCAGCCGACCGCCTGGATGTACTGCGTCGCCAGATTGCCGGAGATCGAGAAGAAGCCGTGCTCCTTCGACGAATACATGACCGGTAGTTGCCGGCCCTTCAGCGGATCCGCCTCGTTGGAATAGATCTGGTTCATCATCGTGACCATCGGATAGCCGTCGGCGATGAGCAGCCCTGCCTGGCGATAGGTCGGGAAATTCATGTCGCCCGGCGCCAGCGCCTTGCGGAAGGCGCAAGCCACCGCCTCTTCGCCCAGATGCTGCATGTAGAACGAGGTCTTGCCCTGCCGCTGCGCCATCTGCATGCGCGCGTCGAAGGTCCGCAGCGTCATCATGTGGCGCAGGCCGGCCAGAAGTTCCTCATCGGAGAGCAGGCCGGCCCAGGGACCGACGGCCTCGCCAGTGCGGTTCAGCACGCGGATGATCGAGAAGGCATGATCGCGGATGGTGCGCGGATCGACATCGATTTCGGGGCGCGGCACCGAGCCGGCCTTGGGGATCGGCACATTGGAAAAATCAGGCGTTCCGCCCGGCCGCACTTCCGGTTCCGGAACGTGGAAACGCAACATCCCAGCATCGGCCATGACCTTTGTCCTCCAATGTTGCCTAGTGTCGATATTTGCATATCTGCGCCGCCAGGCCAGTGCGAATTCGTCGGGTAGCCTGCGGACGTCGGTCCCGGCAGCGCCGGCCGATCCAGCCTCCCACGCACCAAGATGAAGATATGTCGGCGAAATTTCTTGTCGATGTTGGGCGCCGGCGCGCAATTAGACGCAAGATTGAGCCGGGTTTGCTGGCAGATAGGGTGATTGGGGAAGCGCGAAGCGTAATCTCCCTCCTTGAGGGGGAGATGTCGCCGAAGGCGACAGAGGGGGTCGCCGCGCATGGAGCGCCAACTTCTTCTTTCGGCGCATAAAATGTCGCATCCAGTCGAACCGACCCCCTCTGGCCTGCCGGCCATCTCCCCCTCGAGGGGGAGATCACGCACACCCCGGTTCACCCCACGCCCGCATCATGCTAACCAACCCGGCATGGCACAGAAGAAAGCTTACGAGGTCGACGGCTGGCTCGCGAAGCCGGACCAGCGCATTTCGATCGTCCTGCTTTACGGCCCCGATCGCGGCCTCGTATCCGAGCGGGCGAAGGCATTTGCCGGCAAGACCGGCCTGCCGCTCGACGATCCCTTCTCGGTGGTCAGGCTCGAGGGTTCGGAGGTCGACCGCGACGAGGGCCGGCTGCTCGACGAAGCCCGCACCGTGCCGATGTTTTCCGATCGGCGCCTTTTGTGGGTGCGCAATGCCAGCGGCCAGAAGGCGCTGGCCGACGACGTCAAGGCGCTGACGGCGGAGCCGGCGCGCGATGCGATCATTCTCATCGAGGCCGGCGATCTCAAGAAAGGCGTCGGATTGCGCGCCATCGTCGAGGCGGCCGACAGTGCCATGGCGCTGCCTTGCTATGCCGATGAAGCGCGCGACATCGACGGCGTCATCGACGCCGAACTGAGCAAGACCGGCATGTCGATGACCATGGAGGCGAGACAGGCGCTGCGCCGCAATCTCGGCGGCGACCGGTTGGCCTCGCGCGGCGAGATCGAGAAGCTCGTGCTCTATGCACATGGCCAGAACGAGATCGGACTGGAGGAGGTCAAGGCGATGTCGGGCGACGTCTCCGGCGCCTCTTTCGACGACGCGGTCGACGCGCTTCTCGAAGGCAAGATCGGCGACTTCGACACTGCCTTTACCCGCCATTGCCAGTCCGGCGGCCAGCCTTTCCTGGTGCTGTCTTCGGCGATGCGGCAGTTGCAGCAGATCCAAATCATGCGCGGCCAGATGGAGTCCGGTAACCGCAACGCCGCCTCGGTCGTTGCCGCCGCCCGCCCGCCGGTGTTTTTCTCCAGGCGCAAGCTGGTCGAGAAGGCACTGGAGCGCTGGAGCGCCGACGCGCTCGGCCGCGCGTTGACCCGGCTGCAGACGGCGGTGTTGCAGACACGACGGCGGCCGGACCTTTCCGTGGCGCTGGCACGGCAGGCGCTGCTGGGGATTGCGGTGGAGAGTAGCCGGTTGGCGCAGCGCGGCTGATCTCCCCCCTCGAGGGGGAGATGTCGCCGAAAGGCGACAGAGGGGGTCGTTGCGCGTGGAGCGCTGGCCTCCTTACTTCCTTACTTCCTTACTTCCTTACGTCTTCATGTCTTCCGCAAGGGCGCCGGCGCTTGGTGTGAGGCGACCCCCTCTGGCCTGCCGGCCATCTCCCCCTCAAGGAGCGAGATTAGCGGCGTCGCCGATTTCGCCAAAAATCCGGCCTGAAGATAATTCGCCGGCTAATTATCGTTCCTGCTTCAGCCGCCTGCACAACTCATCGAGCTGTTCCAGCGAGCGATAGGCTACCCGAAGCGTGCCGCCTCTGCCCTTGTGATCCACCGACACGATCATGCCGATCGTATCGGTCAACAGTTTTTCCAGCGCCAGCGTGTCGGCGTCCTTCTCGTCAGGACTTGGCGCCGGCCTGGCTTCCCTGGCGCTGCTGGTGCCGGCCGGCATCTGCGCCAGCGCTTCGGCCTGGCGCACCGAAAGTCCTTCTTCGACGATGCGCTTGGCAAGGCCCGCCGGATCTTCCGCCGTCACCAGCGTGCGGGCATGACCCGCCGACAGCGCGCCGTCGATCAGCATGTCGCGGATCACATCCGGCAGCTTCAAGAGCCTGAGCGTGTTGGCGACATGGCTGCGGCTCTTGCCGATCACCTGGCCGAGATCGGCCTGGGTGTAGCCGTGCTCGTCGATCAGCTGCTGATAACCGAGCGCTTCCTCGACCGCGTTGAGGTCGGTGCGCTGGACGTTTTCGATGATCGCCAGTTCGAGCGCGGTGCGATCGTTGACCTCGCGGATGATGACCGGGATCTCGGACAGCCCGGCGCGCTGCGCTGCACGCCAGCGCCGCTCGCCGGCGATGATCTCGTAGCGTCCGGCCTGTGTCGGCGAAGGCCGCGCCACCACCGGCTGGACGACGCCGTGTTCGCGGATCGACTGGGCAAGGTCGGTCAGCTCGGCGTCGCCGAAATGCCGGCGCGGATTTTTCGGGTTGGGGGTCAGGAACTCGATCGGCACCTTGCCGTCGGCGCTCATGCCCGGTTTTTCAGGTGCTACTGGGCGATCAATCTCGCCGATCAGCGCCGCCAGTCCGCGGCCCAGTCTCTTTCTCGAAAGGTCTTCGCTCATCTTTATTCCAGTTGGCTATTCCAAATCGTTTCGGTATCGAATCGGCTCTTGACTATGCATCCGGCCACATCAAGCGGCGCGTAACTTGCGCTCGCGGCGGATCACTTCCGATGCCAGTTGCAGATAGGCCTGGCTGCCCGAGCATTTCAAATCGTAGAGGATCGCCGGCTTGCCGTAGGACGGCGCCTCGGACACCCGCACATTGCGCGGGATGATGGTCTCGTAGACCTTGTCGCCCATATGCGCCCGCACATCCTGCACGACCTGGTTGGCGAGATTGTTGCGGCCGTCATACATGGTCAGCACGATGCCCTGGATGGTGAGATCCGGATTGATCGAGCGCCGCACCTGCTCGACCGTCTCCAGCAACTGGCTGAGGCCTTCGAGCGCGAAAAACTCGCATTGCAGCGGCACAAGAACGGAATCGGCCGCAGCCATTGAATTCAACGTCAAAAGGTTGAGCGATGGCGGGCAGTCGATCAGCACATAGCCAAAGGGTGCGCCGCGCTCGGTCGCAGCGCGCAGCGCGTTGCGCAGCTTGAGCACCCGGTCGGGCGCGGAGGCGATCTCCATTTCGATGCCGAGCAGATCGAGCGTCGACGGCACGATCGACAGGCCCGGCACGGCTGTGGGGATGGCCGCGGCTTCCAGCTCCAGCTCGCCGGTCAACACGTCATAGGAC
The DNA here is from genome assembly GCF_024518615.1 of Mesorhizobium sp. SEMIA396. Classification (NCBI taxonomy): domain Bacteria; kingdom Pseudomonadati; phylum Pseudomonadota; class Alphaproteobacteria; order Hyphomicrobiales; family Phyllobacteriaceae; genus Mesorhizobium; species Mesorhizobium sp. SEMIA396. The sequence continues at coordinate 358,974 of NZ_JANIFC010000006.1, forward strand.
GACACCGTCCGGTCCTTGCGGTCGATGCCCAGACCGGTGCTGGCATTTCCCTGCGGATCGAGATCGACGATCAGCACCTTTTCGCCGATAGCAGCTAGCGCGGTCGCCAGATTGATGGCGGTCGTCGTCTTGCCGACACCGCCCTTCTGGTTGGCTACGGTGATGATTCGGGGGCCATTCTTCATCATGGGTTTATGCCAGAAATTCATTTTGGGCGCCAAATCGCCTGTCAGTGACGGATCAGACAGGTCGCAGGTTGGACAATTCCAGGATGACGCCGCCAACGTCGGTCATACTTGGATGTTCTACCAGATCGAAGGACCATCGGTGAACGCTTTCTTGCACTTCGGTGCGGTAATCCCGGCCTTTGTGGAACAGGCCGCGCGCGCCTGAAACCAGCCAGGGCGCCGACAGGTCCAGCAAGGTCGAAAGCGGAGCCAGCGCCCGCGCCGTGACGATTTGCGGCGTCGAAACCAGCGCATGGCTGTCATCGATGCGGCGCGCCACGACCCGCGCCGGCAGGCTGAACTGGCCGACGACGGTCTGCAGGAAGGATGCCTTTTTGCGATTGCTTTCAACCAGATCGATGCTGGCGCCGTCGCGCTCGGCCAGCAGGAACGCCATCACAAGGCCTGGAAACCCACCGCCCGAGCCGAGATCCACCCAGCGTGTGGCAACGGGTTCTATGCGCCCGAGTTGGGCGCTGTCCAGGATATGGCGCTGCCAGACATCGCCCGACGTGGATTGCGCCACCAGATTGATGCTGCGATTCCATTTCTGGAACATCTGCTCGAACGCCACCAGCCGATCGAATGTTTCACGTGAAACCGGGCCTGCCGCATCCTGCAGGCTCTCCAGGGACATAGAATTCACGCAACATCCTTTTGTAGGCGCTGGGCGCTCTCCGCATGGCGGACATGCGCGACAATGATCGCCAGCGCCGCCGGCGTCATGCCCTCCATGCGCTGGGCATCGGCTATGGAGCGCGGGCGCCGCGCCTGCATTTTCTGCTTCAGCTCGTTCGACAGACCCGGCACTCCGGCGAAATCGACCGTCTCGGGGATCAGCCGGCTCTCCTCATGCCGGATCTGCGCCACGTCGGTCTTCTGGCGGTCGAGATAGACAGAATACTTCGCTTCCGTCTCGAGGCGCTCCGCGGTCTTGCCTTCGATCGCCGCAAAGCGCGGATCGACGCCGGCCAGCCAAGCGACATCGACGTCGGGATAGGACAGCAATTCATAGCCGGACCGGCGCACGCCATCCCGGTTGATGTCCAGCCCGTGCCGCGCCGCCTCATTCGGCGTCATGGCGAGCGACTTCGCCAAATCCCGCGCCTCATCCAGGCTTTGCATGACCTGCCCGTAGCGCTGCATGCGCTGTGCCGAGGCGATGCCCAGTTTCGCCGCCAGAGGCGTCAGCCGCTCATCCGCATTGTCGGCGCGTAGCGACAGCCGGAACTCGGCGCGTGACGTGAACATCCGGTAGGGCTCTGCGATGCCGCGGCTGGTCAAATCGTCGACCATCACGCCGATGTACGCCTCGGTGCGGCTGAGCACGATTTGCTCGCTCCCCGCCGCCCGCCGCGCCGCATTGAGGCCTGCGAGCAGGCCTTGCCCGGCTGCTTCCTCATAGCCGGTCGTGCCGTTGATCTGCCCGGCGAGGAAGAGACCACCGATGCGCTTCGTCTCCAGCGTCTGATGCAGTTCGCGCGGATCGACATGATCATACTCGATGGCATAGCCGGGCTGCAGCATGATTGCGCGCTCCAGCCCCGGAATGGTTTTCAATATATCGAGCTGCACATCTTCGGGCAACGAGGTGGAAATCCCATTGGGATAGACGGTATCATCGTCCAGCCCTTCCGGCTCCAGAAAGATCTGGTGCCCATCCCTATCGCCGAACTTGACGATCTTGTCCTCGATCGACGGGCAATAACGCGGCCCAACGCCCTCGATCGAGCCGGAATACATGGCCGAGCGGCCGAGATTGGCGCGAATCAGCTCATGCGTGGCCGTCGTCGTGCGGGTGATGCCGCACTCGATCTGCGGCGTGGTGATGCGGTCGGTCATCAGCGAGAACGGCACCGGATCCGCATCCGCGGCCTGGCTTGCCAGCGTCGTCCAGTCGATGCTCCGGCCATCGAGCCGCGGCGGCGTCCCGGTCTTCAGCCGTCCAAGCTTGAAGCCCGCGCGGTCCATCGTCGCCGAGAGCCCAAGGCTGGCCTGCTCGTTCATGCGGCCGGCGACAATCTTCCTCTCGCCAATATGAATGAGCCCGCGCAGAAAAGTCCCGGTCGTCAGCACGACCGCGCCACAGCCAAGCCGCCTGCCGTCGGCCAGGAGAACAGCCGTGATCCGCCCATCGGCGATCTCAAAATCCAGAACCTCGCCTTCAACCACGTCGAGATCGTTCTGCTGCCGAATCGCTTCCTGCATGGCAAGGCGATAAAGCTTCCGGTCGGCCTGCGTACGAGGGCCGCGCACGGCGGGACCTTTGCGGCGGTTGAGCAGGCGGAACTGAATGCCGGCCGCATCCGCCACGCGCCCCATCAGGCCATCCATGGCATCGATCTCGCGCACCAAATGGCCCTTGCCGAGCCCGCCGATCGCCGGATTGCAGGACATGACCCCGATCGTATCAAAGCGCAGCGTCACCAGCGCGGTCTTGGCACCAGCGCGCGCGGCAGCGCTGGCCGCCTCACAACCTGCGTGGCCGCCGCCCACCACAACCACATCATAGTGATTGGTCATCACAAACTTCCCAGACTCGAATGATTAAAGGGACACATGTCCCCGCGAGGCTTGGCTGTCAAGAAAACTCCGCGAGTCGTTTCACGTGAAACAGCCTTGCACCGCCATCGCGTGTGTTTCACGTGAGTCATCGGGGCACTGATGTTTCACGTGAGTCGCACCTTGCCGCTGCTCGAAGGTCTTACCCAAGCGTTCGCAACGTTCGTCATCCTAGGGCAAAGCAGGAAGCGAAGCGACGTCGCGGAGACCCTAGGATCCATGCCGTGATCTTGGCCAAAGAGTACAGCGGATCAGAATTCTGCACCGTGGCGCGCGCTCAGAAGTCGCGGCATGGATCCTCGGGTCTGCGCCGCGTCGCTACGCTCCTTGCTCCGCCCGTGGATGACGAAGCGATGGGGCGTTCCGCAAACGGTCCATCAAAATCTCTGCATCGACAACTGAGTCATTTTACGAGAGCACATCGTTTCACGTGAGTCATTTCCCGATGCAGAACTGCGAGAAAATCACGTCCAGCATGTCCTCGACGTCGATGGCGCCGACAATACGGCCCAGGCGATCTGCTGCAAGCCGCAACTCCTCGGCGCGCAATTCCTGCCCGACAGTCCGGCCGTCGGTTGCGCGACGCAGGTGGCTATTCGCTGCGCCGAGCAATTCGACGTGGCGCAGGCGCGACGGCAGGACATCGCCGACGCTGCCGGCTGCTTCCGCTGCCCGCCGGCCGATTTCCCCCAGCAGTTCCTCGACGCCCGTCCCGTTCTTTACCGAAATGACAAGGGCATAATCCTCCGTCGCGTCGCTCGCCGCGCGGTCTTCCAACAGATCGAGCTTGGTGCCGACGCGCAAGGTCGGCGCCACACTCGGCAGCTCGCCGACATCTCTTGGGTTCGCGATGTCCTGCAGCAAGAGCAAGAGATCGGCGCCATGCGCCTTGGCCCTGGCCTTCTCGATGCCGATAGCCTCGACCTTTCCCGGCGCATCGCGCAGCCCGGCCGTATCTGTAAGCCGGACCCGCAGCCCCTGGAGATCAAGTGTCACTTCAAGCAGATCCCGCGTCGTGCCGGGTTCATCCGTTACTATAGCGGCATCCCGCCGCGCCAGGGCGTTGAACAGACTCGACTTGCCGGCGTTGGGCGCGCCAAGGATAACGACCTCGAAGCCGTCACGGATGATTTCGGCAGCACGAAATCCGGCAATGTGCCGGTCGATCTCGCCGATCATAGTTTTGACATCGGACCAAACCGTATCCGAAACGGAACCGGGGACATCGTCTTCATCGGCAAAATCGATCTCCGCCTCGATCATGGCGCGGGCGTGAATCAACCTGCGACGCCAGCCGAGATAGAGTTCGCTCTGAGCGCCTTCGGCATTTTGGACAGCAAAACGCCGCTGCGCCTCGGTTTCAGCGTTGACGAGATCCGCCAGGGCCTCGGTCTCAACCAGGTCGACCTTGCCGTTGAGAAAGGCGCGGCGCGTGAATTCGCCCGGTTCCGCGTGCCTGACGCCGTCGAAACCAGTAATCGTCTCCAGCATCCTGGCCACCACGGCGCGTCCGCCATGAACGTGGAATTCCGCCACATCCTCGCCGGTGAAACTGGCCGGATTGGGAAAGAAAACGACCAAGCCGTTATCGAGCACGGTTCCATCGGGCGCCCTGAATCTGCGCAAGACCGCGACGCGGGGCTTAACAATACCCCCGGCAATCGTTTCGACTACGAATCGAGTCTGCGGGCCGGAAATACGGATGACGGCGACGCCGGCCGGGAGCCGGCCGCTCGACAGCGCTACGATGGAATCGCCTGAAATCATTTGCCCGCTCTACCGAACCGCCCTAGCTTTACGCCCATCAGCCAATCGCACCCGAGTTTGCCCAGTGACGCTGCCCGCGCAAAACCTGCTTGCTGAAGAAGCCAGCCCCTATTTGCAGCAGCACAGCGGCAATCCCGTCCACTGGCGGGCCTGGTCGCCGGCTTCGCTCGAGGAGGCCAAGGCGCTGGACAGGCCGATCCTGCTCTCGGTCGGCTATGCCGCCTGCCACTGGTGCCACGTCATGGCGCATGAAAGCTTCGAGGACGATGGTGTCGCCGCCGTCATGAACCGTCTGTTCGTCAATATCAAGGTCGACCGCGAGGAACGCCCCGACATCGACCAGATCTATATGGCGGCGCTGTCCTCGATGGGCGAGCAGGGTGGCTGGCCACTAACCATGTTCCTGACGCCGGACGGCAAGCCGTTCTGGGGCGGCACCTACTTTCCGCGCGAGCCACGCTATGGCCGCCCCGGTTTCATCCAGGTGATGGAGGCGGTGGACAAGGCCTGGCGCGAGAAGCGGGCGAGCCTCAACCAGAGCGCCGACGGCCTGACCACACATGTCCAGGCACGGCTCGCCGGATTGCACGCGAGAACAGGGCTCGATCGCGACACGCTGGCTGAGCTTGCCAAGGGCATAGACGGCATGATCGACCGCGATCTGGGCGGCTTGCGTGGCGCGCCGAAATTCCCCAATGCGCCGTTCATGCAAACGCTGTGGCTGTCCTGGCTGCGCGACGGCAACGCCAGCCATCGCGACGACGTTCTCAACAGCCTCGAACAGATGGTCAGCGGCGGCATTTACGATCATATCGGCGGCGGGCTCAGCCGTTACTCGACCGACGCCGAATGGCTGGTGCCGCATTTCGAAAAGATGCTTTACGACAATGCCCAGCTGATCCGCTTCTGCAACTGGGCCCATGCCGCAAGCGGCAACGGGTTGTTCCGGGTCCGAATCGAAGAGACGATCGGCTGGCTGCTGCGCGAGATGCGCGTTGACGGCGGCGCCTTTGCCGCCAGTCTCGATGCCGACAGCGACGGCGAGGAAGGACTGTTCTACACCTGGAGCCAAGACGAGATCGAGGCCGCCCTCGTCGACGATTCTGCCTTGTTTTTCAAGCACTTCACGCTCTCCAGCCCGCACGGCTGGGAAGGCAAGCCGGTCGTCCACCAAACCCTGTCCCAGCAATCGCACTATGTGATCGATCGCGCAGAGCTCGGCCCGCTCAAGGCGAAACTCCTCACCGTGCGGGAACAGCGGGTCAGGCCCGGTCTTGACGCAAAGACCCTCACCGACTGGAACGGCCAGATGATCGCAGCGCTTGCAGAGGCCGGCCGTTCGCTGGCGCGGCCTGACTGGATCGATGCGGCGGCAAAGGCCTTTGCCCACATCAGCACCGCCGGCCGCGACAGCCGTCTGCCGCATTCGATGCTCGGCGCCAGAAAACTATTCCCTGCTTTGTCCAGCGACTATGCCGCCATGGCCAACGCAGCGATCTCGCTGTTCGAGGCCACTGGGAATTGGAGCTATGTCGACCAGGCCGGCCAGTTTATCAAGCAGCTCGACCATTGGCACGCCGATACCGAAAAGACGGGGTATTACCTGACCGCCTCGGACAGCACCGACGTGCCGATCCGCATCCGCGGCGATGTCGACGAGGCCATTCCGTCCGCCACCGGCCAGATCATCGAGGCACTGGTCCGGCTGGCCTCCGTCACGGGCGATCTCGAGCTGCAGGAAAGGGCCTGGCAAGTTGCCGAGCACGCCGCCGGCCGCGCGGCCCACCAGGCCTATGGCCAAGCCGGCATCGTCAACGCCTGCGCGCTGGCGATCGAGCCGCTAAAACTGGTCATCGTCGATGCGCTTGACGATCCAAAGCTCGTTCCGGTTGCGAATCGAAGTCCGGACCCACGCCGCGTCGACATTGTCCTGCCGATCGGTACGGGTACGAATCGACCCTTGCTGCCTGGCGGAATCCTGCCGCCGACCAACGAGGCGGGTGCATGGCTGTGTACTGGGCAGGTGTGTTTACCGGTCGTGACGGATGCTGAAGAGTTGGAACGATTGTTGCGAGGGCTATAAGGGCAACGCACTGCTCGATCAGCCCAAAATTGCGGCGCTGGCGCCGCCCCTTGTATCTGCACGAGATGATTATGTGCGATGGAAGCGATTGAGCCTCGGGCCGGATGGCCATCCGGCCCGAGGCTTGGCGAAGTCGCCCGCTGCCCCTCCGGCTACAACCGTCAATGAGCTT
>NZ_JANIFC010000007.1:0-365282 GCF_024518615.1 Mesorhizobium sp. SEMIA396
ATCGGCAGGAACCAACTGATCCAGCGTCACCATCTCGAGCGCGGTCTGTTCAGGGGCGGGTCGCTTCAACATGACCCAGTGAATCAAAAACCCCCAGCAAATGCCAGGGGTTTGTCAGCAGTCTGAAAGCCCCGTTTCCGGGGCTTTTCGACTTTCCTCAAGGTCAGTTCTTTCTGGGCAGTTGCGGGACGAGACTGCGCTTGCCGCCGTCCTTGCCCTTGGCTTCGGGCTTCTGCGCCACCAGCTTCTTGGCCGCCGGCTTCTTCGCCACGGCCTTTCTGGGCTTCGGCGTTTCTTCCGGCTCTTCCTTCTTCGGCTTCACCGGCGCCTCGTCGGCGAGCGATTCGAGCTTCAGGCCGGTCTCGCCGGTTTCCTTCTTCTCGACGGTGACGCGCACCGTGCCGCCCTTCTTGAGCTTGCCGAACAGCACCTCGTCGGCCAACGGCTTCTTGATGTGCTCCTGGATCACACGGCCGAGCGGCCGCGCTCCCATGCGCTCATCATAGCCCTTGTCGGCGAGCCAGGCGATCGCATCCGCCGACAGGTCGAAGGTGACGCCACGCTCGGAAAGCTGGGCCTCGAGCTGCATGACGAACTTCTGCACCACCTGATGGATGACCGGCACCGGCAGCGAGCCGAACGGGATGATCGCATCGAGCCGGTTGCGGAACTCCGGCGTGAACAACCGGTTGATCGCCTCGACATCGTCGCCTTCGCGCTTGGTCGAGCCGAAGCCGATCGCCGCGCGCTGCGCATCCGACGCGCCCGCATTGGTGGTCATGATCAGGATCACATTGCGGAAGTCGATCTGCTTGCCGTTATGGTCGGTCAGCTTGCCGTGGTCCATCACCTGCAACAGGATGTTGAACAGGTCCGGATGCGCCTTCTCGACCTCGTCGAGCAACAGCACGCAATGCGGATGCTGGTCGACGCCGTCCGTCAGAAGACCGCCCTGGTCGAAGCCGACATAGCCCGGAGGCGCGCCGATCAGCCGCGAGACGGTGTGGCGTTCCATATATTCCGACATGTCGAAGCGGATCAGCTCGACGCCGAGCGACGCGGCCAACTGCTTGGCAACTTCGGTCTTGCCGACGCCGGTCGGACCCGAGAACAGGTAGGAGCCGATCGGCTTCTCCGGTTCGCGCAGGCCGGCACGCGCCAGCTTGATCGCCGAGGTCAGCGCGGTGATCGCGGTGTCCTGGCCATAGACGACGCGCTTCAGCTCGATATCGAGGCCCTGAAGCACCTTCTCGTCGTCGGCCGAAACCGTCTTCGGCGGGATGCGGGCCATGGTGGCGATCGTCGCCTCGATCTCCTTGATGCCGATGGTCTTCTTGCGCTTGGCTTCCGGCACCAGCATCTGCGAGGCGCCGGTCTCGTCGATCACGTCGATCGCCTTGTCCGGCAGCTTGCGGTCGTTGATGTAACGTGCCGACAGTTCCACCGAGGCCTTGATCGCCTCGTTGGTGAACTTCACCTTGTGGAACTCCTCATAATAGGGCTTGAGGCCCTTCATGATCTCGATGGCGTCCTCGATGGTCGGCTCGTTGACGTCGATCTTCTGGAAGCGCCGCACCAAGGCACGGTCCTTCTCGAAGAACTGCCGGAACTCCTTGTAGGTGGTCGAGCCGATGCAGCGGATCGCACCCGATGACAGCGCCGGCTTCAACAGGTTGGACGCATCCATGGCGCCGCCTGATGTCGCCCCTGCCCCGATGACCGTGTGGATCTCATCGATGAACAGCACGGCACCGGGATAATCCTCGAGCTCCTTGACGACCTGCTTCAGCCGTTCCTCGAAATCACCGCGATAGCGCGTGCCGGCGAGCAGCGTGCCCATGTCGAGCGCGAAGATGGTGGCGTTGTGCAGCACTTCGGGAACGTCGCCCTCGACGATGCGCTTGGCCAGGCCCTCGGCGATCGCAGTCTTGCCGACGCCGGGGTCGCCGACATAGAGCGGGTTGTTCTTGGAGCGGCGGCACAGCACCTGGATGGTGCGGTTGATCTCGGATTCGCGGCCGATCAGCGGGTCGATCTTGCCGGCCTTGGCCTTGTTGTTGAGATTGACGCAATAAGCCGTCAGCGCATCCTGCTGCTGCTTCTTCTTGCCGCCTTCCTCTTGCGGCTCGGCGCCGTTCTGGCCGCCCTGCTCGTCGTCCGCACCGCGCGGCGAGCGTGTCTCTGACGCGCCCGGACGCTTGGCAATGCCGTGCGAGATGTAGTTGACCGCGTCGTAGCGGGTCATCTGCTGTTCCTGCAGGAAATAGGCGGCATGGCTCTCGCGCTCGGCGAAAATGGCGACGAGCACGTTGGCGCCCGATACTTCCTCGCGGCCGGACGACTGCACATGGATCACCGCGCGCTGGATGACGCGCTGGAAACCGGCCGTCGGCTTGGAGTCCTCGTCGTAACCGGTGACGAGGTTGTCGAGCTCGGTGTCGATATAGGTGAGAACCGTATGCTTGAGCTCATCGAGATCGACATTGCAGGCTCGCATGACGGCGGCCGCCTCGGTGTCGTCGATGAGCGCGAGCAGCAGATGTTCTAGGGTTGCATATTCATGGTGCCGCTCATTGGCGAGCGTCAGCGCCTGGTGAAGCGCCTTTTCCAGGCCTTGGGAGAAAGCCGGCATGTTACCTCACTTCTTCTCCATCACGCATTGCAGCGGATGCTGATTCTGTCGGGCGAAATCCATGACCTGGGACACTTTGGTCTCGGCCACCTCGAATGTATAGACCCCGCACTCGCCCACTCCATGATTGTGAACATGAAGCATGATGCGTGTGGCGGCTTCGCGATCCTTCTGGAAAAAACGCTCCAGCACGTGAACCACGAACTCCATCGGAGTGTAGTCGTCGTTGAGGATGAGGACCCGATAAAGGCTGGGCTTCTTGGTCTTGGTTTTGGTGCGCGTGATGACGGCCGTCCCACGGCCGGCCCCATTGCCGTTACCGTCGCCGTCTTGCATTCGCACCACGCGTCTCGTGGCAGTCAAACCTGAAGTCACGTATTCCTGCCTCTTTCGATTCCCCATGCGAGTTCGACATGTAGGTGTTCGATGTACGATTTTAAGCCCTTCTGGTTAGCTGACAATATGGCTAGGTCACCAAACTTGGACGATTTTCGCAATCGTGAAGGGGCGCGAGGCTCTGGAGCGAAAATTGACACGAAAAAGCCCGGCCGCGTTTCCGCGGCCGGGCTTTTTCTCGGGTTCAAAGGCTCAATCTGGGTCACGTCAGGCGAAATCAGTTCGCCCGGGCGAAATTACTTCGCCTTGGCAACGATCGATTCGAATGGCTTGTAAGCTTCCTTGGCGAGTTCGGCATACAGATCGCCGATCTTGGTGGCCTCGGCGACGAACGCCTCATAAGACTGCTTGGCGTAGTCCGACTGGATCTCGATCGCCTTTTCCAGCGACTTGGCTGAAAACAGCTTCTCCACAGTGGCGCTGCCGGTTTCAAAACTCTTCTTGGTGTATTCACCAGCCTCGGTGGCAATCGCCTGCGCGCCCTTGGACAGCGACGCGAAGCTCTTCAATCCGGTGTCGGCGAACTCTTTGCCGTATTTGCTGAAGTCCTCATAGGTCTGGGTCATTTCACGATTCCCTTGACGGTTGAAGCGTCCTTCTTCGGGGCGCCCTTGTGCAATGCAAGATAATATATTGTGCGCCGCACAAAAGTCAAGATTCCGCGGGCTTGCGGGCCCGCCTGCGCAGCCAATGGCTAAAAATCGAATAAAGAGAACCTCAAGCCCGAAGAAAATGGTGAACGCGGCGGTTACCATAAACGGATTGGTAACGCTGCGCCGGTAGCTTGACCGGAAGCGAGGCAGGACCCTTTGCCGCCTCCAACGCAACGAAGAAATCCAAGGGAAGTACCAGTGCGTAAGGCGTTGTTGGGCATCGTTTCCAAATCCACCTCCCCTCTCAAAACGATGATGATCGTCGCCTTGGCGATGACATTCGTTTTTGGCGACGTTGCCTCGTCGCTGGCGGCCAGGCAGGCGGCCATCGTCGTGGATGCCAAGACCGGCAAGGTGCTTTACTCCGCAGATGCCAACGGCAGGCGCTACCCAGCTTCGCTGACCAAGATGATGACGCTGTATCTGACCTTCGAAGCGATGGCGAAGGGCAAGATCAGCAGGAACACGCCAGTGGTGTTTTCCGCCAAGGCCTCCGCCGAGGCGCCGACGAAACTTGGCGTGAAGCCGGGCGGTTCCGTCACGGTCGAGACCGCGATCCTGTCGATCGTCACCAAATCGGCGAACGACTCGGCCACCGCGCTCGGCGAAATGCTCGGCGGCAATGAAACCACTTTTGCCCGCATGATGACCGCCAAGGCGCGTGCGCTGGGCATGAACGGCACCGTATTTAGAAACGCCAATGGCCTGCCCGACCCCGGCCAGTTCACCACCGCGCGCGACATGGCGACGCTCGGCATCGCGCTGCGCGAGCATTTTCCGCAGTATTACGGCTATTTCTCGCAGCGCTCCTTTCTCTACGGACGCAAGCGCATCAACGGCCACAACCGCCTGCTTGGACGTATCAAGGGTGTCGACGGCATCAAGACGGGCTACACCCGCGCCTCCGGCTTCAACCTCGTCTCGTCGGTTTCCGATGGCAATCGCCGCATCGTCGGCGTGGTCATGGGCGGCACCTCGGGCGGCAGCCGTGACAATCAGATGGCCAACCTGATCAACACCTATCTGCCGAGGGCATCGACTCGCGGCGGTGGCGATCTGGTCGCCAAGGCCGGTGGCAATAACCCGATCACCGCCCTCGCCAAGGTTCTTCTGCCCAAGCATGACGCTCCGACACCGGACGACAAGCCTGTCATAGCGCAGGACGATGCCATCGTTGCCGAGGACGCCACGGTCGCCGAAGACGACACCGCGCAGGCCGAGGAAGCAGCTCCCGTCGTCAAGACCAGAAAGGTCAAGACCGTCATCGTTTCAGCCCCCCAGGTCGCGACGGCCCAGGTGGTAGCGGCCTATGCCGAGCCGACGCCGGCGGCTGTCGACCCGGTCAACACCGCGTCGGTGCCGTCGGGCTGGGCCATTCAGGTCGCCTCGTCGCCCAAGCAGTCCGAGGCCCAGGCCTTTCTCGACAAGACCACCAAGCAGGCGCCCAAGGTGCTGGCGGACGCTTCCGGTTTCACTGTCGCCTTCGACAAGGATGGCGTCACCTATTACCGCGCCCGCTTCGGTGGTTTCGGTTCGAAGACCGCCGCCTGGAAGGCCTGTACCGCTTTGAAGAAGAAGAACATCGAGTGCTACGCCGTCCAGCAGTAGGACGGCGTGCAAGCCATCTCCCGGAAAAATTCTGCGTCGAAGGAGACTAGTTGTGATTGGAGAGCAAGACGTCCTTGGCTTCGTTAATCCGCGCCGCCAGGAAAGACGTGCCGCCGACATCGGGGTGCAGGCGCTGCATCAGGCGGCGGTGCGCCTTGCGGACATCCGCCGCGGCGGCCCCCGCTTCAAGACCAAGGACCTTGTAGGCCTCCTCCTTAGTCATGGCGCCCGGACCTGGCGCAACACCCAGCCCTTCGCCACCGTTCGTCTCAGCGTTTTTGCGCCAGACGGGAAATCTGCCGTCAAGATACGTCTCTAGCAGCTGTCGGCTCTCCGGGTCGCTGGAGAGTTCGCGGTAGAGGTGTTGCAATTCCGCCAGCCCCATCGCGCCAAGCATCTTGCCTTCGTGGCGGCCAGCCAGGACCAGTCCTTCGAGGCCGCCGGTATCGTGATCGAGCTCCATTTCCAATGCCGCCGTGCGCACCGTCGAGCGTTTGCCCGGGGCAAGGCCGGCCGGCTGGCCTTTCATTCGCATGGAACCATACCAGGCAATTGCCCCGGTGAGAATCATGCCGCCGATGCCTTCACGGCCGACCACAAGCACGGCGACGCCGACAACTGCCAGAAGAGCCGGCCCGAGCGTTCGCAGCGTGCTCGCCAGTTTCGCCGGCTCGGCACGCAGAAAGATCGTCACCGCGCCGAGAAGCAGCAGAAGCAACGCTACAAAAGCGATGATTGCGCCCATTATTTTCCGCCGCCCCGCAGATGCTCGATCATCAGCCGGTCTTCCGGCCTGCCCCTGGCTTCGAGCGCCTTCAACCCGCCGGTCGCATACACGGCGACGGCCGAAAGCAGCCCTGCCAAGGTCGCGGCAGCCCGCCGATCAAATCGGAACCAAGCCCCCTTGGAAAGCCGCGCAATCTCTTTGAACGCCTTTTCCGCGCCGGAATCATGGCCTTCCTGAAACACGAAGACAGGAACGCCATGAAGGCCGAGGCTGCCGGCCTTTTCGGCCAGATCGTCGATATTCTCTTCCATCGCGTCGCCGATGTAGACCAGCGCATTGACCTTGGCGGCCGCCGTCTGTTTCAGCGCATGCGTCAGGACCTTTCCGATCTGGGTGTGGCCGCTGCGGCATTCGATCCGCGTCATCAGCTGCTTCAAGGCATTGGTGTCGCTCACGAAAGCCGACGAACGGCACTCGCCGAGGCCGCGAAAATAAACCAGTTGCACGCTGAGGGTTCCGGCCTTGCCGACTGCGTCGAACATCTGGCCCTGCAGCGTGCAGGCCAGATCCCAGGTCGGCTGGCGGCTCATCGTCGCGTCGAGGGCAAGGATCAGCCTGCCCGAACCGGTCGCCGACGCGGCAAGTGTCCTCGCCTGACGAATGAAGGCGTCGATCTCGCCGGCGTTGGATTGAGGCTTGACCGGCGCAGGACTGGTCCTCGCTGGCACAGGCTGCTTCTTATCACTCATGAAAAACAAGATGTGGCGTTGCCACATCGCTTGCAAGCCCCACATCGGGCGGTGCAAAGGGCCAGGCGGTGATGCCACCTGGGGTCAGAGCAGACCGAGATCGGCCAGCTCGCGCCTGAGTTTCGGCGGCATCTCGATCAATCCGGCCTTGCCCTTGCCCAGATCGAGCGGCGCGTCCGCCGGTTTCAGGTAGCGCCAGCCCTGAAAAGCCCGGCGCGGCTGCCAGTCGGTGCGTACAACCTCGGGGTCGAGTATCAGATGGCAACGGCCTATGCCTTCACTGTCGGTGAACGGCCGGATTTCGGTGATCAACTGGCGGCACTGCACATTGCCTTTGATCACCCAATAGAGCGAACCGCCATCGGTAACCTCGGCGCCGCGTGTCGGCATCATGCGGGTGGTGTGATACTGCTCGACCGGCTCACCGGCGCGCCGCCGCTCGTCGAGGCGGAAGGCGATCCACTCTTCGAGATCCTCGACGCTGTCGCAGCCGACACAGAGTTTTATGAGATTGAGAGACATCGCTTAAGGTTAGTCCCGCACGCGAACGCGTCAACGACCGGATCGACTTCTCCACAGCGGCGGTTTAGGCCAGCCTTCAGCACTCCACGACGTTGACTGCAAGCCCGCCAAGGCTGGTTTCCTTGTACTTCTCGTTCATGTCGAGGCCGGTCTGGCGCATGGTCTCGATCGCCGCATCGAGCGGTACGAAATGGATGCCGTCGCCCTTGATGGCCAGCGACGCGGCCGTCACCGCCTTGACCGCGCCCAGCGCATTGCGCTCGATGCACGGCACCTGAACCAGACCACCAACCGGATCGCAGGTCATGCCGAGATGATGTTCGAGCGCGATCTCGGCGGCATTCTCGACCTGTTCGGGCGTACCGCCCATGACGGCGCACAGGCCCGCTGCGGCCATCGCCGACGCGGAGCCTACCTCACCCTGGCAGCCGACCTCGGCGCCCGAGATCGATGCGTTGGTCTTGATGATGCCGCCAACGGCGGCAGCCGTCAGCAGGAAATCACGAATGCTCGGCTGGTCCGCCTCGGGATGGAAATGCAGCCAGTAGCGCAGCACCGCCGGCAGCGTGCCGGCAGCGCCATTGGTCGGCGCGGTGACCACGCGGCCGCCGGCGGCATTTTCCTCGTTCACGGCCATGGCGTAGATCGACAGCCAGTCATTGGCGAGCAAAGGATTGGGCTTGTTCTGCTGCCACTGCTCCTGCAGCTTATCGTGCAGCATGCGGGCACGGCGGCGCACCTTCAGCCCACCCGGCATGATGCCATCCTGCGACAGGCCACGGTCGATGCAGCCCTTCATGGCGCTCCAGATTCCGTCGAGGCCGGCGTCGAGCTCCTCGCGCGTCATCTGCGTTTCCTCGTTGACGCGTTTCATGTCGGCGATGGAAAGACCGCTTTTGCCGGCCATGGCCAGCATCTCGACCGCATTCTTGAACGGATAAGGCACTTTCTTGCCTTCGGTTGTCACCGAACCCTTGGCTTTCATCCGCTGCAGTTCTTCTTCGGAAACCACGAAGCCGCCGCCGATCGAATAATAGATCCGCTTGAGCAGCAGGCGGCCGCCGGCGTCATAGGCGTAGAACGCCATGCCGTTGGCGTGACCGGTGAGCGGCGTCTTGCGGTCCAGCACCAGATCGGTGGCCGGATCAAAGCGATAGGAGGGATGGCCGGGCGGCGAAATGCGCTTTTCGGCGGCGATGCGGCTGGCAATGCCATCGGCCTGGTCGGGATCGACCGTCTGCGGCGTCAGACCGGCAAGGCCGAGCATGACGGCGCGATCACTGCCGTGGCCAATACCGGTGTAGGCGAGTGACCCGTGCAGGCTTGCGCCAAGCCGGTCGACCTTGACGCCCGCCGGACGCGGCCAGTCATTTCCCGCGACCTCGTCGAGAAACCGCGCAGCGGCGGTCATCGGCCCCATCGTGTGCGAACTCGACGGTCCTATGCCGATCTTGAACAGGTCGAAAACCGAAAGGAACACGCGGCGTTGTCTCCTGGAGTCAGGTCGAGGACTACATATAGGAATTCCCACGATGTTTCCGCTCTTTTGGAAATCGCGGCGCTGCACCCGCCGACCTTGTTTGCTCCGGCAGCGACATTGGTACGATCGCTGTATGCGGACATCGAAGCGATTGCGCTGAATGTGATAAATTCAGTCCATGGGCGATTCCCTCGATCTTTCGACAGCCGATCTCGCGGCGCTGGCCTTCTTCCTCGTCGCGTGGCTGCTGCACACGTTCGCCTCCGACGGCAAGCTGGTCAGCCGCATGTCGCTGACGACGGCGATGAATGCACAGCGGCAAGCCTGGATGCGGACCATGGCCGAGCGCGAGATCCGCATCGTCGACACCGCCATTATGAGCGGGCTGCAGCAAGGCACCGCCTTCTTCGCCTCCAGCTCGCTGATCGCGATCGGCGGCTGCTTTGCCTTGCTCGGCGCGTCCGACCGGGTTCTTGAAGTGCTCAGCGACCTGCCCTTGGGTGGCGCGCCGTCGCGCGCGGCTTTTCAGATAAAGGTGTTCGGACTGGTGCTGATCCTGGCGTTTTCGTTCTTCAAATTCGGCTGGGCGTACCGGCTGTTCAACTATTGCACGATCCTGATCGGCGCCGTGCCGATCCCGCATGGCGAAGCCTCACGCAATCCTGTCACCGAAACGGCGGTGTGGCGTGCGGCGCAAATGAACATGCTGGCCGGAAAGCACTTCAACTCCGGCCTGCGCGGGGTGTTCTTCTCGATCGGTTATCTCGGCTGGTTCGTCGACCCCATGGTGTTCGTGTTGTCGACGCTGTTGCTGCTGGCCGTTCTGGTGCGGCGCCAGTTCTTCTCGGCCGCCAGGCAGGCGGTGATCGGTCAGCCGCCTGGAAAAGGCTGATCGATCCGGCCAGACAGCCAATAGGCAAAAAGCCCGATCCATTCGCGGATGGCCATGGTGGTGGCCTGCAGTGAGTCGGCCGGATTATCGCGGAACAGCCCGATGCCTTCTTTGCCCGAGGTGCGATAGTCGACCGGCCAGGGAACGGTGGCGAAGCCGGCCTTGTCGAACAGCGCCTTGGCGCGCGGCATATGGAAGGCTGAGGTCACGAGCAGCCAGGTCTCGCCGGGCTTCGGCGTGACCAACTCCTTGGTGAAGACCGCGTTCTCATAGGTGTTGCGGGATTTGTTCTCCAGGATCAGACGATCGGCGGCCACGCCAAGCGCGGTGAGCAGGCGCGGCGCGGTTGCGGCATCGCCCTCGCCATCGAGAAACAACGCGCCGGTGCCGCCGGAGACGACCACCTTGGCGGTGGGAAAGCGCCGGGCCAGAACTGCGGTCTCGACCATCCGATCGCCGCTGCTGTTCAACTCATAGCCGCCCCGCGCCAGATTGATGGCGCCCTCAAAGCCGCCGCCGAGCACGACGATGCCGTCGACCTTTGCCGGCAGCGGCGGGCGCGCGAAGCGCTCTTCCAGCGGATTGAGCATCATGGCGCCGAGCGACGTCCAGGCTGACAGCGCAAGGATCAGAAATGCCAGCAAGCTGCCGGTGGCCGCCAGCCGCCGGCGCCCGATCATGGCCGCGAGCAGTCCCGCCAGCAGCAGGAAGATCGCCAGGTTGAGCGGCTGGATGAAGAACCAGAAGATCTTGGACAGGTAGAAGAACATCGCTCACCCCATTGCAGCGCCGCGCGGGCGTGGGCGCTCAAAGGACGCTAACACTTTGATTTTGCGCAGGATCCTTCCGAAAATCGATTCCGACTTTCAGGGCATGCGCTAGACGAGCGACGTCCCTACCACCACTTCTCCGGCTGGAACGTGCCTGCGGCCTGCTCGATGACGGCGGCGGTCTGGAACAGCGTTTCCTCGTCGAACGGCCGGCCGATCAGCTGCAGCCCGAGCGGCAGGCCCTTGGCGTCGAGCCCGGCGGGTACGGCGATGCCCGGCAGGCCGGCCATGTTCACCGTGACGGTGAAGATGTCATTGAGGTACATCTTGACCGGATCGGCAGCCATGTCCTCATCGGCGACGCCGAAGGCGGCGGAAGGCGTTGCCGGGGTCAGGATGACATCGACGCCGGCGGCGAAGACCGTCTCGAAATCCCGCTTGATCAGATTGCGCACCTTCTGCGCCTGCAGATAGTAGGCGTCGTAATAGCCGGCCGACAGCACATAGGTGCCGATCATGATGCGGCGCTTGACCTCGCGGCCGAAACCGGCGGCGCGGGTCTTCTCATACATGTCGACGATATCCTTGCCCGGCACGCGCAATCCGTAGCGGACGCCATCATAGCGGGCGAGGTTGGACGAAGCCTCGGCGGGCGCCACGATATAGTAGGCAGGCAGCGCGTACTTCGTATGCGGCAGGGAAATGTCAACGATCTCAGCGCCGGCGTCCTTCAGCCAGGCAATGCCCTTCTGCCACAGCGCTTCGATCTCTTCGGGCATGCCGTCGACGCGGTATTCCCTGGGAATGCCGACCTTCATGCCCTTGATGGGCTTGCCGATCACCGCCTCATAATCCGGCACTGGCCGGTCGACCGACGTCGTGTCCTTCGGATCGACTGATGCCATCGACTTCAACAGGATCGCGGCATCGCGCACGTCGCGCGCGATCGGGCCGGCCTGGTCGAGCGACGAGGCGAACGCGACGATACCCCAGCGCGAGCAGCGGCCATAGGTCGGCTTGATGCCGACCGTCCCGGTGAAGGCGGCCGGCTGGCGGATCGAGCCGCCAGTGTCCGTCGCGGTCGCGCCGGCGCACAGGAAGGCGGAGACTGCCGTGGCCGACCCGCCGGAAGAGCCACCCGGCACCAACTGCGCATTGTCCAGGCTGCGCACGGCCCTCGTGCCGCCGGCCGAGACGAAGCCGCCATCGCCCTGATGCGTCGTCGGCATCACCGCAGTATCGAGGCGCGAGCGCCGCCACGGATTGATGACCGGACCATAGTAGGACGTCTCGTTGGACGAACCCATGGCGAACTCGTCCATGTTGAGCTTGCCGAGCATAACGGCGCCGTCGGCCCACAGATTTGACGTAACGGTCGATTCGTAGCGCGGCTTGAACCCGTCGAGCACATGGCTGCAAGCCTGCGTGTGGACGCCTTCGGTGCCGAACAGGTCCTTGATCCCCAACGGAATGCCTTCCAGCGCACCGCCCTCGCCCTTGACCAGCCTGGCGTCGGACGCCTTGGCCATGTCGCGCGCCTTGTCGCCGGTCACGGCGACATAGGCATTGAGCGCCGGATTGGCGCGCTCGATAGCGCCGAGATAGGCCTCGGTGATCTCGGTCGCGGTGATTTCCTTGCCGCGCAGCTTGGCGCGGGCCTGTGAAATCGTCAGCTGGGTCAGGTCGCTCATCAAAGGCTCTTTTCGTAAAACACCGACCACTCAGAATCGGGATAATCCAGCACCGGGCCGCAACGCGAAAACCCGGCGCGTTCGTAGACTGTCCACGCCGCGGGATGACGATCGCCCGTCTCCAGCACCAGTCGCTTCAGTCCCTCGTTGCGCGCCAGCGCCTCGACCCGCTCAACGATTTTCGCGCCGATCTTCTGGCCGCGATGCGACGGCCTGATATACATGCGCTTGACCTCGCCAATGGCGCCGTCATGACGCTTCAGCGCGCCGCAGCCGATGGCCAGGCCTTTATCGCGGGCGATGAAAACCGTCGTGTCCTGACCGGCCATCTGCTCAACCGTCAAATGGTAGCAATGCTCCGGCGGCGTCAGTTCGAGCAAGGTCTCGTTGAGTTCGGTGACCAGCCCGCGCAGGTCGTCCTGGAGCGGCGTCTCAATGGCGATCTCGATTGCCATCGGCGGACTTACTCCACGACCTTCGGCACGAGGAAGAAATTCTCTTCGGTCGCCGGCGCGTTGACGACGATGTCGGCCGCCTTGCCGCCGTCGGTGACGACATCGCTGCGCTTCTTCATGTCCATCGGCGTCACCGAGGTCATTGGCTCGACACCGGAAACATCGACCTCGTTCAGCTGCTCGACGAAGCCCAGAATGGCGTTCAGCTCGCCGGTCATCCGTTCGGCATCCTCTTCGCTCACCGCGATGCGGGCGAGATGCGCGACGCGCTTCACTGTCTGAAGATCTACGGACATGTTTTTGCCTCGGGGAAAACCAGTTCGGGCTATAGCGGCGCCGCGCGCGCTGCGCAACATGCATCGTGCGAGAGGCCAGGCTGTGGCGGCGGCCCGCTCGTCGGCTCTCAGAATACGTCTATGGCAGGGCAACGCCCTCGCACAGATAGTAGCTGCCGCTGTTGCCGCTTGCTTCGCTTTCGTCGTCGACGGGCCGAACCGACACGAGATCGATCTGCTTCGCGTTCATTTGCGTCACCGAGAGAACGTCGGGAAAGACATAACCCGGTTCCTGGCAGATGGCCGTCACCGCCCAGCTCGGCGAAGCCGTCGCCTTGCTGATCTGCAGAAACTCGCAATTGTATTCGACGCTTTGCAGGCCGTACGCCGAAAGCACGATGTTGCCGGCGTCGATCAGCGTTTGCAGCGTGCCCTTCTTGGCCTGTTTGCAAAGCTCCTCGGACTGAAGGTAGATGCCTTCGATGAAATCATCCGCAGCGAGCGCGGGCGACGCCGCGACCAGTATGGAAACGCAAAAAGATTGCCTCAAAGCCATGGTTTTATTCCATTTTGGCTGCTTCTAAATCGTAATCGTCTCGCCAATCTTGGGCAAAGCCACCTTGATGCCGGATCCTTCCAGGCCGGCCTCGAACTTGTCGGCGGTCGGATCGATCATCGGAAAGGTGCCGAAATGACAGGGAACCACGGTGTCGAATTTGAAGAAGCGCCGGCAGGCAAGTGCCGCCACCGCGCCGCCCATGGTGAAGCGGTCGCCGATCGGCACCAGGCCGATCTTCGGCTCGTGCAGCTCGTTGATCAGCGCCATGTCGGAAAAGATGTCGGTGTCGCCCATGTGGTAGAGCGTCCTGTCTTCCGGGAAATGCAGGACGAGGCCGCCCGGATTGCCGAGATAGGTGTTCTGGCCACCTTCGCCGGGGAACGAGGATGAATGCAGCGCCTGGACGAAAGTGGTGGTGAAGCCGCCGCAATCGACGGTGCCGCCGATGTTGCCCGGGTTGATCTTCTTGTCGCTGGCGCCCTTGCCGACCAGGTACATGCAGATCTCGAAATTGGCGACTAGCTGGGCGCCGCTTTTGCCAAGCACTTCCAGCGCGCCGCTGATGTGGTCGCTGTGGCCATGCGTCAGCAGTACATGCGTGATTCCCTCCGCCGGTCCCTCCCAGCCGCCCGTCCAGGACGGATTGCCGATCAGATAGGGATCGATGAGGATCTTGGCATCAGCGGTCTCGATGCGAAAGGCCGAGTGGCCGTACCAGGTCAGTTTCATGAATGCATTCCTCGATTTTTGTCTTGCCAAAGGATAGAACGCCGACGGCCCCGAGATCAAAGGGTTACTGTGTCCACCACGCGTTTGACAAAACACGTGGTGGTGAAAGGCGAAGGACGGCCGGTGGGCATTATCACGATCGAGGAATTGCCGGCGCGGCTGACCGGCGGCAAGACGCTGGCGGGACTTGACCTCGGCGACAAGACGATCGGCGTCGCGGTCTCGGACCAGAGATTTTCCTTCGCCCATCCGCGCCCGGTCATCATGCGAAGGAAATTCTCGCTCGATGCGGCGGTGCTGCTCGCCTTGCTGCGGAAGGAGAATGCCGGCGCGGTGGTGATTGGGCTGCCGATCAATATGGACGGTTCGGAAGGTCCGCGTGCGCAGAAATCGCGCGCCTTCGTTCGCAACATGGCCCAGATGAGCGACCTGCCCTTCGTGCTCTGGGATGAAAGACTATCGACGGTCGCGGCCGAAAGGACGCTGATCGAGATGGATTTCTCGCGCCGCAAGCGCGCCGGCAAGATCGATTCGGCGGCAGCCGCGTTTATTCTGCAGGGAGTTTTGGACCGGCTTCAGTCGCTCCACGCATCCGCTCGAACGGAACCGGACCCGCCCAGCGCTGTTTGACCCAGCCGGCGATTTCGCGGCGACGGCGGAAAGCCCAAAGCGCCATCAGCAGCAACCCGTCGAAGACGCACGTCTTCGCCACCATGCCGGGAATGATCGCCGGATCGATGCCGAGCATCTGACCATAGAGCTGGAAGAAGAAGTCGTGCATCTGTCGGCTGAGCATCGTGTAGCCGAAATTGATGTCATTGGCCGACAGATAGAACCAGCCCCAGAAAATCGCCATCGGCGCCGCCCAGAACCCAAAGATGTAACGCATCAGCGGCCTCCCCTGTGATTGGAGCCGGTCTTGGAGACCGTTCGGCCTGATATGAGTGAGAGCAGCGAATTGTGAGCCGCGGCTTTTGCCATGTCATGCGCGACGGCATGGATCTCGCTTTCGCCGGAAGCCGCTGCCGCAACCACGGACCGCCGCTCGGCAAGCATGGCGACGTAGGACGCCAGAAGTGCCGTCAGCTGCACGGCAACTGCCATGAACAGCCCGTTGATGCCTTGCGCGGCACCTCCGATGACGATCAGCGACAACATGCCGGACGCGCTGATGAAGGCGATGCGGGCGACGCTGTCGGCGCCGGGACTGGTCGCGTCGTTGACCAGGGCTTCGACAAAGGCCCAGAAAAACAGAACCGCGACGACAAGCAATGCGGTGGCGAGCGGCGCCACGACAACGAAATTGTCGAGGTCGACGAAGCGGGTACCCTCGATTGTGGTGCCCAGCACGCCGAGTGCCGCCGCCACACCCCGGTTTCCGTCGATGCAGATGAGCGCAAGCAGGGCGAAAACAATCGCCCAGTGCAAGGCCAGAAAAGAGGTCAGTACCTGTCGCATCGGTGTTCCTGCTTCGCAAAGCAAGAGACGGCCAATCTGAACCATTCCCTGCTCGCGCCGGGACAGTGGGCCTTGCCGTCCGCCATCGCAACGGAAACCATTTGTTAAGGTTAACGGTGATCAGCCATACGCGTGAGGATGCCCGCCAACGCGTCAAAACTGTGGATGGCGCCGGTTTTTGCGATGCTCGCCGCTCAGTTCACCGGCGGATAGAGCGTGTCGATGATCATGCGTGCATCGTGGCGCGAATCGATCATGCCATAGGTGTTGCGCCATTGGCCGGCCAAACGCGTCTCGACGAAAGCGTCGGCGATCCGCCCTGCCCCCAGGCGGCGCAATTCCGCCGCCGCAGCCGACAGTGCCAACTGCTCGGTCAGCAGCCGGGCCGAACCTTCGTCGGTTGAGGCAACCTGCATCGCCGCCTTCAGAACGCCGATCGTGCCGCGTCCGCCGGCGCCGAGATCACGGTCGATGCCGGCCAGCACATCCTCGAACAGGCCGGGCGCACGGCCGAGCACGCGCAGCACATCAAGCGCCATGACATTGCCCGAGCCTTCCCAGATCGCATTGACCGGGGCCTCGCGATAGTAGCGGGCGAGTGGCGCCTCCTCGACGTAGCCGTTGCCGCCTAGGCACTCCATCGCCTCATAGAGCAGCGGGGGCGCGATCTTGCAGACCCAGTATTTGACGACCGGCGTCATGGCCCGGGCAAACGCCGCCTCGCCGCGATCGCTGGCCGCCTCGTCGAAGGAGCGCGCTAACCGGAACGACAGCGCGGTGGCGGCGGCGACGTCGAGCGCCATGTCGGCCAGAACGCGCTGCATCAACGGCTGCTCGATCAGGGTCGAACCGAACACCTGGCGATGGCGGGCGTGGTGAACGGCCTCGGCGAGGCCCGCGCGCATGATCGCCGACGAGGCGATGGCACAATCGAGCCGGGTCAGGGTGACCATGTCCATGATCGTCTTCACACCGGCACCGGGTTCGCCGACCATCTCGCCGATGGCATTGACGAATTCGACTTCGGAGGAGGCGTTGGAACGGTTGCCGAGCTTGTCCTTCAGTCGCTGAAAGCGGAAGCCGTTGCCCGAACCATCACCGAGAACGCGCGGCACGAGGAAGCACGACAGCCCCTCCGGCGCCTGCGCCAGCACCAGGAACGCATCCGACATCGGCGCCGACATGAACCATTTGTGCCCCGTCAGACGATAAAAACCGCTGCCGGCGCGTTCCGCCCTCGTCACATTGGCGCGCACATCGGTGCCGCCCTGCTTCTCGGTCATGCCCATGCCGAGCGTCAGCCCGGTCTTCTCGACCGGCGGTTTCTGGCTCTGGTCGTATTTGCGCGTCGTCACGCGCGGCGCCCATTCGCGAAACAGTTTTGGGCTGGCCATCAAGGCCGCCAGCGAAGCGTTGGTCATGGTGATGGGGCACAGATGCCCGGTCTCGAGCTCCGCCGTCAGATAAAACCGGGCGGCACGGACTTGATGGCGGCGGCCGATCTCGGTGTCGCCGTTCTCCCACACCGAGGAATGCAGCCCGTTGGCCACAGCGCGGCGCATCAAGGCGTGATAGGCGGGATGGAACTCGACCACGTCGATGCGCCGTCCCTGGCGATCATGCGTCCTGAGCTTCGGCGTCTCGACATTGGCGAGGCGCGCCAGTTCCTGCGCCTCCTGCGTCAGCACGAAGCGGCCGAGACCGTCGAGATCTTTGCGCACCGGATCGGAAAAACGCTCCGCGAGCTGGATCAGCAACGGATCGCCCCGCCAGGCGTTGCCGCCCGTCAGCGGCGGCGGCTGGTTCGTCACGTCGTCGGTCACGCCCAATCCTTCTATCGTCAGAAAGCCACGAATCCGAGGCTGTCGGCTAGATATAGCCAAGCCATGCAGCGCGCGCGATGAAAATACCGGCCGATACAATCGGCCATCTATACGAAAAAATTGAGGAGAACGGCTGCAATGCAAAGCTGGCGCTTGCAGCCGCAAAGTCTCCACCCTATAGCAGCGCCTTGAGATGACCGACGCTTCGTCCCCCTATCCTCATCGCCATCTTCTGGGCATCCGCGACCTTTCCCCCGCCGATATCGAGCTGTTGCTCGACAGGGCGGACCGAGCGGTCGCGATCTCGCGGCAGTCCGAGAAGAAAACCTCGACGCTGCGCGGCCGCACACAGATCAACCTCTTTTATGAAGCCTCGACGCGCACGCAGTCGTCGTTCGAGTTGGCCGGAAAGCGGCTCGGCGCCGATGTGATGAACATGTCGGTGGCAAGCTCTTCGGTGAAGAAGGGCGAAACGCTCATCGATACGGCGATGACGCTGAATGCGATGCGGCCCGACATATTGATCATCCGTCACCAATCGGCCGGTGCGGCCGCGCTTCTGGCGCAGAAGGTCGGCTGCTCCGTCGTCAATGCCGGCGACGGCGCGCATGAACACCCGACACAGGCGCTGCTCGATGCGCTGACCATTCGTCGCGCCAAGGGCCCGCTGTCGAAGCTCATCGTGGCAATCTGCGGCGACATCCTGCATTCGCGCGTGGCACGTTCCAACATCATGCTGCTCAACGCGCTCGGCGCGCAGGTGCGCGTCGTCGCACCGTCGACGCTTCTGCCCACCGGCATCGAGAAGATGGGCGTCATCGTCACCCGCTCGATGGCCGAGGGCCTCAAGGACGCCGATGTGGTGATGATGCTGCGCCTGCAGCGCGAGCGCATGGAAGGCGCGTTCGTGCCTTCGGTGCGCGAGTATTTCCGCTATTTCGGCCTCGATGCGGAAAAACTGAAGGCGGCCAAGGGCGATGCGCTGGTGATGCACCCCGGGCCGATGAACCGCGGCGTCGAGATCGCCTCGGAAATCGCCGACGGTCCGCAGAGCGTCATCCAGGAACAGGTCGAAATGGGCGTCGCCGTGCGCATGGCCGTCATGGAAGCGCTGCTTGACCCGCGCCGCAATCAAGAGGGCGGCGGCGCATGAGCATAACGGTCTTTGAGCGGGCCCGCGTTGTCGATCCCTCGCGCGCCATCGACGAAGTCGGCGCCGTCATAGTCGATGGCAAGAAAATCCTTGTCGCCGGCAAGGCAGCGCTGAACCAGGGCGCGCCCGAGGGCGCCACCGTTGTCGACTGCGCCGGCAAGGCGATCATTCCAGGCCTGATCGACGGCCGCGTCTTCATCGGCGAACCGGGCGGCGAGCATCGCGAAACCATCGCGTCGGCAAGTGTCGCGGCGGCGGCCGGCGGCGTCACCTCCATCGTCATGATGCCCGACACCGATCCGGTGATCGACAATGTGGCGCTGGTTGAATTCGTGCTGCGCACGGCCAAGGACACGGCCATCGTCAACGTCTTTCCGGCCGCGGCGATCACCAAGGGCCTCGACGGGCGCGAAATGACCGAGTTCGGCCTGCTGCGCGAAGCCGGCGCGGTCGCCTTTACCGATGGCCGCCAAACCATATCGAGCGCGCTGGTGATGCGCCGCGCGCTGACCTATGCACGCGACTTCGGCGCCACCATCGTGCATGAGACGCAGGATGCGGACCTCGGTTCATCCGGCGTGATGAATGAAGGCCTTTACGCCAGCTGGCTCGGCCTCTCCGGCATTCCGCGCGAAGCCGAAGCCATCCCGCTGGAACGCGACCTCGCCTTGGCCCGACTGACACGCGGTTCGTACCATGCAGCAAAGATCTCGACGGCGATGGCGGCAAGCGCCGTCACACGTGCGAAGGCCGACGGGGCGACGGTGACGTCAGGCGCGGCGATCCACAATCTGTCGCTGAATGAAAACGATGTCGGCGAATACCGCACCTTCTTCCGTCTGACCCCACCTTTGCGCGCCGAGGAAGACCGGCTGGCGATGATCGAAGCGGTCAGGGACGGCACGATCGACATCATCGTCTCCTCGCACGATCCGCAGGATGTCGACACCAAGCGCCTGCCCTTTGCCGATGCGGCGGCCGGCGCCATCGGGTTGGAGACACTGCTGGGCGCGGCATTGCGGCTCTATCACAATGGCGATGTGCCGTTGCTCCGGCTGATCGAAACCCTGTCCACCGCTCCCGCAAAACTGTTCGGCCTGCCCGGCGGCACGCTGAAGCCGGGTGCTGTCGCCGATCTTGCGCTTGTCGATCTCGACGAACCCTGGATCGTCAGCGAAAGCGGTATTCGTTCGCGCTCGAAAAACACCTGTTTCGAAGGCGCGCGACTGCAAGGCAAGGTCTTGCAAACGCTGGTTGCGGGCCGCACAGTGTTTTCCGCCTGAACGGCCACGGCGCACCGCGCGTGATCCGGCTCGTCAGGGGGAAATGCGGGGGAAACAATGACTTACAGCCTCATCCCAGCGCTGGTGTTCGGCTATCTGCTTGGCTCGATTCCGTTCGGGCTCCTGCTCACCCGCGCGGCCGGCCTTGGCGATGTGCGCAAGATCGGCTCCGGCAATATCGGCGCCACCAATGTTCTGCGCACCGGCAATAAGGCCCTTGCCGCCGCGACGCTGCTGCTCGACGCGCTGAAGGGCACGGTCGCCGTGCTGATAGCCGGCCATTTCGCGCCTGACCTGGCGATCTGGGCCGGTCTCGGCGCCTTTCTCGGTCATCTCTTCCCGGTCTGGCTCGGTTTCAAGGGCGGCAAGGGCGTCGCCACCTATCTCGGCGTGCTGATCGGCCTTGCCTGGCAGGTGGCGCTGATCTTTGCCGTCGCCTGGCTGGTGATGGCTTTCCTGTTCCGTTATTCCTCGCTGGCGGCGCTGACGGCGGCGGTCATCGTGCCGATCGCCCTCTATGTCCTGAGCGCACCGCAGAATGCGGCCTTGTTCGTGGTGATGAGCATCATCGTTTTCATCAAGCACCGGGAAAACATTTCGCGCCTGCTTGCCGGCACCGAGGGCAAGATCGGAGCCAAGGGGTGAGCGAGCCTGCCGCCGTGGTGAGTGGGCCGGCCGCCGGGCCGCGTCTCAGCGACCGGCAGCGGCTGAGCTGGCTGCGGCTGATCCGCACCAAGAATGTCGGCCCCGCATCCTTTCGCGACCTCATCAACCGTTTCGGTTCGGCCGAGGCGGCGCTGGAGATATTGCCGGAACTGATGATTTCAGGCGGCGCCATCCGGATCGCTCGCATCCCTTCCATTGCCGAAGCCGAGGCCGAACTGGAATTAGCCGGAAAGGCCGGCGCCCGCTTTGTCGGGATCGGTGAAACAGACTATCCACCCCTATTGCGCAACATGGACCATCCGCCGCCGCTGCTGGCGGTAAAGGGCAACGCAGCTGTTTTCCGGCTGCCGGGTGTCGCCATCGTCGGGGCACGCAACGCATCGCTGGCCGGCATCAAGATGGCACGCATGCTGGCGGCCGACCTCGGCCGCGACGGCTACGCAATCGTCTCCGGCCTGGCGCGCGGCATCGACACGGCGGCGCATCAGGGCAGCCTGGCGACCGGCACGATCGGCGTCCTGGCCGGCGGCCTCGACCTGCCTTACCCGCCTGAAAATGCCGGCCTGTGCGAGGAAATCGCCGAGCGTGGCGCCATCATTTCAGAGATGCCGTTCGGCTGGCAGCCGCGCGCCCAGGATTTTCCGCGCCGCAACCGCCTTGTCGCGGGTGCGGTCCTTGGGCTGGTGGTGGTCGAGGCAGCGCAACGCTCGGGCTCGCTGATCAGCGCCAGGCTTGCGGGCGAAATGGGCCGGCTGGTCTTCGCCGTGCCGGGCTCGCCGCTCGATCCACGCGCCGCCGGCACCAACGGCCTGCTCAAGGATGGCGCCACCCTGGTCACCGACGCAGCGGACGTTTCGCGGGCAATCGCTCCGCTGACCGGCATGCGGGCGCCCGACGTGCCGCCGTTCGAAGAGCCGCCCGACTTCTCGGCCACACCACCGCCCGGCGAAAGCGACCGCGCCCGCGTCATCGAGGCGCTCGGCCCGACGCCAGTGGCGGTCGACGAGATCATCCGCCACACCCGCCTGCACCCGGCCCAGGTGTTCATGGTGCTGCTGGAACTCGACCTCGCCGGCCGCCTCGAGCGCCATGCCGGAGGGAATGTTTCGCTGGTGTTCGGGGAGCCTTCCGTCTGACGCTGTTCGCATTTTCGCGCCGCCGAACTCCTTCGAGAAGCTCGGCGAGGATGGCCTTTTCAGCCGGCTTTCCGCTTTGCCGCGCCTGTGCTCATCTGTTCGACGCCAAGACCGGCCGGCGATTGCAGGGCAAAGGTCTGATATCCCGAGGCAAAGGTCTCAAGCAAAAGTTGGCTCTTGCCACTCGCGTCCGTTGGCACCAATCTCGCTCAGCCGCTCATCGGTGGATGTCGGCATGACAGGATCTTGCCATGACCCGCGATCAGATGCTCGCCCACCTGCGGTCCGCCGATGCCGTCGCGCGCGACACGGCGGCGCATGGGCACCATCCCTTCGGTTGCGTGCTGGTCGGGCCGGACGATCGCGTGCTGATGCGGCAGGGCAATCTCGACACGGTGCGCCATGCCGAGACGGAGCTCGCCCGGCGCGCGGCGGCGGCCTACGAGCCGGAGTTCCTGTGGCAATGCACGCTGGTCTCAACCTTCGAGCCGTGCGCCATGTGCGCCGGCACGATGTATTGGGCCAATATCGGGCGGCTGGTTTACGGGATCGAGGAGACCGAGCTGCTGGCGCTCACCGGGGATCACGCTGAGAATCCGACGATGAGCCTCTCTTCGCGCACCGTCCTCGGCTCCGGCCAGAAAAAGATCGAGGTCTTTGGCCCCTTCCCCGAAATCGCCGACGAATTGCTCGCACCGCACCGCGATTTCTGGAAGCGTTGACGGCTTCCCCGCCCGTTATGGTGTGCCCTTCCCGAGAGATGGGTGACAGTTCATCGGGTGGATTTGGTGAGCGCGATGGGATTCGAACCCATGACCTACTGATTAAAAGTCAGTTGCTCTACCGGCTGAGCTACGCGCTCCCGCGGGCGAAAGGCGGCCCTCGAAATTGCGCGGAACATAGGGAGAGTGCCTCGACCGGTCAACCGGAAAAAGAGAGCTCGCAAACACGGGTGGCTTCGGCCTGTCGCGACACTTGCCAGCCGCGCCACCGGTGGGAGAACAGCCAAGGGAACACTGGCATTTCTGCCCGACAGCGGCATCCAGTCTGGGGAACAATTGTATGCGCCGCTCGTTTTCCCGGCACAGGGACGTCCGCCAAAACCATCGAGGAGAAAACCAATGAACAGAATCACAACGAGCCTTCTGGCGGCCACTCTCTCCGCCACATTCGTTGCGGCGGAGGCCGTGTCGGTTAACGCCCAATCGAACTATGTGCCGCAATCCCAGGTCGCGGTGCCGGATGTGCAGACAGTCCAGTACCGGGAGTGGCGCAAGGACCGCTACAATCGCAATTTTTCGCGTGACCGCAGTTTTTCGCGTGACCGCAATTTTTCCCGCAATCGCGGCGCGTATTGGAACGGCCATCGCGGCTATCGCGAATATCGCCCCGGCTACCGTCGTCACGGCGATTATTGGTTCCCGCTCGCGGCGTTCGCGACTGGCGCGCTGATCACCGGTGCCATCATCAACAACGAGAACAACCGCGTCTACGGAGGCAACGCCCACGTCCAGTGGTGCTACGACCGCTATCGCAGCTACCGTGCTTCGGACAACACGTTCCAGCCGAATTACGGCCCTCGCAAGGAGTGCCGTTCGCCTTACTGATTCGTGAATGAGTGCCAATAGCTGACGAGTAGACCCGTGCCAGAATCTGTCGCGGGTCTTCTCTTTTCAGTAAGCATGGGAGCCGGCATCAGCCAGCCCAACTGATGGCCTTGATGATGTAAAAACGTGCATCGCCTTCCGAAGGTGAGCGATATGCTCCAAGGGCGTCGCAAATTCGAACCGCCGCGGCGCTCAGTTCCCAACCAAGCACTTCCAGGTCGTCATCGACATCCGTCACGTAAGACTGGGTCAGTTCGTCGATGCTATTTGTCTCGCCGAAGGATCGAACCCGCTTTGCGTCGATCATAACGTCATCGGGCCAATTTGAATTTGCCCAGGCCCAGAGCCAACTCTGCGACTTAGCGCTCGTGGACCCGGCAATCTGGACCTCTGCGGTGACTTTGATTTCTCCGCCCTTGGAAAACAAAAGCCTTCTGGTCTCGATGTCATAGTCGTAGCGAGACGAGTGGCCGAGCTGGAAGTCTCTCTCCAAGCGGTCATTCTTGGCATTTAGTTGTTCGATAGCCTCGTCGCGCCAAGCAGGATACCAATCTGGCTTCATTTCCCCTCGCCCCATTAGACAATCGGTTATGGCACACTCAGCGTCCGTCGCACAGCATCGCGCCAACCCGCGAGTTTGGCTGAGCGTATGGAGCTATCCATGTCCGGCTGGAAGCGCCGCTCCAGCGCCCAGCTTTTCGCAAACTTCTTAGCATCCGGCCACACGCCCGCCTTCGAGCCGGCCAGCCAGGCCGCCCCCAACGCCGTCGTCTCCAGAATGGTCGGGCGGTCGACCGGTGCATCGAGGATGTCGGCCAGACGCTGCATGGTCCAGTCCGACGCCACCATGCCGCCATCGACCCGCAGCACGGTCTTGGCCGAAGCCCCCTTCCAGTCCTTGCGCATGGCGTCGAGCAGGTCGCGCGTCTGGTAGGCAACGGATTCGAGCGCGGCACGGGCAAACTCGGCCGGGCCAGAATTGCGCGTCAGTCCGAAAATGGCGCCGCGTGCCTCGGCGTCCCAATGCGGCGCGCCGAGCCCGACGAAGGCCGGCACCAGGTAGACGTTTTGGGTCGGATCGGCTTCATCAGCCAATTTGCCGCTCTGCTCGGCCTTGCCGATCACCTTGATGCCATCGCGCAGCCATTGCACCGCAGCACCGGCAATAAAGATCGAGCCTTCCAGCGCGTAGGTCGTCTTGCCGTTCAGCCTGTAGGCAATGGTGGTCAAGAGCCGGTTCTTCGAACGCACAAGATCGCTCCCGGTGTTGAGCAGGGCAAAGCAGCCGGTGCCGTAGGTGGATTTCATCATGCCCGGCTCGAAACAGGCCTGGCCGATGGTTGCCGCATGCTGGTCGCCGGCGACACCGAGGATTCTTATCTCGGCGCCAAAGAGATTTTTCTCCGTGATTCCATAGTCATCGGCGCAGTCTTTCACCTCGGGAAGTATTTCTATTGGGATGTTGAGGATCGACAGCAGCTCGTCGTCCCAGGCATTCTCAGCGATATTGTAGACCAGCGTGCGCGAGGCGTTGGTGGCGTCCGTGGCGTGGACCTTGCCGCCGGTCAGCCGCCAGATCAAAAAGCTGTCGATGGTGCCGGCGAGCAATTCGCCCTTCTCGGCGCGTTTTCTCGCGCCTTTCACCTTGTCCAGCATCCAGGCGATCTTGGTGCCGGAAAAATAGGGATCGAGCAGCAGGCCGGTCTTGCGGGTGAACTTTTTCTCCAAGCCCTGCTTCTTGAGTTTCTGGCACAGCGGCGCGGTGCGCCGGTCCTGCCAGACAATGGCATTGTGGATCGGCTTGCCGGTCGCCTTATCCCAGATGACGACTGTTTCGCGCTGATTGGTGATACCGAGCGCCGCCACGTCGGAAGCATTCCGGCCGGCCTTCTTCAGCGCCGCCTTCACGGTCGACACCACACTCGCCCAGATATCTTCCGGATCGTGCTCGACCCAGCCGGAGGCCGGATAGTGCTGGGCGAATTCGTTTTGCCCACTGCCGGCGACCTTCATCTCGCCGTCGAACAGGATCGCCCGGGTCGAAGTCGTGCCCTGGTCGATGGCAAGGATATATCCGGTCATTATGCCTCCCCGCTTAGTCTTTTACACAAACAGGGGAGACGGCAAGATGCCGCCTCCCCCAATGTCACACGGGCGCAGACGCCCGCTTAGAACAATCTTACTTTTGCCAGCTCTTCACCAGTTCGTCGTAATTGATGGTGATCGGCTTTTCCTTCTCGTTCTCGATCTTCAGCTGAGGAGCGAGATTGCCCTTCTTGACCGCGTCGGCGTTCCAGTAGGCGAGGTCATGCTCTTCGGCCATCTTCGGACCGATGTCGCCCTGGATGCCAGCCTTTTCCAGGCGTTCCATGACCTTTTCCTGCTCAGAGCAAAGCGAGTCCATCGCCTCCTGCGCCGTCTTGGCGCCCGACGACGCATCGCCGATCGCCTGCCACCAGAGCTGTGCCAGCTTCGGATAGTCCGGAACGTTCGTTCCGGTCGGCGACCACTGAACACGGGCCGGCGAGCGGTAGAACTCGATCAGGCCGCCGAGCTTCGGAGCGCGTTCCGTGAAGCTCTTGTCCTGGATCGTCGACTCGCGGATGAGCGTCAGGCCGACATGGCTCTTCTTCACGTCGACCGTCTTCGACACCACGAACTGCGCATAGAGCCAGGCGGCCTTGGCGCGATCATCAGGCGTGGACTTGAGAAGCGTCCATGAACCCACGTCCTGATAGCCGAGCTTCATGCCGTCCTTCCAGTAGACGCCGTGCGGCGACGGAGCAAAGCGCCATTTCGGCGTGCCGTCCGCGTTCACGACCGGCAGCCCGTCCTTGACGAAGGAGGCGGTGAAGGCGGTGTAAGTGAACATCTGCTGCGCGACCGTGCCTTGCGACGGGACGGGGCCGGATTCGCCGAACGTCATGCCCTGGGCTTCCGGCGGCGCATAGGCCTTCAGCCAATCCAGGTACTTCTGGATCGAATACACGGAAGCCGGGCCATTGGTGTCGCCGCCGCGCGCGACGCACGAGCCGACAGGCTGCGACTTCTCGTTGACCTTGATGCCCCATTCGTCGACCGGAAGACCGTTCGGCAGGCCCTTGTCGCCATTGCCGGCCATGGACAGCCAGGCATCGGTGAACCGCCAGCCGAGCGACGGGTC
Source organism: Mesorhizobium sp. SEMIA396 (assembly GCF_024518615.1). Lineage (NCBI taxonomy): Bacteria > Pseudomonadati > Pseudomonadota > Alphaproteobacteria > Hyphomicrobiales > Phyllobacteriaceae > Mesorhizobium > Mesorhizobium sp. SEMIA396. Next base: position 26,428 of record NZ_JANIFC010000007.1, read on the forward strand.
CTTCTTGCCGTAGTCCATGTGGCCATAGACCTTCTTGCCGTCGATCTCGCGGCCGGTGAAGAACTCGGCGATGTCCTCATAGGCCGACCAGTTGACCGGAACGCCGAGGTCGTAGCCGTACTTGGCCTTGAAATCGGCCTTGTTCTTCTCGTCGTTGAACCAGTCGTAGCGGAACCAGTAGAGATTCGCGAACTGCTGGTCGGGCAGCTGGTAGAGGTCGCCGTCCGGAGCGGTCGTGAACTTGGTGCCGATGAAGTCGGCGAGGTCGAGGTTGGGGTTGGTGACGTCCTTGCCCTCATTCGCCATCCACTTGGTCAGGCTGCGCGCCTGCTGGTAGCGCCAGTGCGTGCCGATCAGGTCGGAGTCGTTGACGTAGGCGTCATAGATATTCTCGCCCGACTGCATCTGCGTCTGCAGCTTTTCGACGACATCGCCTTCGCCGATCAGGTCGTGGGTGATCTTGATGCCGGTGATCGCGGTGAAAGCGGGCGCCAGAACCTTGGACTCATAGCTATGCGTATCGATGGTCTCGGAGACCACCTTGATGTCCATGCCGGCGAAAGGCTTCGCCGCATCGATGAACCATTGCAGCTCGGCTTCCTGGCCGGCGCGATCGAGCGTCGACAAGTCCTTGATTTCGGTATCGAGGAAGGTCTTGGCTTCGTCCATTCCGGCATAGGCCTGGCCTGCTCCCCAGAGCAGGACAAGCGCAGTCGTTGATGTTAAAAATTGCCTTCGCATTTCGTTTCCTCCACTTTTCAAGTTTCAAGTGCGATCTGGAGCGGTCGTCGGCACGCGGTCGCTCCAACAGTTTCCCCCTCTATACGTAGCGGAACACGCCGACGGCGTAGACTACGGAGAGAGCGAGAGCCCACCACAGGTTGGGTCCGACAAGACCCAGCCAAGCGAGATGGATAAAGGCGCTGCCGAGCAGCGAAACGAAGAGGCGGTCGCCGCGCGTCGTCTCGAAGCGCAGGACGCCGACCCGGGGATTGCCGCCGGGCGAGGCGTATTCCCAGACCGCCATGCCACAGAGCAGCACCAGGATCGTGATGAAAAAGATCGCCGTTGGCAGCGTCCATGCCATCCAGGTGAGGTTCATGGTCATACCCTCCCCAGGGCGAAGCCCTTGGCGATGGTGTTGCGGATGAACTCGTGCGTTTGTTTCATCACACCCTCCCTAGGGCAAAGCCCTTGGCGATGTAGTTGCGGACGAACCAGATCACGAGCGCGCCTGGAAGGATGGTGAGCACGCCGGCGGCGGCGAGCACGCCCCAGTCGAGCCCGGAGGCCGAGACCGTGCGCGTCATGATCGCCGCGATCGGCTTGGCGGCGGTCGTGGTCAAGGTGCGCGCGATCAGCAGCTCGACCCATGAGAACATGAAGCAGAAGAAGCAGGCCACGCCGACGCCGCTGGCGATCAGCGGCATGAAGATTTTTAGGAAGAAGCGCGGGAAGGAGTAGCCATCGATATAGGCGGTCTCATCGATCTCCTTCGGCACGCCGGACATGAAACCCTCGAGGATCCACACCGCCAGCGGCACGTTGAACAGGCAGTGTGCCAGCGCCACCGCGATATGCGTGTCGATCAGCCCGAAGGCCGAATAGAGCTGGAAGAATGGCAGCGCGAACACCGCCGGCGGCGCCATGCGGTTGGTCAATAGCCAGAAGAAGAGGTGCTTGTCGCCGAGGAACCGGTAGCGCGAGAAAGCGTAGGCAGCCGGCAGCGCCACCGAAACCGAGATCACCATGTTCATGACGACATAGATGATCGAATTGATGTAGCCCTTGTACCAGGACGGGTCGGTGAAAATCACGATGTAGTTGGCCAGGGTCGGGCTCTTCGGCCACAGCGAAAAGGCGCCCAGGATCTCCTGATTGGTCTTGAAGCTCATATTGACCAGCCAGTAGATCGGCAGCATCAGAAAGATGATGTAGATCGTCGGCACCAACCACCAGAACCGGGATTCTTCGCCGCGCCGGCGCATCAGCCGCGCAAGCTGGTCCTGCGACAATGTGCTGGCGAGCCCGTCCGAAACGGCCGTCTCACGCACCCGGTCCTGCCTCGTCGTTCCTTCGTTGGCGCCGCTCATCTCAGCGCTCCGCATCGACATTGGTCATGACGGTGTAGAACACCCATGACAGCAAAAGGATGATCAGGAAGTAGATGATCGACATGGCCGCCGCCGGCCCGAGATCGAACTGGCCGATGGCAATCTTGACCAGGTCTATCGACAGGAACGTCGTCGAATTGCCTGGGCCTCCGCCCGTGACGACGAACGGCTCGGTGTAGATCATGAATGAGTCCATGAAGCGCAGCAGCACCGCGATCAGAAGCACGCGGTTCATCTTCGGCAGCTGGATGTAGCGGAACACTGCCCAGCGTGAGGCGCCGTCGATCTTGGCCGCCTGGTAGAAGGCATCGGGGATCGAGACCAGTCCGGCGTAGCAAAGCAGAACGACGAGGCTTGTCCAGTGCCAGACGTCCATCAGGATGACCGTCACCCAGGCGTCGGTCGGATCGTTGACGTAGTTGTAGTCGAAGCCGAGCGACGACAGCGTGTAGCCGAGCAGGCCAATGTCGATGCGGCCGAACACCTGCCAAATCGTGCCGACGACGTTCCACGGGATCAGCAGCGGCAGAGCCATCAGAACCAGGCAGACCGGCACGCCCCAGCCTTTCTTGGGCATGTTGAGAGCGATGAAGATGCCGAGCGGGATCTCGATGGCGAGGATGGTTGCGGAAAAGATCAGGTTGCGGACCATCGACAGCCAGAAGCGTTCCGACTCCAGGATTTCGGTGTACCAGTCCGAGCCGTTCCAGAAGAAGACGTTGTTTCCGAACGTGTCCTGCACCGAATAGTTGACCACCGTCATCAGCGGGATCACCGCCGAGAACGCCACCAGCAGGAGGACCGGCAGCACCATGAACCAGGCCTTGTTGTTCCAGGTCTTCTCCATCTAGGCCTCCATCTCGACACGCCAGGAATCGGCATAGATGTTGATGCCGGCCGGGTCGAACCGCACCTTCGGATCGGCAGGCAGGGTCTCGTCCTCACCGATCACGGCAGAGATATCGCGGCCTTCGAGCTTGGCGCGCACCACCTTGTGGCGACCGAGATCCTCGACCTTGCTGACCTGCACGGTCATGCCTTCGCGGCCGAGCCGGACATATTCGGGACGGATGCCGAGCTCGACGGCGCCGCTGGCTGCCTTGGGTGCGCCCGGCAGTTCGATGCGCTGCGAGCCGAGCGTCGCCGTCTTGCCGTCGATCGCCACCGGCATGACGTTCATGCCTGGCGAGCCTATGAAATAACCGACGAAGGTATGGCGCGGGCGTTCGAACAATTCGGCCGGTGTGCCGATCTGCACGATGCCGCCATCATACATGACCACGACCTGCTCGGCGAAGGTCAGCGCCTCGGTCTGGTCGTGGGTCACATAGACCATGGTGTAGCCAAAGCGGCGGTGCAACTGCTTCAGCTGCGAGCGCAGCACCCACTTCATGTGCGGATCGATGACGGTCAGCGGCTCGTCGAACAGGATGGCGTTGACGTCGGAGCGCACCAGCCCGCGGCCGAGCGAGATCTTCTGCTTCTGGTCGGCGGTCAGGCCCCTCGCCTTCTTCTTCGCCCACGACGCCAGATCGATCATCTCCAGCGTCTCGCGAACCTTGCGGTCGACATCGGCTTCCGGCACACCGCGGTTGCGCAGCGGGAAGGCCAGATTGTCGTAGACGGTCATGGTGTCGTAAATGACCGGGAACTGGAACACCTGCGCGATGTTGCGCTCCTGCGTCGACAAATTGGTCACGTCCTTGCCGTTGAACAGCAACTGGCCGTGCGAGGGGTGCAACAATCCCGAAATGATGTTGAGCAGCGTGGTCTTGCCGCAACCGGAGGGCCCGAGCAGCGCATAGGCGCCGCCGTCCTCGAAGACATGATGCACTTCCCGCAGCGCGAAATCGGCATCCTTCTGCGGGTTCGGCAGGTAGGAATGCCTGACATGGTTGACGTCGATGCGTGCCATCTCTTGCCCTCAAGCCGCCAGCTTCGGCGCAGTCACGGCGCTGCCGTGCTCGTCGAAAACCATGATGTGGCGCGGATCGATGAACACCTCGACCACCTCGTCCGGCTCGAAATGCCTGATACCATGGGTCAGCATGACCCAGCGCGCATCGGCGAAATCGAGATGGATGAAGCTCTCCGATCCGGTGATCTCGGTGATCGTCACCTTGGCGCGCACCGGTACGGCCGCCGCATTGGGCCGCTCGAGCGACAGGTGGTGCGGCTGAAAACCGATCGTGTACATGGCATCGGCAATGCCGGAGAGCTCGGCCGGCACCGGCAGGTTCACGCCGCCCTCGAGCAGGAAATCCCGGCCCTTCTTGGCAAGCACTATAGTATTGAGCGGTGGATCGGAAAATGTCCTGGCTGTCACCAGATCTACCGGCTTGCGGAACACCTCGATGGTCGGTCCGAACTGGGTGATCTTGCCTTGCGAAAGCGTCGCCGTGTTGCCGCCGAGCAGCAGCGCCTCGTGCGGCTCGGTCGTGGCGTAGACGAAGATGGTGCCGGCGGCGGCGAATATCCTGGGCAATTCGGCGCGCAGTTCCTCGCGCAATTTGTAGTCGAGATTGGCGAGCGGTTCGTCGAGCAGGACCAGGCTTGCGTTCTTGACGATGGCGCGCGCCAGCGCGGTGCGCTGCTGCTGGCCACCGGACAGGCTGAGCGGCGTGCGGTCGAGATAGGGCGTCAGCTTGAGAAGAGCCGCGGCTTCACGCACCTGGCTGTCGATCCTGGCCTGCTCGATGCCGGCCACCCGCAGCGGCGAAGCAATGTTCTCATAAACGGTCATCGCCGGATAGTTGATGAACTGTTGGTAGACCATGGCGATCTTGCGCTTCTGCACCGGCACACCGGTGACATTCTGGCCGTCGAACCAGATCGAACCGGAGGTCGGCACGTCCAGGCCGGCCATCAGCCGCATCAGGCTTGTCTTGCCGGAAAGCGTAGGTCCGAGCAGGACGTTGAGCGAGCCGTGCTGGAGCGTCAGCGACACGTCGCTTATATGCTCGACCGCGCCGACCGCCTTGGTGACGTTTCTCAGTTCCAGCATGACGCCTCCTCCCAGGCCTTCCGCATCAGCTCAAACCCCTCTTCATTCGGCAGCCGCGACATGGCGCCGGCTTATGCCGCGCATGAACTCATCGAGCGCCGCCACCTGCTCGCGGCTGAGATGCAGACCGCGCTTGGTCCGGCGCCACAATACATCTTCTGATGTGACGGCCCATTCGTTTTGAACGAGATAGCGCACCTCGGCCTCGTAGAGATCGGCGCCGAAGTTGCGGCCGAGATCGACGTTCGATTTGGCCAGCCCCAGCAGCATCCTCGCGCGGGTTCCATAGAGCCGGGTCAACCGGCGAGCCAGGCGCGCGTCGAGGAATGGATAAGCGGTTTTCAATTTCGCCACTTCGGCATCGAAACCGGTGGCCGGGAAATCGCCGCCCGGCAGCGGCGCGTTTGCCGTCCACGGCTTGCCGCGTTTGCCGAGAAAACTCTCGATCTTTTCCAGCATCGATTCCGACAGCCGGCGATAGGTGGTGATCTTGCCGCCAAAAGCATTGACAATTGGGGCGGCGCCGTCGCCGCCATCGGCCTTGAGCACATAGTCCCGCGTCGCTTCCTGCGCCTTGGAGGCTCCGTCATCATAGAGCGGACGGACGGCCGAATAGGTCCAGACGATGTCCGAGCGCTTGACGGGTTGGGCGAAATATTCGCTTGCCGCGGCGCAGAGGTAATCGATCTCGGTGTCGCTGATCTTCACGTCATGCGGATCGCCGGGATAATCCTGGTCGGTGGTGCCGATCAGTGTGAACTCTTCCTCATAGGGAATGGCGAAGATGATGCGGCCATCCTTGTTCTGGAAGAAATAGGCGCGTGGATCGTCGAACTTCCTGGCGATGACAATGTGGCTGCCCTGCACGAGGCGGACATTGTGCACATCGTTGAGCCCGACGACGCCGGACAGCACATGATCGACCCAGGGGCCGGCGGCATTGACCAGCAGTCGCGCCTTGATCTCCTCGGTCTCGCCGGTCTGCAGGTCCTCGATCTGGATTGCCCACAGGCCGTTTTCGCGGCGCGCGCCGGTCACTTTCGTGCGGGTGCGGACCGTGGCGCCGCGGTCGGCGGCATCACGCGCGTTCAGCGCCACCAGTCGCGCATCATTGACCCAGCCATCCGAATATTCGAAGGCCTTCTTGAACAGCGGCTTCAAAGGCTTGCCGGCCGGATCCCTGGCCATGTCCAGCGTCCGGGTCGCGGGCAGCAATTTGCGCCCGCCAATGTGATCGTAGAGGAAGAGACCGAGCCTGATCAGCCAGGCCGGACGCAGGCCTTTGGCATAGGGCAGCACGAACCGCATCGGCCAGATGATGTGCGGCGCGTTCTTCCACAAAACCTCGCGCTCCATCAGCGCCTCTCGCACCAGGCGGAATTCGTAGAATTCGAGGTAGCGCAGGCCGCCATGGATCAATTTGGTCGAACCCGAGGAGGTTCCGCTGGCTAGGTCGTTCATCTCGGCGAGAAACACGGAAAAGCCACGACCGACGGCATCACGGGCAATGCCGCAGCCATTGATGCCGCCACCTATGACGAAAATGTCACGGATCGGAGATGCGTCCACAATTCCTCCAACGATTTCGCATTGCACCATTTTTGGGCTTTTACGAAACCGTGTCGGAATTATTTCGAAATGATAACGAATGTCAAACGAAATATCACGAGCGCGTGATATCGGGCAGAAACCGCCTAGGCGAGCGACGTCTCGATCAACTGAACCTCGGCCTCCTGGCAGATCTTGCGCACTGACGGGATGTCGCAACGATCGGTGATGAAGGTGTTGACCTGCGACAGATGGCCGATGCGCACCGGTGCGGTTCGCTCGAATTTGGTCTGGTCGGAAACCAGGATGACATGCCTTGCATTGGCGATGATCGCCTGCGCCACCTTGACCTCGCGAAAATCGAAATCGAGCAAGGCGCCGTCATGGTCGATGGCGGATGCACCGATCACCGCATAGTCGACCTTGAACTGCCTGATGAAGTCGACCGCCGCTTCGCCGACCACACCGCCATCGGAACCGCGCACAACCCCGCCGGCGATCACCACCTCGATCGAGGGATATATCCGCATCCTATTGGCAACATTGATGTTATTGGTGATGACCATGAGCCCGTTGTGATCGAGCAACGCCTTGCTGACCGACTCGGTCGTGGTGCCGATGTTGATGAACAGCGAGGCATTGTCGGGGATCAGCCTGGCGGCCGCACGGCCGATCGCCTCCTTCTCGTCGGCGGCGATCTTGCGTCTCGCCTCATATTCCATGTTCTCGATGCCGGAGGGATACAACGCGCCGCCATGGATGCGCGAGAGCAGCCGCTGGTCGCACAAATCGTTGAGGTCCTTGCGTATGGTCTGCGGCGTCACATTGAAGTGGGTGGCCAGATCATCGACCAGCACGCGGCCATGATCCTTGGCCATCTGGATAATCTCGGCATGGCGCGGCGACAGATACATAGGCAACCTCCCGTTTTCGTTTTTCTTGTCTATAGTCGAAAACGAAACCGATGAAAAGGCATAAGCCGGCTAATGAAATGCATGTGATTGCCAAGGTGAATACGAACGCAAACCAGATTGTGCCCGATCAATCCATTGCGCGCGCGATTTCCGTGATGACGGTGAAGGCCGTATCAACATCGGCGGCGGTCGCCTCGAACTGTCCGACCTGGAACCGGATTGCGATCCTGCCATCGACCTTCGTCTGCGTCAGGTAGATGCGGCCATCGTCGTTGATCGCATTGACCAGGCGCAGATTGTGCTCGTCCGCGTCGGTTGCGATCTTGTGTCGGAACGAGAACAACGACAGCATCGGTTCGCTGACGATCTCGAAATCCAACTCCCTTGCCAGCCGCGCCGCCAGCGCTTCGCTCCACCCGACATGATTGCGGATCATCGTGCGCAGATTTTCCAGGCCATGGGCGCGCAGCAGGAACCACAATTTCAGCGCGCGAAATCGCCTGCCGAGCGGCACCGACCATTCGGAATAGTTGATGATGCCGTCGTGGCCGTGTGTCTTCAGATAATCCGGCTTGATGGCCAGCGTCCTCACATGGCTTTCGGGATCGCGCAGGAACTGGATAGAGCAGTCGAACTGGGCGCCCAGCCATTTGTGCGGATTGAAAACGATTGAATCGGCGCCTTCGACGCCTGTCCAGAAATGCCGATATTCCGGACAGATCATCGCCGATCCCGCCCATGCGGCGTCGACGTGAAGATAAAGCCCATGCCGCCGTGCGACCTCGACAACCGCTGCAATATCGTCGGCGCCGCCGGTGCTGGTGCCGCCGACGCAAGCGATGATGCCGGCCGGCAGCATGCCGGCTTCCCTGTCGGCGATGATTGCCGCCTCGAGTGCCGCCGTATCCATGGCGCGAAAGCGGCCGGCGACGGGAATGCGCACGAGATTGTCCTCGCCTATGCCGGACACCCAGATCGCCCGGTCAATCGAAGTATGCACCTGGTCGGAGGAGTAGATGCGCAGCCGCGCCTGCCCTGCCAGGCCTTGTTTGTTGCCTTGCCAATCGAGCGCCCGTTCGCGCATGGTCAGCACTGCGGCCAGTGTCGCCGACGAGGCTGAATCCTGGACTACGCCCGAGAAACCTTCCGGCAGGCCGAGCGCCTGGCGCATCCAGTCGACGGTGCGCGTTTCGAGTTCGGTCGCCGCCGGCGACGTCTGCCAGAGCATGCATTGCGCGGCCATCGCCGAAACCAGATATTCCGCCACCACCGAAACCGGCGCCGCATTGGCCGGGAAATAGGCGAAGAAGCGGGGATGCTGCCAATGCGTCATTCCCGGCAGGATCTTCTCTTCGAAGTCGGCGAAGATCCGGTCCATCGGCTCGGCGTCTTCGGGCGGCGAAGCCTCAATGCTTCGAAAAATGTCGCCCGGTTCGACCAGCGGCCGCACCGGCCGCTCGCGTAGCGTATTGCGGTAGTCGGCGCCCCAGTCGGCGGCGCGGCGCGACCATTGCCGGAAATCATCGTTGTTCATCCTGTCCTCCCGACATGATCGACCGCCACCATCCATCGCGGCTGGTCTCTTTATTAATTAACGCGTGAAATAGACGCAACCGACAACGGATGCCGCACGCCTCAGCCCGGGAAATCCGGCAGGCTGGCAAAGGCCGTCTTCAGCGCATTCGACCAGCCGTCGGAGATCGTGCGGTAATACTGGTCGTCCTGGCCGATCCGCTTCTTCAATCCGACCTTGAAGGCGTCCTTCTCCAGGAACAGCAGGTCGAGCGGCAAGCCGACGGACAGGTTCGACTTCAACGTCGAATCGAACGACACCAAAAGCAGCTTCACCGTCTCGGCGAGGCTCATCGTCTTTTCGTAGGCGCGGATGATGATCGGCTTGCCGTATTTGGTCTCGCCGATCTGGAAAAACGGCGTGTCATCGGTCGATTCGATGAAATTGCCTTCGGGATAGATCATGAACAGGCGCGGCTCGCTGCCCTTGATCTGACCGCCGAGGATGAAGGACGCATTGAAATAGGAATCCGCCTTCTCGCCAGCGGATGACGAATTGGCGATGACCTCCTTGACCGTGTCGCCAACAATGCGGACCGTTTGGTACATCGACGGCGTTTCGAGCAGCGTGGAATGTCTTTCGGAGATCGCCTTGGTGCGCTCGTCGAGCAGGCTGACCACGGCCTGCGTCGTCGCCAGATTGCCCGCCGACATCAAAACGATGACGCGCTCGCCCGGCTCTTCCCAGACATGCATCTTGCGAAAGGTGGAGATGGAATCCATGCCTGCATTGGTACGCGTGTCCGACATGAACACGAGCCCGCGATCGATCTTCAGGCCAACGCAATAGGTCATGGAATCTCTTCTAGAGCAATTCCAGGAAAAGTGTGAAGCGGTTTTCCGTCCGGAATTGCGTTAAAACAAGGGGATAGAGCGGTTCGGCGTTTCCTTGAAACGATGAATCGCTCGGCAGCAATCTTGCGAGGATTACTGCTCCACCGTGACGGTGACCGCAAGCTGTTCTTCCGCCTGTCCCAGCCGAATTCCCGACACCGGCGTGGCGTCGCGGTAATCGCGGCCCGTTGCCACCTTTACATAACGCTCGTCGGGTGAAATGCCATTGGCGGCATCGAAGGCAACCCAGCCGAGACCCGAAACATGCGCCTCGGCCCAGGCATGGCTGGCCGCCTGCTCGACCGTGGCTTCCAGCATCAGATAGCCGCTGACATAGCGGGCCGGAAAGCCCATGGCACGCGCCGCGGCGGCAAAGATATGGGTATGATCCTGGCAGACCCCGGTTTTCAGCGCCAAGGCTTCCTCCGCCGGCGTCGTCGCACTGGTGGTGCCGGGCGTGTAGACAACGCGCTCGCCGATGACAGCCATCAGCCGGTGCAGCCTTTCGATGTCGCTGCCCTTGCCGACCGATGCGGCGAGTTCGCGGATACCGCTGCCGATCACCGTCAATGGCGTCTCATGGCTGTACAGCCAGAGCGGCGTAAAGCCCTGGTGCGGCCCCGAGACACCCGCGGTGTCGCGTGTCACCACTTCGCCTGATGCTTCCACCGTGATGAAGTCGCGCTCGCCCTCGACGCTTAGCAGCCTTGTGTCATTGCCGAAATGGTCGACAAAGCGAACTTCTTCGCGCGCGCCTTCGATGGTCAAGGCCCAGGACAGAACGGTCTGCGTCGACCCGCTGACCGGAAGCAGCCGCAGCCGCTGCAACAGATAGTGCACCGGCGCGTCGTAGCGGTATTCGGTCCGATGGGTGATCTTCAGCCGCATGCTTCTATTCCGTTTGTGAGCACGATCTCCGGACAAACGGTTTCATTTGTCTGAGAAAACCGGCTCCCACCTTTCGGGACCATGCTCAATTGAACCGATAATCTTGTGCGATCTCTTCGCCCAGTTTGGTGTTGTCGCGAATGAAATTGGCAAGGAATTCATGCAGGCCGGCGTCGAATATGCCCTTGATCGACCCGGCTCTCAGCATTGTCTGCGTCTTCTCGGCCGTTGCGTGGCAGGCATGGCGCTCGCCGTAATCGTCGCCGAGGAATTTCAGATGCTCCGACAGGAAGCGATAGCAGAACATCAGCGAGCGCGGCATGCGGACATTGAGGATCAGATAATCGGCAATGTTGGTCGGCTTGTAATCGGCGTCGTAGACCCAGCGATAGGAGCGATGCGCCGAGACCGAACGCAGGATCGATTCCCACTGATAATTGTCGAGCGTCGAGCCGACCCAGGAGATCGACGGCAGCAGCACATAATATTTCACGTCGAGGATGCGCGCCGTGTTGTCCGCGCGCTCGACATAAGTGCCGAGCTGCGAGAAGTCGAAGATCTCGTTGCGCAGCATGGTGCCGTAGAACGAGCCGCGGATCAGCGCCGTCTCGCGCTTGATGGCGTCGAGTACGCTGGGCAGGTCGCGCTCGTCGATCGGCTTGGCCAGCATCCGCTTCAGCGACATCCAGGCTTCGTTGATGCTTTCCCAGGTTTCGCGCGTCAGCGCGGTACGCACCATGCGGGCATTGTTGCGGGCCGTCTCGATCGACGCCATCGTGCTCGACGGGTTCGACGTGTCGCGCAACAGGAAGTCGGCGACGTTGGCCGCGGTATAGTCAGAATATTTCTGGCTGAAGGTGACGTCGGAACCGGCGCTGAGCAGCACCGAATTCCACTCTTCCGAGGCACTCTGGGTACGAGTCAGCGCCATGCGCAAACCGGCATCGACCAAGCGCGCCATGTTCTCCGCCCGCTCGATATAGCGATTCATCCAGTAAAGCCCGTTGGCGGTGCGGCCGAGAAGCATCATCGTGCCCCGATTTCGAGCGAATAGCGAATAGTGAGTAGCGAATAGGGGAAAATCAGCTTCATGATTTTTGTTGCAAACTCCTGATCATGGAACGTAGCATTTTCCCGATCTCATCGGCCTTGCTAAGCAAACGCACCACCTCTGCTTCAACCATCAACCCTACTTTTTCAGACAAGATCAGGTGTGTTTCCAACTCTTTGAGAGATCCCTGCGCCATGCGCAGAAATTGAATGAATGATCCCGTACTCTCCCGCCCATGCCCTTCGGCGATGTTTGCTGCAATTGATACGGAAGACCGCCGCATCTGAGAGGTCATCCCGTAGATTTCGCTGCTTGGAAAGGCTTTGGTTACCGAATAGCAATCCACCGCCAACTCGACGGCCGCTTTCCAAACAATTAGGTCCCTGTAAGAATTGATCGCCGTCTTGCTGCCCTCCTTCCCCTATTCGCTACTCACTATTCGCTATTCGCTTTAATCATCCAGCACCCAAGTATCTTTCGTCCCGCCGCCTTGCGAGGAATTCACGACCAGCGAGCCTTCCTTCAGCGCGACACGCGTGAGGCCGCCGGGCACGATCTGGATGCGATCGGAGACCAGCACATAAGGCCTGAGATCGACATGGCGCGGCGCCAGCCCCTTTTCCGTCAGGATCGGGCATGTCGACAGCGCCAGCGTCGGCTGGGCGATGTAATTCGAAGGTTTTGCCTGGAGTTTCTTGGCAAAGGTCTCGCATTCCTTCTTGGTCGCAGCCGGCCCGACCAGCATGCCGTAGCCGCCGGAACCATGGACTTCCTTGATCACCAGCTCGTCGATGTGCTCGAGCACGTATTTCAGGCTGTCGGGCTCCGAGCAGCGCCAGGTTGGGATGTTGCCCAGGATCGCCTTGCGGCCGGTGTAGAATTCGATGATCTCGGGCATGTAGGAATAGATCGCCTTGTCGTCGGCGATGCCGGTGCCCGGCGCATTGGCGATGGTGATGTTGCCGGCCCGATAGACATCCATGATGCCGGGTATGCCGAGTGCCGAATCCGGTCGGAAGGTCAGCGGATCGAGGAAGGAATCGTCCACGCGTCGGTAGAGCACATCGATCTGCTTGTAGCCTTCGGTCGTGCGCATCGCGACATGGCCGTCGACGACGCGCAGATCCTGGCCTTCGACCAGCTGCACGCCCATCTGGTCGGCGAGGAAGGCGTGTTCGAAATAGGCGGAGTTGAAGCTGCCGGGCGTCAGCACCGCAATGGTCGGCGCGCCCTTGGTGCTTTGCGGCCGCACCGCCGCCAGCGACTGGCGCAGAAGCTGCGGGTAGTTTTCCACCGGCCGTACCTTGATCTTCTGGAACAGCTCGGGGAACAGCTGCATCATCGTCTCGCGGTTCTCCAGCATGTAGGAGACGCCCGACGGTGTGCGCGCATTATCCTCCAGCACGTAGAATTCGTCCTCCGAGATGCGGACGATGTCGACGCCGATGATGTGGGTGTAGACGCCGGCCGGCGGCCTGACCCCGATCATCTCCGGCAGGAAGGCCTCGTTCCTGGCGATCAATTCCCTGGGGACGCGCCCTGCGCGCAGGATTTCCTGGCGGTGGTAGATGTCGTCGAGGAAGGCGTTTAGCGCCTGCACGCGCTGCTCGATGCCCTGCGTGAGGCGCCGCCATTCATTGCCTGAAATGATGCGTGGAACGATATCGAACGGGATCAGCCGCTCGGAAGCTTCCTGCTCGCCATAGACGGCGAAGGTGATGCCGGTCTTGCGGAAGACGCGTTCGGCGTCCTGCATCTTCTCGGTCAGCCTGGCCGGATCCTGCTCCTTCAGCCAGCGATCATAAGCCGAATACGGTCTTCTCAATCCGGAGATTTCCGGAAGCATTTCATCGAACGCTGCCAATCGCATACTCCCCTGTGACGCCATTTCACTGACGTCGCCGGAGAAAATCAAGCGCAATCGGTGATTTGGGAGATACGGGCGATCAGTATGTTGCGCCTGCCTAAAATTGAGGCAGGTGAAATATGACCTTGATCAGCCTTTGCCTCGTGCCCGGGCAAATGCGTTTCCAGGCTAGAAAGCGCGAAACGTGACGACGGTGAACGTGTCCTTGATGCCGGGGAGAATCTGCACCTTCTCATTGACGAAATGGCCGACGTCTTCCTCGTCGTCGACGTAGAATTTGGCGAGCAGATCGTAATTGCCGGCGGTGGAGTAGATTTCCGAGGCGATCTCGGCATCGGCAAGCGCGCTGGCAACCTCATAGGATTTGCCGAGCTCGCATTTGATCTGCACGAAAAACGCCTTCATGGCTTCGTCCCGCTAAACGTCCAAGTCCAGCGGCCCTTCTGGCAGACTGGAGGCGGGCTTTCAAGCGCTGGAATGAATGCTCAGCCGGCTCGGGCCTAGGCTACCGCCTGCTGCAACTCCGCCACTGGCGTGGAACTTGTCACCGATCGCCAGTGAATATTCGCAATCGCTGAAACCGCGATGCGCTGCCAAGCGTATGTTATGATGTGTCTTCGGACAGCAGCATTTCGAGGGAAGATATTTCGCGGGATAACGGAGACAGGCCATGCGCCGCGCCTTTTTCGCAATCGCAGTCGTTCCATTCCTCTTCGCGTCGTCGGTATTGGCCGGCGATGCCGAGATCAAGGCGGGCCAGTCCGTCATCGACAGTCAGCTAAAGGCCCTCATCGCCAATGACGGCGCCACCGCCTACAGCTTCGCCGCCCCGAATGTGAAGCGGATCTTCCCGACCGTCGATGCCTTCATGAACATGGTGACCAACGGCTATCCGCCGGTGCGCAAGCCGCGGACCTATTCCTTCGGCAAGGTCGAGGAGACCGCTCCGGGTTCGATCGTCCAGCAGGTGCTGATCGTCGGCCCCGACGGCAAGGATTACGAGGCGGTCTACACGTTGCAGCAACAGCCCGATGGCACGTTCCAGATCACCGGCTGCAGCCTGCGCGCCTCGAATTCGCTCAGCACTTGAGGCCTCACAGCAACGGGATATCGCCCCTCGCCCAGCCCTCGGTGATTTCCGCGCCGCGCGCCTCGAAGGCGCCGGTCTCGATCGCAGCGCGGATGTCCTGCATCAGCTTTTGATAGTAAGAAAGGTTGTTCCAGGTCAAAAGCATAGCACCGAGCGCTTCTTGCGAGCGCACCAGATGATGCAGATAGGCGCGTGAGTAGTCCCGGGCGGCCGGGCAGTCGCTTTCCTCGTCGAGCGGCCGTGGATCGTCGGCATGGCGGGCGTTGCGCAGATTGACCTTGCCGCGCCTTGTATAGGCAAGGCCGTGGCGGCCGGCCCGTGTCGGCATCACGCAGTCGAACATGTCGATGCCGCGCGCCACCGATTTCAGGATATCGTCGGGCGTGCCGACACCCATCAGATAGCGCGGCTTGTCCGCTGGCAGTTCCGGGCAGGTGATGTCGAGCATCTCGAGCATCACCGCTTGCGGTTCGCCGACGGCCAGGCCGCCGACCGCATAGCCCTTCAGCTCCATCGCGCTCAGCGCCTGCGCCGAGCGCTCCCGCAGCGCCGCGTTGTCGCCGCCTTGCACGATGCCGAACATCGCCTTGCCCGGCTGATCGCCGAACGCCGTCTTGCAGCGCTCGGCCCAACGCAACGACAGCTCCATGGCGCGCTCGATTTCCTTCATCTCGGCCGGCAGCGCCGTGCATTCGTCAAGCTGCATCTGGATATCGGAATCGAGCAATCCCTGGATCTCTATCGAACGCTCCGGCGACATCTCGTAGGCGGCGCCATCGATATGCGAGCGGAAGGTGACGCCCTTTTCGGTCAGCTTTCTCAGCTTCGACAGCGACATCACCTGGAAACCGCCGCTGTCGGTCAGGATAGGATGCGGCCAGCGGGCGAATTCATGCAAACCGCCGAGCCGCGCCACACGCTCGGCGCCGGGCCGCAGCATCAGATGATAGGTGTTGCCCAGGATGATGTCGGCGCCGACACCGCGCACCTGGTCCATATACATGGCCTTGACGGTGCCGCCGGTGCCGACCGGCATGAAGGCCGGCGTGCGGATTTCGCCGCGCGGCATGTCGATCACGCCGCGTCGCGCCTTGCCGTCGGTTGCCAGAACCTTGAAGCTGAACGGCTTAGCCATTGAATTCCTTGTCGTGGATCGGGGCGTCCGGCGCCTGATTGTCGAGCGACTGGCGGTAGTGGATGCAGCCGCGCATGGCGGAATCGAGGTGCTGGCGAATGCCGGCGCGCAGCTTTTTCAATTCCGCATTCAGCGCATAGCGGTCAAAGGCTTGCAGATCATCGTCCATCGCTCGTCTCCGCTCGGAAAAGCAGGCTTGCGTCGCCATAGGAATAGAATCTGTAACGGTTCTCGATCGCATGGGCATAGGCCGCACGCATCGTGTCGAGGCCGCTGAAGGCCGAGACAAGCATGAACAGCGTCGAGCGCGGCAGATGGAAATTGGTCATCAGCACGTCGGCGGTGCGAAAACGGTAGCCGGGCGTGATGAAGATATCGGTCGGACCGGACCACGCAGCCAGAGTACCGTCCTCACGCGCCGCACTCTCCAGCAGTCGCAGCGAGGTCGTGCCGACGGCAACGACGCGCCCGCCTCTTGCTCTTGCAGCATTCAGGGCGTCCGCAGTAGCTTCGCTGACCGAACCGGTCTCGGCATGCATCTTGTGGTCGGCGGTGTCGTCGGCCTTCACCGGCAGGAACGTACCGGCGCCGACATGCAAGGTGACGAAGCGGCGTTCGATGCCCTTGCTGTCAAGCGCTGCAAAAAGCTCCGGCGTGAAATGCAGGCCCGCTGTCGGAGCCGCGACGGCGCCTTCCTCGCTTGCATAGATGGTCTGGTAGTCGGCCCGGTCGCGTTCGTCGTCGTCGCGTTTCGAGGCGATGTAGGGCGGCAGCGGAATGTGGCCGACCGCGTGCAGCGCCTCGTCGAGGAACGGCCCCGACAGATCGAAGCCAAGCAGCGCTTCGCCGCCCTCGCCTTTCTCGATCACCGTGGCGTCGAGCTGACCGAGCAAACAGGAATTGCCGTCATGGCCGAAATGGATGCGGTCGCCGGCGGCAATGCGCTTGCCCGGCCGCATGAAGGCCAGCCAGCGGTCCGGCGCCATGCGCATATGCAGCGTGGCTTCGACCTGCGCTGTCACTTCGCCTCGCCTCCGGATGCCTTTGAGCTGCGCTGGAATGACCTTGGTGTCGTTGAACACCAGCACGTCGCCGGCCCTGAGCAAGGACGGCAGGTCGCCAACCCTGCGGTCGTCGAACCCTTCGCCGGGTTTGACCACCAGCATCTTGGCGCTGTCGCGCGGCTCCGCCGGACGAAGCGCGATGCGCTCCTCCGGCAAGTCGAAGTCAAAGAGATCGACGCGCATCAGTAGAGCCGGACGAGCAGCGCTCCGGCCAGCAGCAGCACCGCGCCGGCAACGCGGCCGAGCGAGATTTCACGCACCGCGACGCCGAGGAAGCCGACGCGATCGATGAGCATGCCGGCCAGCAACTGGCCGGTGACCAGAAACGCCATCAGCGCGGCCGCACCTATGCGTGGCGTGAGAATCGTCGACAGCGTGACATAGAAACCGCCCAGCATGCCGCCGGCCACGAACAGCCAGGGCGCCGGCGCCTTCCAGTCGAGCGAGATGCCTTGCAGCTTCACCACCGTGACGGAGATGATACCGAGCACGATCGCGCCCGACAGGAACGAAAACGCAGCCGCCGCGACCGGGAGGCCCAGGCCGCGCGCCAGCTGCGAATTGATCGGCGCCTGAATGGCAATGAAGGCGCCGGACAGGATGCCGAGAAGCGACCAGACGACGCCCATCATTGTCGTTTGCCCTTACTTGACGTCGGCCGCGACTTTCAGCGACACGATCTTGTCGGGATCCTGCACCGGCTCGCCGCGCTTGATCTTGTCGACATTGTCCATGCCTTCGATGACCTGGCCCCAGACCGTGTACTGGCGGTTGAGGAAGGCGGCATCGTCGAAGCAGATGAAGAACTGCGAATTGGCCGAGTTCGGGTTCTGCGAGCGGGCCATCGAGCAGGTGCCGCGAGCATGGTTGGCGTTGGAGAATTCAGCCTTCAAATCCGGCTTTTCAGAGCCGCCCATGCCCGCGCGGGACGGCGCGAAGGAAGGCTTGCTCGAATTGCCGAACTTGACGTCGCCGGTCTGCGCCATGAAACCCTCGATGACGCGGTGGAAGACCACGCCGTCATAGGCGCCTTCCCTGGCCAGTTCCTTGATGCGGGCGACATGGCCGGGCGCCAGGTCGGGGAAAAGTTCGATGACGACCTTGCCCTTGGTCGTTTCCATGATGAGCGCGTTCTCGCGATCCTTGATTTCGGCCATGTCAGATATCCTTTTGAGAAACAGAGTTATTCGACAATTTACTTGTCGGCGGCGATGCGCACCTTAATCATCCGGTCGGGATCGGTGACCGTGCCGTTGTCCGCCTGGTCGCCCTTCTTGATTTGGTCCACCAGTTCCATGCCGCTGACGACATTGCCGACGATCGTGTACTGGCCATCGAGGGGCGGTGCCGGAGCGAACATGATGAAGAACTGCGAATTGGCCGAATTTGGGTCCTGCGAGCGGGCCATACCGACCACGCCGCGCTTATAATGTTCGGTCTGTGAGAATTCGGCCGGCAGGTCGGGCAGGTCGGAACCGCCGGTGCCGGCGGCCTCGGCGCTGAAACCCTTTTTCATATTGCCGAACTTGACGTCGCCGGTCTGCGCCATGAAGCCGTCGATGACGCGATGGAAGGCGACGTTGTCATAGGCGCCTTGGCGCACCAGCTTCTTGATCTGCTCGACATGCTTTGGCGCAAGATCGGGCCTCAGCGCAATGGTGACGTCGCCGTCCTTCAGCGTGATGATCATTGTGTTTTCCGGGTCGGCGGCGAAAGCCGAGACCGACACAGCCACAAGACCGGCGAGCACGACAAGGAACGAGGCTAGCTTTTTCAGCTGCATGGTTTTCTCCGAAAACTTACTTCTTGAACTTGGCTGTGAGCGCACCGGCAACCGCCGCCGGCACGAAGGGGCGAATGTCGCCGCCCATCGAGGCAATCTGGCGAACAAGTGTGGCGGTAATGGTGCGTACCGAAGGACTGGCGGGCAGAAAAACCGTCTGCAGTTGGGGCGCCATGGTCTCGTTCATGCCGGCCATCTGCATCTCATAGTCGAGGTCGGTGCCGTCGCGCAGGCCGCGGATCATGATCGAGGCGCCCTGCTTCCTGGCGGCGTCGATGACCAGCCCGTCGAAGGCGACGACCTTGATGCGGGCACCGTCGCTGCCGAATTCCGTCTTCGTCGCCGTCTCGATCAGCTTCACCCGCTCCTCGAAGGAAAACAGCGGTTGCTTGCCCGGATGGATGCCGATCGCCGCATAAACGATATCCGCCACGGCCAGCGAGGCCTTCAGCACATCGAGATGGCCGTTGGTCAGCGGGTCGAAGGAGCCGGCATAGAGGGCGATGCGTTCAGTCATGGCAGGTGCTTCTAATGCATGATCCCAAAAAGTGGAAACCGGTTTTTGGAAAAGATCATGCTCAAATGAAAGCTAGAGCCCGTTCCGTCTTCCGTCCATCAACAAGATGGAACAGGCTCTAGCGAGCCTCTCTCGCAAAGGCAAATCCGATCGGCGCGCCGGCCGTGAACCTTTTCCGGCACATGAACGACAGATGAACACGCTGATCACGAAGCCTTCACGCAGCGTTCACTAGGTTGCACCTTAATAAGATGAAACCAAAATCCCATCTATCCGTTGTTAGGCGCAGGAGAACACGCACATGCTGATCTACATGCTCGCCACCGCAATGACCGTCGCCATGCTGATCGCCACCGTATTTGGGCTGCATCAGGAGGCGCAACGCATCCGCGTCAAGGCAAACACCAAGCGCTTCGAAGGCTTCGGCCCGCGCAAGCCATATCGTCACTACTGATAAAGCCTGAACTTGCTGCCGCGCCGGCCACCTGGCCGGCGTTGCTATGTCAAAACCCGGGTGCCGGACTTAGTCCGCACCGTCCGGACCGGCGTCAGGCGCCGGAGCGGCATCAGCACCGCCCTCGACCGTCTCATCGCTTTCTTCGTCCGCTTGCGGTTCCGAGATCCGCTCGACCGAAACCACCTTTTCGCCTTCAGCCGTGTTGAAGATGGTCACGCCCTTGGTGGCGCGGCTGGCGAAACGGATGCCGTTGACCGGAACCCGGATGACGGTGCCGCCGTCCGACACCAGCATGATCTGGTCGTCATTGCCGACCGGGAACGTCGCCACCAGCCTGCCAATCTCGGCTGCCTTCGACACATCGGTGGCGCGGATGCCTTTGCCGCCGCGTCCGGTCAGCCGGAAATCATAGGATGACGAACGCTTGCCGTAGCCGAACTCGGTGACCGTCAGCACGTACTGTTCGTGCGCCTTGAGCTCTTCGTATCGGTTGTCGGAAAGCTCCGTCTCCTCGCCGATCTCCTCATTGGTCAGCGCGATCTCTTCCTCTTCGCCGGTCGTTTCCGTGGCAAGCCGCCGCTCCGCCGCCGCGCGCTTCAGGTAAGCGGCGCGTTCCGCTGGCGAAGCATCGACATGCTCTATCACCGACATCGAGATGATGCGGTCGGTCTCGGCCATGGTTATGCCGCGCACACCGACCGAATTGCGGCTCTGGAAGACGCGCACGTCGCCGACGGAGAAGCGTATGCACTGGCCGGAACTGGCGGTCAGCAGCACGTCGTCCTTGTCGGTGCAGGTCTCGACGCCGAGGATCTCGTCGCCTTCTTCCTCCAGCTTCATGGCGATCTTGCCGTTGCGGTTGACCTGGACGAAGTCGGATAGATCGTTGCGGCGCACGGTGCCGCGCGTGGTGGCGAACATCACGTAAAGTTCGCCCCAGCTGGCCTCGTCCTCCGGCAGCGGCATGATGGTGGTGATGCGCTCGCCCTGCTCCAGCGGCAGCATGTTGATCAGCGCCTTGCCGCGTGACTGCGGATTGCCGATCGGCAGCCGCCAGACCTTTTCCTTGTAGACGATGCCGCGCGAGGAGAAGAACAGCACCGGCGTGTGGGTGTTGGCCACGAACAGCCGGGTGACGAAATCCTCTTCCTTGGTCGACATGCCGGAGCGGCCCTTGCCGCCGCGACGCTGCGCCCGGTAGAGCGACAGCGGCACGCGCTTGATGTAGCCGGAATGGCTCACCGTCACGACCATGTCCTCGCGCTGGATCAGGTCCTCGTCTTCCATGTCCGAACCGCCGTCGGTGAGTTCGGTGCGGCGCGGCGTGCCGAACTCGTCGCGCACGGCGGCAAGCTCGTCCTTGACGATCTGCTGGACGCGCGCGCGGGACGACAAAATGTCCAGGTAATCGATGATTTCGGCGCCGATCGTGTTCAACTCGTCGGCGATCTCGTCGCGGCCGAGCGCGGTCAGGCGCTGCAGGCGCAGTTCGAGGATGGCGCGCGCCTGTTCCTCTGACAGATTGTAGGTGCCGTCTTCGTTGATCCGGTGACGCGGGTCATCGATCAGGAGGATCAGCGATTCCACGTCGCCAGAGGGCCAGCGCCGCTCCATCAACTGCTCACGCGCCGTCTGCGGATCCGGCGCGGTGCGGATCAGCTTGATGATCTCGTCGATGTTGGCGACTGCGATGGCGAGACCGACCAGCACATGGGCGCGGTCGCGCGCCTTGCGCAGCAGGAATTTCGTCCGCCTTGTGATCACCTCCTCACGGAAGGCGACGAACGCCTTCAGCATATCGGTCAGGTTCATCACTTCCGGCTTGCCGCCGTTCAGTGCCACCATATTGGCGCCGAAGGAGGTCTGCAGCGGCGTGAAGCGGTAGAGCTGGTTGAGGATGACGTCGGCAACGGCGTCGCGCTTCAACTCGATGACGACGCGGTAGCCCTGGCGGTCGCTCTCGTCGCGGATATCGGAAATGCCCTCGATGCGCTTGTCGCGCACCAGTTCAGCCATCTTCTCGATCATCGACGACTTGTTCACCTGGTAGGGAACCTCGGTGATGATGATCGACTCGCGGTCGTTGCCGCGCTGTTCGATGTTGACCTTGCCGCGCATGACGATGGAGCCACGGCCGGTCGAATAGGCGTTGTAGATGCCCGAACGGCCAAGCACGATGCCGCCGGTGGGGAAATCCGGTCCCGGAATGATCTCCATCAACGCCGGCAGGTCGATCGCCGGATTGTCGATGAGGGCGATGGCGCCGTTGCAGATTTCGCTGAGATTATGCGGTGGAATGTTGGTCGCCATGCCGACGGCGATGCCGCCCGAGCCGTTGACCAAAAGGTTGGGAAACCGTGCCGGCAGAACCTTCGGTTCGCTGCCCGACGCGTCGTAAGTGTCCTGGAAATCGACGGTATCCTTGTCGATATCCTCCAAAAGCTCGTGCGCGACCTTGGTCAGCCGCGCTTCCGTGTAGCGCATCGCCGCAGGCGGATCGCCGTCGATGGAGCCGAAATTGCCCTGCCCGTCGATCAACGGAACGCGCAGCGACCAGTCCTGTGCCATGCGCACCAAGGCGTCATAGATGGAGGCGTCGCCATGCGGATGGTATTTACCCATCACGTCGGCGACCGGGCGCGCCGACTTCACATATTTGCGGTTCCAGTGGTAGCCGCTCTCATGGGCGGCGAAGAGAATGCGGCGATGCACCGGCTTCAGGCCGTCGCGCACGTCCGGCAGCGCACGGCTGACGATCACGCTCATAGCGTAATCGAGATAGGAGCGCTGCATCTCCTCGACGATGGATATCGGCTCGATGCCGGTGGGGCCGCCGTCGGCGCCGCGCGGTGTCTTCTGGTCGGTCAAATCGGATCACAATCTAATCAGGAATCACTTGGTGCTTATATAGGAAGCAAGCCCGAAACTCCAACCTTCACGGCACTTTTCCAGTGTCATTTTCGGTGGTAATTTCAAATGGATACCGCTGATTGCGACGATATGGCCAAGGCGGTTTTCGCCGCCCTGACGCAAAAGCCTGCGTGTCTGCCTTGGCGGGCACGGGGCCGATTGACGAAGCAGAAAAGGCCCATGCGCCACGGCGGCTGCGATAGTTGCGCGGCGTCTCCCCCATGATCCGCCGAAAACGACGATTGAAAGTCGACAGATCGTTGAAGCCGGCCTCGAAGGCGATCGCCGAGACCGCATCGTTGGACATGCGTAGCCGCACCGCCGCCCTGTGCAATCGCGTCCTGAGCAGGAATTGGTAGGGCGTCATGCCCGCCACCTGCCGGAAGATGCGCAGGAAGTGATACGGACTGGTTGCTGTCTCATTGGCAAGCGCTGAAAGCGAGACAGGCCCATCGGCGTCCAGTTCGATCCGCCGCACTGCCTCGGCCACCCGTTTCTGATCGCGGCGGCTGGGCGCGCGCCCGACATGCGTAGCGCCAGAGGCTGTAGCCACGGCAGCACCGGCCAAGCGCAGGGAAAGTTCCTCGAAGGCGTCGATGTAGGCCATCTCGCGCGCGGTCTCCGCTTCGGCCAGGAGCGGCGCCAGTACCGGCAAAGGCGGCAGGCGCGCCGCCTCGAAAGCCAGCTTCCTGGCGCCCGGAACGCCAGCTGCGATCCGTTCCATGTAGGCCGGATCGAAATGGAACGAGAGGCAACGGTCGCCGCTGCCATGCTCGTGCCCGCATTCGTAACATGTGCCGGGATTGCCGAGCAGGAGCGCGCCGGGCGCCAGCATCGCCGTGCCTTGCTGGGCGCGGTAGCGAAACGTGCCGCTGGTGACCGCAGCGACGCAGAAATCCTGATGCGCTTCCTCGAACGGCCGGTCGCCGGCGCCGGCCGTGCAAATGACGTCCGTCACGTGCCAACCGGCTCCGAATGCGAGACTATGCGTGGTCGTCGTCATAGTCGAAATATAGCAATTTTTCCCAAGCCCAGAACCCCGTCACCGCCTACTCCTAACGGTCTCCTGACAAGAAGAGGCCGCAGCCATGTTCGATCAATCCTCGTTTGCCGAAGCCCTGCATAGCTCCGGACCGATCGAAGGGCTTGCCGAAAAACTGAGCCTTTACGGCCGCTTCGTCGGCGCCTGGACGTTTGAGGCCTCGCGCCACCTCGAGGACGGCACTGTGCTGACAGGGCGTGGCGAGGTGCATTTCGGCTGGGTGCTGGAAGGCCGGGCGATCCAGGACGTGTGGATCCTGCCCGCGCGGGACGCCGGTCCATCGCCATCCTTGGGCACATGGACTTTTTACGGCACGACGCTGCGCGTCTATGATCCCGGCGCGGATGCCTGGCACATCTTCTGGAGCGACCCGCGCAACCAGTATTTCAGCCGCCAGCTCGGCCGCGCCGAGGGTGACACGATCGTGCAAGTGGGCGCCGACGACACCGGCAGCTCGGTACGCTGGAGCTTTTCACGCATCACCGAAAACTCCTTCCGCTGGCTGGGCGAACGCTCGCAAGACAATGGCGCGACATGGCGGCTGGAAGTCGAGTTCCTGGCGCGGCGAGCGGTTTGATCTCCGAGGATTGCAGCAGCCCAGAATAAAAGCGTCGCGATCCTTCGCGCTGCCCTCTGTCCCGCATCAACCACTTTCTCACGAACGGTTCCCACCGAACGGGCTTTGCTCTACCAATATTCTGGCACGGGCACAGCCCGGCGGGAGGGTCAGAGATGCCGAGTTTCGACAGCCTGTTCAACGCTTTCGTCACCATTCTCGTGACCATCGACCCGCCCGGCCTGGCGCCGCTGTTCCTCGCCGTGACGCGCGGCATGAACCGTGAGGAGCGCCAGCAGGTTTCGGTGCGCGCCTCGATCATCGGTTTCCTGGTGATGGCGCTGTTTGCGGTTGCCGGGGCCTCGATCCTGTCGGTGTTCGGCATAACGTTGCCGGCCTTCCGCGTCGCCGGCGGTTTCCTGCTGTTCTTCATCGCCTTCGAGATGGTGTTCGAGCGCCGGCAGGACCGCAAGGAGAAGATCGGCGACGTCGCCATCACCAAGGACATGATCCACAACATCGCCGCCTTCCCGCTGGCGATCCCACTGATCGCGGGCCCTGGTGCCATTTCGGCAACTGTGCTGCTTTCCGGCTCGTTTCAAGGCTTTGCCGCGCAGGCGGCGCTGGTCGGCATCATCTTCGTCTGCCTCGCCATCACCTATCTGGTGTTCGTGCTGTCGGAACGCATAGACCGCATCCTCGGCCAGACCGGCCGCTCGATCCTGACCCGTCTGCTTGGCGTCATCCTGGCGGCACTGGCTGTGCAATTCGTCGCCGACGGCATCAAGGCGCTGATAGCAGGCTGAACGACAGTCCCTACTGCCTACTGCCTACTGCCTACTGCCTACTGCCTACTGCCTACTGCCTACTGCCTACTGCCTACTGCCTACTGCCTACTGCCTACTGCCTATTTCGCCGTCGTGTCGATGACCTCGAAATCGTGGGTAATCGTGGCGGTCTTGGCCAGCATCGCGGAGGCCGAGCAATATTTTTCGATCGAAAGGTCGATCGCGCGTTTCACCTTGACGCTGGAGAGTGCCCTGCCCTTGACGACGAAATGCATGTGGATGCGGGTGAACACTCTTGGCTCGGTTTCGGCCCGCTCGGCATCAAGCTCGACCACGCAGTCCTCGACCGCCTCGCGGCCCTTTTCGAGGATATGCACGACATCATAGGCCGAACAGCCACCGGTGCCGATCAGCACCAGCTCCATCGGGCTTGGACCCGGCGTCCTGCCTTCCGGTCCGTGCGCTGTTCCGAGCACGACCTTGTGACCGCTGCCGGATTCCCCGACGAAGGTGCGCTCCTCGACCCACTTTACCCGCGCTTTCACCCAACTCGTCCTCTCACCGTATTTCGTTGATCGGCCCGGTCAGCCTCAATCACGATGCAAAACCCCGAAAGTCCATGAACGACTCTCGGGGCACTGTGTCCGACATAACTGTTGCGATCAGAACGGGATTTCGTCATCCAATTCGCGCGACGAACCACCGCCGCCGCCGCTCTTGGCACCGCCGCCACCGCGATTGAAGCCTTCGCTCGGGCTGGACTGGCCGAAATCGGAACCACGGCTGCTGCCGCCACCGGTATAGCCGCCGACCTGACCGCCCTCGCCCTGTCCGCGTGCGTCGAGCATCTGCAGCTCCCCGCGGAATTTCTGCAGCACGACTTCCGTCGTGTACTTGTCGGCACCGGTCTGGTCCTGCCATTTGCGCGTCTGCAACTGGCCCTCGACATAAACCTTCATGCCCTTCTTCAGATACTGCTCCGCCACCTTGGCGATGCCCTCATTGAAGATGACGACGTTGTGCCACTCGGTTTTTTCCTTGCGTTCGCCGGAATTCTTGTCGCGCCAGCTTTCCGATGTGGCGATGCGGATGTTGACGACCGGCTCACCCGAATTCAGGCGACGGATTTCGGGATCCGCGCCGAGATTGCCGACCAGAATGACCTTGTTGACGCTACCCGCCATGATATTTCTCCGCGCTCATCCGAAACAAATTTTTGTCGCAGCACCTTACAGGCTGCGGGCGATCGCCGCTTGCCATGGCTGCCTTTACCCACAAGGTTTTTGTTCCCTTTTCGTTCTTATCCGCGTCGCTGCTTATTGTCAAGGAATGGCAGCAATGCCGAAGCCGATCATATGGGCCTGAAAAGACCGCTTGCCAAATCAATAAGTATGCACTTATGCTTTTGGCATGATCGAAGCAGAGATTTTTCGCGCACTGGCCGACCCGACGCGCCGCGCCGTCTTTGAGCGGCTGGCCGCCGGCGAGATGAGCGTGTCGGAATTGCGCACCGGGATGATGGTGTCGCAGCCCGCGGTGTCGCAGCATCTGGCGGTGCTGCGTGGCGCCGGGCTGGTGATCGAGCGGCGAGCCGGCCGCAACGCCTATTACCGCGCCGATCCGCAGGGGCTCGCCCCCTTGCTCTCCTGGATCGAACGCTACCGGACCTTCTGGCCGGAGCGCATCGAAAGGCTGAAGGCGGTTTTGAAGGACATGGATCAATGAAGAAGGCGGGATCAACGACCAACCACGGCCAAGGCGACGCCCCGGATGCGCTCGAGTTCGAGTACGAGCTTGCCGAGCCGCCGGAAAAGGTCTGGCGGGCCCTGACCATACCGGAATTGCTGGCCGCCTGGATGATGCCGAACGACATCAGCCCCGAGATCGGCAACCGTTTTGCCTTCGCCGGACCGGACACGCCGATCGAATGCGAAATCCTCGACGCCGAACCCGAGAAGCTGCTGCGCTATTCCTGGCGGGAGCAGCCGGGCGACGCAGCCAGGCAGGATCCGCTCGACAGCACCGTCACCTTCACACTTGCCCGAGCCGTATCCGGCGGCACGCATCTGCGTATCGTCCATGACGGCTTTGCCCGCAAGGCCATGCCTGCCGTCGCCATGGCAGGCGCCGGCTGCCGGGTTTCGCTCGGTGCGAACAGGTCATCTAAGCCAATCGCCGCAAACACGCCTCGCCTCCTGCTTCGCGCGGCCTGAAAACAAAACGGACGGAGAGAGACAATGAGCGGTGTTGCCAGTCTGGTGCCGATGGTCATCGAGCAATCGAGCCGCGGCGAACGTGCCTTCGACATCTTTTCGCGGCTGCTGCGCGAGCGCATCATCTTCATCAACGGCGAGATCAACGACGACATCTCGGCGCTGGTCTGCGCGCAGCTTTTGTCGCTGGAATCGGACAATCCCGACAAGGAGATCTCGCTCTACATCAACTCGCCGGGCGGCGTGGTGACCAGCGGCTTCGCCATCTACGATACGATGCAATATATCAGCTGCCCGGTGTCCACCGTATGCATGGGCTTTGCCGCCTCGATGGGCTCGTTCCTGCTGATGGCAGGCACACCGGGGCGCCGGATTTCCCTGCCGAATGCCACTATCCTGCTGCATCAGCCGCTGGGCGGGTTCCAGGGCCAGGCATCCGACATCCAGCGCCATGCCGAGCGCATCGGCCGGACGAAACGGCACATGGCCGAACTTTACGCGCAGCATTGCGGCCGCAGCTATGAAGAGGTGGAACGCACGCTCGACCGCGACCACTTCATGACCGCCCGCGAGGCCCAGTCCTGGGGCATCGTCGACCATGTTTTCGACACGCGAAAGAAAGCGGCGTAAGCCAGGGCCGGATCGGAGACCGTCCGGCAGGTAGTCGAAGATTTGACGATGCCGGTCTGGTTCCATCGGCGGCGCGCCACTATAGTCCTGGGATGACCGACACTCATCAGTCCAGATCATTGCACCGCGTCATCGCCGTTGCAGCGCTCGCCATTGCGAGCCTCATCAGCGGCGCGGCACTTGCCGACGACAGTTCGTCGTCGACGCAAAAAGGCGCCCTGCCCGGCGTGACCGGCGACTACCGCATCGCCAAGCCGGCTCCAGAGCCGGACGATGCGCTGCCAGCCGGCGAGAACGGCACATTCAAGATCGGCGATACCGATGTCAGGATTTCCGGCAGCATCACCGTCGATGTCGGCGCCGGCTCGTTCGGGCCGCCGCGCCACTGACAGCGCGTGTCGCGCTGCGCCTGTCGCCCACAAGACAATCCGCACATGAAAACGGCCCCGCCGTGCTTTGCGCAAACGGACGGGGCCTTTTTGGATCTCAAATCCAATTTTACCGGGAGTGTACTGCCGGCGTTTGATTTCGGATGCACCGCGGCATTCAGCCGACGATCCGACTAGTAGTCTCTGATTTTTACGAGAGATGGCAGGTCACGGTTTGCCGGCTGGCGAAAACGCTGAACCCTGGCACTTATGCCTGCCTCGGCTCCAGTGACAACTGGAACCCTAGGGGACGATCCGGTGGCGTCATAGCTCCGCTCCTCTGTCCGTTGCGATTGTTGTCAATTCGAAGCACAAATCGCAAATGCCTGCGGCGTCTCGCAGGCCGCCTTTGGGCGGCGAGGCCATCGAAAGACGGCCGTCTTCGTTGACTGCTGGAGACTGCTCCCGTCAGCTGGTGGCGTCAACCATCAATAGCCGGTTACCGAAAAATGTGATCGCCGGGAGGTTACGTGCAAGTCAGTTTTTGCACAGCTTTGTCAGGAGCGTGTTCGGCCTTTGTTCTTTCCGCTTGCCCGTTCACGCGAAAGACGCTTAAACGCTCTCGTCGGGAATTGTGGCGTATCTCGACGTGGCGGCAAAACTACCTACATAGGGGATGGCCGGGAAAACCCGCCATTCCAGGAAATTCCAGATTCTGAGGCGGCGACCGGCTATGGCCGACCATAAATATCTTTCCATTCGCGGGGCGCGCGAACACAATCTGAAGAATGTCGATCTCGACTTGCCGCGTGACAGCCTGATTGTCATGACCGGCCTGTCGGGGTCCGGCAAGTCATCGCTTGCCTTCGACACGATCTATGCCGAGGGCCAGCGCCGCTATGTCGAAAGCCTGTCGGCCTACGCGCGGCAATTCCTCGAAATGATGCAGAAACCCGACGTCGACCAGATCGACGGCCTGTCGCCCGCCATTTCCATCGAGCAGAAGACCACCTCGAAGAACCCGCGTTCGACGGTCGGCACCGTCACCGAGATCTACGACTATATGCGGCTGCTGTTCGCCCGCGTTGGCATCCCCTATTCGCCGGCCACCGGCCTGCCGATCGAGAGCCAGACGGTTTCGCAGATGGTCGACCGCGTGCTGGCGATCGAGGAAGGCACGCGCCTGTTCATCCTGGCGCCGATGGTGCGCGGCCGCAAAGGCGAGTACCGCAAGGAATTGCTGGAACTGCAGAAGAAGGGCTTTCAGCGCGTCAAGGTCGATGGCGTCTTCTACGAAATCGCCGACGTGCCGGCGCTGGACAAGAAGTACAAGCATGACCTCGACGTCGTTGTCGACCGCATCGTCGTGCGCGGCGATCTGGCGACGCGGCTTGCCGATTCCATCGAGACGGCGCTGAAATTGGCCGATGGGCTGGCGGTCGCCGAATTCGCAGACAAGCCGCTCGATGCCAGCCAGACCGGCGAGGATTCGGTCAACAAGTCGAAGAACGAGACGCATGAGCGCATCCTGTTCTCGGAAAAATTCGCTTGCCCGGTCTCCGGCTTCACCATTCCGGAAATCGAACCGCGGCTATTCTCGTTCAACAACCCGTTCGGCGCCTGCCCGACCTGTGACGGTCTCGGCAGCCAGCGCGCCATCGACGGCAATCTGATCGTGCCGGACGAGAACATCTCGCTGCGCGACGGCGCCGTCAGCCCGTGGGCGAAATCGACGTCCCCCTATTACGCGCAAACGCTGGAAGCGCTGGGCAAGGCCTATGGCTTCAAGCTTGGCGACAAGTTCAAGGATTTGTCCGAAGAGGCCAAGGAAGCTATCCTGCACGGCACGGGTGAGCGCGAAATCACCTTCCAGTATGATGACGGCCTGCGCTCCTACAAGACCACCAAGACCTTTGAAGGCGTCATTCCCAATCTCGAGCGGCGCTGGAAAGAGACCGAATCCGCCTGGATGCGTGAAGAGATCGAGCGCTTCATGTCGGCCACGCCCTGCCCGGCCTGCAAGGGGTATCGGCTGAAGCCGGAGTCGCTGGCGGTGAAGATCGCAGGCAGACATATCGGCGAAGTCACCGAGCTTTCCATCCGCAAGGCCGACCAGTGGTTCACCGACCTGCCCGCGTCGCTCAACGACAAGCAGAACGAGATCGCGGTGCGGGTGCTCAAGGAGATCCGCGAGCGGCTGCGCTTCCTCAACGATGTCGGGCTCGACTACCTGACGCTGTCGCGCAATTCCGGCACGCTGTCGGGCGGCGAGAGCCAGCGCATCCGGCTGGCATCGCAGATCGGCTCCGGTCTCACGGGCGTGCTCTATGTGCTGGACGAGCCGTCGATCGGCCTGCACCAGCGCGACAATGCCCGCCTGCTCGATACGCTGAAGCACCTGCGCGACATCGGCAACACGGTGATCGTCGTCGAGCATGACGAGGACGCCATCCTGCATGCCGACTATGTCGTCGACATGGGTCCGGCCGCCGGCATCCATGGCGGCGAAATCATCGCCCAGGGCACCCCGCAGCAGGTTATGGCCAATCCCAATTCGATCACCGGCAAATATCTGTCCGGCGCGCTCGAAGTGGCGACGCCCGGCGTGCGGCGTGAAGCGAAGAAGAACCGCCGCCTGAAGATCGTCGGCGCGCGCGGCAACAATCTGAAGAACGTCACCGCCGAAATACCGCTCGGCACCTTCACCGCCGTCACCGGCGTGTCGGGCGGCGGCAAGTCGACCTTCCTGATCGAAACCCTGTTCAAGGCTGCCTCGCGCCGCATCATGGGCTCGCGCGAGCACCCGGCCGACCACGACCGCATCGAGGGCCTCGAATTCCTCGACAAGGTCATCGACATCGACCAGTCGCCCATTGGCAGGACTCCGCGTTCGAACCCCGCCACCTATACCGGCGCCTTCACGCCAATCCGCGACTGGTTCGCCGGCCTGCCGGAGGCCAAAGCGCGCGGCTACCAGCCCGGCCGCTTCTCCTTCAACGTTAAGGGTGGCCGCTGCGAAGCCTGCCAGGGCGACGGCGTCATCAAGATCGAGATGCACTTTTTGCCCGACGTCTACGTCACCTGCGACGTCTGCCACGGCAAGCGTTACAACAGAGAGACGCTCGACGTCGTGTTCAAGGGCAAGTCGATCGCCGATGTGCTCGACATGACGGTCGAGGAAGGCGTCGACTTCTTCGCCGCCGTGCCCGGCGTGCGCGACAAGCTCGACACGCTGAAGCAGGTCGGCCTTGGCTACATCCATATCGGCCAGCAGGCGACGACGCTGTCAGGCGGCGAGGCGCAGCGCATCAAGCTGGCCAAGGAACTGTCGCGCAAGGCAACTGGCAAGACGCTCTATATCCTCGACGAGCCGACCACCGGCCTGCATTTCCACGACGTCGCCAAGCTGTTGGAAGTGCTGCATGAACTGGTCGACCAGGGCAACACGGTGGTGGTCATCGAGCACAATCTCGAAGTGATCAAGACCGCCGACTGGGTGCTCGACCTCGGCCCCGAAGGCGGCGACGGCGGCGGCGAACTGGTTGCCTCCGGCACGCCGGAAGCGATCGTGCGCGAGAAGCGCAGCTACACCGGCCAGTTCCTCAAGGAGCTTCTGGAGCGGCGCCCCGGAGGCAAGCGCGAAGCGGCGGAGTGATCGGACCGGTTGGCGCCTGGAGAGCTTTTGAATGAAAATCAGAAGAGCGCTTGCCGGTGATCTCCAAACCGTCGTCTCGCTGACGCAAGCGGCCTATGCGCCTTACACTGCACTGTTAGGCGCACCGCCGATCCCAGTCACCGAGGACTACGCGCCGCGCATCGCGCGTGGTGAGGTGTGGGTGTTGGAAAGTGGCGGCGGACTTGCCGGACTGATCACGCTGGAACGGCATGACGACCACGCGATGATCTTCTCCGTCGCGGTCTCTCCTGACTTTCAGGGCAAGGGCTTCGGCATTGCGCTGCTGAAACACGCGGATGAGCTGACCCGTCTCTGGGGCCTGCCCGAGGTGCGGCTTTACACCAACGCCAGGATGGAACGGAACATCGCGCTCTATCTGGCCTATGGTTTCCACGAAACGGGTCGCCGGCCCAATCCCTACCGGCCGGGATGGGTGCTGGTCGACATGGCGAAATCGGTCCACGAGAGCACAGCGGCCTGATTTCTGAACTTGGGAGGATGACAATGAGCACATCGGGAACGATCCGCGCCGGCATGGGCGGCTGGACCTTTGAGCCTTGGGATACGTCCTTCTATCCCGACAAGCTCTCCAAGGCCAAGCAGCTGAACTACGCCACTCGCCAGGTGCCGAGCATCGAGGTCAACGGCACTTACTATTCCAGCTTCAAGGAACCGACCTTCGTCAAATGGGCCAACGAGGCGCCGGACGGTTTCGTGTACTCGCTAAAGGGCAACCGCTTCGTCACCAACCGGCGCGTGCTGGGCGAGGCCGGCGAATCGATGACGCGCTTCCTCGGCTCGGGCGTTGCCGCACTCGGGGAAAAGCTCGGGCCGATCCTGTGGCAGTTCGCGCCGACCAAGAAATTCGATCCGGACGATTTCGAAGCCTTTTTGAAACTGCTGCCGGAAAAGCAGGACGGCGTTGCGCTGCGCCATGCGCTCGAAGTCCGCAACGACAGTTTTGTCGTGCCGGAATTCGCAGCACTTGCCCGAAAATACAAGGCCGCGATCGTCTACGCCGACCATGCCAAATATCCCGATATCGCCGACGTCACCGCCGATTTCGTCTACGCCCGGCTGCAGACCGGCAGCGATGACAATCCCGACTGCTACACGCCGAAAGGCCTCGATGAATGGGCCGCGCGGGTAAAGATCTGGGCGCAAGGCAAGCAGCCGGCCGACCTGCGGCGCGCCGACCCCGCCACCGATGCGCCGGTCAAGCCGCGCGACGTGTTCGTCTACTTCATCACGGAGGGCAAGGTGCGCGCGCCGTTCGGCGCCATGGCACTGATGAAGCGGGTGGACCAGGATCTGTCGGTGCCCTGACGCTGCGGAATCATGGCATCTTCGCCATCGTCGTAACCTTATCGATACCTCCTTGCTGCATGAATCCAGCTGAACCAGTCGCAAATCTGGGCCGCCGCGGGCAAGGACGAGGGGCATGTCGCTCGACTACACTTCACTTCTGCTGGCTGTCGGTTTTTCCGCTGCCTGCCTGAGCCTGACCTTGTTTGGCATGTGGCTGACCGCTCGCTCGGAAAAGTTCCTGCTGACATGGGCGGTCAGCCTGGTGTTCGTGGTCGGCGATATTTTTTTCTATGACGCCTATATCGATATGCCCGGGCGCCTGCTGGGCATCGCCACGCTGGCTTTCCTCCTGCTCGGTTTCTCGACAATGCTGGGCGCGGCCTACCAGTTCAGAACCGGCGGCTCGCCAGTGCCGCGAACGGCGTTTGGCAGCGCCATTTCACTGGCCGTGACATTGCCTCCCATGGCTCTAGGCTATGACGGGCTGGGCTTCATGTTCGAAAATGCCTTCGCCGCCTTGCTTCTGTTCGCAACGGCGGTCGAATACTGGAAAGGCCGCGACGAAGCCCCTGCCCTGACAACCGGTATCACCGCGCTCTATTCGGCCACGGCCGCATCCTTCGCTCTCTGCGCCATGGTTTTGGCCTGGGAGGGAAAGCTGGTCCTTGGACATGCGCCAAGCAACTGGGCCGAGGAACTGAGCCTCATCATCGTTATCGCCAGCATGACCGGCATCGGAGCGCTTTCCCTGGCCCTGAACCAAGGGCGTCTGGCCCGGCATCACCGCCACAATGCCCTGACCGACCCGCTGACCGGCCTGCTCAACCGCCGCGCCCTATTCGACCTGCACGGCGATGCGCCGGTCGGTGCCTTCACGGCGGTGGTCGTCTTCGACCTCGACAACTTCAAGGCCATCAACGACGAATTCGGCCACGCCGCCGGCGATGAGGTGCTGAAGGTATTTGCACGGGAACTCGCCAGCAATCTTCGCCCGGGTGATGTCGCCGCGCGCATGGGCGGCGAGGAATTCGCGCTGGTGCTGAAGCGGACCTTGCCCGAAACGGTGGAGGCCACCGCCGAGGCCATCCGGGCAGCTTTCGCCGCGCACCACATCGAAACCGAGACAGGCTCGCTGATATGCACGGTCAGTGCCGGATTTGCTTTCGGCACCAAGGAAGGCCTCGGCTTCGACAAGGTGCTCAATGCCGCCGACAAGGCGCTCTACGACGCCAAGCGCGCCGGCCGCAACCGCGTCACCGCTTCTCCGTTCAAGCGCGCAGGCTGATCGCGTGTGTCAACACCGGCCTCTGATCGTGGCGAGACGAATGCAGCTCCTAGGCCGCCATGACAATCTCATTGAAGGTATCGAGATCGACATAGAAGACCTTGGTGATCTCCTCGATCAGATCGTCGTAATCGCAGCCCTGTGATCTCAAGATGTTGATGGCAGCGATGATATCGACACGTTCGATAAGCCGCCGCTTCTGGTAATCCTCGACGTAACGTTCCATGGCTGTCCCTTAGCCTGTGTGCCCAAACGCGTTTGAACGACAGAGATCGCAGGAGGGAAGCTAGGCAGCCTTGCTTGCGTGAAACTTGCCCGGCATTGGCCGTGCTCCTCGATCTGCGATAAACCAGACTGGTACGGAAGCGGCCGACTCACAAAAGCCTAGGAAAAGACTAGCACGCAGTTGCCGATGCACCAGAGAGGCTGGTGCAGGGCCGGAGAAATACTGGACTTGCCAAGGACTTCGGATCGTCAACTGAAGTGCGTTGGCGATTCTAGACCGTCAGGAACTTCCTGACATCAGCACGGTCCAGATCTTCCGCCGGACCGGTATGGACGATCACGCCACGGTCCATGATGTTGACCTCGTCGGCCAACTCGCGACAGAAATCGAGATATTGTTCGACCAGAAGCACGGCGATGCCGGCCTGGTCACGCAGGTAGCGGATGGCGCGGCCG
Organism: Mesorhizobium sp. SEMIA396; assembly: GCF_024518615.1. Lineage (NCBI taxonomy): Bacteria > Pseudomonadati > Pseudomonadota > Alphaproteobacteria > Hyphomicrobiales > Phyllobacteriaceae > Mesorhizobium > Mesorhizobium sp. SEMIA396. Next base: position 61,723 of record NZ_JANIFC010000007.1, read on the forward strand.
ATGTCCTTGATGATCGACGGCTGGATGCCCTCGGTCGGCTCGTCGAGCACCAGCAGTTTCGGCCGCATCACCAGCGCCCGTCCGATGGCGAGCTGCTGCTGCTGGCCGCCGGAAAGATCACCGCCGCGGCGGCCGAGCATCTGCTTCAGCACCGGGAACAATTCGAAGACATGCGCCGGAATGTTGCGGTCGGCCCGTTTCAGCGGCGCGAAGCCTGATTCCAGGTTCTCCCGCACGGTGAGCAGCGGAAAGACCTCCCTGCCCTGCGGTACGAATGCGATGCCCGACCGGGCGCGGTCATACGCCGCGCTCCGGTCGAGCGCCTTCCCCTCGAAGGCAACGCTTCCGCTCGTCAGCCGGTGGTGGCCGACGATCGATCTCATCAAACTGGTCTTGCCGACGCCGTTGCGGCCGAGCACGCAGGTGATCTTGCCGGCGCCCGCCTTCAGCGACACGCCGCGCAGCGCCTGGGCGGCGCCGTAGTGCAGCGTGGCATTGGAAACTTCGAGCATGTCAGCGCCTTTTCCAGAACCGCAGAAACGACAGATCGAAATGATGGAACTGCACCCGCCAGACCATGCTCATCTCCCCAGATAGACTTCGACGACACGCTCGTCGGCCGACACGAAATCGAGTGTGCCTTCCGAGAGCACCGAGCCCTCATGCAGGCAGGTGACCTTGACGCCGAGCTCGCGCACGAAATGCATGTCATGCTCGACGACGATGACCGAATGGTCGCGGGCGATATCCTTGAGCAGCCGCGCGGTCTCCTCGGTCTCGGCATCGGTCATGCCGGCGACCGGTTCGTCGACCAGAAGCAGTTTCGGGTCCTGCGCCAGGAGCATGCCGATCTCGAGCCACTGCTTTTGTCCATGGCTCAGATTGGCCGCCAATTCGTCACGCTTGTCGCCAAGCCGGATGATGCCGAGAATGTCATCGATCTGCCGCGTCTCGGCGGTCGAGCGGCGATGGAACAGCGCCGGGAAGATCGAGCGCGGTCCCTTCAGCGCCAACATCAGGTTTTCCTCGATCGTGTGGCTTTCGAACACGGTCGGCTTCTGAAACTTGCGGCCGATGCCCATCATGGCGATTTCGGCCTCGTCATGCTTGGTCAGATCGACCTGGCCGTCGAAGAACACGTCGCCTTCGTCGGGCCGCGTCTTGCCGGTGACGATGTCCATCATCGTCGTCTTGCCGGCGCCGTTGGGGCCGATGATGGCGCGCATCTCACCCTTGTCGAGCACCAGCGACAGATTGTTGATGGCGCGAAAACCATCGAAGGAGACCGAGACGCCGTCGAGATAAAGGATCGTGTTCGACTTTGACATGGTCGCTCACTCCGCCGGCTGCGGTTCGGGGTTGCTGGCTGACCAGTCGCCGGGCTTTCTCGCCTCGCTGCGAACGATTTTCGCCGGCGGCGGAACGTCGGGGTCGCTGCCGGCTTCCTCGGCAATCGAAGCTGCCCGCAACGCCTTGGCGTTGCCGCGCCAACTGTCCCACATGCCGATGATGCCTTTGGGCAGCAAAAGCGTGACGGCGACGAACAGCCCGCCCAGTGCAAACAGCCAGAACTCCGGCAGCACGCCGGTGAACCAGGATTTGCCGGCGTTGACCAGCAGCGCACCGATGATCGGTCCGACGATGGTGCCGCGCCCGCCGACAGCCGCCCAGACGACGACTTCAATCGAATTGGCCGGCTCGAACTCGCCCGGATTGATGATGCCGACCTGCGGCACGTAGAGCGCGCCGGCTATGCCGGCCATGACAGCCGAGACGGTGAAGGCGAACAGTTTCACGTTCTCGGCCCGCCAGCCGAGGAAGCGCGTGCGGCTCTCGGCATCGCGCACCGCCATCAGGAGCTTGCCGTATTTGGAGCCGACGATCGCCCAGGTGACGAACACGGCAAGCGCGAGCATCACGGCGCTGGCCGCGAACAGCGCCGAACGCGTCGCGTCGGCCTGCACGTTGAAGCCGAGAATATCCTTGAAATCGGTCAGGCCGTTGTTGCCGCCGAACCCCATGTCGTTGCGAAAAAAGGCAAGCAGCAGCGCGTAGGTCATCGCCTGGGTGATGATCGAGAGATAAACGCCGGTGACGCGGCTGCGGAAGGCGAACCAGCCAAAGACGAAAGCGAGCAGGCCGGGCACCGCGAGCACCATGAGGCCGGCGAACCAGAAATGGTCGAAACCGTACCAGAACCAGGGCAATTCCTTGTAGTTCAGGAACACCATGAAGTCGGGCAAGATGGGATTGCCGTAAACGCCGCGCGAACCGATCTGCCGCATCAGATACATGCCCATCGCATAGCCGCCGAGCGCGAAGAAGGCGCCGTGACCGAGCGAGAGGATGCCGCAATAGCCCCAGACCAGGTCAAGCGCCAAGGCGAGCAGCGCATAGCAGAGATATTTGCCGGTGAGCGCGACGATGTAGGAAGGGACGTAGAAGGCGCTGGTGGGAGACACCGCAAGGTTGAGCAGCGGCACAAGGACGGCCACCGCCAGCAGGATGAAGATCGTGATGGCGATGCGGCGGTCCGCGCCGGCGGCAAAGAAGCGTCCCGTGATCATGCTTCCACCGCCCTGCCCTTGAGCGCGAATAGGCCGCGCGGGCGCTTCTGGATGAACAGGATGATCAGCACCAGCACGACGATCTTGCCGAGCACCGCGCCCGCATAGGGCTCGAGGAACTTGTTGACGATGCCGAGCGAGAAGGCGCCGACCAGCGTGCCCCACAGATTGCCGACGCCGCCGAAGACGACGACCATGAAGCTGTCGATGATGTAGCCGCGACCGAGATTGGGCGAGACGTTGTCGATCTGGCTGAGCGCGACGCCGGCAATGCCTGCAATGCCGGAGCCGAGCGCGAAGGTCAGCGCGTCTACCCATGGCGTCCTGATGCCCATCGAGGCGGCCATGCGCCGGTTGGCGGTGACGGCGCGCATCTGCAGGCCCCAGGGCGTGCGCTTCATCACGTAGAGCAGGATGCCGAAGACAGCGAGCGCGAAAACCAGGATCCACAGCCGGTTCCAGGTGATCGCCAACTGGCCGAGATTGAACGAGCCCGACATCCAGGATGGGTTGCCGACCTCCTGGTTGGTCGGCCCGAAGATCGAGCGCACGGCCTGTTGCAGGATCAGCGAGACGCCCCATGTCGCCAGCAGCGTTTCAAGCGGCCGGCCATAGAGGAAACGGATGACGCCGCGCTCGATGATCAGGCCAACCAGGGCCGCAACGAGGAAGGCGAGCGGCAGCGCAATGACCAGCGACCAGTCGAACAGGCCGGGAAAGGAGGTGCGGATCACCTGCTGGACGACGAAGGTCGTGTAGGCGCCGAGCATGACCATCTCGCCATGCGCCATGTTGATGACGCCCATGACGCCGAAGGTGATGGCAAGGCCGATTGCCGCCAGCAGCAGCACCGAGCCCAGCGAGATGCCGTACCAGATGTTCTGCCCGGCATCCCAGAAGGCCAGCGTCGAATTGATGTTGGCGATTGCGGTCGTCGCCGCTTGCTTGACCGCGTCGGTGGAATTCGCCTCGACCGAGGTGAGCAGGGAAACCGCATCGCGGTCGCCACGCGCGCCGATCAGGGCAATTGCAGCGAGCTTGTCGGCTTCAGGCCGGTCGGAGACCAGAACGGAGGCGGCACGAGCCTGTTCGAGCAGCGCCTTGACGCTGGCCACGGTCTCACTGGCGATTGCCGTGTCGAGCGGTCCGATGTTTGCGGCGTCGGGCGTCTTGAACATGGTGTCTGCGGCGGCAACACGCACGGCCGGGTCCTTGGCGCCGAGCGTCAGCGTGCCCAACGCATCGCGTATGACGCGACGCAGCGTGTTGTTGACCTTGATCTTGGTGATGCCGTCCTTGGCCGCCTCGCCCGACGCCTCGCCGCTCAACGGGTCGGAAAGCTGGACGCTTTCGCCCGCTTCCTTGCCGACAAACACAAGGGAATCAGCCTTGCGGACATACAGGTTGCCGTCGGCAAGTGCCGCAAGCGGCCGCTCTACCGCCGGATCGCCGGCGGCCGCCAGTTCGTGGACGACGGCCCCGATCTCGGAAAAGCCCTTGGCCGTGGCGAATTTGGCGATGATGCCGCGCAGATCGGCTTCGCCGGCGCCGGAGGACGACAGCGTCGCCAGCAGGAACAACAGCATCAAACCCGTGCGGATCAAGATCATCGGTCTCTGGTAACCCCTGAAGGTTGAAGTGGGCGTCCGGACGGCGGAGGAAGCCGTCCGGACGCGCGCGGTCATGGGCATGGACCTGAAGGTCCAGCCCGGGGAGGATCAGTTCGTGCCCTTGCCGCCGCACTTGCCGGTGGCAACATTGAAGTTGCCGCAGGACAGAGGCGCGCGCCAATCGGAGATCAGGTCCTTGGAATCAGGCAGATAGTCGGACCACTCGTCACCCATCACCAGGCCCGGCGTGCGCGACACGGTTTCGAACTGGCCGTCGGCCTGGATTTCGCCGATCAGCACCGGCTTGGTGATGTGGTGGTTCGGCATCATCGTCGAATAGCCGCCGGTCAGGTTCGGCACCGACACGCCGATCATGGCGTCGATGACCTTGTCCGGATCGGTGGTGCCGGCCTTCTCGACCGCCTTCACCCACATGTTGAAGCCGATATAATGGGCTTCCATCGGATCGTTGGTGGTGCGCTTGTCGTTCTTGATGAACTTGTGCCAGTCGGCGATGAACTTCTTGTTCTCGGGCGTGTCGACGCTCTCGAAATAGTTCCAGGCGGCGAGATGGCCGACCAGCGGCGCGGTGTCGAGACCGGCTAGCTCTTCCTCGCCGACCGAGAAGGCCATGACCGGGATGTCCTCGGCCTTGATGCCCTGGTTGCCGAGTTCCTTGTAGAACGGCACGTTGGCGTCGCCGTTGACGGTCGAGACGACGGCGGTCTTCTTGCCGGCCGAACCGAACTTCTTGATCGCCGAAACTTCGGTCTGCCAGTCGGAGAAGCCGAACGGCGTGTAATTGACCATGATGTCTTCAGCCGCCACGCCCTTGGCCTTCAGATAGGCCTCGAGGATCTTGTTGGTGGTGCGCGGATAGACGTAGTCGGTGCCTTCCAGCACCCAGCGCTTCACCGAACCACCGTCCTCGCTCATCAGATAGTCGACAGCCGGGATGGCCTGCTGGTTCGGCGCCGCACCGGTGTAGAACACGTTGCGCTCGCTTTCCTCGCCCTCATACTGGACGGGGTAGAACAGGATATTGTCGAGTTCCGAGAACACCGGCAGCACCGATTTACGCGACACCGAGGTCCAGCAGCCGAACACCGCCGCGACCTTGTCCTTGGAGATCAGTTCGCGCGCTTTTTCGGCAAACAGCGGCCAGTTGGAAGCCGGATCGACGACGACCGCCTCGAGCTTCTTGCCGAGCAGACCACCCTTGGCGTTCTGCTCGTCGATGAGCATCAGCATGGCGTCCTTCAGCGTCGTCTCCGAAATCGCCATGGTCCCCGACAGCGAATGGAGAATGCCGACCTTGATCGTGTCGTCGGCGGCCTTGACCGGAGCGGACGTCAACAGGCCGGCGGCGACCACACCAGCCGAAAACATTTTTGTTATTGTCGAGAAATTACCCCTCATATTACAGACTCCCAAGCTAGTTGATTGCACCGCAACACTACAAAGCAACCCCCATGCCAACCGCTCTGGCAATCCCGAAAGGGCACAAATAAATTATAGATATCAGCACCTTGGAATATAGGGCTTACAAAACAAAGAGAGGTGGCCAGAAATCGATTGAGGGAATTTTGCGCAGCTTGCGCAGCCTCTGCCTATTTTTCGATCATTTACCAAATCTGCCTAGATTTTGAACTCACCCGTGCCTCAGGCGACCGATGTTGCGGCGCGGTGCAAAAATAGGGCAAGCTCGCTCTTCAAGCGAGCGACGTCATGGTTTCAGGTATTTCACGTATTTTCATCGGCATACTGCTTCTGGCTGCAGCAACCGTGGCCGCGCGAGCCGATTTCAGCGACGGCAAGATGCCTGACGGCGCCTATCATTGCGAAGTGTACCTGCTTGGCATGTTCCTCAGCCTCGGCGACATCACCATCAAGGGGAACGTCTACAGCGGCCCCGTCTACGCCAGCCTCGGCGTCTTCGGCACCGCGCGGCAGGGCTACAACTACCAAATGGACGCAAACGGCGTGATCTCGTGGCTGGGGCCGCTGGGCGGATATACCGCCGGCGGCAATTCACTGTCGCTGACCCAGGCGACGCTGGACGGCGAAACAGTGCCCTCCTTCGACATCATCATGAAGCAGCCCGACGGCGCCTTCACCGCCTCGACCTGCACCAAGCAGTGAGGCGGCAAGAAAAAGGCGCGGAACCTTGCGGGTTCCGCGCCAGCAGTCCGTCGGGAGGATGTGACTAGATCGTCTTGGCCGACATCTGCGCCGCGATGTAGTCGGCCTGGCGGATCGCGAGCGACACGATCGTCAGGGTCGGGTTTTCGGCGGCACCGGTGGTGAACTGGCTGCCATCGGACACGAACAGGTTCTTGATGTCGTGCGCCTGGCCGTGCTTGTTGACGACGCCGTCTTCCGCTTTCTCGCTCATCCGGTTGGTGCCGAGATTGTGGGTCGACGGATAGGGCGGCGTCGGGAAGGTGCGGGTGGCGCCGACCGCATCATAGAGTGCCGTAGCCTGCTTGTAGGCGTGGTTACGCATCGCGGTGTCGTTCGGATGGTCGTCGAAATGCACGTCGGCGATCGGCATGCCGTGCGCGTCCTTCTCGTCGGCATGCAGCGCGATGCGGTTCTCCGCGCGCGGCATGTCCTCACCGACGATCCAAAGGCCGGCCATGTGGTCGTAGTGATCGAGTGCTGTGGTGAACGAGCGCCCCCATGCGCCCGGATCAAGAAACGCTGCCATGAACGGCAGGCCGAGCGACAGCGTCTCGAACTCGTAGCCACCAACGAAACCGCGCGATGGATCATGCCGCGCCTCGTCGCGGATGATGCCGGCCATGGTCGTGCCGCGATACATGTGCACCGGTCTGTCGAAGATGGCATAGACCGAGCCGGTGGTGTGACGCATGTAGTTCTTGCCGACCTGACCCGACGAGTTGGCAAGCCCATCGGGGAATTTCCCCGACGCCGAATTGAGCAGCAGCCGCGGGCTCTCGATCGAATTGCCGGCAACCGCGACGATGCGCGCCTTCTGCTCCTGCAGCTTGCCGTCTTTGTCGGCGTAGACAACGCCGGTCACCTTTCCGCTGGCGTCATGGTTGATCTTGATCGCCATGGCATTCGGCCTGACTTCGAGATGGCCTGTCGCCTCTCCCTTGGGTATCTCGGTGTAGAGCGTCGACCATTTGGCGCCCCATTTACAGCCCTGGAAGCAGAAGCCGGTCTGCTGGCAGGACATGCGGTCGTCGCGATCGACCGAGTTGATCGCCATGTTGCCGGTGTGGCATTCCTTGTAGCCGAGCTTGTCGGCGCCGGCCTTCAACACCTTGAAATTGTTGTTGCCCGGCAGCCGCGGCCAGTCATTGGTGCCGGTGACGCCCATCTTGGCTTCAGCCTTGGCATAGTAGGGCTCCATCTCGGCCAGCGTGATCGGCCAATCGAGCAGGTTGGCGCCTTCCAGTTTGCCGTAGGTCGACAGCCCCTTGAACTCATGCTCCTGGAAGCGCAGCGAAGCTCCGGCCCAATGCGTGGTCGAACCGCCGACCGACTTGACGATCCAGGCCGGCAGGTTGGGAAAATCCTTGGCCACACGCCAGTCGCCGGACGTGGTGCGCTTGTCGGTCCAGGCGAGCTGGCTGAACGAACCCCACTCGTCATTGATGAAGTCTTCGTATTCGTGGCGCGCGCCGGCTTCCAGGATGACGACGTCGACACCCTTCTGGGCGAGTTCGTTGCCGAGCGTGCCGCCGCCGGCGCCCGAGCCGATGATGACGACCACGCCATCGTTGTTCAGATCAAATGAAGCTGCCATGGTTTCCTCCCATGATTTCTGTTTGCGGGTTCAGGAGCGACGGGGCTCAGAGCCACTCGATGTCGTCGAAACCGCGCGCGATGTAGCCGCCCTTGGAATAGGACTCGCCCTCGTAACCGAAGATCGGCCACACCTCTTTCTGGTTGTAGAGGCTGACCACGAGGCCACCCCGAATGGCCTGGAAGAACGGCGTCGCCTCGATTTGCTTCAGCACGGCGACGCGCTGGTCCTCCCAGCCAAGGCCGCGGTAGCCGCCGTCACCGGACTTCTTGTCGAGGTCGGCGATGCCATCTTCGAGCATAGTCTTGTAGGCGGCGTCCTTGCCGGCCTGTTCGTCGTGGCCTTTCACGGCAATGGCGTAATATTTGTCCGGAACCTGATCGTGCGGATAGATGTCACGCGCCATCTGGATCAGCGTCGCCATGGTTTCGGGCTTGAGTGCCGATGTCTCCAGTCCCCAGGCATGCTCGGGGCTGATGACGGCGCTGCCTGAGATGACGAGCAGCGCGCCGATGCCGCCCCGTTTAAGAAGCTCTCGACGGGACAGCCCAGGCTTCGCGTCATAGATCGTGACCATTTTATTCCTCCCTGCTTGCTATGTGCGCTCTCTTCAGAACGCCGTTGCTGGCGCGCTGCCCCCGTCAGGGGACGGCTGCGATGTCTCCTATTGGAAGCGACCTCCGCGTTGCAGAACCTCGATCTTGTAGCCGTCGGGATCCTCGATGAAGAAAAAGCGGGCGATCAGCGATCCGTCGCGGTTGAACTCGACGATTTTCTTCGGGTTGAGCCCTAGCGCGCCGAGACGATCATGTTCGCCGTCGAGATCGACGACCGAGACCGCCAGATGGCCGTAGCCGTCGCCGAGCCCGTAAGGCTCCTGCCGATCCTTGTTCACGGTCAGTTCGAGCTCGAACCCTGCCTCGGCATTGCTGAGGTAAATGAGCGTGAATGTCTCGAAATCCAGCCTGTCGGCGACATCGAGCCCGAAGGCGTTTCTGTAGAAATCGAGCGATCGGGCTTCGTCGAGAACCCGGATCATACTGTGGATCGCCTTGGCCAAATCAGTCTCCGTTCTGGTGTGGAGGCGATTATGCGCGGCACGGACAAAAGGTGGTGGCAGCCGGTTACCACGCCCGCAGCCGCGAACGGGACGAAAGTCCGATTGCCGGACCGGCAATTTTGCCCGAGAATGCATGTGGGGACAGGTCAAGCAGTATCAAACTGCACGCCCGTCCACCCAAGACCAACAATCATGGGAGGTTTGTCGGATGTGCAGGGTGTTTGCGGGCCAGGATCCCGAAGGCTATCGCCAGATCAACCGGTCGATTCGCATCGACGGCCACTCGACCAGCATCCAGCTCGAAGCGACATTCTGGGCTTTGCTGGACGAAATCGCCGAAAACCAGGATTTGACGACGCCGAAATTCATCTCCAAGCTCTATGACGAAGCCATCGAGATCAACGGCGCCATCCCGAACTTTGCGTCGATGCTGCGCACCACCTGCGCGCTCTATCTGCGGGGCCATCGGCCGGGAATGGATGAGCAGATGGTGCCGAAGCGGGAGGCTGCTTAGCGCATTGCGCTCAGCTGAGTTCTTGCGCGAGCCCGATGAGAAGCCCTCCAGGCCCTCGAATGTAACATAGCCGATACACGTCTTTATACTGGACGACTTAGCCTTCGAGCCGCGCACCGCGATTGCGGAGCCTTTCAAGCGTCCCGTCAATGTCGTCCACGGTGAACATGACGCGGAGGTAGCCCAGGGCGTTAACCGGGGCGTTGCGGTGATCGGCGACGACAGGCGGCGTGAGGAAACGGGACAGTTCGAGCCGGCTGTGGCCGTCCGGCGTCCGCATCATGGCAATCTCGACGCGCTGATCGCCCAGTCCAGTGACACGTCCGGCCCATTCCCCTTCGATCATGGCCCGCCCTTCGAGCTCAAGGCCGAGCTCGCCAAAAAAACCAATCGTCTCTTCGAGGTCATCGACGACGATTCCTATGTTGTCCATCCGTTTGAGCGCCATGTGTTCAGTCTATAAGGCGTCGTCCAGGCCGTAAACTCCTTAGGCTGCTTGCCAGCTGAGCAAGGGCGATCAGGTCCTGATTCATGGCTGATGGCACGATGCTGTTTCTATCGGTCCAGCATCCGGGCAGGTAGGCCGGATGCTTGGCGGGATCGTGGCCCGGCAATTCTAGCGTTGCGCAGGGCAGTTCCGAAACATTGGCCCGGCTCGTCCTTGCCGGCAGTCAGGCCGTGCATACGGCTGATGCGCCGACAACGCCCGCCATGCCGTCCCTGGCCTGGCGCCTGAAGGACCAGGAGGTCGCCGACGTCCTGACCTATGTGCGCGCCAGTTGGGGCAACGCCGCCCCGGCGGTCGCCTCCGACGATGTGGCAGCCGTGCGCAAGCAATTGCTCCCGTAACTCGGCTAGCTCTCGGCTGCGACAGCGAGCGCCAGACGGCTCATGTCGGTGAAAAGCGCCTGGCGCTCGGAATAGTCGGTCTGTTCGCCGGTCTCGATGTTGTCGACCACGACACACATCGACAGCGCACGCGCTCCGAAATGCTCCGATATGCGATAGAGCGCGCTGGTTTCCATATCCACGGCCAGGGCTCCTTGCGCCCGCGCAACGGCAAAACGGGCGCGCCCCTCCGGGTGATAGAAGATGTCGCTGCACACCGTCAGGCCGGCATGATGGTCGATGCCGAATTCTACCGCCTTGGCCAGTGACGATGCGAGGAGCGCCGGGTCGGGGCCAGCGGGTCCATAAAGGCCGAAAACCTGGCCGCTCTGGGCGCTTTCCGCCTGCGCCGATTGCGAGATGACAAGGCTGCGCAGTTTTGCCTTTGCGGTCAGGCTGCCGCAGGTGCCGGTGCGGATCAACGTCCGGGCGCCATAATGGTCCAGCAGTTCATGCGCATAGATCAGAAACGATGAAACGCCGATGCCCGTCGCCTGGATGCTGACGGGTTTGCCGCCAAACAGCCCGGTGAAGCCAAGTGCGCCGCGGCGGCGATTGATGCAGCGCGGCGCTTCCAGGAACGTTTGCGCCATCCACTCGGCGCGCTGCGGGTCACCCGGTAACAAAACCGTGTCGGCGTAGTCGTCCTTGTCCGCTTCGTTGTGCGGCGTCACCAGTTGCTCCCCCTAAGCCTTCCAGCCGTTTCACCCGCAATCATGGCGTTGTCACGGCGTTGTGCAAGATGGAACATGGGAAAGGCTCTAAGACTCCAGCACGTCCTTGACGATCGTCGCCAGTTGCTTGAGCGAAAACGGCTTGGGCAGAAAGCCGAAATGCGCATCTGCCGGGAGGTTTCTGGCGAATGCGTCCTCGGCGTAGCCGGACACGAAGACGAACTTGATGTCCGGCTGGCGCTTGCGCAATTCACCAAGCAGTGTCGGTCCGTCCATTTCCGGCATGACCACGTCGGAAACGACGATATCGACCTTGCCGCCCAGTGCCTCGAACACTTCCAGCGCCTCGACGCCCGACGATGCCTCGTGCACGGTGTAGCCACGCGAGGTCAGCGCCCGCATGCCGCCCATGCGCACGGCATCCTCGTCCTCGACGAGCAGCACCGTGGCCGAGCCCGACAGATCCTTGGCCGGATCGGCGACCTTTGTCGGCGCCGCCGGCGCATCGCCGGGCTCGCCTGCTTTTTTCGCTTCGGCGATGTGACGCGGCAGGAAAATGCGGAAGGTCGAGCCTTTGCCGACTTCGGAATCGCAAAAGATGAAGCCGCCGGTCTGCTTGATGATGCCGTAGACCATCGACAGGCCAAGGCCGGTGCCCTTGCCGACTTCCTTGGTGGTGAAGAAAGGCTCGAAAATCTTCTTCAGCACGTCGGGCGCGATGCCGCTGCCGGTGTCCTCGACTTCGACCACGACATAGTCCGCCGGGGCGAGTTCGCGGTAGGAAAAGGCCTTGCACTCCTCGGCGGTCACATTGCGGGTGCGCACGGTGAGATCGCCGCCCGCCGGCATTGCGTCGCGCGCGTTGACCGCAAGGTTGACGACCACCTGCTCGAACTGCCCGATATCGACCTTGACCGGCCACAGGTCGCGGCCATGGTCGACCTTCAGCTTGATGTCGTTGCCGACCAGGCGGGCGAGCAGCATCCTGAGATCGGCGAGCACGTCGGTCAGGTTGAGCACTTCCGGCCGCAATGTCTGCTTGCGTGAGAAGGCCAGAAGCTGCCGCACCAGCGAAGCCGCCCGGTTGGCGTTCTGCTTGATGTTCATGATGTCGGGGAAGGAGGGGTCCGACGGACGGTGGTTGGTCAACAAAAGGTCGGACGCCATGATGATGGCGGTCAGCACATTGTTGAAATCATGCGCGATGCCGCCGGCAAGCTGGCCGACCGCCTGCATCTTCTGGCTCTGCGCCATCTGCCCTTCGAGCGCCTTCTGCTCCGTCGTCTCGACGGCGTAGACGATGGCCGACTCCTCGGCGCCCTCGCCACCGGTGCCGTCGGCGACGGCGTTGACGTAGAAGCGGATGTGCCGTTCGTCGTTGCCGGGCAAAAGCGTGTCGATCGGCTCGATGTCGGCCTGCCGCTGCTGCGCTTTCTCGAAGGCAGCCGCGAAGGCCGGCCGGTCGCGTTCGTGGATCACCGTGTCGAGCCTTACGCGACGGTCGACGGCGTCGCGATCGACGACAGACGAAAACAGCGACAGGAACGGCGCATTGGTGCGCAGGATGCGCCCATTGTGGTCGACGCCGGCGATCGCCATCGGTGTCGAGTTGAAGAAGCGGGTGAAGCGCACTTCCGAAGCCCGCAAATCGGCAGAGGCATCCTCGCCTTGCGTGCGGTTGAGCACGATCGTGCGTGTCGGCCCGTTCAATCCTTCGCGGCTGGCCGAAACACGGTGCATGAAGCGCACCGGCAGCGCTTCGCCCGTCGTGGTCGTCAGGTCGAGATCGATCACCGCGTTGCGTGTGGTGCCGGGGTCGGCCTTGACCGAGCGGACCAGCGCCATGCCGTCGCCGGCCACGATCTCCGACAGAGACACGGCGCCGGGCGTGAAGCTGGTGAGGTCGATGCCCAGCCATTCGGCGAGCGTGGCGTTGATATAGGTGACGCGGCCCTCCTGGTCGGCCGAAAAGAAGCCGGCCGGCGCGTGGTCGAGGTGATCGATCGCCTTCTGCAGGTCGAGGAAGAAGCGCTCCTGCTCGGCCCGCTCCTGCGAGATGTCGGCAAGCTGCCAGGCCAGCATCGGCAGCCGCTGGCCTGGAACGCTGAAGGCGCGGGCGCGGGCCCGGTACCAGCGGGCGCCAGGCTCGGCACCGGGCCGAATGGACTGTGCGAGCCTAAACTCGCCGTCGCCCGACTGGCCGTCGCGCAGGCCGGACGCCAGGCGATAGATCGTCACCGAGGCTTCGGGGACATCCGAGAGCAATCCCTCGACGGTCTTCAGGTCGGCAGCGGACGATGCTCCGGTCATATCCGCATAGGCGCGATTGGCGTAGACGACGCGGCCCTTGGTGTCGGTGACGAGAAGCCCCTGCGACATCGAATCGACGAAGGATTTCGACAGTTCGTCGCCTGTCGAGCGTGGCGTGACCTGCACGAAGCCGATCGCCGTCGCGAACAGGAAGCCGACGCCGATCATCGCCAGCACGCCGAGCATGCCGAGCAGGAAAGGATCGCCGAGGCGCTCGCGGAAAAGCCCGAAGACGATCGCCGCCCCCGTCAGAACGACGATGAAAATGATAAGCCGGGTGACCGCGCCGGGTCGCGTATTCTGGTCGACGATCGGTACCGGATAGAAATCGCCGCGCGCTTCCTTGGCCATGTGCCCCCTGCTCGTGAATTCCGGTGTTCCGACACCCGCCCCTAGCGGGTTGAATCACATTCTCCTAGTCCGGAAAAGGCCTGGGCGGCAAATGTCGGATAAAAATGATGTCTTCCGGGCTTCGGAGTTTTTCTAGCTGTTCACCGGCGTGAAACGCAACTTGCGGTGGCCCGCTGCAACGGTCTAGTGTCTCGTCACTTCCAAGGGCGATCAGGGGAACCCAATGCAATGGCTCGATAGCGTGGCAGGTCCCGGTTATGCCGCAGCATTGTTGTGGACGTTTGCAGCGCTTGTCCTGCTGGTCATCGTTCTCGTCATCATAAAGCTGGTGCGCAACCTGACATTCGGAACCTTCGTCGCCGGTGGCCGGAACCGCAAGACGCGACTGGCCGTCATGGATGCCACCGCCGTCGACAGCCATCGCAGGTTGGTGCTGATACGCCGTGACGATATCGAGCACCTGCTTCTGATCGGCGGCCCGACTGACGTCGTCGTCGAGCGCGATATCCGACTTTCGGCGCTACGCCGGCCGGCATTGACTGGAGACGGTGGCTTGCAGCCGGTCCCGGCCACCGCGGCCCCGGCAGCAACAAGGCCACGTCCGCCGCAACCCGCTCCGCCGCCGGCGAGACAGGCACCCGCTCCACAGCCGGTGAACACGACGCCCGCCCGCCCGCGTCCAACAGCGCCGCCGGCACCTGCAACGAAGCCGGCAACGCAAAGCTATCAGCCGACCAATGTCACGCCGTTGCCGGCCTACGGCTCCGCCAATGCCAACACCGCCCGGCACGCCCCGCCACCACCGCAGCCGGTGCAGGACAGCATCGACGACACGCTGATGAGGGAGCTCGAAGTGTCGCTGGACCAGCCCCGTTCGGGCGGCCCGGTGGGCAAGCCGGCGGCGCCGCAGTCGCTCGACGACGAGATGACCAAGCTTCTCGGCGAACTCTCCAGTCAGAAGAGATGAGCGGCGGCCGGGTCGCTATCCCGCGAAACATCGTCGCCGGTCCGCTGCCGAACCACCTCGTCCAAGCGCCAAATATCAAGGGTTTGCGGCCTTCGCGCGCCTCAGAGCGGTGGATGCCGCACCAATAGAAATGGCCGGAAAACCGGCCATTTTCAGGATCGAGTTCGTTCGGGACAGCCGGCCGTGCGCCGCCGGCCTTGACCTTCAGTCGTCGCGATAGACTTTTTCGCGGCGCTCATGCCGCTCCTGCGCTTCGATCGACAATGTCGCGATCGGACGCGCATCGAGCCGCTTCAGCGCGATCGGCTCGCCGGTCTCTTCGCAATAGCCGTAAGTGCCTTCGTCGATGCGCTGCAGGGCGGAGTCGATCTTTGCAATGAGCTTGCGCTGACGGTCACGGGCCCTGAGTTCGATGGCACGGTCGGTTTCCGAAGAGGCGCGGTCGGCCAGATCGGGGTGGTTGGCGTTTTCTTGCTGCAGGATTTCCAGTGTTTCGCGCGCTTCGCGCAATATGTCATTCTTCCAGGTGACGAGCTTTGAGCGGAAGTAGGATTTCTGCCGCTCGTTCATGAACGGCTCGTCTTCGGAGGGTACGTAATCGGCGGTAACGATGTCGTTCATTCGACTCACCCAAACTGCCCCAAATTTGGCGCCTATATATTCGTCGTCCGACGCCTGCACAAGCGCAATCGGCCGCTGTTTCACGCAATTGTTAAAGTATCCCGCCACGGGTCTTTGCAGCCGCGTACGGTCGCTTTGGTACAAACTCCGCCGAGACACTTTGGATCCGGTGGCACATGCTTTCCGAGATCGGCCGTGATCCCGGGGCGATACGCAAGCGCCTTTGCAGCAAGCAGCATTGGGTGATTCGCTGTGTTTGAAGAGCACGGGCATTGTGCGCAACGCCGTTCTCGTGGCTAATCCCGGGAGGCTTCGGCATTCGGAGGTTGGGTGAGCAGGCTTTATCTGTTGCGACATGCAAAGGCTGGCTGGGCACTGCCCGGCATGCGGGATTTCGATCGCCCGCTCGACGCGTCCGGCCGTTCCGATGCCGAAATGATGGGCGCCGCCATGCGCTCCCGCCTCTATGTTCCGGACCGCACACTCTGCTCCAATGCCAAACGCGCCAAGGAGACGCTGGAAGGCCTGGCCGGCCAGACCGACACCGGCCGGGTCTTGTTCTTCGACGCGCTCTACAGCGCGGACGCGGCCGGTTACCTCCACCTTATCCGCGACAATGGCGGATCGGGCTCATTGCTGGTCATTGGCCACAACCCGATGATGGAAGACCTCACCATGGCAGTTTCGGGCGACGGCGACGAAACCGCGCGGGCCACGCTGAACCACGGGTTTCCGACCGCAGGCCTGGCGGTCGTCCGCTTCGACGGCGATCTTGCCAGCGCCGCTCAAGGCGCCGGCTATCTCGAAGCGTTCCTGACGCCGGCCGATCTCTGAAGCCATTTCAAAGCCTGGTTGTAGAGCCTATATCGGGCGGACCGAAGTCCGAGAGAGCATATTTTGGCATCATCGCTGACCACCTTCACCGACGAGGCGAGGATTGCCCTCGACACGCTGTCAGGCCGCGCCACCGGGCTTTTTTGCCCATCGCTGCGCCTCGGCGTGACCGGATTGTCCCGCGCCGGCAAAACAGTGTTCATATCGGCCCTAGTCCACAATTTGATCCATGGCGGGCGCCTGCCGCTGTTCGAAGCGCAGAAATCGGGTCGCATCGCCCGCGCCTTCCTCGAGCAGCAGCCCGACGACGCGGTGCCGCGTTTCCAGTACGAGGACCACATTGCCGCCCTGCTCAACGACCGCGCCTGGCCCGATTCGACGCGCGCCATTTCGGAACTGCGGCTGACCATCGAATATGAATCGGCCTCCGGCTGGAGCCGCATGTTTTCCTCGGGCAGACTGTCGGTCGATATTGTCGACTATCCCGGCGAATGGCTGCTCGATCTGCCGCTGCTCGGCAAGTCCTTCGCCGATTTTTCGCAGGAAGCCTTCGAAATGGCCGTTCTGCCGGTGCGCGAGGACCTGTCGCAGAGCTGGCGGGCGTTGTCGGCCGGGATCGATCCGAACGCCGATGCCGACGAGATGACGGCGCGCCGGCTAGCCGAGAACTTCGCCGCCTATCTGAAGGCCTGCAAGCTCGACGAGCGGGCGCTTTCGACCTTGCCGCCCGGCCGCTTCCTGATGCCTGGCGATCTCGAAGGCTCGCCGGCACTGACCTTCGCGCCCCTGGCCGGGATCGGCGACAGGCGTCCGCGCCCGGGGTCGCTGCACGCCATGATGGACAGGCGCTATGAGGCCTACAAGACGCATGTCGTCAAACCCTTCTTTCGCGAACACATCACCCGCCTCGATCGCCAGATCGTGCTGATCGACGCCATGCAGGCGCTGAACGCCGGCCCCGGCGCCATGGCCGACCTGGAACGCGCGGTGACCGAGATCCTCAGCTGTTTCCGACCTGGCCGGGGCAGCTTCCTCACCGATCTGTTTTCGCGGCGCATCGACCGCATCCTGGTTGCCGCGACCAAGGCCGACCATCTGCACCACGAAAGCCATGACCGCCTGCAGGCGATCGTGCGGCGGCTTGCCGACCGAGCCGTGGCACGGGCGAATTTCACCGGCGCCGATGTCGACGTGGTCGCCATGGCGGCGGTGCGCGCGACGCGCGAAGGCACCGTCAAGCAAGGCCGGGAGACGTTGCCAGTCATTATCGGCACGCCGATCGCCGGCGAGAGGATCAACGGTGAAACTTTCGATGGAAAAACTGAAACAGCCATATTTCCTGGTGACTTACCGGAGAAAATTGATGCAGTTTTTGATCTTTCGGGAGCCGATCACAAGCAGGATGCCGCGGACCCTGCAATCCGCTTCGTCCGTTTCCGTCCGCCAAAGCTAGAACGAACGGCTGAAGGTATCACCCTGTCGCTGCCGCATATCAGGCTCGACCGTGCCTTGCAGTTCCTGATCGGAGATCATCTGGCATGACCGCGCCCCGCAAGCCGGCAGCGTTCCGGATCGAACCGGAAACCCCACCGAGACAAACGGCCCCTGAGCCGCGCCCCCAGGCCGATGCCCAGCGCAAACCGCGCGCGATGAAGACCGATGTCGCGATGGTCCTCCCGGCGGAAGTCGATGTCTTCGACGAGCCCGACATCATTGCCGCGGAGCCGCCACCGGCCATTGCCCCCAGGAAACGCTCGCTGCTCGGCAGCATCTTCTTCGGCGCCTTTGGCGTGCTGGTTTCGCTGGCTGTCGGCTTGTGGACCGACCAGCTCATACGCGACCTCTTTGCGCGCGCCGAATGGCTGGGCTGGCTGGCCGCCGGCATGGCTGCCATCGCCGTGCTGGCGCTTATGGTGATCCTGATTCGCGAATTCCTGGCGATCGGCCGCCTCGCCGAGGTCGAAAAGCTGCAGAAACGGGCGCTCGACGCAATCGAGCGTGACGATCCCAAGGCGGCACGATCGGTCGTCGACGAGCTGTCGGCCTTTGTCGCGGCCAAACCCGAGACCGCGGCCGGCCGGCGCGCGCTGGCCGAACTGCGCGGCGAAATCATCGACGGCGGCAATCTCGTGCGCCTGGCCGAGGCAGAAATTCTGGGCCCCCTCGATGCCAGGGCAAAGGTGATGATCCTCGAGGCCGCCAAACGCGTTTCGCTGGTGACGGCGGTCAGTCCACGCGCACTGGTCGATGTCGCCTATGTCGTATTCGAGGCCGGGCGGCTCATTCGCCGCCTGTCGGAGCTCTATGGCGGACGGCCCGGAACGCTGGGTTTCTTCCGCCTGGCGCGCAGCGTGCTGGCGCATCTGGCGGTTACCGGCTCGATCGCGGTCGGTGACAGTTTCGTCCAGCAGATCGTCGGCCACGGCCTGGCCGCGCGCCTTTCGGCCAAGCTTGGCGAGGGCGTCGTCAACGGCATGATGACGGCGCGCATCGGCATCGCCGCGATGGAGACGGCGCGACCCCTGCCCTTCAGCGCCGCCAAGCGTCCCGGATTGGGCGACTTCCTCTCGGCGCTGACATCGTTCGCAACCAGGAAAGATGGTGAAACGACCCCATCCGGCAAGTGAGACAGGCTGGAGTGTCCGGACATTCGGAATCGTTACCGGACTGCTCTGCCGCGGCTCCTCGGTGACGAAGCATTAACCAATCTTGTTCATGGTCAGACGGGTTCCAAACAGCATCTTTGTTGCCGGGTGTCGTCGATGAAAAGCGTAATTCTATCCAGCGTCCTGCCCCTGGCAACGGTGATTGCGGCAGTCGTCGGCATTGCCGGAGTGGCATCTGCGGCGGAGCCGGACAAGCAGTTCTTCCAGTCTGCTGAAGGCAAGTGGATCGGTCCCGGCGAAATCGTCGCCGGCAAGTACAAAGGCACCAAGTTCAACTGCAGCTTCACCGGCTCGACGCCCGACGGCAAGGTCGGCATGTCGCTCGACGGCGGCTGCCGGGTCGGCATGTTCACCCAGCCGATGTCGGCCAAGATCGAGCGCAAGGGCCGCGAGGGCTACAAGGGCAGCTTTATGGGTGGCGCGACCGGTTCCGGCCTCGACATCATCGGCGGCAACGTCGTCGATGCCCGCAAAGTGGTCTTCACCATCAACCGCAACCAGCTGCGCGGCGTCATGCAGGCTCGCATCCCTGACGACAATTCGATGACAGTGACTATTGCCGTGCGCGTCGACGACCAGTTGGTGCCGGTGATCGGCATGAGCTTGAAGCGCGTCGACGCAGTCGAAGTCGGCTCCATCGCGCCGAACTGAAATCGCGCCGAACTGAAAATCCGAAAAAAAGGCGGCGACCCCACGGTCACCGCCCTCTCCCTTGACCCATCGAATCAGGCGCTTAGGCCTTGATCTCAAATCAGGGCGTTAGCCTTTGATTGTGGCCGTCAGTTCGTCATAGGCCTTGCAGGCGTCGGCCAATGTCGTAGCGCCCTGATACTTGGTTGTCACCGCCTGGACCTTGGCCGTCAGATCAGCCGCTTTGGACGGGTCCTTGGTAATCGCTTCCTGCAGCGCGGTAGCCATGTCCTGCGCCTTCTTGGTCGCGATTTCCGCCGTGCACTCGGGCGCCTTCGAGCAAGCCGAACCGGCAAGCACCGCCAGGCCGACGGCAACAAACAAAAACTTCTTCATGTCAGTCATCTCCTCAAAAAGGGCGCGACTTGATCGTCGATCACCCTCCAATGGCCGAAGCCGAGCGTCCTTAGCCTTCGATTGCGGCAAGATGCAACGTGTTCCCGGCCTCAACTTGTGTATCGCGCCTGCAACATCGGCGGCGGCCCGGATTCAGGCTATTTTATCAGCGGCAGCAAAGTTCAGCTGCGTGGCTGCAGCAGCGCCAAGACGGCGGTCGATGCGGCAAGGACAGCGGTCAGAGTCAAAGGCCCGGTCGCGCCATAGGTGTCCACGACATAGCCGCCGACAACCGCGCCGATGGTGATGGCAATTTGGAAAGAGGTGACCATCAGGCTGCCCGCTGCCTCCAGCGCATCAGGCGCCGCGCGCGACATATTGGTCGGCAGCACCACCGGCGCCATGCCAAAGGCGAAACCCCACAGCGTAACGAAGCCGAAGGCAACGCCCATATGCGAGCCCCAAAGCACCAAAGTAAGTGCCGCAACCGCCATCAACGCCGCGGTGACTGCGAGGGCCATGTGGATGTTGGTGTCGGCCATGCGGCCGCCGGCAACATTACCGATCACGGCAGCGATGCCAAACCCGAGCAGAGCCAGGGCAATCGGTCCGGTTGTAAGGAGTGTCACCTGTTCGAGGAAGGGACGCACATAGACCGAGCCGGCAAAATGCCCCGTCATCAGCAAAACAATAGCCAGCATGCCGAGTTGGATGCCGCGCCGCCGGGTCAGCCGAAATACATCTGCAAGGCTGTTGCTTGCCGTTGCAGGCAAGGTCGGCAGGCTGAGAAACTGCAGCAGCATGGCAAGCGCGGCCAGCCCCGCCGTCATGGCCATGGCACTGCGCCACCCTATCCAGTCACTGATCAACGCGCCCATCGACGGTGCGGCAATGGTGGCAAGCGAGACGCCGAGGGTGACGATCGCCATGCCCCGACCTGTCGCATTGGCGCCAACCAGCCTCGCCACGACGGCGACCGAAAGTGCCCAGAAAGCGCTGAGAGCGATGCCCAGCCCGGCCCGGCCCAACAGCAACAGCCAGAAATCGGTCGCCAGCGCCGCCAGGATATTGGAACCGACCGCAAGAGCGCTGAGACCAACCAGCACCGCCTTGCGGTTCAAGCGGCCGATGAGAACATTGCTCAACATGGCCGTCACGGCGCCGACGGAAGCGGTGGCGGTGACGACCTGGCCGGCCGTCCCCTCGCTGATGCCGAGATCGCGTGCCATTGGCGTCAGCAGACCTGCGGGCAGGAATTCGGCCGACACCAGGGCAAAGCTGGTGGCCGCCAATGAAATGACCGCGAACCAGGTGGCTGAACTCCACGCGGCTGGTGCATCGGCATCAAGGCCAATCGCGGCGTCTTCAATCTGTAATGTTGTGTCAGTCACGGAAAGATCTCCAAAGTTTGGAGGTCTTAAATAGGCGAGTCCGCTCGGATGATATGTATCTTAGAATCCGAAATTCATATCCATTCGTCCGGGAATTGTGCGGCGCACAACGCCCGGCGAGACATTGGTGATGCGCTTGAACGCGCGCGCGAAGGATGCCTCGGAATCATAGCCCAAACGGGTAGCGACTTCGGCAACCGACAAGCCGTTTTGGCCCAGCAATTCGCGGGCAAGCTGCATACGCAGGCGGGCGAGATAGTGTGCGGCACCCTCCCCCAATACCGCACTGAAACGCTCGGCGAAAATCGAACGCGATTGGCCTGCCACGCCGGCCAGGCTTCCCAGCGTCCAGTTGTGGCCGGGGTCGCGGTGCATGGCCGCCAAAGCGCGGCCTATATGGGGGTCGCGGATGGCTGCGAGCCAACCGGTGGTCGAGGCTCCGTTGCAATTGACCCAGCAGCGTATGAGCCGGGCCGTCAGCAAGTCGGCCATACGCGACAGAATCGTGGCGCTGCCCATCTGCGGTTGCGAGGCCTCCACCGTCATGGCCGCCAGCAAAGGACCGACGACCGGGTCATTGCCGGCCACGTCGCAACCCTTGATGACGGGCGGCATCAACGTTATCAATGGGTTGAGCGCATAGGAGTCCAAGGCCATGGAGCCGCAGAAAAGGGTGCTCGTGGCGCCCGTTCCTTGCCGTACCACTTCGCAGACGTTGCCCCCCAACTTGATCACCTGGCAACCTTCGAGCGAGTCCCCTGCAACGTCCGGCGCGCTCGCCAGCCGATGGGCGATGCCTTGCGGCAGCAGCACCAGATCGCCATCGCGCAACTCCTGCCAGCCTTGCGATTCAGTATGAATCCAGCACGGGCCCTGGCCGACAAAGTGAAACCGAAGCAGCTGTTGTTGCGGAAAGTCTATGCTCCATGGGTGCCGGAGCTCGCAGCGGCCATAGTTGACACCACTCAAGCGAAAGTCTTGCAGAACTTCGCTGAGCGCATCCATCGGGATATGTGGCGTCGAAGACGGACGGGACGAATAGTCAGGCATATACCTGATATAGATGCCGAACGTCCGGCAGGCAAGCGGGGACCGTTGTTCCACCAGGTGAATCGTTGCAGCGGCGCCCTACCCTTCCCGGCAGATTTCTCGCCTTGCCTCCCACTCCAACTGCATGCAAGGAGTTTCTGCTAGACACAGGGACAAGAGGCATGGCGGCGGAAGCATCGGGCAGTGATCTGGTTCAGGTGGTGGCACTGCTTGCTGCCGGCGTCGTTGCCGTTCCGATCTTCAAGCGCATGGGCCTTGGCTCGATCCTCGGCTATCTGGCCGCCGGCGTGGTGATCGGTCCGTTCGGCTTCGGCGTCTTTTCCGAATCGGAAGCCATTCTTCATGTCGCCGAGCTCGGTGTGGTGATGTTCCTGTTCATCATCGGGCTGGAAATGCAGCCGTCGCGGCTGTGGGGCCTGCGCCGTGAGATCTTCGGCCTCGGCGCGCTGCAGGTCGGCGTCTGCGCGCTTCTGCTGACCGGTGTCGGCATGGCTGGAGGGTTTCCGATCGCGCAATCCTTCGTCGCCGGCGCCGGCTTCGTGCTGACCTCGACGGCGATCGTCATGCAACTCCTGGAGGAACGCGGTGAAATCGCCGCACCGAAAGGCCAGCGCATCGTATCGGTCCTGCTGCTCGAGGATCTTGCCATCGTGCCGCTGCTGGCCCTGATCGCGTTCCTGGCGCCCGGCGGTACCGACACCAGCCTGATGGAGCGGCTGACCGAAATCGGCATCGGCCTTGCCGCGATCATCGGCCTGGTGGTGGCCGGCCGTTATCTGCTCAACCCGTTCTTCCGCATCCTGGCGGATGCCCGTGCCCGCGAGGTGATGACGGCGGCGGCACTTCTGGTCGTCCTTGGCTCCGCCCTCGCCATGCAGCTCAGCGGCCTGTCGATGGCGATGGGTGCCTTCCTGGCCGGCGTGCTTTTGTCTGAATCGACCTTCCGCCACCAACTCGAAGCCGACATCGAACCCTTCCGCGGCATCCTGCTTGGCCTGTTCTTTCTCGCGGTAGGCATGTCGCTCGACCTGCATGTGGTCGCGGCGAACTGGCGGCTGATCGCCATCTATGTCGTCGCCTACATGGTGATGAAGGCATTCGGTATCTACATCGTCGCCCGCATCCTGAAATCAGGTCACCGCGAAGCCCTGGAGCGCGCGGTCTTCATGGCACAAGGCGGCGAATTCGCCTTTGTCCTTTACTCGGCGGCCGCGGCGGTCGGCATCATCGATGGCCAGGCCAACGCGACGCTGACGGCGATCGTCATCATCTCCATGGTGCTGACGCCGCTGGCCATCATCGCCTTGCGCTATCTGACGCCGCGTGACGAGCAGTCGCTCGACGGGGTCGATGTCGCCGATGGCCTGACCGGCAGCGTGCTGGTCATTGGTTTCGGCCGCTTCGGCCAGATCGCGAGCCAGCCGCTGCTGCTGCGCGGCATCGACGTCTCGATCATCGACAATGACGTCGAGATGATCCAGGCGGCGGCCGATTTCGGCTTCAAGGTCTATTATGGCGACGGCACGCGACTGGACATCCTGCATGCCGCCGGCGCCGGCCGTGCGCGCGCCGTGCTGATCTGCGTCGACAAGGCCGATGTGGCTGTTCGCATCGCCCAGTTGATCAAGGCTGAGTTTCCTTTGCTCACCGTGCTGGCCCGCGCTTTCGATCGTGGTACCGCGCTGCAGCTCATTCGCGCCGGCGTCGACTACCAGCTGCGTGAAACCTTCGAATCCGCACTTGTTTTCGGCGGCTCGGCCCTGGAATCGCTGGGCGTCGATCCCGAAGACGTGGCTGAAACGATCGAAGACGTCAGGCGCCGCGACACCGACCGCTTCGAAACCCAGCTTGCCGAAGGCATTCGCGCCGGACAGCGCTTCCTGAGAGGCAATATCGGTACGCCGATTCCGACACCGCTCTCCACGCCGCGCCGGCCTGGTCAGGCACTCAATGAAGAAACCGCGGGTGTGCTGCACAAGTCCGAACCCGCCGATTGAGCAAGGAATTAGGCATGGAATTGGACAGCAGGGCCCTGTCGGTCACCAAATTCTGGCGCGATGCCGGCGAGGATGCCTGGTTCGAGAAGAACGAAGCATTCGATGCCGAGTTCCGCGACCGCTTTCTCGGCCTGCACTACGCCGCCGCGCGGCGTGAATGCGACGACTGGCTGGAACATGCCGAAGGCGCGCTGGCGCTGATGATCCTGCTCGACCAGTTTCCGCGGAACTGTTTTCGCGGCACCGGCCATATGTACGCGACCGATCCGCTCGCCAGATATTTCGCGGAGAGGGCGATCGCGGCTGGTCATGACCTGGCACTCGAGGAAGAACTCCGCGTTTTCCTCTACCTGCCTTACGAGCATTCGGAACTGCTGGCCGACCAGGACATTTCGGTCGAACTGACGCAGGCCTGGGCCGAGCCATACCTGAAGTACGCTGTCGAACACCGCGATATCATTCAGAATTTCGGCCGTTTTCCGCACCGAAACAAGATGCTTGGCCGCGAAACCACCCCGCAGGAGCAGACGTTCCTGGATGGCGGCGGCTTCTCCGGTTAAAGACCCCGCTCCAAGGTGTGTTGAGATTCAGGTCAGGCCGAGTCGAAAACGGTGGGTTCCGAGAACCGGAGCGGAGCGTACATTTGGGTACGTGAGCACCGGAAGCGCAGGAACTCGCCGTTTGCAGGCCGGCATCACCTGAATATCAACGCACCTAGGCCAACCACCAATCCCGGCCGGAGGACAATCGCTCGATGCCTGAAGTATCGACGGCGACCAGGCGGTCGGTGATGCTGCGACCGCTGACAACCAGGCCGGGCGCGATCTCGGCCAGCGGCGCCAGCACGAAGGCGCGCTCCAGCATGCGCGGATGCGGCACCTCCAGTCCGGTCTCGTGGATGACGCGGTCCCCGAACACCAGAATGTCGATATCGATCAGCCGCGGCCCCCAGCGCTCCTCCCGCACCCGCTTCAGCTTGCGCTCCGCATCGAGGCAGAGGTCGAGCAAGGCACGCGGTGCAAGCACGGTGGAAATCTCGGCGGCCGCATTGAGAAAATCGGGCTGATCGAGCTTGCCCCAGGGCGGCGTGCGATAAAGCGAGGAGACGCCGGTGACACGCGTATCCGCGTCGGCATCCAGCATGCGCAGCGCCGCGCCCATGGATTTCGCCGGATCGCCAAGATTGCCGCCAAGGCTGAGATAAACGGTACTATTCGGGCCAGACAACGGTCACCTCGACATAATCGAGCACGCCAGGCACCGGTGCGTTCGGCTTGCGCACCGTGATCTCGGCTTTCTTAATCTGCGGAAAACGCGCCGTCAGCGCACGGGCCACTTCGAGCGCCAGCGACTCGATGAGAAAACGGCGCTGCCCGGTGATGATCTTCTCAATGACGGTGAATGCAATGCCGTAGTGGACTGTATCCTCGATCGAATCCTCGGCAAGCGCGCGGCCTGGATCGACGGTGAGAACAGCATCGACATAGAAGCGCTGGCCGAGCCTTTCCTCCTCGTCCAGCACGCCGTGCCGGGCAAAGAAAGCGCAGTTCTTCATGCGGATGACATACATCGCTCAGTTTCTCGCCTGGTCCGTCCGACGCGCCAGCATAGCATCCGCGAGCGCCAAAGCGTCCACGTTGAATGCGACATCGTGGACGCGAAACAGATCGGCGCCCTGGAGCCTCAATATAACGCTGGTCGCCGCTGTTCCGACCCCTCTGTCGGCGGCATCACGGCCGGTGACCGTGCCGATGAAGCGTTTTCGCGACGTACCGGCCATCAGCGGCAGGCCGAGGGCATGCAATTCCGAAAAGCGTGCCATCAGGTCGAGATTTTCCTCCGCCGTCTCCTTGGCGAATCCGAAACCGGGATCGAGCACGATACGATCGTCGGCGATGCCGTTCTGGCGGGCGATTTCCAGCGACCTTCGCAGGAACGTCAGTTGATCGGCAATCGCATCCGGCAGCTTCTGGCGATCCCGCCCAGTATGCATGATGACAAGCCCCGCGCCGGTGTCGGCGGCGACACGCGCAATATCGGGCTCGCGCTGCAAACCCCAGACATCGTTGACGATATGCGCGCCGGCGGCGACCGCCAGCCGCGCCGTGTCGGCACGATAGGTGTCGACCGAAATCAGCACCTCGCTCACGCCCGCCAGCGCTTCGATCACCGGCAGGATGCGGTCCTGTTCCTGGCTGGCCGATACCGCGGCAGCACCTGGGCGCGTCGATTCTCCGCCGACATCGACAACCAGCGCCCCTTCCCCGATCATGCGGCGCGCCTGGGCCAGCGCCTTTTCAGGGGCGTCGAACTGGCCGCCGTCGGAAAAGCTATCGGGCGTGACATTGAGGATGCCGACGACCACGGCCTTGCCGCCAAGGTCGAGATGGCGTCCATGCGCCAACTGCCATCGCCGGGCCGTCATTGCTCATCGACCATGGAGTTCATCAATCATGTGTGATCCCTGGCGGATCAATTTCATTGCGCCGGCAACGGCCGTAAAGCAAGGTGATCGAAGAGGCAACATGATGAAGCGAGCCATGCTTGGCATGAAAAGACGGTCCCTGGGCGTGAAACGATCCTTGGCTTGCGCGCTGCTGCTCGCCATGACCCCGCTTCCGGCGGCGACCGCCAATCTCGTCAAGACGTACAGCTATTTCGCCATCGGCGGCAGCACCCTCGACGACATCGAGGCACAACTCTCCAAACGCGGGCCGGAGGTGAAAAGCACCGGCAACCGGCACCCGGGCGCCACGCAGATGGCCTTCACCACCCGTGTCAGCTATGCGCAGACGCCGAGTTCCTGCCGGATCGCCGACGCGGCGGTGACCGTCAAGGTGAAGGTGATCCTTCCCGAGTGGCGCCGCCCGCGCAAGGCCGACGCCGATGTCAGGCTGTTCTGGGATACGCTGTCCGCCGACATCAAGCGCCATGAGGAGCGCCATGTCGAAATCGCCAAGAACCATGGCGGCGAACTCGAAGAGGCCTTGAAGGCCACCTACCCGCAAAAGAACTGCGATGCCGCCAAGGCCAAGGCGGCCGCGATCACCGCGGCTGTCCTGGCCAAGCACGACCGCGCCCAGCTTCAGTTCGACCGCGTCGAAAGCGTCAATTTCGAAAGCCGCATCTTGCGGCTGCTGCGCTACCGCATGGAGCGCATCGGCAACGGCCGACTGCCGCCGGCCTGAACGCACCCGAACTGAAAGCCAAATTCGCTGGAGGTAGTGCCAGATTCGAAAAACTTTCGAGCCCCTGTCGAAACCGGCCTATATGGGACGACATATGTCAGGCTCGCCAGACGCGAGCTTAAAACACCAATGCGATCCAAACGGTCAAGAAACCGGAACGGCTGAACAGGGCCGGTCAAATCGCAAGCTTATGGATGAACGATCATGGACCAGGCTGTCGATAACAAAACGATGGCGGAAACCGGCACGCCGATAACAGAGAGCGAAAAGAACGCCATTATCGGCGGCGTGCTGTTGTCGATGCTGTTGGCGGCACTCGACCAGACCATTGTTGCGCCAGCCATGCCGACCATCGGGCATGCGCTCGGAAACGCACACTATCTGCCATGGATCGTCACCGGTTATCTTCTGACCGCTACCGCCGTGGCCCCGCTCTACGGCAAGATTTCCGATGTCTACGGACGCCGGCCGACCGTCTATGCCGCGATCCTGATCTTTTTGGCGGGATCGCTGGTCAGTGCGATGGCTCCCAACATGTTTGTGCTGGTTGTCGGGCGGGCGATCCAGGGCGCCGGCGGCGGCGGCTTGTTCGCGTTGACGCAGACCGTGGTCGGCGATCTCGTTCCGCCGCGCGAGCGGGCACGCTATGCCGCCTGGTTCTCCGGCACATGGGCTGTCGCCAGCGTTGCCGGTCCGTTGCTCGGCGGCACTTTCGCAGAGCACCTGCACTGGTCACTGATCTTCTGGATCAACATTCCGCTTGGTGTTCTTGCGATGGCGATCATCAACAAGCCGCTCAAGAAACTGCCCGTTGCCGCAAAGCGCCATCGCATCGACGGCCTGGGCGCGTTGCTTCTGATCATTGCCACGGCGCTGCTGCTGCTCGCATTGAACTGGGGCGGCAGCGCCTATCCCTGGATTTCGCTTGAAGTCATCGGCGTTCTCTGCGGTTCGGCGATTTTCTGGGGCGCTTTTGCCTTGCGGCTTATGCGAGCCGCCGAGCCGCTCATCTCACTCGAAGTGCTTGGCAATCCAATCGTCCTGGCGGGCACGCTTTCGATGTTCCTGCTTCAGGCCGCAAGCGTCGGCATGGCTGTGTACCTGCCCGTCTATCTTCAGGCGGTGCTCGGCCTGTCGGCCGCAGAGTCGGGCATCGCGATGCTCGGGCTTCTGCTGGGGACCGTCGGCGGCGCGGCATTCAGCGGGCGTATGATACCGCATTTTACCCACTACAAGCGCATCGCGATGGTGGGCGTCGTCTTCAGCATGCTGTGCCTCTGCCTGCTGGCCGTCGTCGCAGGATATGCAACGCTGCTGGAGGTAGAGGTCTTGACGATCTGCATCGGGTTTGGAACCGGAACGACGTTTCCGGTCACCACCGTGTCGGTCCAGAACGCCGTCGATCGCGTGCATCTCGGCGTCGCGACGGGCGTGCTGACATTCCTGCGTTCGCTTGGCAGTGCGCTTGGTGTCGCGATGCTCGGCGCGGTCGCTCTGGGCTACGGCTTGCCACTTGCCGGTGAAGGCGTGCGGATCGTGGGCCATAGCGCGACGGTCGAGCCGTTCGTGATGATCTTTGCCGTCGCCGCCGTTACATTGCTGCTGGGGCTGATCACGCTGACGCTGATGCCCGAAAAGGAGCTTCGCGGTTACGCCGACAATGCGGCGCCCATCCTCGCCGAGTAAGCTTCAGCCGGAGACGCCGAGCTTCTTCTGCAGGCTGGTCGATGAGGTCGTGTACTGGAAAACGATGCGCTCGCCGGGGCTGATGATGCGCTTGGCGGCCTGCGCCATCAGCGCCACTTCGTGGAAGCCAGACAGGATCAGCTTCAGCTTGCCCGGATACCAGTTGATGTCGCCGACCGCGAAGATACCGGGCACCGATGTCTGGAACTTCTCGGTATCGACCGGAATAAGGTTCTCGTGAAGGTTGAGACCCCACTCCGCGATCGGTCCGAGCTTCATGGTCAGGCCGAAGAACGGCAGCATGCGCGTGCAAGGCACCTCGACATCGCCGTCAGGTCCCTTGATGGTGGCCGATGACAGTTGGCCGTCGGCACCGGTCAATCCGGTCACCTGCCCGACCTGGAACTCCAGCTGCCTCATCTCCTGCATGGCATACATCTTGTTGACGCTGTCGGGGGCGGCACGGAACTCGGGCCGCCGGTGCACCAGCGTCACGCTCTTTGCCACCGGCTGCAGGTTCAGCGTCCAGTCGAGTGCCGAGTCGCCGCCACCGACGATAACGAGGTCATGGCCGCGAAAATCCTCCATCCGGCGCACCGAATAGAAGACGCTCTTGCCTTCATAGGGCTCTATGCCGGGGATCGGCGGACGCTTGGGCTGGAAGGAGCCGCCGCCGGCGGCAATCACCACCACCTTGGCCTCGAACACCTCGTTTTCGTCGGTGGTGACGCGAAAACTGCCGTCCTCCAGTTTTTCCAGGCTGGAAACCATTCGGTTGTAGCTGAAATCAGGCTTGAACGGCGCGATCTGCTCGAGCAATTTGTCGACCAGCCCCTGCGCCGAGATCGAAGGCCAGCCTGGAATGTCGTAGATCGGCTTTTCCGGATAGAGCTCCGCGCACTGGCCGCCCGGCCGATCGAGAATGTCGATCAGGTGGCATTTCATGTCGAACAGGCCGAGCTCGAACACGGCAAACAGGCCAACCGGTCCTGCCCCGACAATAAGCACGTCTGTCCTGATAATGTCGGTCATGCCTGTGCCTCGCTGCGCATGACCCCGAAAATCGGATCGATTTTCGGAAAGGATCATGCGCAAATAAAAGTGCTACAGCGTCCTTTGCGCGTCCAAGAGGACGCGCGGCGCTGTAGTGAAACAGCAGGACACTGCATGACCATCGCTCCGCTGCCAAGCCGCAGCGGGAAAAATCAGTTGGCAAAGATACTGCGCTTATCCCTGACGGGCAGGCACCCGCACAATGAGACCGTCGAGCGCGTCTCGCACCTTGATCTGGCACGACAGCCGTGAGTTCGGCTGGACGTCGTAAGCGAAGTCCAGCATGTCCTCTTCCATCGCTTCCGGCTCGCCGACTTCAGCCGTCCAGGCTTCGTCGACATAGACGTGACAGGTGGCACAGGCGCAGGCACCGCCGCATTCGGCTTCGATCCCGGGCACGGCGTTGCGGATCGCGTTCTCCATGACCGTAGAGCCGTTCTCGGCGTCCATGTCGAAATGCGTGCCGTCATGGGCAATGAAAGTCAGCTTGGTCATTTGTCACCTGAAGGGAGTTCCAGCCGAGATAATCACTCCGGCTGACAAGTCAACTGCCGCATGAAAGCGCCGCCCGATGACGTTTTTCCGCAAATCGGGTTCAGCGCGGATTCAGCGGTTGATGGCGGCGATGAAATCGCGCACTTCGTCGATCAGCATGCCAAGCCGTTTGAGCGTCTGGCCGTCTTCCGGCCGATGCTCGATCTCGGTGGCGCAATCGGCGATGGCAAAGGCGCCGACGCCCCGTGCCGAACCCTTCAATCCATGGGCGAGCAGAAGCCGGTCCTTGATGTCGGCGTCGACTATTCTGTCGCGCACGGACAGCGCCTGCTGTACAAACAGCGCCAGCACCTCTTGCTCAAGGCTGCGGTCACCCATCGTCTGGCGGGCAAGGTGTGCCAAATCGACCGGCCGTGACCGCCTTGGTCCGGATACGTCGCCCCCGGGCATTGAGAAGGCAATGCCGCTTTCGCCACGCATGAACTCGAACTCCGTTTCTTCGATTCGCCCAAAAACCTAGGCGAATCCAATGGACAACGGGTTAATGAATGGCCGGGAAAAATGTTGCCAAAGCGGCGCCCAAATCACAGTTCCGTTAACCTTATATTTAAAGTTTTACGTATCCCGCGGAATGCATGTTTTCTTTACCCCCCTGTGTCATTACGATACGAGGGGTCCATTTTCAGCCTCCTGCGCGGGGCAAGACAAACAGAATTATAAGCCCGCGGCAGCTAGTACAGGGTAGCGAAGGCATGGCAAAGAAACCAACGACGACGAGAACTCTCGACAGCGACGTGGCCAGGGAACTGGAAAAGGCGCTCGATCTCGACCTCAGCAACGAGATCGGCAACGGCGACCTCGACATCGCGGCTTCTATGGAGGATCTGGAAGCTCAGATATCCCAGGCGGCCGACGAGTTGGCGCGCGAGGGACGCAATCATAAGCCGGAACAAAACCCGGAGCCCGTAGTCAATCAGAACCACGCCGCGAAACCCGCGCCCAAGGCAAAGCCTGCCGAATTGCGCCCCGTGGAACCGCGCAATGGCGCCCAGCCCGCTGGTTTCGCACCGGCCAATGACGATCGCCAGAAGGACTATAAGACGCTCCTGCACAGCCTCAACAGGCGTGCCTCGAACACCATTTACTGGGTCGTTGCCTTCGTTTCGCTCGCCTGGTTCGCTGGCGCCGGCGGTTTGGCCAATCTGCTTTTCGGACCGAGCATCTGGAGAATCCGTACGCTCGACCAGTTCCTTGCCCGTCCGGAGCTGATCGGCCTTGCGGTCGCGGCCATCGTGCCCGTCATCCTGTTCTGGGCCTTCGCCGCCATGATTCGCCGCGCCCAGGAAATGCGCATCGCCGCACAGTCGATGACCGAAGTGGCCTTCCGCCTGACCGAGCCGGAAAACCTTGCCCAGGATCGCGTCATGATGATCGGCCAGGCCGTTCGTCGCGAGGTCGCGGCCATGGGCGAAGGCATCGAACGCACGCTTGCCCGCGCGGTCGAGCTGGAAACGCTGGTCCACAGCGAAGTCAACCAGATCGAACGCTCCTATTCCGAGAATGAATCCCGCATCCGTTCGCTGGTCGACGGGCTCGGCAGCGAGCGCGAAGCCGTCGTCACCCATGCCGAGCGCGTCCGCGCTTCGATCACCGGCGCGCATGAGACGCTGAAGGACGAGATCGGCGCCGCCTCCGACATCATCCGCGACTCGATCCTCAATGCGTCGACCAAATTGTCGATGACGATCACCAATTCCGGCGACACGCTGATCGACCGCATCAACGAAAGCTCGATGTCGATCTTCGATTCCGTCGAAGGCCGGCTCGATTC
The DNA here is from genome assembly GCF_024518615.1 of Mesorhizobium sp. SEMIA396. Taxonomy (NCBI): domain Bacteria; kingdom Pseudomonadati; phylum Pseudomonadota; class Alphaproteobacteria; order Hyphomicrobiales; family Phyllobacteriaceae; genus Mesorhizobium; species Mesorhizobium sp. SEMIA396. The sequence goes on from NZ_JANIFC010000007.1 coordinate 94,280, forward strand.
GATCACCGACCGTCTGTCGACCTCGGGCGAGGCCTTCGCCAGCCTTCTCGACACCCGCATCGCCAAGCTGACGGACACCACTGACGGCCTGACACGGTCGTTGACCGATCTGCTCGACGATCGCACCACAGGCATGGTGTCGCTGCTCGGCGGTGCCGCGCGCACTCTCAATTCCGAATTCGAGGCCAGCCTCAACGGCATCGAGCGGACTCTCGCCGAACGCGGCCAGGCCCTGATCAGCGAGTTCCAGACCCGCGCCGAGGCGCTGGACACCGGAACGCAGAAGCTCAATGCGGCACTCGAGGCCCGTGCCCGCCAGATCAACGAAACGCTGGTCGAGCGCGCCCGCGAAATCGCGCACACCTTCGCCGAGAGCAAGGACACGCTGTCGGCGATGATCGATCAGGGCAAGACCCAGATCGGCGCCGACATGGCCGATATCGTCACCTCGACCTCCTCCATGCTCGAAGCCCGCGCCAGCGACTTCGCCGGACGCATGGAAGCCGCCCGTCACGTCGTGTCGCGTTCGTTCGACAGCGACATCCAGCGGCTCGCCGACGCCCGCGTCGGCATCGAGGAAGCCGTCGAGAACCACAGCAGGAAACTGTCCGAAAGCCGCGAGCGCATGGCCGCGGCCATGGAGGCCGACCTGGCGAAGTTCGCCGAGGGCCGCGCCGGCATCGATGCGGCGGTAACCAACCAGGTGCAGAAGCTGGCCGAAGGCCGCAGCCTGATCTCGCGCGCTCTCGAAGAGGACCTGCGCAAGGTCAATGAATCGCGGGCGGCCATCGATGCATCGCTCGGCAGCCATCTCGAAAGGCTGGAAGAAGGCCGCAACAGGCTCTCCACTGCCCTAAACGAAGACTCCGGGAAACTGGTGCAAGCTCGTACGATCATTGACGAAATGGTGGCCGGGCATGTTGGAAAGCTTGCCGAGGGCCGCAACATTCTGTCACGCGCCCTGGAGGCCGACCTCGGCAAACTGTCCGACAGCCGCGCCAGCATCGACGGTCTGGTCGCCGGTCAGGTCGAGAAGATCGCCGAGGGCCGCGCCGTGCTCGCCAAGGCGTTGGAAAACGACATCGTCGGCATCAAGAGCCTCATCGAAACCCATTCCGCCAAACTGGCGGAGGACCGCACGCAGCTTTCCCATTCGCTCGACAGCGATCTGTCCGGAATACGCGGCCTGATCGAAAGCCACTCGGGACGGCTGGCCGAGGACCGCGGCCTGCTGTCGCAGACGCTTGAGGCCGACCTTGCCAAGCTGGCTGAAAGCCGTTCGAGCATCGACGGTCTGGTCGCCGGTCAGGTCGAGAAGCTGGCGGAAGGCCGCGACATTCTCAAGCGCGCGCTGGAATCCGATCTGAACACGATCAAGGGCGTCATATCGAGCCAGTCGGAAAAGCTGGCCGAGGATCGCGGTCAGCTTTCCCGGGTCCTGGAAGCCGATCTGCAGAATGTGAACAGCGTCATCGCCGATCACATGAACAAGCTCGTCCAAGACCGCTCCGCCCTGTCGAGGGCCCTTGAGGATGACCTCGCCAAGCTGGCCGACAGCCGTTCCAGCATCGACGGGCTGGTTGCGGGTCAGGTCGAGAAGTTGTCCGAGGGCCGAGATATCCTGCGGCGTGCTCTGGAATCCGACCTCAATGCGATCAAGGGCACCATTGCCGATCAGTCGCAGAAACTGGTCGATGACCGAGCACAGTTCGCCCGGGCGCTCGAGGCTGATCTCGAAAGCGTCAACGGCTTGGTCAACAGCCATTCCGAAAGGCTCGTGCAGGACCGTTCGACGCTGTCGAAAGCGCTTGAAGCCGACCTCGAAAACGTCGGCGGCCTCGTCAACAGCCACGCGGAAAGGCTCGTCCAGGAGCGCTCGACCCTGTCGAAAGCGCTTGAGGACGATCTCGGCAAGCTGGCCGAGAGCCGCTCCAGCATCGATGGCCTGGTCGCCGGCCAGGTCGAGAAGCTCGCCGAGGGCCGCGATGTTCTCAAGCGCGCGCTGGAAGCCGACCTCGCCAAGCTGGCCGAAAGCCGCTCCAGCATCGACGGCCTGGTCGCCGGCCAGGTGGAGAAACTGGCCGAGGGTCGCGACATTCTCAAACGCGCCCTCGAAGCTGACCTGCAGAAGCTCACCGAAAGCCGCGGCGATATCGACAACATCATCGCCGGGCATGTCGGCAAGCTCGCCGAAGGCCGCAATATGCTGACCCTCGCGCTGGAAGACGATCTCGGCAAGCTGGCTGAGACCCGCAAGGATGTCGACCGCTCACTGTCGGGCCACATCGACCAGATTGCCGCCAGAAGCTCGGACATCTCTGCCGCTATCGCAGGCGATGTCGAGAAAATCGAGCAGGCATTCAGCCGCCAGACCGGCATCATCGAGGAGCGTGCCGGCACCATGGAGCGTGCGCTCTCGACAGGCGTAGACAACGTCCGCGCCGTGCTCGAGAAGAGCGCCGTGTTTGTCGCCGGCGCCCTGCGCGAAAAGGTGCTGGAAGTCACCAGCACCCTGCACGAGCAGGCCGGTGCCGCTTTCAGCGACGCCGACCGCAAGATCGCCGAGCGCGCCGAGCAGACGTCCGCCGCCCTGCTGGCGCGGGCCGAAGACATCGCCCGCACCTTCGAGGATGCAGACCGTCGCCTCCACGCTCGCGCCGAAGACACGTCCAACGCCTTGCTTGCCCGTGCCGACGATACGTCCAGCTCGCTGCTGGCCCGCGCGCATGAAACCGCCGATCAGCTGGCCGCTCGCGCAAGCGAGATCGCCGGCACCTTCGACGCCGCGGATCAGAAGCTGGCCGCCCGTGCCCAGGAAGCCGCCGATCAGCTGACTGCCCGGGCCCAGGACACCGCGGATCATCTGGCCGCCCGTGCAAGCGAGATTGCCGGCACGTTCGATGCGGCCGACCAGAAGCTGGTTGCCCGCGCTATCGAGACCGCCCAGTCGCTGGCCGCGCGTGCCGGCGACATCCTGCGCAACTTCGAAGGCGCCGACCAGCGGCTCGGCATGCGCATCGGCGAATCGGCCGAAGCGCTTGCCGCACGCGCGTCGGACCTTGGCCGCATTTTCGATGCCGCCGACCAGCAACTCGTCTCGCGCATCGCCGAAGGTTCGGAAGCGCTGTCGAGCCGTGCCTCGGAAATCGGCCGTATCTTCGACGAGGCGGATCAGCGTCTGGTGTCGCGCATCGCCAGCAGCACCTCCACGATCGGCGAGCATGCCGAGACGATCGTCGGTGCCTTTGCCGATACCGAGCAACGGGTTGCCGAACGCGCAAGGCGGACCGGCCAGGAGATGGCCGTGCACGCCCGCGAAATCGAGCAGGCGCTTGCCGGTGCGGACGAGCGTTTCGCGTCGAGTGCCGCGGCCGCGGCAGCCCGTGTCGAAGAGCAGGTCTCAGGCGTCGAGAACCGCCTCGCCTTCACAGCCGAGACGATGGGCCAGAAGCTCAACGAACAGGTGTCGAATGCCGAGGCGCAACTCGTCTCGCGCGCCAATGTGATCGCCGAGACCTTCACCGCGGTTGGCCAGCATATCGGCCAAAGCACCAACGATGCCGCCAAGACGATCGGCGCCAACACCCGCGAACTCAACACCATGCTCGCCGCACGTTCGGCCGAAATGTCGAAGATCCTCGACGAAACCGCACGGCCCCTGGTCGAGCGCTTCGCCCAGGGCGGCTCGGACCTGCAAAAGAGCATGGAAGAGGTCACCGAACGCGCCACCGAGAAGCTGCGCAGCGAGAATGCCGCGCTTGTCGACGCGCTCGCCAGCCGCACCGCCGAAACCTTGTCGGCGGTCGAAGGCGCCCGCTCGTCGCTGTCCGACAGCGTCGCTGATCTCATCGGCCGCATGACCAAGTCCAGCTCGCAGCTCGGCCAGCTGATCGATCAGGCCGCGGTCAATCTCGGCCAGGTCGATGAACGCCTGAGCGGCAGCACGCAAAGCTTCGCCGCCACCACGGAAAAAGCCGCGCAGACCTTCGCCAGCTCGGCACGTCTGGTCGATTCGAACACGACGAGGCTGACGGAACTGTCGTCGTCCACCTTGCGCGAGGTGGCGTCGATCGCCACCAAGTTCGACGAACACAGCCGCCTGCTGTCCAGCGCTTCGGACCTGCTGAGCTCGGCCCAGAGCAATCTCGAACACACGCTCGAACGGCAATCGTCGCTCGAAGACCTCGCTGTCGGCCTGGTCAAGAAGTCGGAAGATCTCGAAAGGGTCATGCGCTCGTTCGAAAATCTCGTCGGCCAGACGCTGCAGAACGCCGAAGGCAAGACGATGGAGTCGGCCGACAAGATCCGCAACGCCATCACCGACGTCGTCGATTCGGCAACCAAGCGCTTTGCCGATGCCACCGAGGAGATGCGGCGCACCGCCGGCTCGATCAAGAGCGAACTCGACCTGACCCGGGCCGAGCTCAAGAAGGGCGTCATCGAAATGCCCGAAGAGGCAAAGGAATCGACCTCGGCCATCCGCCGCGCCGTTTCCGAGCAGATCAACGCCCTGAAGGAGCTTTCGGACATCGTGGCCAAGTCCGGCCGCGGCGGTGACGGGTCCGAACCACGCAACCTGCGTCCGGCGCCGCAAGCGCCGGCCGCACGCGCTGCCGAGCCGCCGCGCCGCGCACCGGCACCGCAGCCGGACCTGCGCACGCCTCAGGCGCCCTTGGGCGGCCCTGCATTGCGCGGCACGCTCGACCTTGAGCGTCCTGCCGAGGCGGCACCGCGTCCGCGCGGCGATGCCAGCGCCCGCACGCCCCAGGGCGGATGGGTGCGGGATCTGCTGACCGCGGCATCGAACGATGAGGACCTCAGGTCGGCAGCCCCTACGGCCCCCGTGGAAGCGCAGCGCGCTACCCCTGCCCAGCGCTCGCCCCTGCATGTCGTGGAATCGCTGAACTCGCTCTCCGTCGATATCGCGCGTGCCATCGACCACGAGGCTTCGATCGAGCTGTGGAACCGCTACCGGCGTGGCGAGCGTGACGTGTTCACAAGGCGGCTCTACACGTTGAAGGGACAGCAGACGTTCGACGAGATCCGTCGCAAGTATCAGGCGGAAGCCGAGTTCCGCGCCGCTGTCGACCGCTACTGCGACGATTTCGAGAAGCTGCTCAAGGATGTCTCGCGCAACGACCGCGACAACATCATGGCGCAGACCTACCTGACGTCGGACACCGGCAAGGTCTACACCATGCTGGCCCATGCGAGCGGCCGCCTGCACTGAGCGGGCGACGAGGATCACAATCGGTCGGCGCCGCCCCTCATCCGCCTGCCGGCACCTTCTCCCCATATAGTGACGGGGAGAAGGAGATGGCCGCACTCCCGGCGCCCATTCAGCAACGTTGGCGATTGGCGAAATCTTCGGCGACAACGTCTTTCTCCCCGTCACTATACGGGGAGAAATGCCCGGCAGGGCAATGAGGGGCGGCGCAAACCAAAGATCTTTAGTCGATGCGCTGTGCGACGTGGTTTCAACGCGACGCACGATCGCTTTGAAAGCTCGGCCGGCTCAGATCACCGAATCCGTCCAGCGCACGATTTGCCCGGCGGCGTCGCCGAACGCCTTGTCGAGCGCGCTGACATAGGCAGGATTGCCGCTGCCCGAGACGGGTGCGGCTGCGGTGAAGCTCTTGGAGGCACGGACCTCGCCGTTGCGATCGTTCAGGATCCGCACGAACAGATCGACCTCGGCATGTTCGCCGCCGTCGACACGCACCTCGAAGGACCGGATTTCGACGATCACCTGATAGTCGATCGCCAGGCCCTCGCCCGGCTTGCCGACGCCGGCAAAGCTGCCCGAGCGCTGGAAGGTCTCGGCCAGCCGCGCCTGCACGATCAGCGGCAGCCGGTCGGCCCATTGCGCGCCCTTAAGATACTGGATCGAGCGATCCGACGGTTTGATGACGATGTTCTGGCTGTCCAGCGCCTTGAGCGCCGACGGCTGCGCGATCAGGATCTGGCGGCGGCTATGGCCATGCGCGTCGATCGACGGCGCCGACAGCTCGAACGTATCGAGCGGCGCGGGCTTGCCGCCCAACGCCGCGCAGCCGGCCAGCGTCAGGGCAAGCAGTGCCGCAGCCGATGTCAACCCGCCCGTTTTCACCCACACAGACTTCACGCGCGATCCCCGTTGTCCCCGGATCGTAAGATCGACCCGCTTTCGCGGCTCATGTTTCTGGGGCGCGCCGTCGCCGAAGTCAACGCCGCGCCCTGCCATCGAATTGCCGAACCTCGCCGTCGCCACCCGAAAGGATGCGCTGCGGATTGCGGCTGAGATCGGTCACCGCCTCTTCGATGCGGCTGATCGAACGGCGGCTGTCCTGCACCAAGGCCTCGACATTCGAAAGTCCCTGTCCCGAGAAGCGCGCCAGATTGTCGGTGATGACGCCAAGGCGGGCATTCAGCGTGTCGGCAACCTGCTTGAACGACTTCAGCGTCGCCCTGGCATCCGCCATCACGCCATCGGCCTGCCCCGACCCGAGCAAGGTATCGACCCTGGCAAGAATGCCATCGACCCGCACCGAGGCATCGTTGAGCCGTTGCGCGAGCTGCTTTGCGTCCTTGATCGTCTGGTCGATGTCGTCGGCCCGGTTGGCGAACTTGTGGGTCACCTCAGCGATATCGGCGGCGGCCTTGTCGGCGCTCTCGCTGGCCTTTTGGATGTTGGCGAGCGCCGAGCGCACTTGTGCGGGATCGATACCGTCGATCACGTTGTCGACCTTGGCCAGCGTGCCTTGCGTCCGTTTGGCGAAGTCGTTGACCGATCCCACGGCTGTATCGACGTTCTTGATCACGCCGTCGAGCTGCTTCGACGTCTCCTTGAGGTTACCGGTTACCGCGTCGACATTGGCGACGATGCTCTTGATCTTGTCCTTGTCGACGGCGTTGAGAAGGCCTTCGGCTGCTTTCAGCGTGCCGTCGAGTTTGCCGGAAACGCCTTTAAGCTCATCCGCCAGCGTGCTGGCGGCGGACAGGAATTTGTCGATGCCATCCGAATTCTTGGCCAGCGCATCGGAGAAGGTCTGAACATTCTGGACGGTCTGCGTCAGCGGCCCGCGAACGTCCCTGGTGAAGCCTTCGAGCTCGGTCAGCACCTTGTCGGCGCGGGTGAAGATATTCTGCGCCGTCTGCAAGAGGTTGGTCACCGCCGACGGGTTGGCGACGATCTCGGCGACCTTGCCTTCCTTTTCCGCCTGGTCGAGGAGTTTCACTTCCTTGGGGTCGGCGCCCTTGAGCTCGATGTTGGCCTGCCCGGTCAGGCCGGCAAGCCCGATATCGGCTTGCGTCGATTTGGTGATCGGCGTCATGCGGTCGATCTCGGTATCGGCGATGGCAACCGTCGGATTGTCGACGTCGATATAGACGCGCTTGACGTCGCCGACCTTGACGCCGTTGAACAGCACGAAACTGCCGCGGCCAAGCCCGGACGCAGAGCCCGGAATGCGCACGCGCAGCAACGTCGTCTCGCCCTTGTCGCCGATGGCCGCCGTCCAGTAGACGAAGGCAAACGCCGCCAGGATCGCGGCCAGCGTGAAGATGCCGACAATGACGTAGTTGGCTCTGGTTTCCATTGTCCCACTTATGGCTATGCGCGCGCCGCAAGATCAAGTTGCCGGGCGCGTTTTCCGCGGAAATAGGACTTTACCCACGGTTCCTCGCTCTTCAGCATGTCGTCGATGGTGCCTTCGACCAGCACTTTCTTCTTGCCGAGCACGGCCACCCGGTCGCAAGCGGTGAACAGCGTGTCGAGATCGTGCGTGACCATGTAGACAGTCAAATCCATCGTATCGCGCAGCTTGACCACCAGCTCGTCGAACTCCGCCGCGCTGATCGGATCGAGGCCCGATGTCGGCTCGTCGAGGAAGACGATGTCGGGATCGAGCGCCAGCGCCCGGGCCAGCGCGGCGCGCTTGATCATGCCGCCGGACAGTTCGGACGGGAATTTCTGCGCTGCATCGGGCGGCAGCCCGACCAGCTCGATCTTGAGCATCGCCAGTTCGTCCATCAGCTTTCGCGGCAGGTCGAGATATTCGCGCATCGGCACCTGGACGTTTTCCTGCACTGTCAGCGCCGAGAACAACGCGCCGTGCTGGAACAGCACGCCAAGTCGCATGTCGATGCGCAGACGCTCGGCATCATCAGCTTTCTCGACATCGACGCCGAACAGCTTGATCGTACCCGACTGCTTGCGCGTCAGGCCGAGAATGGTGCGCAGCAGAACGGATTTACCAGCACCCGAGGCGCCGACAAATCCAAGGATTTCGCCGCGCCTTATGTCGAGCGACAGTCTGTCGAGGATAAGCTTGTCGGCGAAGGACACGCTGATGTCGTGCGCGGATAGCACGATGTCGCCCTCACCCGCCTCATCCGCCAATGCGCCCGCCCTTTTCCTGTTTCGCAGGTTCATCTCAGAACTCGATCGCTGCGTAGAACATGGCAAAAAGTCCGTCGAGGATGATGACGACGAAGATCGACTTCACAACCGAAGCGGTAACATGCTGGCCGAGCGATTCGGCGCTGCCGCCGACCTTCATGCCTTCGACCGAGGCAATCGTGCCGATGATCATGGCCATGAACGGCGCCTTGATCAGGCCGGCAAAGATGGTGCTGAGATCGATGGCGACGCGCAACCGGTCGATGAAGGCGGCGGGCGGGATGTCGGAATAGAGCCAGGCAGCCAGTATGCCGCCGCCGAGTGCGGCGAAATTGGCGATGATGGTCAGGCATGGCAAGGCGATGACCAGCGCCACGAGCCGCGGAAAGACCAGGACGCCGATCGGGTTGAGCCCGATGACCTTCAGCGCGTCGACCTCCTCGCGCATCTTCATCGAGCCGATCTCGGCGGTGATCGCGCTGCCGGAGCGGCCGGCGATCATGATCGCCGTCATCAGCACGCCGAGTTCGCGCAGGATCAGCACGCCGACCAGGTCGACGACGAAGATATCGGCGCCGAAATAGCTGAGCTGATAGGCGCCTTGCTGGGCAACGATGGCGCCGACGATCGCCGACATCAGCACCACCACCGGAATGGCGCCGACGCCCATGCGGTCGATCTGGTTGAAAATCGCCGCCGGGTTGACGGCATGGCCACGGCCGAGCTTCATCTGCGCGCCACGGATGGTGGCGCCGAGGATGTTCATCGAAGCGAGAAAATCGTCGCGCATCTCGTAGACGCGGCGGCCGACCGCCTCAAGCGCGCGAATGACGATGTTGGGCGGCCGCGCCGGGCCGGATTCGGGTTCGCGCCGCACGGCCTCGCCGACAGCTTCGAGCAGGATCGAAGCGATCTCGCTCTGGCCTTGCATCTGGATCTCGACGCCCTTCTTCTCGAAGGCGCTGACCAGCCGGTCGATCAGCCAGGCGCCGGCGGTGTCCATCTTCTCGATCTTGGAAACATCGAGCGCCAAGGTTTTGAAGCCGCTTCGCTTTTCGATCTTGCGCATGTCGGCGTCGATGAGCGCGACGGTCCTTGTGGTCCAGATTCCGGAGAAAGCGCAGCCAAGAACGCCATCCTCCTCGCCGATCGCCACGCGCGGTTCGTGGTCAGCCTCCCCTGCGGTCGTGCCGCTTGCGTCGCGCTTGCCGATGGTCAACATGGCGTCCTGTTTAGCCTGACGGGTCTGACCTGTCGATTTGCCGACAACGCTTGTCGCACAGCAGGAGCAGAAAAATATGGCGCGTGTCATTTCGGTCGAGGCCGAGCGTTTTCCCATCGCCGGAACCTTCACCATTTCGCGAGGTTCCAAGACCGAAGCCGAGGTGATCTCCTGCACGATCGGCGAGGGCGGCCACCTCGGCCGCGGCGAATGCGTCCCCTACAAGCGCTATGGCGAGACCATGGAGGGCGTGCGCGACGCGATCGAGGCCATGCGCGGCCGGATCGCCGGTGGCATCAGCCGGACCGCCTTGCTCGATGCTATGCCGGCCGGAGCCGCCCGCAACGCCATAGACTGCGCCCTGTGGGACCTGGAGGCAAAGCTCAGCGGAACCTCGGTAGCAGTCGCGATAGGTGCTCTTCCCTTGCAGGCGCTCGAAACCGCCTACACGCTGTCGCTGGGCGAGCCGGAGGCGATGGCGGCGCAGGCTCGCGCCAATGCGGCGCGGCCGCTGCTCAAGGTCAAGATCGGCGGCGACAACGACATCGCCCGCATCCGCGCGGTCAGGCAGGCAGCGCCAGACAGCCGCATCATCCTCGACGCCAATGAGGGCTGGAGCGACGACAACATCGTTGCGAACCTCGCCTTTGCCGCCGAACAAGGCATCGCGCTGATCGAGCAGCCGCTGCCGGCCGGTCATGACGAAATCCTGCGCCATATCGCCCATCCCGTGCCGATCTGCGCCGATGAAAGCGTGCACGAGGCTGAGAATCTCGAAGCGCTTGTCGGTCTCTACGATGCCGTCAACATCAAGCTCGACAAGTCGGGGGGCCTGACTGCGGCACTGGTGCTGCGCGATCGCGCCCGCGAACTCGGTTTCGGCGTGATGGTCGGCTGCATGGTCGGCACGTCATTGGCGATGGCGCCGGCGGTGCTGCTTGCCCAGCATGCCGATTTCGTCGACCTCGACGGTCCGCTGCTGCTTGCCCGCGACCGGGTACCGGGCCTTGTCTACCAGGGATCGCTGGTGTCACCGCCCGAAGTGGCGCTGTGGGGCTGAGCGCGCTGCAAGGCCGATCAGCACGAGGCCGATCAAGGCGATCGGGATCATGGCAAAGAAGCCGTCCACGCCGAGATGGTCGTAGAGCGGGCCGGACGCCAGCGTCACCACCGCCATGAAGAAGCCGTTGGAGAAATAGGCAATGCCTTGCGCGGCACCTGTCCGCTCCTCGGAGACGGTTTCGCCGATCATCTTCTGCAGGCCGATCAGCCCAAGCGCCACCGAGACCGAGTGCAGCGACTGGACACCGAAGAAACCGGGAATGCCGAGGCCGAGCGGCCAGACCAGCGGAAAGGCGATCCAGCGCACGATGGAGCCGATCCCCGCCATCACCATGATCGACACGACGGAGAACCGGTCAAAAAAGCGGGTGAACATCATGAACATGCAGACTTCCGACACCACGCCCCAAGCCCATAAGAGACCGACAACCGAATCGCTGAGGCCGATCGATTTCCAGTAGATGGAGACGAAACCGTAGAGGAATGCGTGGCTGGCGGTGATGACGCCGACACCGACGGAAAAATACAGGAAATACGGGTTGAGAAGCTTCGGCGCCGAATGCTGGATATCAGTGGCCGACAGCGGTGAGGCGCGCCGCGGACGGCCTAGACGCGGCGCCAGCAGGCCGGCGGCAAGGGCCGCGGCAAACGCCGCCAGAATGATAACCGGAACGGCCTGCGAGCCGGTTGCCGACAGAATGAAGCCGCCGGCGACATTGGCGCAGAGATAGGAGATCGAGCCCCATTTGCGCATGCTTGTGTAGTTCGAACCGAAGCGGCGGACACCCGAAAGCGCCAGCGAATCGGCGATCGGCGAATGCGGCGTCCAGACAATGGTCAGCGCCAGTGAGACCGCCAGCACCATCGCATAGGTCGATGGCAGGAAATAGCCTGCCGACAGGAGCAGTGATGCAGCCATCAGCGCGACATAGACATCGGCGCGGTCCCTGGCACGGTCGGCCAACGCGGTCAGTAACGGCGTCGTCACCACGCGCAGGAACATCGGCGCCGCCAGAATGACGGCGATCTGCTCGGCGTGAAAACCCTTGGCCTGCAGCCACAGTGGAAAATAAGGCAAATGCGTTCCGAGCGGCACGTACAGCGTCGCGAAGATCAGGCTCATGCGCAGTTCGAAATGGCGCGGCTTGACGAGTTGTTCGGGCGAGAGCTGCGGCAGGGCCATGAATCGATCCAATCGCGCTGTATTCGACCGGACGGCAACGCGTATCGATCCCTTAACATGGACGAAAACCGGACGAAACCGGTTGGACTAATTGATCGATTCCGAAGCCCGAAAAAGACTTCGGACTATGCCGCCTGCCCTACCCGGTCCGCGATGAGCAACGGGACAAAGGGCTCGTCCGGCGCTTCTGGCAGCACCTGCGCCCAGGTCAGGATTTCCATGCGGCCGTCAAAATGCTCGACCACGGCCGTGCAGCTTTCCACCCAGTCGCCGGTGTTGATGTACTGGACATCGCCAAAATTCTCGATGACGGCATGATGGATGTGGCCGCAAATGACGCCGTCGACGTGTGAACGACGCGCCTCATCCGCAAGCATGGTCTGGAACGAGCCGATGAAGTTCACCGCTTTCTTGACGTTGTGCTTGGCCCAGGACGAAAACGACCAATACGGCAGGCCGAGCAGTTGCCGCAGCCGCGTCACCACGCGATTGACCAGCATGGCCGCGTCATAGGCGTGATCACCGAGATAGGCGAGCCAGCGCGCATTGTGGACCACGGTGTCGAACTGGTCGCCATGGATGACGAGCAGGCGCTTGCCGTCGGCGGTCTCGTGGATGGCACGGTCGGCGACGACGATGCCGCCGAAATGCACGCCCTGGAACTGGCGGGCGAACTCGTCATGGTTGCCGGCGATGTAGGTGATGTTGGCGCCCTTGCGCGCCTTGCGCAGCAGTTTCTGCACGACGTCATTGTGGCTTTGCGGCCAGTGCCAGCTCCGCCGCAGCCGCCAGCCGTCGACGATGTCGCCCACCAGATAGATGATATCGGCATCGTGATATCGAAGGAAATCGATCAGGAACTCGGCCTTGGCCGCCTTCGAGCCCAGATGGACGTCGGATATGAACATGCTGCGGAAAGTGCGGGGCTCTTGGCCGGACATCGCGATTTCACCGTTGCTTTCGCGAGCCTATGCCCCGATTCATGCAACAACCGTATGACGGTTGCGATTGGTCCAGCCGAAGGACTAGCTTGCCGGCCAAATCACAGGAGAAATCGTCATGGATCTCGGTATCCGCGGAAAGAAGGCCATCGTCTGCGCTTCGAGCAAGGGACTTGGGCGCGGTTGCGCCATGGCGCTGGCCGAGGCCGGCTGCGATGTCGTGGTCAACGGGCGCAACGCCGAACTGGTGGCGAAAACCGCCGCGGAGTTGCGCGAGCGATATGGCGTCACGGTGACGGAAGTCGTCGGCGACGTTTCGAAGCCGGAGGTGCAGAAGGCGCTGCTCGCGGCCTGTCCCGAGCCGGATATCCTGGTCAACAACAATGGCGGCCCGCCGCTTCGCGATTTCCGCACGCTCGATCGCGAAAAGATCCTCGAAGGCGTCACCCAGAATATGGTGACGCCGATCGAGCTCGTGCAGGCCGTGCTGGACGGCATGGCGGCACGCGGCTTCGGCCGCATCGTCAACATCACATCGCTGTCGGTCTATGTGCCCATTCCCGGCCTCGACCTGTCGTCCGGCGCGCGTGCCGGCCTGACCTCGTTCCTTGCCGGCGTGGCCAGAACGGTGATCGACCGCAACGTGACCATCAACAGTCTTTTGCCGGGCAAACTCGACACCGACCGGCTGCGCGGCCCGCACGAGGCCGGCACCATCGAGGATCCTGCCGCAGCCGCTGCACGCAAGACCCGCATCAGCGCTGATGTTCCGGCCAAGCGGCTCGGCACGCCGGAAGAATTCGGCCAGATCTGCGCCTTCCTGTGCTCGGTCCATGCGGGCTATCTGACCGGGCAGAACATACCGGTCGATGGTGGTCTCTACGTCAGCGCCTTTTGATCAACTTGTCCGTGAAACTGTAGGAGCCGTCCGTTAGAGAATCGGCATAAGCATTTGATCATTAGCGACTTTCTACGCGCCGCCGGGTAAAGCTGCCGGCGCGTCAATTAGCGTCGCGAAAAACCACGGCTGCATGCTAAAAGGGAATCTCCAGCCAGATTTCGAGGGAGCGGCCGCATGGAAGGCGAGAGCAAAAAGACGGCACGTTCGGACCTCGACGAAGCCGCCCTCTACTTCCACAAGCACCCAAGGCCGGGAAAACTCGAGATCCAGGCGACCAAGCCGCTCGGCAACCAGCGCGACCTCGCGCTCGCCTATTCGCCTGGTGTCGCCGCCCCTTGCCTGGAAATCCGCGACGATCCGGCGACCGCCGCCGACTACACCGCACGCGCCAATCTGGTCGGCGTCGTCACCAACGGATCGGCGGTGCTCGGCCTCGGCAATATCGGCCCGCTGGCCTCCAAGCCGGTGATGGAAGGCAAGGCCGTCCTGTTCAAGAAGTTCGCCGGTATCGATGTCTTCGACATCGAGATCGACGCGCCGGGGATCGAGCGCATGGTCGAGACGATCTCGGCGCTGGAGCCGACTTTCGGCGGCATCAACCTCGAAGACATCAAGGCACCGGAATGCTTCGAGGTCGAGGAACAGTTGAAGGCGCGCATGAAGATACCGGTGTTCCACGACGACCAGCATGGCACCGCCATCATCGTCGCTGCCGCCGTGCTCAACGGGCTGGAATTCGCCCGAAAAACCATATCGGACATCAAGATCGTCACCTCCGGCGCCGGGGCTGCCGCCCTTGCCTGCCTCAACCTGCTGGTCTCGCTCGGCGCCAAAGTCGAAAACATCTGGGTCACCGACCGTTTCGGCGTTGCCTACAAAGGGCGGACCGACGAGATGGACCGCTGGAAAGACCCTTATGTGAAGGACACCGAGGCGCGCACGCTGGCCGACGTCATATCGGGCGCAGATGTCTTCCTCGGCCTCTCGGCGGCAGGCGTGCTGAAGCCGGAACTGCTTGAGCACATGGCGCCAAAACCGCTGATCCTGGCGCTGGCCAACCCCAATCCGGAGATCATGCCGGAAACGGCGCGTGCGGCGCGTCCCGATGCGATGATCTGCACAGGCAGGTCCGATTTTCCCAATCAGGTCAACAACGTACTGTGTTTTCCTTACATCTTCCGCGGCGCGCTCGACTGTGGTGCCAGCGCTATCAACGAGGAGATGAAGATGGCGGCGGTCCGCGCCATCGCAGCCCTTGCCCGCGAGGAACCTTCAGATGTCGCTGCCCGCGCCTATTCCGGCGAGACGCCGATCTTCGGCCCTGAATTCCTGATCCCTTCGCCCTTCGATCCACGCCTGATCCTGCGCATAGCGCCCGCGGTCGCCAAGGCGGCCTGCGACACCGGTGTCGCGACGCGGCCGATCACCGATTTCGCCGCCTATATCGACAAGCTGAACCGCTTCGTCTTCCGCTCCGGCCTGGTGATGAAGCCGGTGTTCTCGTCCGCCAAGGCATCGAGCGCCAAGCGCGTCATCTATGCAGACGGCGAGGATGAGCGCGTGCTGCGCGCCGCCCAGGTGGTGCTCGAGGAAGGCATCGCCGAGCCGATCCTGATCGGCCGGCCGCACGTCATCGAGGTGCGCCTGAAGCGCTACGGCTTGCGCATCAAGCCCGGTGTGGATTTCGGCCTGATCAACCCGGAAGACGATCCGCGCTACCGCCATTATGTCGACCTTCTGATCGAACTCGCCGGCCGGCGCGGCGTCACGACGGAAGCCGCGCGCACCATGGTGCGCACCGACAACACGGTGATCGCAGCACTTGCGCTGAAACGCGGCGATGCCGATGCAATGGTTTGCGGCCTCGAAGGGCGCTTCGAGCGGCATCTGCGCAACGTCACCTTGATCATCGGCCCGCGCACCGGCGTCAAGGATCGCGACCTGTCGACGCTCTCGATGCTGATCTCGCAGCGCGGCATCATCTTCCTGACCGACACGCATGTCTCCGTCGACCCGACGGCGGAAGAAATCGCTGAGATGACGGTGCTGGCGGCGGAAGAAATCCAGCGCTTCGGCATCGAGCCGAAGGCAGCGCTGCTCTCGCATTCGGATTTCGGCTCGCGCGATTCGCCCAGTGCCCTGAAGATGCGGCAAGCGGCGGCGATCCTGGCGCGCATTGCCCCAGAGCTGGAATGCGATGGCGAGATGCACGCCGATTCCGCTCTGTCGGAGCATCTGCGCCAGCGCGTATATCCGCATTCACGGCTGAAGGGCGAAGCCAATTTGCTGGTGTTCCCCAATCTCGATTCGGCCAACATCACGCTGACGGCGCTCAGGACCATGATGGATGCGCTACACGTCGGGCCGATCCTGCTCGGCACGGACATGCCGGCGCATATATTGACGCCGTCGGTCACCTCGCGCGGCGTCGTCAACATGACGGCGCTTGCCGTCGTGGAAGCCGCCCACAAGGCACAGGCGGTCGTCAATCTGGGCTGAACACGGATTTCGCGGTAAACTGCAGTTAACCGCGAACACGGTAGCATTGCGGGCTAACAGTCGGATTTGGCAGGCGGAGTTTGGGCGGATGGCAAGCGGAGGGTGGAAGCAGGCGCATGCTGCCATGCTGCTTGGCCTCCTGTTGTCCGCAACCTGGGGGGTAGCCGAGCCACAGGCTGCTTCGCGGGTCTGCCGCCAGCTGGAAGCCGATCTTGCCGCGTCCTCGCGCGGCGGCGGTGGCGGTCCGGCGCTGATCCGGAAATACGATTCCGCAATTGCGAGGCAGCATGAGCAGATTTCGAAAGCCCGCGGCCAGGCGAGCCGGGCCGGATGCGGCTTTTCGCTGTTTGGCCGCAACCTCAATCAATGCGCCGGGCTAAACGCCACCATCGATCGCATGAATGCCAATCTCGACGCCTTGCAGAACAAGCGCGAGCGGCTGGCCGGCGGCGGCTCGCGCCGCGACCGCGGACGCATCCTGGCGGCGCTTGACGCCAATGGCTGCCGCGACGACGCCGTCGCGCCTCGGCGGGCGCCTTTGCAGGAAGCCAACCGCGAGGGCGGCAGCGCAAACCTGTTCGATCAGCTTTTTGGCGGCAACAGCCAGCAGCTCGATATGCTTGATGAGCCCAACCAGCCCGACGATCCCGGCGAGGAGCGCAATGTCCGCCGTGTGCTCAACCAGCCCGGCATACCCGATTTTCCGAGCGTCGGCGGTGAGTTCCACACTTCCTGTGTGCGCACCTGCGACGGCTACTTCTTCCCGATGTCGAACTCAGCCTCGGCAGGCGATTTCGAACGTGACCAGAAGAATTGCGAATCGAGCTGCCCCGGCACCGAGATGCAGGTTTTCTATTCGCGCGGCATGGACGACGATTCGGCCTCGATGACGTCATCCGTCACCGGCCGGCCCTACAGCGAATTGCCGACCGCCTATCTCTACAAGCAGCCCGATATGTCGCGGCTGCCGGCTTGCGGCTGCAACGCCGCCGCGCAGGGTTTTCAGATCATCGCCGGCAACCCGCCGAATCCGGAACAGTTGCAACCCGAGACGGACTCCGCACCGTTCATTCCGGTGCCGATCTCCAAACCGGATCCAGGTGCCGATCCCGAAACGCTGGCCAATCAGGAAGGCGGGCTCGACCGCGAGACGATCAAGCGGGTTTCCGCCAAGCCGGTGACGTCGCCGATATCAGCCTTGCCGCCGGAACAGCGCAAGGTCAGGGTCGTCGGGCCAACGTTCCTTCCCGACCCATCAGCGGCAATAGATCTGCAAGCTCCGGCCCCGAAGGCAGTCCGGTAAGGGCTGTTCTGAGCGGCATGAACAACGCCTTGCCCTTGCGGCCGGTCGCTTCCCTGATCTTGCCCGTCCAGTCCTTCCAGATCGTCGCGCTCCAGGGTTCCTCCGGCAGCAGATCGAAGGCCTGTCGAAGGAAATCGCGGTCGTCACCGGAAAATTCCGGCTTCTCCTGCGGTCCGTCGCGCAGGATACGCCACCAGTTGACCGCATCGGCCAGCCTGTCGAGATTGCCGCGCACCGCCAGCCAGAACGGTTCGGCCTGCTCGCCGGAGACGCCGAGCACGATCAGACGGTCTTGTGCCTCGGCGAACGGCATGTGGTGCAGCAGCGACCGGTTGAGCACGAACAGCTCGTCCGGATCGAACTTGGCGGCGGATTTCGATGTCGCCGCCGGATCGAAGCGTTCGGCGAGTTCGCCCATCGTCGGCACCGCCGCGACATTCTCCGAAGTGCCTACCAGGACGGCCAATGATGCGACGGCCATCGGCTCGATGCCGTCCTCGCGCAGGCTTTCAATCGAGAGCGCGCCGGTGCGCTTCGACAAGCCCTCGCCCGATGCGGTGGTCAGGAGATTATGGTGGCCGAACACTGGCGGCTCGGCAGCCAGCGCCTGGAACAGGGCGATCTGCACGCCGGTGTTGGTGACGTGGTCGTCGCCGCGGATGACATGGCTGACGCCCATCTCGATGTCGTCGACGACGGAAGGCAGCGTGTAGAGATAGGTGCCGTCCTCGCGCACCAGGACCGGATCGGAAAGCGAAGCCAGATCGACGGTTTCCTCGCCGCGCACCAGGTCGTTCCAGTGGATTTCGGTGCGTTCCGGCTGTTGTGGATCGCCTGAGAAATTGGGGAGGAGAAAACGCCAGTGCGGCTGGCGGCCATCGGCCTGGTACTCGGCGATCTGCTCGTGCGTCAGCGTCAGCGCCTCCCGGCCATAGACCGGCGGCAGGCCGCGCGTGCGGCGCACCTTGCGCCTGAGATCGAGTTCCTCCGGCGTTTCATAGCAGGCATAGAGAACGCCTGCCGCCTTCAACCTCTCGACCGCCGCGTCATAGATATCGAAGCGCCGCGACTGGTACTCGGTGGCGTCGGGAAAAATGCCCAACCAATGCAGGTCGTAGAGGATGGCGTCGGAAAACTCCTGCTTCGAGCGCGCAATGTCGGTGTCGTCGAAGCGCTGGATGAATCGGCCCTTGTTGTTCATGGCAAACAGCCAGTTGAACAGAGCCGTGCGCGCATTGCCGATATGAATGCGGCCGGTCGGCGACGGGGCGAAACGAACGGTAACTGTCATGAACGGGGCGTACCGGATGCTTTTGTGGTTGACAAGACGCGCCCCCGCGCTGGCCGGCAGACATAGAACATGGCGGCTGGAATGAAAAGACCGGACGGTGGACGCCTCCGACTGCGCCCAGGCCGGCGGTGCCCATTTGTGCCGGCAGCTTTTCACGATAGGAATTTTTTCTTGACTCGGTGCCCTCAGCTATGGTACATATTTGGCTATGGTGCTGATTTGCGCCAGCGACCCGCCGCACAGGCGGGTTTTTCGTTTGATGCTCCGTCAGCCAACGCGTCGGCGAAGGCTCCGAAGGAACCCATTAACCCAAGTTTGTAGCGCTTGAAGGCGATCAGCGGCCGAAATCATCGGAACTGAGGCGGGTCCAGCGGTCGCCCACCAATCCACCGATAAAGATGTCGCCGGAGCGGACCGCTTCCGTGACCTCGGCGATCCGCGAGCGGACCATTGTTCCCCCGGCATAGCGGAAGAAGACATTCTTGTAGCCAAAGAGTTGAGGTATGAATTTGGTCTGCGTCTGTCCGGTGATGCCCACACAGCCCATCTCCCATGCGGCGGCGACAAGCGCATCCAGCGTCGCGCCCCAGTGCAATCCGGATGCCTGGATCTGCAACAGGTTCGCCACGCCGCCGGCTTGACCATAGAAGGCATAACAACCGAGCATTTTGCCCGTTTCGTCGTAGGTCCCACCGAAATGAAGGGGGCCGTCGGCCCGCTTCTCGGCCGCCAGCGCAAGCAGCCGTGCAAGTTCCCCATCCTTCCAACTCGGCCGAAGAGCGTAACCAGACAGGAGGGTCGGCAGCTTCTCGGCAAATTGAACGGCATCGATCGGCTCACGATGGGTGCGATGCGACGATGAATGGAGGACCGGTGGCTCGAACCTTTTCTTGGCGAGAGCATCGAATGCTCTTGCGCATGGATCGAGTACAAGGCGAGGCAGGCCAGGCCATTTACGGTGCAGTGCGGCGGCGGCCATCGCCGCCGGCCGGAAAACATATGTCCATCCCAGACAATGCACCGGGAGGAGTTGGTACTTCATCGGGCGCGCGAAGGCCAAGGATGTCCGGTTGGCCGAATCGGTCAGCTGCAGATCGAATTCGCCTTGATGCAAGGCACGCAGCAATTGGGGTCCGGCCGAGCCGTCATCGGTGCCGGGGTCGGCCATGAGCGGCCCGATGATCGCCGCATTCAATGGCGCTCCATTGAGCTCGTAGCGGGCTTTCAGAACGCCGAGGAATCCACCCAGACGACCGTGCCGGTTGATCTGGACAAGAGCGTTGCTTTCCCCGGACTGGCCGGCAGGGTCGAGGTAAATCTCTCTCATATACGCGGCCGTTTCCGCGATCGCGCGATCGAGGAGGTGACGCCGGCGCCGGCGAAACTTCGTCAGGAAGAGTGCGGCGACGCGCTCAAGATCTTCGGCAGCCAGCGGCCGAACCGAGCCATGCTGAGATTCCAGCACTGACGGCGCAGCCAACTTCTCCTCGGCATTTGCAGAAAGATGCATCGTGAAGAACATCCGTGGGTTGCCCTCCATCGGATATATATCAACCAATGGTAGAAACAACGTATCTCGGTCAGTATGATGAACAGAGGTCTCAAGACTTACTATCCGGACAGGGCTTCACAGGCAAATCAAGTCGGCCAGCATCGCTGCGCTGATCGGCGGGTTGGCCGCGGCCTTGCGATCGCATGCCCTGCTCCAGCCCGCTGGGCTGACCGTGCCGGACAGAGGCGGCCTCCGGCCGAAGCTGAAGGCCGCCTCAACTCAGCTCACAAGTCCCTTGGTCAGTTCCAATGCCTGGCGCTCGAACAGGCGGCGGTAGATGCCGCCTTTCAGCCGGATCAGTTCATTATGCGAGCCTTCCTCGACGATGTTGCCGCGATCGAAGACCAGCAGCCGGTCCAGCGCCCTCACCGTCGAAAGCCGGTGCGCGATGACCAGCGTCGTGCGGCCGACCATCAGCCGCTCCATCGCCTGCTGGATCAGCACCTCCGACTCCGAATCGAGGCTCGATGTCGCCTCGTCGAGGATCAGGATGCGCGCATCGGCAAGGAAGGCGCGCGCGATCGCCACGCGCTGACGTTCGCCGCCCGACAGCTTCACGCCGCGTTCCCCGACCAGCGTGCCATAGCCCTTCGGCAGGCTGGTGATGAAGTCATGCGCACTCGCCAACTTCGCGGCATGCTCGATCTCCTCCTGCGTCGCACTCGGCCTGGCATAGGCGATGTTTTCGGCCAGCGACCGGTGGAACAGGATCGGCTCCTGCTGAACGATGGCGATCTGCCCGCGCAGCGAGGCTTGCGCCACCTGCGAGATGTCCTGGCCGTCGACCAGGATTTTCCCCGCATTCACATCATAGAGCCGCTGGATAAGCTTGACGAAGGTCGTCTTGCCCGATCCCGAATGGCCGACCAGCCCGACGCGCTCACCCGGCGCGATATCGACCGAAAAGTCGCGGTAAAGCGCCGATCGGTGATGGCCATAGTGAAAGGTCACGTTGTCAAAGCTGATCCGTCCTTCGGTGATCCGGATCGGCTTGGCGCCGGGCCGGTCCTCGATGCCGAGCGGTTCGGACTGGAAATCGACCAGCTCTTCCATATCGTTGATGGAGCGCTGCAGATTGCGGATATGCGTGCCGATATCCCTGAGATAGCCCTGCAGCACGAAGAGCGAGGTCAGCACGAAGGCAACGTCGCCGGCGCTCGCCTGCCCCCACGACCACAGCATCAGCGCCAGGCCGATCACCGCGGCGCGCATGACCAGCAGCAGCACCCCTTGCGTGGTGCCGTTGATGGTGCCGCGCACCCAGGTGCGCCGTGTGCGCGCACGCCATTTGGCGACGACCTTGGCCAGTCGGCGTTCTTCGCGCTCCTCGGCGCCAAAGCCCTTGACCACGGCGTTGCAGCTGACCGCGTCGGCCAGCGAGCCGCCGAGGCGGGTATCCCACGTGTTGGCGAGCCTTGCCGCCGGCGCGACATAGCCAAGCGACAGCAGCGCCGTCACCGTGATGAACAGCACCGAACCGGCAGCAACGACCGCCCCCATCAACGGCCAGAACCAGCCAAGCAGCAATGTCGAGCCGACCAGCATGACGATTGACGGCAGCAGCGCGATGAGGATGGTGTCGTTGAGCAGGTCGAGCGCCCACATGCCGCGCGTCACCTTGCGCACGGTCGAGCCGGCAAAGCTGTTGGCATGCCAGTCGGTGGAAAAGCGCTGGACGCGATGGAAAGCATCGGCGGCGATGTCGGCCATCATCTTCAAAGTCAGCTCGACGATCCCCATGAACGCCA
The DNA here is from genome assembly GCF_024518615.1 of Mesorhizobium sp. SEMIA396. Lineage (NCBI taxonomy): Bacteria > Pseudomonadati > Pseudomonadota > Alphaproteobacteria > Hyphomicrobiales > Phyllobacteriaceae > Mesorhizobium > Mesorhizobium sp. SEMIA396. The sequence continues at coordinate 116,362 of NZ_JANIFC010000007.1, forward strand.
GGTTGCGCAACACGGCGCCGGCCAGCGCGAGCGCCATCAACATCGAGAACGCCGTCATCGCGGCATTCCAGGCAATCGCGTCGGCGCCGGCGCTGCTGGCGACGGCGTCGACCAGCCGGCCGGAATAGAGCGGCGTCAGCACATCGGCCAGCGTCGACAGCAGGAAGCTGCCCATGATGAGCGAGAGCCGCCAAGGCTGGCGCCGCCAATGGGTAAGCGTGAAGCCAAGAACGCTGCGAAAGGCGCTCGCGCGCAAATCGATCTTAAAACGAGCCATGATGTCATTCGGGCACAAACGAGCCCGATCCCAGTAAGTCGAAAATTGAAGAAGCCGCGCAAGGAGCCAATGAGTGCCCGGAAGCGGAGTGGCATATTTGGCGTATCGCCCAAATCGGGCGGCGATCGGCATCGGCATAAGCCTGTGCTCGGTCCGGCATCGGCACGAAGGGGAACCTTCGCGGAGCGCCGGATGAGACCTAGGCTTCGCGGCCTCGCATTACCATGTGAAATACTGCCATTCGGACCTCCCGCAAGACAATTGCGGAGGTGTCCTTATAGAGACGCTCCGATGCATCGCCAAGACGAGTTCACGCCAAAAGTGTATCTGGTCCAACCACTGCGATTATTTTGCAACAACGGAGCAAGCCGCGCGCCTCATTCAGGAATGCGATCCAAGCGCATGTAGCGGCCATCGGTCGATGGCTTGAACCCAAGCTTCTCATAGACGCCGTGTGCGTCGCTGGTCGACAGGCTCCAGTGGAAAACAGTCCTGACTTCAGGATGATCGATAAGGGCCTGGACGAGCCGGCTACCGATGCCTTGCCCGCGATGCCCGGGCCAGATGATGATGTCGGCGAGATAGGCGAACACCGTGCGGTCGGTGATCGCGCGGCCGAAGCCGACTTGCCTGCCGTCGACATAGGCGCCGACGCAAAGCGAATTGGCAAAGGCGCGGCGATGGACTTCATCAGTGCGTCCGGCGCCCCAATAGCTTGCCATCAACAGGTCCGATGTCGCGCGGAAATCGATCCGTGACATGTCGAAGCTGATTTCACAGTCGGGCATGGCTTTACCGTCCAAATGACATTTGTTTCGCGACTATCCCCTTCGAACATGTGACTTGAAAGTGGTCGAGTCGATCCCCATTTCCGCGCTGGACGGGAAACCGTCTATCAGGGTGTAGCGCAGTTGGTAGCGCACTCGTCTAAGAAGCGAGGGGTCGTCGGTTCGAGCCCGACCATCCCCGCCTCTTGCTTGGCAATTCCAATAAGATAAGGTGACTGCCTAAGAACAAAGGGGCGGGGCAAAGTAAAATGGCAAAAGCAGCAAGTGCGACAAGGCCGGCAAAGCCGCCGACAAGGCCGGCAAAGGCGACCAGACTATCGGATGAGATAGAGGGGGCCGTTGAAGTTGCGGCAGCAGACGTTACGCACCTCAATACACCGGAGTTCTACGGCGCCAGCGTCCAGCTTTTTGTCAGTAGCACCGACATCAGCGTTATCTTTGCTAGGCAGGTGCCCGTCATCGCAAAAAATACACATGCAGGGATGATGCTGCCAGCGGCCGTCGTTCATCTAAGCCCCGGAACGGCGAAAGACCTGCAGACAATCCTTGCTCGGCAACTTGCCGAATACGAAGCGGAATGGGGCGAGATTCAGACCGCCTATACACGGCGGATCGCCGCCGAGGGTGCGAGAAAAAAGAAGTGACCGGCTACAAGGTCATCTCGACCGATGCAGTGCCGGGACTGAAGGAAGTCAGACTTTACGAAAGCACCATCGAACATGTTAAGACCGAGCACCCTGAAGTGCCGGTCGAACTGCCTTCTATCGAGATCGCAGTGGGTTCAGCGATCAGCAATCCAACCCATGTCGAAAAAAGTTACGGAAATTCAGTGGTTTTCGTTGATACAGAGAGCACCAATGCCACAGGCGACCCTCTTAGGTTGCCTGTGAAATTGGTAGGTGATGGAACATCAGGTCGTGTTAAAACATTCTACTTCGCAGAGACGACCGGCGACCGAGAGTTGGTGTATCGGAGGCCAGATGAGCAGGATTAGCGCTTTCGAGGTCGTTTATGATGCCGATTCCGACGTGCTCTACATAAGCCGTCGGAGGGACGTTGCCGCTCGCGGCATCGAGGACAAGTCAGGTATCGTTTGGCGCTACGACCGCAGTGGTGAGTTAATCGGCGCTACTGTCGTAGACTTCCATGATCTGTGGGCGTCGCGTGGCGACGAACTTGCATCGGAGCTTTCGGAAAAATTCCATGTCCCTACGCCGCAGGCTCAGGTTGTGGTGAACTTTGCCCTCGAACAACGGGACTGATCCCATGTTATCACTCGCGAAAGCCGAGAAAGAGGGAAGCTGGAGTCAATGAAATCAGACTATCAGCCGCGATCCCTGAACCGGTTGGTGATGGGATAGCGGCGGTCGCGACCAAAATTCTTTTTGGTGATCTTCACGCCCGGCGCGGCCTGCCTTCGCTTGTATTCTGCGATGTAGAGCAGATGCTCGATGCGCGTCACCGTCGCCCGGTCATGGCCGCGCGCGACGATGTCGTCGACACCCATCTCATTTTCCACCAGGCATTCGAGGATGTCGTCCAGCACCGGATAGGGCGGCAGCGAATCCTGGTCGGTCTGGTTCTCGCGCAATTCCGCCGATGGCGCCTTGTCGATGATGTTTTTCGGGATCACCTCGCCCGAGGGCCCGAGCGCGCCCGGCGGCACGTGGCTGTTGCGCCAGCGCGACAGCGCGTAGACCTGCATCTTGTAAAGGTCCTTGATCGGATTGAAGCCGCCATTCATGTCGCCATAGAGCGTGGCGTAGCCAACCGACATCTCGCTCTTGTTGCCCGTGGTGACAACCATCGAGCCGAACTTGTTGGAGATCGCCATCAGGATGGTGCCGCGCGCGCGGCTCTGCAAATTCTCCTCGGTGATGCCTTCCTTGGTGCCTTCGAATATCTGCGTCAGCGCGTGCAGAAACCCTTCGACCGGCTCGAAGATCGGCACGATGTCATAGCGGCAGCCGAGCGCCCGGGCGCAATCCTCGGCATCCTTCAGCGAGTCCTTCGAGGTGTAGCGATAGGGCATCATGACGGCGCGCAGGCGTTCCTCGCCGAGCGCATCGACGGCAAGCGCCGCGCAGATCGCCGAATCGATGCCGCCGGACAGACCAAGCACCACATTCTTGAAGCCGTTCTTGTTGACGTAGTCGCGCAGGCCCAACATGCAGGCGCGATAGTCGGCCTCCTCCCGGTCCGGGATTTTCGACATCGGCCCTTCCGAGCAGACCCAGTGATCCCCTTGTCTTTTCCAGGTGGTGATGTCGACCGCTTCCTCGAACTGGCTCATCTGGAAGGCAAGCGTCTTGTCGGCGCCAATGGCAAACGACGCGCCGTCGAAGATCAACTCGTCCTGCCCGCCAAGCTGGTTGGCATAGATCATCGGCAGCCCGCATTCGATGACCTGGCGGATGACGACCTGGTGGCGGACATCGATCTTGGCGCGATAATAGGGCGAGCCGTTCGGCACCAGCAGGATTTCCGCCCCGCTTTCGGCCAGCGACTCGCAGATATCGACGTCGCCCCAGATGTCCTCGCAGATCGGAACTCCGATGCGCACGCCGCGGAAATTGACCGGCCCCTGGATCTCGGGTCCGGCCTGGAAGACGCGCTTCTCGTCGAACTCGCCGTAGTTCGGCAGATCGAGCTTGTAGCGTTCGGCGATGATCTTGCCGCCATCGGCGAAGACGATCGAATTGTGCGTGCCGCTCTTGCGCTTCAACGGCGTGCCGATGATGACGCCGGGACCGCCATCCGCGGTGTCGGCGGCAAAGTCCTGTGCCGTCTTTTCGCAGGCTTTCAAAAAGGCCGGCTTCAGCACCAGATCCTCCGGCGGGTAGCCGGCGAGGAAAAGCTCGGTATAGAGCACGAGATCGGCGCCTTGGCGTGCGGCATCCGCCCTCGCCTCGCGGGCCTTGGCGAGATTGCCTGATATGTCGCCGACAGTCGGATTGAGCTGGGCGACGGCGATGCGCAGGATGTCGAGCTTCTTGGTCATGCCTGCTGACTTAGCGCGGCAAAATTGCCCGGGCAATGGCGTTCGTTTGGACCAATTCGGACCGATTGACATACGTCAATCGTGTGCGGACCGATCGACGTGCTTCAATCGTGGCGAGACGACCAGGTATCAATCGTCGCCCATATATTCGCGCAACGCTTGCGGCGAATGATTCTCGCCGATCGACATCGCCAAGATGCGTGAAATATGCCGGCGCGGCAGGCCTGTCTGCACCACCCACTGGTTGATCTGTGCCTGGATCTTGTCGAGGTCCCTCTTCGAGGTCGGGCTTTCGGCGATGTCGAGGCCGGCGTCGCGCAACGCCGCGGCCATATCGCCCGAGATGACGAACGCATCCCAACCCAGCCAGCGCAGGAAATACTGGCCCGTATTGCCGCCCAACCGGCTGCCATGCTTGCCGAGCCAGGCCATCAGCCCGACCTGGTCGTCCGCCGGCCAGTTTGCGAGGAATTGGCCGAAGCCGCCATATTCCTTCGACACGCGCTCGACGAAGGCGGCGTTGTCGCGCACGGATCTGATCTTCTGCGGGTTGCGCACGATGCGCTGGTCGGCCGTCAGATCGTGCCAGAAATCATCGGGCTGGAACAGCAGCCGCTTCGGCTCGAAGCGCAGAAACGCCTCCTCGAAGCCCGGCCATTTCTGCTCGATGACGCGCCAGACGAAACCGGCGGCGAAGACGCGTTCGGCCATAACAGAGAGAATGCGGTCATCGGCGATGTCAGCCACGGCGGCATTGTCAGGCGCCGGACCCAGCAGCGACGTCAGTTCCTCTTCGCCGCCCTTGCGTTTTGCGGCGCGTGCGCGAATTTTCTTGAAATCGGCCATTGGTCCCTCGGCAACTGGAATCAATCTAACACTTCCCGTGTGAGCCGGCAGCCTCTACCTCTTACGGCAAGCCAAAGACCCTGGAGATGTCCATGAACAAGACGATCGACGACCTGGCGAACCGCTGGCTCAAGCGGCGGCCGGACGGCCTCAGCCAGCTCGAAAGCCGGGTGCTGCAATCGACGCTCGAACGCACCACCATCTCGCGCGACACCAACAAGACCGTCGCCTTCCACCAGACCTTCGGCGACCGGCTCGCCGACACGATCGCCCGCATCGGTGGGTCATGGTCCTTCATCCTGACCTTCATCGCCTTTCTGATCCTGTGGACATCAGCCAATGTCTGGCTGCTGTCGCGTGACGCCTTCGATCCCTACCCGTTCATCTTCCTCAATCTCGTTCTGTCGATGGTCGCCGCCTTGCAGGCGCCGGTGATCATGATGGCGCAGAACCGCCAGACCGAACGCGACCGCATCGACGCCGCCCACGACTACGAGGTCAACCTGAAAGCCGAGATCGAGATCATGGCGCTGCATGAAAAGCTGGATGAACTGCGCCACGGCCAGATTCTCGGTATGCGCGACGAGATCGTGCAACTGACCGAAATGATCAAGCGGATCGACGAAAGGCTGTCTTCGCAGCAGTCGGCTTCATGACCGACGCGATCCATCATTTCATCGAACAATACGGGCTGCTCGCGGTCTTTATCGGTTGCGTCGCGGAGGGCGAAAGTGCCGCCATTCTTGGCGGTTTCTTCGCCCACCAGCAGGTCTTCGTCCTGTGGCACGCGGTTCTTGCGGCGGCGCTCGGCGCCTTCGTCGGCGATACTTTCTTCTTCATCCTCGGACGAAGCTTCGCCGACCATCCCTATGTCGTCAGATTGCGCAAACGGCCCGGCTTCCGCCGCGCCTTTCGGCTGCTCAACACCCATCCCGACATTTTCGTGCTGTCCAACCGCTATATCTACGGCATGCGCCTCGTCGGCGGCATTGCAGCCGGGCTTTCCAACATCGCTGCGCCGCGCTTCGTCATCCTCAACGCGCTTTCATCGGCGGTCTGGGCGGTGCTGTTCGGCACGATCGGTTATGTCTTTGGACTTGGCGCCGAGCACGTCATCGGCCAGGCGTTGATGCATCACGAACGGTTGCTGATCGGGCTTGGCATCGGCTTGACCGTGGCCGTTCTGGCATGGCTCGTCGCCCGTCACATCGCCAGCAAGGAACGCGCCAGGGAGGGCTGATCGTCAATCCACGCCGAGCGCCTGGTCCCCCCGATCGAGGATAAGCGGGATGATCAGGTCTTCCTCGTCGGCAAGATGCCTTGTCAGCATGGCGATCAGCCGGCTGTTTTCGTCGGCATAGGCGTCGGCGGCGAAGCGCTGTCTGTCTTCGCTCTCCTGAAGCGTCTTGATGAACGCATTGGCCGCCTCGGCATTACGCTCCAGCCCTTCATGGATGGTGTGATGGTCGGCATCGAGTATCTCGAAGCCGTGCTTCAAACGGGGCTCGGCCTTGGCGAAGACCGGGAAATATTGATAATCCTCGACGTTGTGGTGACCGTCGAGGTTGCCTAGAAAATGATTGAGGCGGGGCGCGAACCAGCGCGCGAAATCAGGCGCCGTCAGCCGTCCCTCACGGTAGTCGCCGATGCCGTTGGCCAGCATGCCGCCAAGTTCGCGGAACATGTCGTGCCGCTGCAGCCACATATTGGCGATGCCGTGGATATTGGCATGATCCTGCCAGTTTTCACGCGGATATTTCTCGGCCAGCCAGCGCAGATCATCCGGCAGGCCCACGCGTTCGAGAAGCAGAAAATTGGCGGCCCCGGCCATGACAGTCTCCTTTGGTGACTGGCATATAGGCATCGAAAGGCTAGATCGGTAGCCCGGTGATCCGCTCGATAATGGCAATGCCCCAGACGCCGGCGACGATGAGTACCGAAATCAGCACCGCCAGCGAACCGCAATCCTTGGCCAACTGGATATCGACATTGAACTCGCGGCTGAAAGCGTCGCATGCCGCCTCGATGCCGGTGTTAAGCACTTCGACCATGATCAAGAGCAACACGGCGCCGATCAGCAAGGCATAACCGCGCCACGAGATCGAAACGAACCAGCCGAGCGGCAAGGCAAGCGCCAGCAGCATCAGCTCCTGCTGGAAAGCCTTCTCGCTGGTGGCCAGCTTGCGAAACGCCCGCACCGAATTGAAATAAGCATCGATCAGCCGCTGCATGCCAAACCCCTTTGCGAATCACCGGCACGGGATAATGCAATGGCTGGCCAGATCAATGGAATAAGGTGACTTGTCCAAGATTCATTCAGCAACCGGTATGGACGGTGTCGACTTTTCAAACTGTGGCAGCCCGTCGTCGATCGAATAATAGTCGCCCTTGTCACCGACGAAGATATGGCATTCGCCCTCAAGACCTGTCGGCTTGTCGAACGATCCCGCCATGACCGAAACGTAGTCCTGGTCCCGCGGCTTCCAGAACAGCACCGATCCGCATGCCTTGCAGAACCCACGCCTGGCGAAGGTAGAGGCTTCGTACCAGGTGATACTTTCCGTGCCCTCGATCACGATGTCGGCGTTGGCAACATTGGTCGCGGCATAGAAATGTCCGCTCTGCTTGCGGCATTGCGAGCAATGGCAATAGACGACGCCACGCAGCGCCCCGTTCGTTCTGAAGCGGACGGCTCCGCACAGACACGATCCCTGGTGACCATCACTCACGTCGATCCTCCTTGAAGAAAAGTGCCGGGCATGGCTTAGGATTCCAGCTTTGCCGCGCAAGCACGCAAGCAAATGCGACATGTGCTGGCGTGGAGAATCCGAAATTCGGTTTCATTTTCAAGAGTGCGATGCGCGAATCGCGAATTCAAGCCGCCGCACCGGCGTTGTTTCCAACTGTTGGACGCACGGACTAAGGCTTTTACAGCCCGCAGACAGAGAAAACCCGCTGAACCTCTGCCAGTTAAGGAAACTTTAGCGACGGCGCATTTATGGTCACCTGCAAGCGAAGGCCGTGGGTGGGGACGCATCCCTTCGCAAGTTGTTCGAAGCGTCGGTCGCATTCCCCAGGGCTCGGCGACAAAGGGAAACCGCGAATTCCGCGGAGGATCCGAGGGGAAGAACCAAGATGCAGCCGGCAGCTGTCCCGACCGAACGAAGCACCGACATCGCAGCCACTGTTGTCGCGACAATGCGCCAATTGGGCGTGCTCGGCCTGCCGCGCAATTACGAGATCTTCTATGAGGCCCTGAGCGGCACCAATCGCGAACTCAGCCTGGCCGTCGTTTCGCTGGCCAGCCGGCCGACACAGGATGAACTGGACCAGATCGGGCGCACTTTCTTTGCCCACAACCATGGCCCTGGCATCGTAGAGCATGCCAGAGACGTCATTGCCAGGGAGCTCGAGGAGGTTGCTTCGCTGCTGCGGAGCGAGCGCAGCCACATCGAGAAATACGGCAGGATCCTCGATGAGACATCGAGCGGCCTCAGCGGACGCAGCCTTCTCTCTCAGGATCTCCTGCAGAAGATCGCCAACGCCATGGCGGTTGCCACCAATTCGACGATCGATCACGGCCGGCAGGTGGCCTCGACGCTCAGCGACAAGACGGCCGAACTCGAAAGCGTCAAGTCGAAGCTTGAGGAGTACAAGCGCCTGGCTGACACCGATCCCTTGACGCATATCTGGAATCGGCGCGCCTTCGACAAGGAGATCACCAGGATCTACAACAGCAACAGGGGTATCCTGTTCAACGCCCTGGTTCTTGTCGACATCGACCGCTTCAAGGATATCAACGACCGCTATGGCCACCCGGTCGGCGACAAGATCATCCAGAGCATCGCCGATATTTTCCAGACCAGCATTCGCGGCGACATGTTCGTCGCCCGCACCGGCGGCGAGGAGTTCGCGCTGATCATCGAGGGCGCCAGCGAGGACGCCACCTATGACGTTGCGGAGCGCATTCGCGCCCTGATCGAGCAGACGCCGTTCACCAGCAGCCAGACCGGCACGAATTACGGCACCGTCACCGTCTCGATGGGTATCTGCATGGCGTCCGAAGCCGAAGGACCCGAAGATCTCTACACCAAGGCCGACCGGGCGCTCTATCGCTCCAAGGTCAGCGGCCGCAACCGGGTCACCAAGCACTCGACGATGGCAGGCCGGGCCGGCAAGAGCTGGCTGCTCTACAAGAAGGACTGACAGTCCCTGCCCGCTGGTGCCGGGAACACTGGACTAGCGCAGACATGAAAGGCGCCCGATTTCTCGGACGCCCTTTCGTGGATCTTATTCGGACTGCGCGAAAATCAGCCGTTGACCGCCTGCTTGTGCTGCACCGGGTGGCTCTTCTTCAACAGATCCGAGACCAGGAAGGCCAGTTCGATCGCCTGGTCGGCGTTAAGGCGCGGATCGCAATGGGTGTGGTAGCGGTCCTGCAATTCCTCGGCGGTGATGGCGCGCGCGCCACCGGTGCATTCGGTGACGTTCTTGCCGGTCATTTCGACATGGATGCCGCCCGGATGCGTGCCTTCGGCGCGGTGCACCTCGAAGAAGGTCTGGACCTCCTTGAGAATGCGGTCGAACGGCCGCGTCTTGTAGCCGGCGGCCTCGATCGTGTTGCCGTGCATCGGGTCCGACGACCACACCACGGAGCGGCCTTCCTTCTGCACCGCGCGCACCAGCTTCGGCAGATGGTCGGCGACCTTGTCGGAACCGAAGCGGGCGATCAGCGTCAGCCGGCCGGGCTCGTTCTCGGGATTGAGCAGGTCGATCAGCTCCAGCAAGCCGTCCGGCGTCAGCGAAGGACCGCATTTCAGCCCGAGCGGGTTCTTGATCCCACGGCAATATTCGACATGCGCATGATCGGGCTGGCGGGTGCGGTCGCCGATCCAGATCATGTGGCCTGACGTGGCGTACCAGTCGCCGGAGGTCGAATCGACGCGCGTCAGTGCCTCCTCGTAGCCGAGCAGCAGCGCCTCATGGCTGGTGTAGAAATCCGTCTCGCGCAGCGCGTAGTTGGTTTCCGAAGTGATGCCGACGGCCTTCATGAAGTCCATCGTCTCGGTGATACGGTTGGCAAGAGACTCATATTTCTCGCCCTGCGGACTGTCGGAGACGAAGCCGAGCATCCAGCGGTGCACATTCTCCAGGCTGGCATAGCCGCCTTGCGCGAAGGCGCGCAAAAGGTTGAGCGTCGCCGCCGACTGGCGGTACGCCATTTCCTGGCGAGCGGGATCCGGAATGCGCGACTTCGGGTCGAATTCGATGCCGTTGATGATGTCGCCGCGATAGCTGGGCAGCGTCACCTCGCCCTTGGTCTCGTTGTCGGACGAACGCGGCTTGGCGAACTGGCCGGCAACGCGGCCAACCTTCACCACCGGCTGCGCGCCGGCGAAGGTGAGCACCACGGACATCTGCAGGAAGACGCGGAAGAAGTCGCGGATGTTGTCCGCGCCATGCTCGGCGAAGCTCTCGGCGCAATCGCCGCCCTGCAGGAGGAATGCGTCACCGGCGGCGACAGAAGCGAGCTGCTTCTTCAGCTTGCGCGCCTCACCGGCAAAAACCAGCGGCGGAAAGGTTGCGAGCTGGGCCTCCGTGTTCTTCAGCGCGGCAAGGTCCGGATAGGCAGGAACCTGCTTGATCGGCTTTGCTCTCCACGAATTCGGCGACCATTTCGTCATCGCTGCACCCAACGCTCTTTCCGGCAAGCACCCTCGCCTGCCATTTCCCGCCCCTATATGGGATGGCGGCTCCATACACGAAGCCGATTTCCTATTCTAGACCGGAATTCAAGCGCTGGCGAATGGCCTGGGCCGGCTACGCCGCCTTCTCCACCAGCCGCGCCAACTGGGTCATGACGACCGCCGAGCCCGCCAATCGCTTCTCGGGGGTTGGCCAATCGCGCACGAAGACGACGCTGTGGTCCGGCCGGATCTTGGCCAGCGAGCCCTGCTCGCCGATGAACCGGACGAGCCCGACCGGGTTGGAGAATTCGCGCTTGCGGAAATGGATGACGACGCCCTTCGGCCCGGCGTCGAGCTTCTCGACATTGGCCTTGCGGCAGAGCGCCTTGATGAAGACGATCTTGAGCAGATGCTTGACCTCGTCCGGCAGCGGGCCGAAGCGGTCGATCAGCTCGGCGCCGAAAGCGTCGATTTCCTCGGTGTTTTCGAGATCGCCAAGCCTGCGGTAGAGCGCCAGCCGGAGCTGCAGGTCCGGAACATAGCTTTCCGGGATCATCACCGCCGTGCCGACGGCAATCTGCGGCGACCAGCCGCCATCCTGCACTTCGCCGGAATCCTTCACCTCGGCGACGGCCTCTTCCAGCATCTGCTGGTAGAGCTCGAAGCCGACCTCCTTGATGTGGCCGGACTGCTCTTCGCCAAGAAGATTGCCGGCGCCCCTGATATCGAGGTCGTGGCTGGCGAGCTGGAAGCCGGCGCCCAACGTATCCAGCGATTGCAGCACCTTCAGCCGGCGCTCGGCGGTGTCGGTCAGCTTGCGGTTGGCCGGCAGCGTGAACAGCGCATAGGCGCGCACCTTGGAACGCCCGACGCGGCCGCGCAGCTGATAAAGCTGCGACAGGCCGAACATGTCGGCGCGGTGGATGATCAGCGTGTTGGCGGTGGGGATGTCGAGACCGGATTCGACGATGGTCGTCGACAACAGCACGTCGTACTGGCCGTCATAGAAGGCATTCATGATATCGTCGAGTTCGCCCGGCGGCATCTGGCCATGTGCCACCGCCACCTTCAACTCCGGCACGGATTCCTTCAGGAAATCATGGATTTCCGAAAGATCGCTGATGCGCGGCACCACATAGAAGGAATGGCCGCCGCGATAACGCTCGCGCAGCAGCGTCTCGCGGATGACCAGGGGATCGAACGGCGAGATGAAGGTGCGCACCGCCATGCGGTCGACCGGTGGCGTGGCGATCAGCGACAGCTCGCGCACCCCGGTCAACGCCAGTTGCAGCGTGCGCGGGATCGGTGTCGCCGAGAGCGTCAGCACGTGCACGTCGGTTTTCAAATCCTTCAGCCGCTCCTTGTGCTTGACGCCAAAGTGCTGCTCCTCGTCGATGATCAGCAGGCCAAGGTTCTTGAACGAGATCGCGGAACCAAGCAGCGCGTGCGTACCGATGACAATGTCGACCTGGCCCTCGGCGATGCCTTTCTTGGTCTCGGCCAGTTCCTTGGCGCCGACCAGCCGCGACGCCTGGCCGACACGGATCGGCAGGCCGGAGAAACGCTGCGAAAAGGTCTTGAAATGCTGGCGCGACAACAATGTCGTCGGCACCACAACTGCCACCTGAAAGCCTTCCATCGCCGCGATGAAGGCGGCACGCAGCGCCACTTCGGTCTTGCCGAAGCCGACATCGCCGCAAATCAGCCGGTCCATCGGCTTGCCGGCAGCAAGATCGTCGCGCACCGAATCGATGGCCGTCTGCTGGTCGTCGGTCTCTTCATAGGGGAAGCGGGCCGCGAACTCGCCATAGAGGCCTTCTGCCGGCACCAGTGGCGGTGCGGAGCGCATCTGCCGTTCGGCGGCGATGCGGATCAGCTGCCCGGCCATGTCGAGCAGGCGCTTCTTCAGTCGCGCCTTGCGCGACTGCCAGGCGCCGCCGCCAAGCTTGTCCAGCGTCGCCTCGGCTGTGTCAGAACCGTAGCGCGACAGAAGCTCGATGTTTTCCACCGGCAGGAACAGCCGGTCGTCACCCGCATAGTGGATTTCAAGGCAGTCATGCGGTGCGCCGACCGCTTCGATGGTACGCAGGCCGATGAAACGGCCAATGCCATGATCGGCATGGACGACAATGTCGCCGGCCGACAGCGCCGAGGCCTCGGCAATGAAGTCCGAGGGACGCTTCTTGCGTTTCGAACGCCGGATCAGCCGGTCGCCCAAAATGTCCTGTTCGGCGACGACGACCAGTTTTTCGGTCTCGAAGCCGGATTCGAGCGGCAGTACGGCCAGGGCCGCCTGCCCCGGTTCGAGCTTTTCGGCTTCCGCCAGCGTCGCCACCTGCTTGAGATTGCCGAGATGGTGTTCGGCAAGGATCTGGCCAAGCCGGTCGAGCGAGCCTTCGGTCCAGCCGGCAATGACAATGCGGCGGCGCGCCGCGCGCTCATCGGCGATGTGTTTGACGACGACATCGAACACATTGGCGTTCGGATCGGCGCGCTCCTCGACGAAGCTGCGGCCGTGGCGCGAGCCGGCGTGATAGACCTTCTTGGCGCCAACTTCGGGCGCGTCGAATGGCGTGAAGTCGATCGCTTCACGCGGCCCGAGCGAGGCAATCAGGTTTTCCGGGGAGAGATAGAGCAGGTCCGGTGCGACCGGCTTGTAGGGCACGGCGTCCTTCAAGGCACCGTCCGCCTGCTTCTTGCGCGCCTCGTAATGGTCGAGGATCAGCGTGTGGCGTTCGGCCAACGCCTCATGCGCCAGATGGTCGAAGATGACAGGCGTGTCAGGCAGATAGTCGAACACCGTCTCCAGCCGCTCATAGAAAAACGGCAGCCAGTGTTCCATTCCGGCAAACCGCCTGCCTTCGCTGACTGCTGCATAGAGCCCGTCATCGCGCTGTGGAGCGCCAAAGGCTTCGATATAGGAGCGGCGGAAACGGCTGATGGTTTCGGGCGTCAGCGCCACTTCGCTCATCGCCTGCAGCGCCATCGACTTGCGCTGGCCGGTGGTGCGCTGCGTGGCGGCGTCGAAGACGCGGATCGATTCAAGCGTGTCGCCGAAGAAGTCGAGCCTGAGCGCTTCGGTCCAGCCAGGCGCGAACAGGTCGAGAATGCCGCCGCGCACCGCGAACTCGCCGATGCCACGCACGGTCGGCACGCGCTCAAAACCGGACGTTTCCAGCCGCGACACCAGTACGTTCATGTCGATCTGGTTGCCGGGCCTGGCGTGGAACGTCTGTGCCTCGACGAGATCCGCCGGCGGAATGCGCTGCAGCAGCGCATTGGCGGTGGTGAGGATGACGGCGCGGTGCGGCTTCTTCGCCAGAGCGATCATGGCGGTCAGCGCATCGAGGCGCTTGGCGGCAGCATCCGAACCGGGCGAGACGCGGTCGTAGGGCAGACAATCCCACGCCGGCAGTTGCAGCACCGGCAGGCCGGGGGCAGCGAAAGACAGCGCCTCAACGATCGCCGGCAGGCGCTGACCGTCGCGCGCGACGAACAGAACCGGCTTGTCGGGCGCGATCTCGAGTGCCGCCTGCACCAGCGCAAAGGCTTCATAGCCATCAGCGACGCCGTCGACGATGAACTGGCCGGCGCGGTCTTTCGGCAAACCGATGGTGGGAATGAGGCTCATGAAATCACGGTCTTGTTTTATCGCAATTCACTAGGGGAAGCGCTTTGCACTTTTCCTGGAATTGCTTGTGTTCAGAATGTCAGAGAATGGCGGAAAGCCAGGATCTTTTGCAGGACGGCACAATCGATATCGGCCGGCACCGGGCGTTCGCCGGTGACCATGGGCAGGAATTCGGTATCGGGAATGTCGAGGAGCCTCTCATATTGGTCGATTTCCTCGGCCGTCAAGGCGCCGATCTCAGCGTCGGCGAAAGTGCCGAGGATCAGGTCCATCTCGCGCATGCCGCGATGCCAGGAGCGAAACAGAAGCTTGCGGCGGCGGACGTCGAGCCCCTCGCTTGATCTCGTCGTTCCGGTCATCGTGCCGCATCCTTGCTTGCTGCGGCGCATATAGCGTGGATAGAAGGGGCTGTCAGCCTTGCGCTGCCGCCATCGCAACATAAGCTGACATCATGCGCCCGACCATCCTCGATCCCTTGTTTGTACCGATCACGTCGCTTGCAGGCGTCGGACCGAAAGTCGGCGCGCTGATCGAGAAGGTTGTCCCGGCCGATCTGGGTGACCGCCCCGCCCGCGCGGGCGACCTTCTGTTCGTGCTGCCGCACACCGTCATCGACCGGCGCAGCCGCCCGGGCATCGCAGGATCCGCGGAAGGCCAAATCGTGACGCTGGAGGTGCGCATCGACCGCCACCAGCCGCCGCCGCGCGGCAACAGGTCGGTGCCTTACCGCGTCTTCGCCCATGACGACACCGGCGAGATCGCGCTGACCTTCTTCCATGCTCACGCTTCCTATCTCGAAAAGGCGATGCCCGAGGGCGAGCATGTCGTGGTCTCGGGCCGCATGGAATGGTTCAATGGCCGCCCGAGCATGGTCCACCCCGACCATATTGCGCTGGCCAGCGAGGCGGAAAACCTGCCGCTGGTCGAACCGGTCTATCCCCTGACAGCCGGGCTCTCGGGCAAGGTGCTGCGCCGGGCGATCGGCCAGGCGCTGGCGCGTGTGCCTGAATTTCCCGAATGGCAGGACGGCGCCTTCATGCGCCGGCACACCTTTGCGGCCTTTGCCGATGCGCTCGCCCGCATCCACAATCCGGCCGACCCGATCGATGTCTCCATCGATGGCGCTGCCTGGCGGCGCCTGGCCTATGACGAGCTGCTGGCGGGCCAGGTCTCGCTGGCGCTGGTGCGGGCGAAAGTCCGCCGCCTGTCCGGCCGTCCCCTGGTCGGCGACGGCCGCATCGTCGAAAAACTGAGGGCCGCACTGCCCTACTCGCTGACATCGAGCCAGGAGTTCGCGCTGGCCGAAATCAATGCCGACCTTGCCGATCCCGAGCGCATGCTGCGGCTCCTGCAGGGCGATGTCGGCTCCGGCAAGACGGTCGTCGCGCTGCTGGCCATGGCGCGCGCCGTCGAGGCCGGCGGCCAGGCAGCACTGATGGCGCCGACCGAAATCCTGGCGCGCCAGCATCTGGCGACCATCACGCCGCTTGCCGCCAAGGTCGGGCTGCGCATTGCCATCCTCACCGGCCGCGAAAAGGGCCGCGAACGCGCGGATACGCTGGCCGGCCTGGCAAGCGGCGAGATCGACATCGTGGTCGGCACCCATGCGCTGTTCCAGGAGACGGTCATGTTCCACGACCTGGTCTTCGCCGTGATCGACGAGCAGCACCGTTTCGGCGTCCATCAGCGGCTTGCCATCACCGCCAAGGGCGACGCGCCCGACATGCTGGTGATGACGGCCACTCCCATCCCCCGCACGCTGGTGCTGACCGCTTTCGGCGACATGGACGTGTCGAAACTGACGGAAAAACCGGCCGGCCGCCAGCCGATCCGTACCGTTACACTGCCGCTCGAGCGGCTCGACGAACTGGTCGACCGCATGGTGGACGCCGTCGCCGGCGGCCAGAAGATCTACTGGATCTGTCCGCTGGTCGAGGAATCCGAAGAAATCAAGCTGATGTCGGCCGAGGACCGCTTCGCCTCGCTGAAACCATTGTTCGGCGAACGTATCGGGCTCGTTCACGGCCGCATGAAGGGTGCCGAGAAGGACGAGGCGATGCGTGCCTTCAAGCAGGGCGAGACACGCATCCTGATCGCCACCACCGTCATTGAGGTCGGCGTCGACGTGCCGGACGCCACCGTCATGGTCATCGAGCACGCCGAGCGCTTCGGCCTGGCCCAGCTGCACCAACTGCGCGGCCGGGTCGGGCGTGGCGACAAGCCCTCCTCCTGCGTGCTGCTCTACAAGGACCCGCTCGGCGAGACCGCAAAACGCCGGCTGTCGGTGATGCGCGAGACCGAGGACGGGTTCCTGATCGCCGAAGAAGACCTGAAGCTGCGCGGCGAAGGCGAATTGCTGGGCACCCGCCAGTCCGGCACGCCGGGTTTCCAGGTTGCGCGCATCGAGGCGCATGCCGACCTTCTGGAGGCCGCCCGCGACGATGCCAGGCTGATCCTGTCGCGCGACCCGGAGCTGCAATCGCAGCGTGGCGAGGCGTTGCGCCTGCTGCTTTATTTGTTCGGCCGCGACGAGGCCGTGCGGCTCCTGCGCGCCGGCTGAGCCAGGGCGGCAACCGACGGGTTGGCGAGCATCCCTTCGATCGGCTCGCCATTCACGACAACCATTTGCTTGACCTCGGGCGCCACCAGCCCGGCCGACACAATCAGCTTGGCGCCGTCCTCAATCGTCATGTCGAGCAGCACGATGTCCGACTTCGGCACATACATCAGGAATCCGGTGGTCGGGTTTGGCGTGCACGGCATGAATACGGCAATCAGCGGATCGCCTTCCTGGTCGAGCTTCTGGTTGATCTCGGTTTCCTTCTCGCTGGCGACGAACACCAGCGACCACACACCCTTGCGCGGATATTCGACCAGTCCGACCTGGCGGAACATGTCGCCCTTGTTGGACAGCACGGTCTCGAAAATCTGTTTCAGCGAGCCATAGATGCCGCGCACCAACGGCATGCGGCCAAGCAGGCGCTCGCCGAAATTGACGATGGCGCGGCCGACGATGTTGGCCGTAAGGAAGCCGATCAGCGTGATCAGGATGAGCGCCACGATCAGCCCGAATCCCGGCACAGGAAACGACAAATAGGTGTCAGGGCTGTAGCGGGCCGGAATATAGGGTTTCACCCAGGAATCGACCCAACCGATGAATGACCAGGCGATGTAGGCGGTGATCGCCAGCGGCGCGCAGACGATGAAGCCCGTGAGGAAGTAGTTCCTCAGCCGGGTCACGCCGGAAGTCTTGGGAGCGTCGGACATGATTCACCGGAGGCGCGGGTTGCAGCGCAACATTAGTGAACCGCCGTCCAGTTTGGAACTGCGAAGTTTTTAAAGAGCCGATTATGCCGCCACTTTCAACGAAACAATCCAAACGGAAGCAGCATACGTTCGCGATTAGCCGAAACACCCCTCCCCTTCGTCATCCACGGGCGGAGCAAGGAGCGAAGCGACGCGGCGCAGACCCGAGGATCCATTCCGTGGCGTCGGCCGAAGAATGCAACCCCTCAAGATGGTCGGCGGATCGTTCGGTCGCTATACTTCGTTCATGACGGGCTATGTCTATTTAACTGCGAGCCGGAAACGCGGCACCATCTATATTGGCGTCACAAACGATCTCGGCCGCCGAATGCCCGAGCACAAGTCTGGTGGGGTTCGCGCTTTACTGGGCGGTATGGCGTAGAACGCTTGGTTTGGTACGAACAGTATTTCGACATCCGCGATGCAATCCAGCGCGAGAAGTCGCTGAAACGTTGGCCGCGTCATGGAAGATTGAATTGATCGAAAAGGCCAATCCGGAGTGGTTCGAGCTTTTCCGCGGGACTGGGTGGTAGCGCCAAGTTCTGCACTGCTTTGATCCGCCATACCGTCACGGAATGGATCCTCGGGTCTGCGCAGGAGCTTCGCTCCCGCTACGCCCGTGGATGACGAAAGGATGAGGCCTATTCCACCGTCACCGATTTCGCCAGATTGCGCGGCTGGTCGACGTCGGTGCCCATGAAGACGGCGGTAAAATAGGCCAGCATCTGGATCGGCAGCGCGTAGATGATCGGCGAGATGATTTCCGGCACGTCCGGCAGGATGATCGTCTCCATCGTCTTGACGCTCGTCAGCGCCGCACCCTTGCTGTCGGTGATCAGGATGATCTTGCCGCCGCGCGCCGCCACTTCCTGCATGTTCGACACGGTTTTTTCGAAAATGTGGTCGTGCGGCGCAATGACGATGACCGGCATGTTCTCATCGATCAGCGCGATCGGTCCATGCTTCAGCTCGCCGGCCGCATAGCCCTCGGCGTGGATATAGGAGATTTCCTTGAGTTTCAGCGCGCCTTCCATGGCCAGCGGAAAGTTGGTGTCGCGGCCGAGATAGAGCACGTCCTTGTAGCGTGAGAGTTCACGCGCGATCCGTTCGATCTGCTCTTCAAGCTTGAGCACCTGATTGGCATAGCGCGGCGCTTCCGATAGCGCGCGCACCAGGGTCTTCTCTTGTTCTTTCGAGATTGTCCCGCGCGCCACGCCGGCCCGCACGGCAAGCGATGCCAGCACGGACAGCTGGCAGGTGAACGCCTTGGTCGAGGCAACGCCGATCTCCGGCCCGGCGAGCGTCGGCAGCACGACATCGGATTCGCGCGCCATGGTCGATTCGCGCACATTGACGATCGCGCCGATCTTCATGCCGGCCTTGCGGCAATAACGCAGCGAGGCCAGCGTGTCGGCAGTCTCACCGGACTGCGAAATGAAGAACGCCGCGTCGTTCTTCGACAATGGCATTTCGCGGTAACGGAATTCGGAGGCGACATCGATGTCGACGGGCAGGCGCGCGTAGCGCTCGAACCAGTATTTGCCGATCAGGCCGGCAAGATAGGCGGTACCGCAGGCCGAAATCGCCAGCCGGTTGATCTCTGCGAAATTGAACGGCAGATCCAGCGGCTTGGAGACGCCGCCGACAAAATCGAGATAATTCGCCAAGGTATGCGAGATCACTTCGGGCTGCTCATGGATCTCCTTCTCCATGAAATGGCGCCGATTGCCCTTGTCGACCATGAAGCTGGTCGAAAGCGACTGCTGGCGCTTGCGGTCGACCTTTGTGCCGTCGATGTCGAAGATGGTGACGCCGTCGCGGCGCACCACCGCCCAGTCGCCATCTTCGAGATAGGTGATCGAATTGGTGAACGGTGCGAGCGCGATGGCGTCGGAGCCCAAAAACATCTCGCCATCGCCATGGCCGACAGCCAAAGGCGGACCATTGCGCGCGCCGACGATCAGGTCCTCGTCGCCCTTGAACATGATTGCCAGCGCAAAGGCGCCTTCCAGCCGCTTCAGCGCCTGGTGCGCGGCCTCGACCGGCTTCAGGCCTTTGGCGAGTTCGCGCGCCACCAGATGGGCGACGACCTCGGTGTCGGTCTGCGAGGAGAAAGAATAGCCATCGCGGATCAGTTCTTCGCGCAATTCGGCGAAATTCTCGATGATGCCGTTATGGACGATGGCGACACCGTCGGAAAAATGCGGATGCGCATTGGTCTCGTTGGGCACGCCGTGTGTCGCCCAGCGTGTGTGACCGATGCCGATCGTACCGTCGAGCGGCTCGTCCTTGAGCCGGCGCTCGAGGTTGATCAGCTTGCCTTCGGCGCGGCGGCGAGCAAGCTGGCCGTGCTCGATGGTGGCGACGCCGGCCGAGTCATAGCCGCGATATTCCAACCGCTTCAGCGCGTCGACGATGAGCGGCGCAACCTGCGAGTGGCCGACGATTCCAACGATACCGCACATGCAGACAGCCCCCGAGTCCCCGTGGAAAACCAGCGCTATTTAGGGATGGCCGGCCTGCCGCGAAAGTCACATTGCATTTCGTCCCGTGTAACGGAACGCTCATTCTTGTCGATGCACCATGACAGACCGCTCTTGCAATCCGGTTACTGCAATCGTTCGGTTTTTTGCGGGCTGGTCTTACTTTTTCTTCGCAGCCGCGGCCGAAGCAAAGCGTTCGCGCAATTCCTTGCCCTTGCCCGGGATCGTCTTCTGGCGAGCACGGCCGAAGGCCAGCGCATCGTCGGGCACGCTTTCGGTGATCACGCTGCCCGAGGCAATGTAGCCGCCCTTGCCGATGGTGACAGGTGCCACCAGCGACGAATTAGAGCCAATGAACGCGCCCTCGCCGATGTCCGTGAAGAATTTCGAATAGCCGTCATAATTGCAGGTGATGGTGCCGGCGCCGATATTGGCTCCCGCGCCGACGCGGGCATCGCCGATATAGGTCAAATGGTTGACCTTGGCGCCCTCTTCGATAACCGCCTGCTTGACCTCGCAGAAATTGCCGACCTTGGCCTTGTCCCGGAGATCAGCACCCGGCCGCAGTCGCGCGTATGGCCCGACATCGCAATTGGACGCAATGGTGGCGCCTTCGATGTGGCTGAACGCATGTATCTTGGCGCCCGTCGCAATCTTCACACCCGGACCGAACCAGACATTGGGCTCGACGATCGTGTCAGTGCCGATCTCGGTGTCGTGCGAGAAATACACGGTCTCCGGCGCGATCAGCGTCACGCCCGACAGCATCGCTTCATGCCGCCGGCGCGCCTGCCATATGCCCTCGGCTTGCGCAAGTTCGGCGCGGTTGTTGATACCGAGTGCGCTTTCGAAGCTGGCTTCGGTGGCGACGACATCGAGGCCTCGCGCACTGGCGATCTCGACAATGTCGGTGAGATAATATTCGCCTTTGGCATTCTTATTGCCAACCTGATCGAGCAGCGTCAGCACGTGGGCGCCGGCCACCGCCATCATGCCGGCATTGCAGAAGCCGATCTTTCTTTCCTCCTCGGAACAGTCCTTCTCCTCGCGGATGGCCACCAATTTGCCGTCCTTCTCGATCAGCCTGCCATAGCCGGTCGGGCTGGGCGGGCGGAAGCCGATCACGACGACGGCGGCGCCCTCGGCCAACTTCAGCCGCGCCACGGTCAGCGCATCGGCGTCGATCAGCGGCGTGTCGCCAAACATCACCAGGACGTCGTCATAACCCTTTGATATCGCATCGCGTGCGGCCAGCACGGCGTGCGCGGTGCCAAGGCGCTTCTCCTGCACGAAAGTCTCGGCCTTCGGCGCGAACTTTGCCGCAGCCTTGCGCATCTCGTCGGCGCCATGGCCGATCACCAGCGCCTGGCTGCCGGCGCCGGCGGCTTCGGCTGCCTTCACCACATGGGCGACCATCGGCAGGCCGGCGATCTGGTGCAGCACCTTCGGCAGCACGCTCTTCATGCGCGTGCCTTCGCCGGCGGCGAGAATGACGGACAGGCAGGATCTCTGGCTCATGGAAGGGACAACCATATGAAAAGGGTTGGGAATCAAAGCATGCTAGCAGTGGCGCCTTGCTTCACCAATGCGGTTAAATTTCGGTGAGATGGCGGAGCAGCTGACTCTTAATCAGCGGGTCTTAAAACGGAATTCGGCAGTCAGCACACCTACAACAGGCCGTGTTTCCTGAATTCCGCCTGCTCGTCACCTGATATCCAGCCAAACACCTTCAGCTTGCCGTCGCGCTTTTCGACGAGATAGTTGACCGCAAAGTCGATGGTCACGGGACTCCCATCCTTGCGTTCATAGTCACCGGCCCAGTTTACCTCAGCCACGCAATGGTCCTGGTCGACAGGTGTCACAGAGACCTCCTTGCAGGTCATCCTCTTGCTGCCGAGGGCACGATAGGCCAAAACCCTTTGTCATGATGGCCTTCAACTGCTCGCCATTCTCGCCAACCATGACCGCTGCCGGCGTCACCGAGACAAAACCGGCCGAATACATGTCCGCGACGTCGTTGAGATCGACGGTGTCGGCGATCGCGTCATTGTAGATTTTCTCATAGACCTTGAAGAATTTTCGCACATCCGCCTTGGCTACCATTCTCGCCTCCCGGCTCGAAAAAGTGTTGATCAACGGTACTGCAAATGCGGGCTGCCGTGCATCGTTCCGCCGACGCGACCTACCCCAGCCGCCCCAGCACCGGGAAATTTTCCAGCAGCCAGTAAGACACCGTCTGCACGCCGCCGGTGAGGAAAAACACGCCGGCGACCACCAGCAGCGCGCCGATCGCTTTTTCGACGCGGCCGAGATGGACGCGGAATTTGCCAAGGAAGCGCATGAAGGCGCCGGAAAACAGGGCGGCGATCAGGAACGGGATACCCAGCCCGAGCGAATAGGCGGCGAGCAGCAGCGCGCCCTCGCCCACCGTCTCGCGGCCGCCGGCCAGCGTCAGGATCGGACCGAGCACCGGACCGATGCAGGGCGTCCAGCCGAAGGCGAAGGCCAACCCCATGACATAGGCGGCGACGGCGCTTGCCGGCTTGCCCTGCGACTGGAAGCGCGCCTCGCGTGAAAGCAGCGGAATGCGCAGGATACCGAGGAAATTCAGGCCCATGAGGATGATCAGCACACCGGCGCCCATCGCCAGCGGCTCCTGCCAGATACGCAGCAGCCGGCCGATGGTCGAGGCCCCGGCGCCAAGCGCGACAAAGACGGTCGAGAAGCCGAGCACGAAGGCGATCGAGGAATAAAGCAGCGCGCCGCGCGCGCCTTCCCTCGCCGTAGTTCCCGCATTGCCACGGAAATCGTCGACCGACACGCCGGCCATATAGCAGAGATAGGGCGGCACCAGCGGCAGCACGCAAGGCGACAGGAACGAGATGGCTCCCGCCCCGACCGCGCTGACATAGCCGATGTCCAATGCCATTTCCAGGAACTCCACTGTCGTGCCGCTGATATAGCGACGCGCAGCCTTGTCCACCAATCACCATTGTGTTGGCAAGATCATGCTTGCCGGGGAAGAAACGGCAGCCCCTGGGCGTTGACACAGCGAGGCCGCGATTTCCCGCGCGTCTCCAGATACCAGTCAGGGAGATTTCCATGAAAACCATAACCGCAGGACTGGCAGCGCTTCTGCTCAGCACCGCCGCATCCTTCGCCGCCGACGCGTGGAAGGAAGCCGAGGTCAATGGCACCAAGATCTACACCGACGCCAATGGCATGACGCTCTACACCTATGACAAGGACGAGAAGGGCAAGAGCAATTGCTACGACAAATGCGCCACCAACTGGCCGCCGCTGAAAGCCGAAGCCGGCGCCAAGGCGGACGACGAATGGACCGTTGTCGACCGCACCGACGGCACCAAGATGTGGGCCTATGACGGCAAGCCGGTCTACACCTTCATCAAGGACGAGAAGCCCGGCGATGTGACCGGCGACGGCGTCGGCGAAGTCTGGCATATCGTCAAGGCCGACTAAGATACTCAATACATTCACGCCTGATGGCGGAACAAGGCTGGTCGCCAGGCATCGCTCTATGCAGCCGGCGGCCAGCGTCGATCAATTTGCCACTGGCGTCGCCCCGATGCCACTGCTCCAGCAGCTTTCCGCGACTCGGCGAAAATGAAAACCAGTCGTTTCCGCTGACTTGAGACCACCATCTCCCTTTCCCAAATTCTGTGATTTTCTCCATACACTCTAAGAGTGTATTGCCGCGGGCCGGCCCGCAATTTGGGCGCTTCCCCTTGACCGGATGCAAAAGCGCGGCCATGTGAGCGACAAATAGAACGAGATTTCGTCGCGCGCAGCGGAATTCTTCTGCCGCACCACAGCTGATATGAGACCTCATGGACGTCGTCGTCGTCGAATCGCCGGCCAAGGCGAAGACAATCAACAAATATCTCGGCAAGAACTACAAGGTTCTGGCCTCGTTCGGCCATATCAGGGATTTGCCGGCCAAGGACGGCTCGGTGCGTCCGGATGAGGATTTCGCCATGTCCTGGGCGGTCGACACCGCCTCGGGCAAGCGACTCGCCGACATCGCCAAGGCGGTCAAGGATGCCGATGGCCTGATCCTCGCCACCGACCCGGATCGCGAAGGTGAAGCCATCTCCTGGCATGTGCTGGAGGTGCTGAAGCAGAAGCGCGCGCTGAAGGACAAGCCGGTCAGCCGCGTCGTCTTCAACGCCATCACCAAATCGTCGGTGCTGGAGGCGATGGCCAATCCGCGCCAGATCGATGCGCCGCTGGTCGATGCCTATCTCGCCCGCCGGGCGCTGGATTATCTCGTCGGCTTCACGCTGTCGCCGGTGCTGTGGCGCAAGCTGCCGGGCGCCCGCTCGGCCGGCCGCGTCCAGTCGGTTGCGCTGCGTCTCGTCTGCGACCGCGAATCCGAAATAGAGCGCTTCCTCCGCGAGGAATACTGGCAGATCGCTGCACTGCTGGGCACGCCGCGCAACGAGAATTTCGAAGCGCGGCTGACTGCCTTCGATCGCAAGAAGCTGCAAAAGCTCGACATTTCCAACAAGGCGCAGGCCGACGACATCAAGTCGATGCTCGAAGGCGCGACCTTCAAGGCGGTGTCGGTCGAAGCCAAGCCGACCAAGCGCAATCCCGGCCCGCCCTTCACCACTTCGACGCTGCAGCAGGCCGCCTCATCGGGCCTGGGCTTCTCGGCCAGCCGCACCATGCAGGTGGCGCAACGGCTCTATGAAGGCATGGAGATCGGCGGCGAGACCACAGGTCTCATCACCTATATGCGAACCGACGGCGTGCAGATGGCACCCGAGGCGATCGACGCCGCACGCGACGCCATTGCCAAGGAATTCGGCGCAAAATACCTGCCGGAAAAGCCGCGCCAGTATACCGCCAAGGCCAAGAACGCCCAGGAAGCGCACGAAGCGATCCGCCCGACGGATTTCATGCGCACCCCGGCATCGGTCAGGCAATATCTCGATTCCGACCAGATGCGACTCTATGAGCTGATCTGGAAGCGCGCCATCGCCAGCCAGATGCAGCCAGCCGAGATCGAGCGCACCACCGCCGAGATCGAAGCGGTCAACGGATCGCGCACCGCAGAGCTGCGTGCCATCGGTTCGGTCGTTCGGTTCGACGGTTTCATCGCCGCCTACACCGACCAGAAGGACGACGATGCGGAAGACGAGGAAAATCGCCGCCTGCCCGAGATCCGCGCCGGCGAGCAGCTAGCGCGCCAGGCGATCAACGCGACCCAGCACACCACCGAGCCGCCGCCGCGCTATTCCGAAGCCTCGCTGATCAAGAAGCTGGAAGAACTCGGCATCGGCCGGCCCTCCACGTACACGGCGATCCTGAAGACGCTCGAGGACCGTGACTACGTCACCATCGACAAGCGCCGGCTGGTGCCGCAGGCCAAGGGCCGGCTGCTGTCGGCCTTTCTTGAAAGCTTCTTCAAGCGTTATGTCGAATACGACTTCACCGCGTCCCTCGAGGAAAAGCTCGACGAGATTTCCGACGGCAAGCTCGCCTGGAAGGACGTGCTGCGCGATTTCTGGAAGGATTTTTCCGGCGCCGTCGCCGACATCAAGGAACTGCGCGTCACCGACGTGCTCGACGCGCTCAATGAGGAACTGGCGCCGCTGGTGTTCCCGACGCGGGAGGACGGCTCCAATCCGCGCATCTGCCCGAAATGCGGCACCGGCAATCTGTCGCTGAAGCTCGGCAAGTTCGGCGCCTTTGTCGGCTGCTCGAACTATCCGGAATGCTCCTTCACCCGCCAGCTCGGCGATGCCGCCAATCCCAATGGCGAAAATGGCGGCGGCGAGGACGGCACCAAGGTCATCGGCAAGGACCCCTACACGTCAGAGGAAATCACGCTGCGCAGCGGTCGCTTCGGCCCCTATCTGCAGCGTGGCGACGGCAAGGAGGCCAAGCGTTCCAGCCTGCCCAAGGGCTGGACGGCCGAGTCGATCGACCACGAAAAGGCGCTGGCGCTGCTGTCGCTGCCGCGCGATGTCGGCCAGCATCCGGAAACCGCCAAGATGATCTCAGCCGGGCTCGGCCGCTACGGCCCGTTCGTGCTGCATGACGGCACCTATGCCAATCTCGAAAGCATCGAGGACGTGTTCTCGATCGGCCTCAACCGCGCCGTATCGGTGATCGCCGAGAAGCAGCTGAAGGGCAAGGGCGGCCGCAATGGCGGTACTGCCGCAGCGCTGAAGGAGCTTGGCGACCATCCCGATGGCGGCGGCAAGATCGTCGTGCGCGACGGCAAATACGGGCCTTACGTGAATTTCGGCAAGGTCAATGCTACGCTGCCCAAGGGCAAGGATCCGCAGTCGGTGACGATCGAGGATGCGCTGGCATTGATTGCCGAGAAAGAGGCCAAGGGCGGCGGCGGCAAGAAGCCGTTCCGAAAGGCAGCCGCGGCCAAGGCCCCGGCGACCAAGAAAGTGGCAGCCAAGAAGCCGGCTGCGAAGAAGCCGGCCGCGAAGAAAAAAGGATAGGACAGCGTGGCGCGCAAGATCACCGGCAGAACCCACGGCGATCCGCGCACCGCCGACACCAGAGCCAAGGTCAAGGACGACTACCGGCCCTCGCGTGACGAAATCCTGCGCTACATCGCCGAAAATCCCGATCGCGCCGGCAAACGCGACATCGCCAAGGCGTTCGCACTGCGCGGCGACGACCGCATCTGGCTGAAGGATATTTTGCGCGACTTGCAGGACGAAGGCGTCCTCACCAAGGAGCGCAAGGGGCTGGCTCGCGTCGGTGCCCTGCCCCATGTCACGGTCCTCGATATTTTCGACCGCGATGCCGATGGCGTGCTCTTGGCCCGTCCTACCGAACACACGGCCAATGGGCCGCCGCCCATCGTCTCCATCCGCCTGTCGCGCAGTGGCAGTGGACCGGCGCCCGGCATTGGCGACCGCGTGCTGGCCAAGACCTTTCCGGCCGACGACACGAACGTCGCCCTGGGCGGCCCCGCCTACACCGGGCGGGTGGTGAAGATTTTCGAAAAACGTACCGATGCCGTGCTCGGTGTCTTTCGCATCTTGCAGGACGGCACCTTCCGCATCGAGCCGGTGGAACGGCGCCAGCCCGAACTGATCGTCGACAAGGAATTCCAGAACGGCGCCAAGAACGGTGACCTGGTGGAGGTCGAGCCGGCGCGGGCTTCCCGCTATGGGCTGCCGAGGGCCAAGGTGCTCAACGTGCTGGGCTCTCTGACCAGCGAAAAGGCGGTCTCGATGATCGCCATCCACGCGCACGACATTCCGCATATCTTCCCGGCCGACGTCATCGCAGAATCCGAAGCGGTCAAGCCGGCGACGCTGGATCACCGCGAGGATTGGCGCGACCTGCCGCTGATCACCATCGATCCGGCCGACGCCAAGGACCATGACGACGCCGTCTTCGCCACGCCGGATCTCGACGAGAAGAACCCCGGCGGCGTGGTTGCCACTGTCGCAATCGCCGACGTCGCCGCCTATGTGCGCTACGGCACGGCGCTCGACCGCGAAGCATTGAAGCGCGGCAATTCGGTCTATTTCCCGGATCGCGTCGTGCCGATGCTGCCCGAGCGCATCTCCAACGATCTCTGCTCGCTGCGGGAGGGCCAGGACCGTCCGGCGCTCGCCGTGCGCATGGTTTTTTCAGCCGAGGGCCGCAAGCTCAGGCACTCCTTCCATCGCGTCATGATGAAGTCGGCGGCAAAGCTCGCCTACCAACAGGCTCAGGCGGCAATCGACGGCGCGCCGGACGACAAGACAGGTCCGATCCTCAAAACCGTGCTGAAGCCACTGTGGGACGCCTATGCGATCCTCAAGCGCGGCCGCGACGGCCGCCAGCCGCTCGAACTCGACCTGCCGGAGCGCAAGATCGTGCTCAAGGCGGACGGCACCGTCGATCGCGTCATCGTGCCGGACCGGCTCGATGCCCATAAGCTCATCGAAGAATTCATGATCCAGGCCAATGTCGCGGCGGCCGAAACGCTCGAGGCGAAGAAACAGGAACTGGTCTATCGCGTCCATGACGCGCCATCACTGGCCAAACAGGAATCGCTGCGCGAGTTCCTGCAGACATTGGGCCTGTCACTTGCGCGCGGCGCGCAGATGCAGCCAAGCCAGTTCAACGGCATTTTGGAGCGCGTGCGCGGCGCCGACAATGAAGGCCTGGTCAACGAAGTGGTTCTGCGCTCGCAGAGCCAAGCCGAATACTCGCCAAAGAACATCGGCCATTTCGGTCTCAACCTCCGCCGCTACGCCCATTTCACCTCGCCGATCCGCCGCTATGCCGATTTAATCGTGCATCGCGGACTTATTGCCGCACTCGGATTGGGTCCCGGCGGGCTGACGCAGGACGAAGCGGTACGGCTCGAAGATGTCGCGGTGCTGATCTCCGGCACGGAACGCCGCGCAATGGCGGCCGAGCGGGACACGGTCGACCGTCTGATCGCCGCCTACCTTGCCGAACGCGTCGACGACCGGTTCGATGCCCGCATCTCCGGCGTCACCAAGTCAGGACTATTTGTCCAATTGCCGCAGTACGGCGCGGATGGTTTCATCCCGGTGTCAACATTGAACGGCGATTACTATATATACGACGAAACGGCCCGCTCCCTGTTCGGAGAACGCTCGGGCAAAGGCTACCAACTCGCGGACCGCGTCGAGGTCCGTCTCCTCGAGGTGGCGCCGATGGCCGGGGCGATGCGCTTCGAGATGTTGACCGACCCAAAGCCTCTGCCGGGCTCCAAGCGGTCGTTTCACAAGGCCAAGGGCCGCGCCCGCGCGTCGCAATCGCGACCGGGTTCGCGCGGCAGGAGACGATGATGACAACAGCCATGGAAGAACAGGTTTTCGGCGGAGAACATCACTCGGGCCGGACCGCGCGCCCGCTGTGGACGGCGATGAAGCGCGGCCTGCTCGGCCGCTGCCCGCATTGCGGCGAAGGCAAGCTGTTTCGCGCTTTCACCAAGACCGTCGACACATGCAGTGTCTGCGGCGAGGAATTGCATCACCACCGGGCCGACGACCTGCCCGCCTATCTGGTCATCGTCATCGTCGGCCATGTCGTGCTGGGCGCCTTCATGGGCGTTGAGGCCACGTCGACGCTGTCCACATGGCAGCACATCGCCATCTGGGTTCCGCTGACCATCCTTTTGTCGGTTGCGTTGCTGCAGCCGATCAAGGGTGCCGTCATCGGACTGCAATGGGCCTTCTATATGCACGGCTTCGGCGGCGAGCACGACGTGATCGAGCCGCATCCCGGAGCCTAGGCCGCAGCCAAGAATGCTGCCTGGCGCAACATACCGACCGTGAAAGGCCACTTTCGCTTGCCAGAAGTTTCCGCTAGGTCCTGCGCATGGACGGTATGACCAAGGCGGAAGTCGACAGGATCGAGCGGAGCATGATCGCTCATAGCGACCGGCCAATTCGCCCGCGCGACGCGGCAACCCTCATCCTGCTCGACCGCAAGGACGATGACGTGCTGGTTCTGATGGGTCGCCGTCATGCCGGCCACGCCTTCATGCCGGGCAAGTTCGTCTTTCCCGGCGGCCGCACCGATCCGGCCGACAGCCGCATACCGGTCGTCGCCGCATTGCACCCGGAGCAGGAAGCCAGGCTGATCGCCGGACCGGGCCGCACAAGCGCCGCACGAGCCCGCGCCATCGCCCTGTCCGCCATCCGCGAAACCTATGAGGAAGCCGGGCTGCTGATCGGCCGCAAGGGTGCTTTCGCAACCCCCAGGCCCGATTGGCAAGGCTTTGCCGAACACGGCGTGCAACCCTCTCTCGACATGCTGCGCTTCGTTGCGCGCGCCATCACGCCGCCCAACCGGGTGCGCCGCTTCGACACCCGCTTTTTCAGCGCCTGGCGTGACGACGTCGCCGTCGAACTGCCCGGTGGCAGTCCCACCAACGAGCTCGAAGAACTGGTCTGGCTGCCGCTCGCCAAGGCCAGGGAAGCCGACATACCCGACATCACCCGAATGATCCTGGACGAGCTGGAAAAGCGCCTCGCCCATGATCCACTGTTGCGTCCAGGCGGACCCGTGCCCTTCTACCGGCTTGTCCGCAGACGCTTCACCCGCGAACTTCTCTAGAGCAATTCCAGGAAAAGTGTGACGCGGTTTTCCCGGAAAAGCGCTCAGCACTTTCCTTAGATCAAACAGGCAGAGTATTCAGCATCCCATGACGGTCGATACCCAACCACAGGGCGACGAACGCGTACACTGGCTGCCGATGGTGGCGGCGATCTCGTCGATCAGCGTCGTCGGCATCGCCATCGGCCTCGGCATGCCGCTGCTCAGCGTCATCCTTGAAACGCGCGGCCATTCGGCTTCGATGATCGGCCTCAACACCGCCGTTGCCGGCCTCGCCTCGATCGCCGGTGCGCCGCTGGCTACTCCGCTCGCCATGCGGTTCGGCGTTGCCTGGACCATGATCGCCATGATCGCCGCCGGCGCGCTGGCCTTTGTCGGCTTTCATTTCGCACCCGATTTCTGGATGTGGTTTCCACTGCGCATCGTGCTGCACATCGCGCTGACGGTGCTGTTCATCCTGTCCGAATTCTGGATCAGCACCTCGGCGCCGCCGCACCGACGCGGCCTTGTGCTGGGCATTTACGCCACTGTCCTGTCGCTCGGCTTTGCCGCCGGACCGTGGCTGTTCGCCCATCTCGGCAGTTCCGGCTTCAGGCCGTTCGGCGTCATCATCGCCTTGGTGACGCTGGCGGCGATACCCGTGCTGGCAGCACGCAACGAGAGCCCCTCGATCGCCTCGGATGGCGAAACCAGCAATTTCCTGCGCTACATCTGGCTGGTGCCGTCGGCGACCGCAGCCGTGCTGGTGTTCGGCGCGGTGGAAACCGGCGGCTTTGCGCTCTTCCCGATCTATGGCAGCCGCATCGGCTATTCCGAGGCCGATGCGGCCCTTCTGCTGACCATGATCGGCCTCGGCAATGTGTTGTTGCAGATCCCGATCGGCATGATCAGCGATCGCGTCAGCGATCGCCGCTACCTGCTGATTGCCTGCGCCACGGTCGGTCTTATCGGCACCGTCTTCATGCCCTTCTTCGCCCAGAATTGGCATTTGATGGCCGCGCTTCTGTTCGTCTGGGGCGGCGTCGTCGCTGCCATGTACACGATCGGCCTTGCCCATCTCGGCTCGCAGCTTTCCGGCCATGAACTGGCGTCGGCCAACGCCGCCTTCGTGCTGTGCTACGGTGTCGGCATGGTGCTCGGCCCGCAGGCGATCGGCATCGGCATGGATGCGTTCGGCCCGTCCGGCTTCGGCTGGTCGCTCGGCCTGTTCTTCGCCGCCTATATCGCTTTGGTCGCCGTCAGGTTGGTTCGCAAGATCCTGCTGTAGCGCAACTGCCGCCAGCCCTGCATTTGGCGCGCACGGTGGCAGGCTGCTGACAGAACCGTGTCAGGAGCACAGGGCTAAAAGAGTGTCCCAAAACACTTGAGGACACTTCCATGATCGACAGCGGCTTTGAAACCACATCGCTACGAATGACACTGCTTCTGCTCGTGACCTTCCAGGCTCCGGCCGCCGACGTCGACCGCATCATGGATGCTGTGGTGGCGATTGCGCCGCTGGCCATGGGCAAATATGACCGCAATGCCTATCAGTCGGCGCACGGCATCGAACGCTACAGGCCGCTTGACGGTGCGGCCGCCGGTGCCGAAACCGAATTGCGGCGGCGGCCCGGCACGGTCGAGGTTTCCTTCGAACTGCCGGACGATCAGGTGCTGGCCGCCCGCGTCGTCGAGGCGATTTTCCAGGCCCATTCCTACCAGGAACCGGTGATCCGCATTCAACCGATTCTCGCCAGCCGTTCCAAGGGACTGGACGACCGCGCCAATCCGAATCGCTGGTGGAACACGACCGGAGACTGGAAGAAGGTTGCGTCACCGGCGACAGAAACCGCATGATTTCCGTTCACCAGCAGGCTCAGGCGGGTCGCACCAGGCTTGCCGGGCTTGACTTTCCGGGCGCGTTCTTTATGTGTCGCGCCAAGTTTCCCGCGTCCGGGTGTTTCCCCGTGCTCCAGCGGCCAAAACCCCACGAACAAACGGACTGATATCATGGCCAAAGCCGCAAACATCAAGATCAAGCTTCTGTCGACCGCCGACACCGGTTTCTTCTACGTGACCAGCAAGAACAGCCGCACCAAGACCGACAAGCTGTCGTTCCGCAAGTACGACCCGGTCGCCAAGAAGCACGTCGAATTCAAGGAAACCAAGATCAAGTAATCTGAGTTTCCCGCTGCAATGCCGAAACGCCGCCCAATGGGCGGCGTTTTTCGTTTGTAACCAGTTGATTTCGTTGCACGTGAGCAGAGACTGCAGCCAAAAGGATTGACCCTTCGCCAAGGTTGCGGCACCCTTCGCCGTGGGTTGGGTGTCATGAACAAGGCGCCTATGGATGTCGAAGAAGGTGAAAGCTGCAATCATTGCAGCCCTTGTCGCTCTGGTTGCTGGCTTCGCCGTCAGCAACGGGCTGATAAGCCAGCAGACGGCCGATGAGATCAAGGCCAGGACTGACCAGGTTCTGAGTGAGGAAGAGGCCGCACCGCCTGCACCTCAGCCTGACAGTCCCGCCGCGCCTTCCACAGAACCCCCACCGCAGGCTCCGACCCCTCCCGCCGCCGCACCCCCGCAAGGCTCACAACAGGGTCAATGAAGGAGCCCCGCCAGTATTGGCTCCTCTCGTGCGATCGTGCCACCTTGAGTGTATCGTTTTAATACAATCGGCGATTGGTAGACTTGCACCACGGATAGGCAGTTAGTTTCAGCGTCAGGCAAAAAGGGGGGAAATGCCTCGCACTGGGAGAAAACGATGTCCGTACAAAAAGGCGACTTTCGAACCAACAGAGCCGACTACGTGATTGCCGCGATGCATGGCGGAGTGACCGCCGACGACAGCGTTCGAGACGAGAACCTAGCAAGGAGAAAGAAGTCCCTGTGGCTGAAGGAGCGGCGATCGGCCAAGTCGGCTGAGAACCCGTTGGACAGTTCGCCGCTGTCCAAAAGAAGCCCTCGCGGTTAGCGGTCTACAATCCACTTCCGCGATCACACCATATCCGCACACAACCCACTCGCCCATATTGCAGGCGCCGCCGTCGGTGTTGACTAACTCCGACGGCGGCCCAATTCGTGGCGAAACGACCTCCGTTCTCTTGAGAAGACGGCGGGACTAAGGTCTTGCGCTGTAGACGCAAAGGTCCG
Source organism: Mesorhizobium sp. SEMIA396 (assembly GCF_024518615.1). Classification (NCBI taxonomy): domain Bacteria; kingdom Pseudomonadati; phylum Pseudomonadota; class Alphaproteobacteria; order Hyphomicrobiales; family Phyllobacteriaceae; genus Mesorhizobium; species Mesorhizobium sp. SEMIA396. The sequence continues at coordinate 149,596 of NZ_JANIFC010000007.1, forward strand.
AGTGGTCCTGTTAGGTTCCGGAAATGTCTGTTGGACGTTCCGCTATTTTATCCAATTGAAATGTAGCGTTACCTGTATTTCCCGCCCGACATCGGCGCCCGATACTGCTGCCCGACGCTCGGCTGTGTCCCCTCAGCCGATGCGATCACCGCTTTTCGGATCGAACAGATGCAATTGGTCTGGTTCGACAACCAACCTCACCTCGTCGCCTGGCTTCACGCCGGCACGGCCCATGGCAAAGACGCAAAGCTGCTGACTGGCCAGCTTGACGTAGAACTGCGTCGAAAGCCCGAGAGGCTCGACCACACCCACCTCGCCCTTCAACGCGCCCTCATCCGCCAACTTGATATGCTCGGGCCGCAGACCGACGGTGATGGCGTCACCGTCCGTCAGCGGCAGGCCTTCCGGCAGCCGCAGCGCCTGGCCATCGGTCAGTACAGCCTCCGGGGTACCACCCTTGCAAACAATCGCCGGCAGGAAATTCATGCCGGGGGAACCGATGAAACCGGCGACGAACATGTTGGCCGGCCGATCATAGAGATCGAGCGGTGCGCCGACCTGCTGGATCAACCCGTCATGCATGACGACGATCCGGTCGGCCATGGTCATCGCCTCGATCTGGTCATGCGTGACATAAACCGATGTCGTCTTCAGCTGCTGATGCAGCGCCTTGATCTCGGCGCGCATATGGACGCGCAGCTTGGCGTCGAGGTTCGACAGCGGCTCGTCGAACAGGAAAACCTTGGGATCGCGCACGATGGCACGCCCCATGGCGACGCGCTGGCGCTGGCCGCCGGACAGTTGCCGCGGCAGGCGTTGCAGGAACGTGTCGAGCCCGAGCCGCTTGGCGGCGCCGTCCACCCTGGCGTCGATCGTCGTTTTCTCCGCCTTCTTCAGGAGCAGGCTGAAGCCCATGTTCTTCGACACGTCCATATGCGGATAGAGCGCGTAGGACTGGAAAACCATGGCGATGTCGCGGTCCTTGGGTGCCACGTCATTGACCAGCCGCTCGCCGATGCGGATCTCGCCGCCGGAAGCCTCCTCCAGCCCGGCGATCATGCGCAAGAGCGTGGACTTGCCGCAGCCTGACGGCCCAACCAGGACGACGAACTCGCCATCGGCGATTTCAAGGTCGACCGCGTGCAGGACGCGGACGGCGCCATAGTCCTTGCGGACGTTTTCGAGCGTAACAGAGGCCATCGATCTATCCTTTGACGGCGCCGGCGGTAAGGCCGGTGACGAGATAGCGTTGCAGGAAGGCGAAGAAGATACAGACCGGGATCAGCGCCAGGATGGACGCCGCCATCATCTGTCCCCAGTCGACGGCGAACTTGCCGATGAAGGTGAGCAAGCCGACGGCAAAGGTCTTCTGGTCGTCGCTGGAAATCAGCATCAGCGCGAACAGAAGCTCGCTCCAGGCGGCGGTGAAGACGAAGCCGAGCGTGGCGCCCATGCCGGGCAGCGTCAGCGGCACGATCACCTTGCGCATGGCCTGCGCGCGGGTGCAGCCGTCGATCATCGCGGCCTCTTCCAAATCCTTGGGGATGCCGTCGAAGAACGACTGCATCAGGAAGGTGGCAAAGGCCGTGTTGAAGGCGGTGTAGATGATGATCAGCCCGGTCAGGCTGTTGATCAGGCCGATCTGCCCCATCACGCGGTAGATCGGCGGAATGACCATCACCAGCGGAAAAGTCTGGGTGAGCAGCAACATCAGCGCCAGGGCTGCCTTGCCGCGAAAGGTGAAGCGCGACATGGCATAGCCGGCGAGCGTGGCGATGATCGTCACCAGTGCCGCCGTCGAGACCGAGACGATGACGCTGTTGAGGAAATAGCGCGGGAAATCGGTGGCCTCGAGCACGGTAACGAAGTTTTGCAGTGTCATGTGCGACGGCCAGAAGGTGATGCCTTCGGAATAGAGCAGCCGCTCCGGCGTGACCGAGATCTTCAGCGTCCAGTAGATCGGGAACAGGGCAAACAGCACGTAAGCCGCGATTGCCGCGTAGAGGCCGATGCCGCCGAAGAAGCGCTGCGAGGTTGAACGTCCTGCTATCATCAGACGTGCCTCACCAACGTGCGGCGGATGCCGATCAGCGCAATCGCATAGGCGATGAGCAGAACGAGCAGCAGCACCGCCACCGCCGAGGCATAGCCCTTGTCCAGCGATTTGAAGGCGCTGACATAGATGTAGACCGGCACCGTGTTGGTCGAGCCGGCCGGTCCGCCCTCCGTCATGACGAAGATCAGGTCGGCGAAGGTGACGATCCAGATGGTGCGCAACATCACAGTGATGGCGATGGTCGGCGCCAGGAACGGCAGCGTCACCTTGGTGAAGCGCTGCCATGGCGAAGCGCCGTCGATGGCCGCTGCCTCATGCAGTTCCGACGGAATGGATTTCAGCGCCGCCAAAAGCGTGATGGCGAAGAACGGAATGCCGAACCAGATATTGGCGACGATCGGCCCCCACATGGCGGTGGCGGGATCGGAAAGCACATTGGTCGGTTCGGCCTTCAGCCCCAGTGCAAACAGCCAGTGCGGCAACGGGCCGATGATCGGATTGAACAGCCAGGCCCAGGTCAGGCCCGACAGGAAGGACGGCACAGCCCAGGGCAGGAACACCAGGGCTTGCACAGCCTTGCGGCCGCGAAACGGCTTGTCGAGCAGCAGCGCCAGGCCAAGGCCGAGGAAGAACTGGAAGAACAGGCTGGCGACCGTCCACCACAACGTGTTGACCAGTGCCTGCCCCAGCACCTGATCCGACAGCATCGCCTGATACTGTCCAAGCCCGACATATTCCGATTTGAACGCCGAGAACTTACGGAAGGAGTAGCTGATGCCGATGACCAGCGGCACCAGCAGCACCACGACCAGAAGGATGATCGCCGGGCTGAGATACAGCCATGGTTCGATAGCGGCATGCGACAGCCGCTTCTTTCGCGGCTGGCCTGCGGATCGGATTTCAGACACGGCATAAGTCATTGGGTGCTAAATCGTCTCCTGGAGGAGCGCCGGAATTGGCGACAAGCGTCCTTCTCCCCGTTCACGGGGAGAAGATGCCGGCAGGCAGATGAGGGGCAGCGCGAACCTATCGAGGCATAGCGCCGCCCCTCATCCGGCCCTATCGGGCCACCTTCTCCCCGTAAACGGGGAGAAGGGAAGAAAAACTACTTCTTGTTCTTCGCCAGCCAGTCCTGCTGTTCCTTGGTCAGGAAGGCAGCCCATTGGTCGGCGACGTCCTTGGCCGTCTTCTGGCCAAGCAGCACTTCCTGGAAATTCTTGATCGCCACCTGGTCGACGAAATTGCCGAGGTTCTCCAGATGCGTCGGCGGGGTGACCATTTCATATTTGGAGCTGTCGCTGAGCTCCGTGAACCAGCCCTTGAACTGCTCCGTCTTGAAATGGGGATCCTGGTCGGCGCCGTTGTGGATCGGAACGACGCCGACTTCCTTGGCCCATTCCAGATTGTCCTTCGGCGACAGAAGCGTCGCCATCAGCTTCCAGGCGTCGTCCTTGTGCTGCGAGTTGGCAAACATCGCCCAGCCGGCATAGCCCAGCGTCGGATAGGATTTGCCGCTCGGCCCGACCGGCAAAGGCGCCACGGCGAAATCGTCGGCGCTCATCTTGTCGGCGATGCCGAGCAGCGCGTCCGGATCCTGGTTGAGCATGGCACAGGTGCCGGAATAGAAGCCGGTGACCGTTTCATTGAAACCCCAACTCACGGCATCCTTCGGCGCCAGTCCGTCCTTGTACATGTCGGCCAGCATCTGCAGGCCCTTGACCGAGCCTTCTTCGTTGATCGTCGAAGTGCCGTCCTCGTTGAAGTAGCCGCCCTTGCCGGCAGCAATGTTCATGAACATGTGCATGCCGTTGAAGGCGCCCGGCCCGCCGCGCAGGCAGTAGCCGTACTTCCCCGGGAGCGCGGAAATCTTCTTGGAATCGGCGATGAAATCGTCGAGCGTCGCCGGCGGTCCGTCGAGGCCGGCCTCCTTGAACAGCTTCTTGTTCCAGAACAGCGCGTTCACATAGTAGCCGTAGGGGATCATGAACTGGGTGTTGTTGACGGTCGAGCCGAACTGCTTGGCGCGGTCGCCCAGCGTCTTGGCATCATCCCATTTGGCCATATACGGTCCGAGATCCTCGAGCTGGGCATTGTTGGCATAGAGGCCCATCCAGCGTTCCGGCATTTCGACGATGTCAGGCGTATCGCCGGCCTGCACCATGGTCAGGAATTTCTCGAACGCCTGGCCCCAGGGCAGCGAGATAAGCTCGACCTTGATGCCCGGATTGGCGGTTTCGAACTCGGCGATCTGCTTCTTCAGGAATTCGGTGCGCGGCGGGCTGGTGATGACTTCGACCATTTTCAGTGTCGAGTCGGCCACGGCATTTCCGGCGGAAATCGCCAGCCCCGCAACGGTGGCCAGCATGACGGTCAGTTTTTTCATGTTCAAGACTCCCATTTTGAACCCGCTTGTTATTTTCTGGCTTTTTCGAAGGCCTGGGCGACGTCAGCCCACAGGTCTTCGACACTCTCCAATCCGACATTGAAGCGGATGGTTCGGGGGCTGACGCCGAAGCGCGCCATCGAATTCAGGCCCGGCGTCTGCTCCAGCGACGCCTTGGCCGGTACGACCAGGCTTTCATGCCCGCCCCAGCTGACGCCGATGCGGAAATATTTCAGCGCGTCGACGAAGACGGGGATGTCGATATCGTCCGTCACCTCGAAGGAGAACAGACCGGCATAGCCGGCCAGCGTCGCCTTGCCCGGGTGGTTCGAATAGATGGGGTGGTTGACCCGCTCGACACTGGCATGCGCCTTCAGCCGTTCGGCGATGGTCAGGCCGCTCTTCATGTGGTGCGGCAGGCGCAGCGGCAGCGTGCGCAGGCCGCGCAGCAACAGCCACGCCTCGAACGGTGACAGCTTGCCGCCGAGATAGGAATAGGTCTGCTCGTTGATGTGCTTGATATGAGCGGCCGAACCCGCCACGACGCCCGCGACGGTGTCGCTGTGGCCGCCAAGGTATTTCGAGGCCGAATGCAGCACCAGGTCGACACCATGCGTGATCGGCTTCTGGAAGACCGGCGTCGCCCAGGAATTGTCGATGGTGGTGACGATGCCCTGTTCCTTGGCCAACCGTGTCAGATGCGCGATGTCCTGCAACTCGAACATCATCGAGGTCGGGCTTTCCAGATACAGCAGCTTGGCGCCGGGAAGTGCCGCCGCCACCGCATCCGGGTCGGAGCCGTCGACATAATCAACCTTGATGTTGAGCCGCGGCAACAGCCGCTCGAACAAACGGTAGGCATCGCCATAGCAATTGCGCACCGCCACGATGCGCTCGCCTGCCCCAACGAACGCAAGCACCGTGGCGCTGATCGCCGCCATGCCGCTGGAAAAGCCGCGCGCGGCTTCTGCGCCCTCAAGCGCTGCCACGCGCGCCTCGAACTCCATCACCGTCGGATTGTCGCCGCGCGAATAGATCGGCTGCTTTCGTTTGCCAGCAAAGGTATCGGCCATCTCGGCATAGCTGGCGAAGGTGAACAGCGAGGTCTGGTAGATCGGCGGCACCACCGCACCGCCAGGGAACGGTTCGTCATGCGCCAAGAGTGTCGCCGCCTCGGCGAGATAGTCGTGATCGAAACCGGATGGATGCTCGTTCATGTCTGGCTCGAAAGTTTGAGTTTGGCCGCACCGCGCTTGAGATCGTCCTCGACGGTGGCGATCAGCTTGAGCGCTTCGGCGCGGGCGCCCTGCGGGTCACGGGCTGCGATGCATTCGTAGATGGTGCGGTGATAGGGAAAGCTGGCATGGCCGAAATCGCGAACGCCGAGCGGATGCTCCCAGAAGCGGTGGAACAATTCGTACATGGCGGCGATGATCTGCTCGAACAGCGGATTACCCGAGGCCCGGTAGATCGCCTGGTGGAACTCCCAATCCTCTTCCGACGACATGCCGTCGCGCGTGCGGAACGCCTGCTCCATGATGTCGAGCTTGCGTGCAATTTCGGCGATGTCGGCCTGGCTGGCGCGTTCGGCGCAAAGGGCTGCGGCCTCCGCCTCCAGCGCGCGGCGGATCTCCATCGTCTGCATCAGGCTGGTGAAATCATTGCCGCCCGCCAGCGTCAGCGGCATGTGCAGCATATCGTGTGAAACAGCCGCCTTGAGATAGGTGCCGCTGCCCTGCCGGCGCTCGACGAGGCCGAGCCCTTCCCAGCGTGTCAGTGCCTCGCGCACGGTGTTGCGGCTGACCTTCAGCCGCTCGGCCAGAATGCGTTCGGTTGGAAGCCGCTCGCCCGGCTGCAAGGCCTCGGCGCGAACAAAGCCCACCAACGCCTTCAGCACGGCGTCGTCGCGCGCCGTGGTCTGAATGGGGGGCAGGCTGTTCTGGTCCACATTTCCTCCAAGTGGTCCAATGGTCCAACCAATTTCTGCACAGAAGGAAGCTCCTGTCAACCAACTGTCAGGAGCACTGTCGGAGGGAGGGACGCGATACTCTCAAGGCGATCGCGCGGTCGCGCTTCGATCGTGGCTGCTAACCTGCGGTGGCAGGCGGCCCGAACCAGGTGGTCAGCGCGTCCACCAGGCCCTGTTGGGTTCCCGCCCCGGCCCAAGCCACATAACCATCGGGCCGGATCAAGACCGCGTCGGGCGAAACGACCGTCCCGAGAGCCGGGAGGTCCCAGATACCGGCGTAACCGGCGTCGATCTGCCGGACCCGATCAGCCCAGGACGCGATGTCCAGCCTGCCGGGCTCACCGAGGTTGAGCAGCACGGGCCGCGCGTCGTGCAGCAAGGTGAAGACCCGCAACCGTCCGCCGGCGGTGGTCAGATCGAGATCGGGCATTCGCCGCCCAAGCAGTGGATGCCCCTCGCCAAGGTCGTAATGAACACCCAGACCAGACACCTCCGCGGCGATTTTCTTGCGGGGTTCATCCATGCCGAGCAACTCGGCAACGGTGTCGGCCAAGGCCTTGCTGCGGTCATCCGTGCGGCGAAGCGCAACCTGCGCCATCGTGTTGCGCAACACGCGGGCGGCGACCGGATGGCGCTCGGCGTGATAGCTTTCGAGCAGGCTTTGCGGCGATGTCCCCTTGATGATTTGGGCCAGCTTCCATCCAAGGTTCACCGCATCCTGCACGCCGATGTTGAGGCCCTGTCCGCCCATCGGCGGATGGATGTGCGCGGCATCACCCGCCAGCAGCACGCGCCGGTCGCGATATGCGGCAGCCTGGCGCGTCATGTCGGTGAAGCGGGAGAGCCAGGTCGGGCTGTGAACCCCGAAGTCGGTGCCGTAGATGGCAGTCAGCGCCTCGCTGAGCTCGCGCAGGGTCGGTTCGCCGCGCGCCTCCAGGCGGGGCTCCGTCAGCACGACGCCAACCTTCTTGCCGCCCTCGATCTTACCCAGAGCATGAATTCCGGAGGCGTTGCTGCGGAAGCCCCATGCCGGTTCTTCCGACATTTCGACCTCGGCAATCATCCAGCTCATCGTCGGATCCCATCCGGCGAACTCGATACCGGTCGCCTTGCGAATGGTGCTGCGGCCTCCGTCGCACCCGACCAGATATGCGGCCCTCAGGCGGTGACCGGTGGACAGTTCGACATCGACGCCGCTGTCGTCCTGGGCAAACCCCGCAACCTCGTGTCCGCGATAGATCGGTACCTTCAACTCGCCGACCCAGTCGGCCAGGATGCGCTCGATGTGGTTTTGCCGCAGTGCCAGCAGATAATTGTGGCGCGTGGGAAAATCGCTGATGCCTAACCGGATCATGTGGAAGCCCACGGACGGCGATATCTGTCCCTGTGAAAGAAACCGATCCACAATTCCGCGCTGGTCGAGCACCTCAAGAGTGCGCGCATGCAGGCCGCCTGCGCGCAATCCTGCCAATTTCTGATCCGGTCGCCTTTCGAAAATGGCAACGTCCACGCCTGCCAGCGCCAGTTCGCCTGCCAGCATCAATCCCGTCGGACCACCCCCGGCGATCACAACCGCATGATCTGAAATCATTATCATAACTCCCGTTTTCCGCACCCTGGCTTGGGTCGCGGTTTTACGGGAGGAGCCGGGTCTTGCCGCAAGCCCCTTGTGCGCCATATCTATGAAATGGAAGGGGTGCTCTTCCCCTCGTCGTTGGCTGCCCTCACAGCGAAACTGTGTAGGAACCAAAACGGGTATCCTGATTTCACATGCAAAAACGCAGATTCCTCCGTGCTTTGGCACGGAGTTCTGATGTTCTTTTGGAGAGAAGGGGGCCGGTCGGCGTTTGGCAGCGGTACGAGGAGGCCACTATGTGCCAGCGCCGGCCGGCCGACCCCACGGACCCAGGAGATGCGGCGGACCTGAGCATCATGGGGTATTCCCAGGATCGGAGCCGGTTTTCTATCCTCGTGCCGGCTTCGTCTTGGCCTGCACAGTTGCGCAAGAGCTTATGAAAATCAACAGTTTCTTAACCAAGGCTCGCGAATCGCTTGGATTAAGGTAAACGGGTAACCCTGTCGGGTTGACAGGATAATCGGGGCTGGATCGCTACGCCGCCTTGGCGACGACGCGATTTCGGCCGCCGCTTTTGGCTTCGTAGAGCGCGAGATCGGCACGCTTCATCAGCGCCGCCACCGTGTCCACGCCCTTCAGCACCGACGACACGCCGACGCTGACCGTGACTTCGATCGCCTTGCCGTCCTGCCCGATGGCGAAAGCCGCCTGGGCGATTTCGGCGCGAATGCGTTCGGCTACCTTCTCGGCCACCGCGCCCTCGGTGTCCGGCATCACCACGACGAACTCCTCGCCGCCAAAGCGGCAGGCAAGGTCGATACCCCTGACATTCTTGCGCAGCCGTCGTGCGAATTCCCGCAGAACCTCGTCGCCGCCGTCATGACCGTGCGCATCGTTGATCGCCTTGAAGCGGTCGAGGTCGGTGATCATCACCGACAGCGGCCGGCGCCGCGCTACGGCGCGATCGAACAGCGTCTGCAGGTGGCTGTCCAGATAGCGGCGGTTGTGCAGCCCGGTCAGTCCATCGGTCACCGCCATTTCGATGGTCTGGGTGACGCTGGCGCGCAGCTGGTCGTTGTAACGCTTGCGGCGCACCTGGGTGCGCAGCCGCGCCGTCAACTCCTGCTGGTCGATCGGCCGCATCAGATAATCATTGATGCCGAGTTCGAGGCCGCGGATGATGCGTTCCTCCTCGCCCTCCTCCGCCAGCAGGATGATCGGCACGAAACGGGTGCGATCGAGCGAGCGCAACTGCGAACAGAGCCTCAGCGGATCGAAATCGGCGAACGCGGTCGAGATCATCACGCATTCATAGGACGTCTCGGCGGCCTGGAAGAAACCGGCATGCGGATCATGTGTGACGTCGAGGTCGGCCCGGTCGCGCAGCATCTTCTGGATGCGCTCAACGGATGATTTGCGCTCGTCGATCAAAAGCACTTTAGGCGTCGTGTCCTCGGATGCGAAATTGCGGCTGAGCAACTCCTCGATGCCGATGTTGCGCGTCGTCGAGGCGCGCAGCCGCAACTCGTCGGTCAGCGACTTCAGGCGAACCAGGCTCTTGACGCGCGTCATAAGCTGCAGGTCGTTGACCGGCTTGGTCAGGAAGTCGTCGGCACCGGCCTCGAGCCCGCGGACGCGGTCGGAGACCTGATCGAGCGCGGTGATCATCACCACCGGAATGTGCGATGTCGCCGGATCGCTCTTCAGCCGCCGACAGACCTCGAAGCCGTCCATATCAGGCATCATCACGTCGAGCAGCACGACATCGACCTTGCCGTTCTCGCAGGTCTCTATCGCATCCGGCCCGTTGGTGGCGGTCAGCACTTCGAAATATTCGGCCAGCAGCCGCACTTCCAGCAGCCGCACATTGGCAGGGATATCGTCGACGACGAGGATCCGAGCAGTCATTTCACAAGGCTCCGGCTCGGCTGAAGGGGCACATCACGCATCGCCCAGATAGGATTTGATGGTTTCGATGAAACGCGGCACCGAGATCGGCTTAGAAATATAAGCCTCGCAGCCGCCCTGGCGGATACGTTCCTCGTCGCCCTTCATGGCGAAGGCGGTCACCGCAATGACCGGGATGACGTGCAGTTCGTCGTCTTCCTTCAGCCATTTGGTCACTTCAAGCCCCGACACTTCAGGCAATTGGATATCCATCAGGATCAGATCCGGCTTGTGCTGGCGCGCCAAATCGAGCGCTTCCAGACCGTTTCGGGTGCGCACGGTCTCGTAACCGCTTGCCTCGATGAGGTCCCGAAAGAGCTTCATATTGAGCTCATTGTCTTCGACGATCATAACCTTCTTCGGCATCGATTTCCCGTCCCGGCTGCCCTTCCGCTTCGAAGGCAACCGTCATGCGCCCATGTCTGAACGCATCAAACCCTGCTTCACTTTACGGCAATATGATTGACGAAACGGAAATCCGCGGCTGGAAAACAGCGCGAATTCCACCTCGTCCCCTGCGCGTCCAAAGGGCGCGCCACGCTCTAATGGCTTGCCGCAAGCAACTCTTGCCATTACTGCGGGAGAGACTCATTCCACACACCGAAGGTAGTGATGGCAAACGCAGCGTCAATGCGCGAAGAAGCGGAATCGATTGCCGTGAAGGCCCTGGGCTTCGTCGCCTCCGATCCGGAGCTTCTGCCGCGCTTTCTGGCAATCACCGGCATAGAGGTCCATTCGATCCGCAAAGCCGCCAGCGAGCCGGGTTTTCTGGCCGGTGTCCTGCAGTTCATCCTCGCCCACGAGCCGACTCTGATGCGCTTTGCCGAGGAAACCGGCACCCCGCCGGCGGCTGTCGGCAAAGCCTTGCGGTCGCTGCCGCTGGGCGACGACAACCACGAGCATTCCATATGAGCGATGATCCGGAAACCGCGCGCCAGATCGAAGAACTGGCAGCCGACGACCGACCCTTGCTTGTCCTCGATGTCGACGATGTCGTGCTCGAATTCATCCGACCGTTTCCGAATTTCCTCAAGGCGCGCGGCTATGGCCTGACGCTGGCCTCGTTCCGGCTGACCGGCAACATCGCAGAGACCGCCAGCGGCCGCCTGATCGAACAGCCCGAAGTCACGGCACTGCTGGCCGATTTCTTTGACGCGCAAGCCGATTGGCAAAACATTACTGACGGCGCGTCAGAAGCCCTGGCAGGGCTTGGCGATCGCGCGGAAATCATCTTGCTGACGGCCATGCCGCACAAACACCGTGCCGTGCGTCGCGTCCATCTCGACGCGCTTGGGCTGAGCTACCCGCTTCTGACCACTGAAATGGCCAAAGGGCCGGCAGTGGCCAAGCTTCGCGGCAAGGCCGGCCGACCGGTGGTCTTCGTCGACGATCAGCCGCACAATCTGGCGTCGGTACGGGAATCGGTCGCCGACGCCGAACTGTTCCACCTGATGGCCGACAATTCGCTGCGCGCATTCCTGCCGCCGGTGACGGACGATGTGGTCGTCGTCCAGGACTGGCACGAGGCAGCGCCCAAGATCGCAAGCGCGCTGGGGCTCTGAACTCCAGCTTCAGGGTTCAGTTCGCACCTGCGCCGCCGCTGTCGTCTCCGCTGTCATCGGCGCCGTCACCATCATCCAGGCTGTCGTCCACGGCCGGATCGGCGGGCTTCAGCATGACGCCATTGACGGTGACCGAGCCATCGGCCTTGGCATTGACGATCCATTCCAGCCGGCCGTCGGGCAGCGTCTTGCCAAAGCCCTTCGCCATGAGAGCGACTGGCACGTATTGGCCAACCTCCGGTTCCGACTTTGCCGCTTCCTGCAGGCCTTCGACAAGCTTGTCGAAGCCGGCGACATCGACGGTTACGCTTCCTTCGGGCTTTTCGCCTGGGAATGTCATCTCGCCTTCCAGCGCGATCTCCGTGTCCTTGTTCTTCACGGTGCTGTGGCCAAGCACGACCTTCGGCATCTTGGCCATGAAGTCGACTTTAAGCTGCTCGCCGAATTCGGCCGGCAGCGGCGGATTCTTATTGAGATCAAAAGCTTCGATCGCCTTCTTCGCCATGCTGTCGAGATCGATATTGGCGCCGCCAAAGTTCAAATCGACATCGGTGGGCAACAACCCCACGCTCCAGCTCGGCAGAAGCTGGGTCGGCACGGTCAGCCCCGATGCCTTGATGCCGTACGTGATCGTGCCGTTCTGGGCCACGCCATCGGTGCCGAACACGGTGCTGAGCTGGGTGGCGCCGAAATTGCCGACCGGGCTTTCCACCGCGAAATCCTTAAAACCGTAGGTCCCGTCGATACGCTGCCAAAGCGGCAAGGCGGCGAGCAGAAGCGATTTGAGCTGCGCCTGGTTGGCCTTCAGCGTCGCCTCGTCCTCGTTGGCCACCGCAAATGCCAGGAGGTCGAGCAATGGCTTGGTCCGCACGCCCTTGCCGCTGGCTTCGACCGACAGTTCCGGCGACCTGACGGTGACCGGGAATTTCAACCCGCTCTCCGGATCGTCGAAATCGATCGCTTCGACAAAGCTCGACACCTTTTGCGAGGTTGTGAAATCGACGCCCCCGGTCGCCGACTTGGTCGCGGCAACGGTCGCGATGCCGGCGCCCGTGCTGGCTTCCATGTGCTGCTTGGCATCCTTCGATGCCATCGTCATGCCGGCCATCGAGCTGGTGCCGCTGGTGAAGGCCGCCAGATTTGGATCGTAGACGCCCGAACCCTTGCCGTCCTTGATCGAAAACTGAGTGCTTTGCAGCCCTTCGGGTCCGTTGAACTCGAAGGAGGCAGTTTGGGAGAAATCCATGGAGACATCCCAGGACCCGTCGCTGCGCGGCTTGACCATCAGGGCATAGGGCGCGAAGTCGAACTTCAGCAGTTTCTGGTCCGGAAACGATGCCGCAAGTGCCTTGAAATCGAACAGGATCCTGTAGGCGCCACCTTCAAGCGAAACCTTCAAAATGCCTTTGTCGATGGCCTGCTTGCCGACATAGCGGGACAAGTCGTCGGATAATTGCTTCGCACCCTGACTATCGACGGTCTGACCGAACGCAGGCGCGCTCAACGCAAGGAGGAAAACGAATGGCAGGGCACGGTTCACGCGAATTCTCCGTTTGACCTAATGCATGTCGCCCAAAGTGGGTCCTGGTTTGGGAGAACGACATGCATAAACAAAACCCCAAAGCGCATGCGCTTTAGAAGGGACGTCCGTCTGGTATGAAATTACTGCTGCAACCGCAAGGTGAGATCAACAAGCCACGAGCGGACCTCATCAAAGCACCAGCCGCATCAGCGGGCGGCCGGCCTTGCGTTCCACCAGCCGCTCGAAACCCGCCTTCTCGAAGATCCGCGACGAGCCGACGAACAGGCCGATCGAGCGCGAATCGCGAGACAGGTCCATCGGGCACGCCTCGAGCAGCCGGGCTCCATTCTGGCGGGCGAAATTTATGCCGCCTTCGACGAGGCGATGCGTGATGCCCCTGCCGCGCGCCTTGGCGCGGATGAAGAAGCAGGAGATCGCCCAGACGGCCGGATCCGCGGCGTCGGCAGGATCGACCGGTGCCGAGCCCCTGCCCTGATTGTTCCATTCGGGTACGTCGGCGCGCGGTCCGATCTGCATCCAGCCGACCGCCTGGCCATCTTCGAATGCCAGCAGTCCGGGCGGCGGGCCGGCCTCGATACGCGCCTTGATGTGGTCCTTGTTGCGTTCCCGGCTGCTCTCGCGCCGCACCGCCGGCGCCAGCCGGAAATGCGTGCACCAACAGCCGTAGCAGGCGCCTTGCTTGCCGAAGAGGTCCTCGAATTCAGCCCAAAGCTCGGGTGCAAGTGGCGCTATGGTCGTGCTCATGCGTTCTCCCCAGGCCAGCCTTGTCGCTGGCCTTGCACTGTCGTACCATTGCATCTGTTCTCTTTATGTTCGCAGCGATGGCGGCCCCTGTCAACAATCCCGATCACGGTTTTTGCCGCGACTGCCTGACGTTTCAGCGCAGCCAGGCGCGCCGCTGCGAGCGCTGCGGCAGCCCGCGGCTTGCGCGCCATCCAGAGCTTTACCGGCTGCATCTGGCCCATATCGATTGCGACGCCTTCTATGCGGCGATCGAAAAGCGCGACAATCCGGCGCTCAAGGACAAGCCGCTGATCATCGGCGGCGGCAAGCGCGGCGTCGTCTCCACCGCATGCTATATCGCCCGCATCCAAGGCGTGCGCTCGGCCATGCCGATGTTCAAGGCGCTCGAAGCCTGCCCGGAGGCGGTGGTCATCAGCCCCAACATGGAAAAATACGTGCGCGTCGGCCGCGAAGTGCGCGCCATGATGCAAGCGCTGACACCGCTGGTCGAGCCGCTGTCGATCGACGAGGCGTTTCTCGACCTCGCCGGCACCGAACGGCTGCACGGCCTGCCGCCCGCTGTGGTGCTGGCGCGCTTCGCGCAGGCCGTCGAGAAGGAGATCGGCATCACCGTTTCGGCCGGCCTGTCCTATTGCAAGTTCCTCGCCAAGATTGCGTCTGACTTTCGCAAGCCGCGCGGTTTCTCGGTCATCGGCGAGGCCGAGGCAGTCGGCTTCCTCTCGGCGCAGCCGGTGACCATGATCTGGGGTGTCGGAAAGGCATTCAACGCCACGCTGGAGCGTGACGGCATCCGCACCATCGGCCAGTTGCAGCAGATGGATCGCGGCGACCTGATGCGCCGCTACGGCACGATGGGCGACCGGCTCTACCACCTTTCGCGCGGCGAGGACGTCCGCCGCGTCGATCCCGACCAGGATGCCAAGAGCGTATCGGCCGAAACCACCTTCGACACCGATATCGCGTCGCTGGAGGAACTGGTCGCGGTTCTCAGGGGCCTTTCGGAAAAGGTCTCGGCACGGCTGAAAAAGTCAGGCATTGCCGGGCGCACCGTGGTCTTGAAGCTGAAGACCCAGGATTTCAAGCTGCGCACGCGCAATCGCCAGCTCGGCGATCCGACCCGGCTCGCCGACCGCATCTTTCAGACCGGGGTGGAGCTTCTGCGCAAGGAAACCGACGGCACGAAGTATCGGCTGCTCGGCATCGGTGTCAGCGACCTCTCGGACGACGACAAGGCCGACCCGCCCGATCTGGTCGACATCCAATCGCGCAAGCGCGCCATGGCCGAAGGCGCCATTGACGCCCTGCGCGACAAGTTCGGCCGCAAAGCGGTGGAAACCGGCTACACATTCGGCAAGGGCCGCGACGCCCATCCGCCGGAGCCGCTGGAGGATTAGGTGCGCTGCAGATCAATCCTGCTCGTCACCACGCTCTTGCCGGTTTTCGGGTCGGTGTCGATGACGGTCAGCCGCATGCCGTTCTCGCCGCGTTTCTCGACCTTCATCTGCGCCCTTCGGTCGCCATTGACCTCCTTGGCCCAGCGAATGCCCAGGTTGATCGCGTTGCCCGAACGGCTGCCGTTAAGCTGCGCCGGTCCCGTGCGAGAGCCGACATAGGTGCCGCTGTATTTGGCACCGCTGGCCTTCAGGTCCGCGCTGATGGCGCGCGTGACCACGACAAGTCCCCGGCAATTGCCGTCGAGCGACAGGGAGGTCGATGTCGCGTTCGAGCTGAACGTGCAGGACACGTTCACGGTCGGCGCATCGGTGGTGACCTTGACGATACCCTTGCCGGCGAAATTGCCCTTGAACGCCTGGAGAAATTGGGCCTCGTCGGCATGTGCCGCACCTGCCGCAACCAATAAGCCGCCGGTAAGCGCGAATTGCGCGAAGGATCTCATTGAAGCTCTCCTTGTCGATCTTGAAAAAGGCGGGACGGTCCGCGAGCACGGCTGACCACCGGAACTCAACGCCACTTGCGGTTTCAGGTTCCGCCCGCCACACGACTGTTTTACAACATCCAGCCAGTCGCGACTGGCCCAGAAGAATGCCTTGTGTAGCGATTGCGGCAGAAGCCCTCGCCTGCGACATAGCGCGAATGGCACCCACCCCCTCGATCCCCAAGGCCGCGTTCTGGATGGCACTGTCGATCGCTTCCTTCCTTGGGATGACGGTCGCCGGCCGAGCCACGACAGCGGAGCTCAACGTCTTCCAGGTGCTTGAGTTGCGCTCTGTGATCGGCTTCTTCATCCTTCTGCCGCTGGTGATGATGAGTGGCGGTTTTCGAGCCATGCGCACGCAGCGCCCCATTGCCCATATCGCCCGCAACGTCATCCATTACACGGGCCAGGCGGCCTGGCTCTACGCCCTCACTTTGATCCCGCTGGCGGTGCTGATCTCGATCGAATTCACCACGCCGATCTGGACAGCTATCCTGGCGGTGATTTTTCTGGGCGAAAGGCTGAACCGGCCCAAGCTGGCAGCGATCGGGCTGGGGCTGATCGGCGTGGTGATCATCGTGCGCCCCGGTGTCGGCTCGGTCGACCCTGGACATCTCGTCGTGCTGGGTGCCGCGGCCTGCTTCGGCATCTCGGTGGTCACGATCAAATCGCTGACCCGGACTGACAGCGTCGTGCGCATCATCTGCTGGATGCTGATTATCCAGTCGATGGTCGGTCTCATCCCGGCGCTCTATACGTGGCGCAATCCGCCACTGGAGCTATGGCCGTGGATCGTGCTGATCGCTTTCACCGGCATGTCGTCGCATTTCTGTATGGCCCGCGCGCTTGGCTATGCCGATGCGACCATCGTCTCGCCGATGGATTTTCTGCGCGTGCCGCTATCGGCGCTGATTGGCTGGCTGCTCTATAGCGAGCAGATCGATGCCTTCACCGCCGGCGGCGCGCTGCTGATCCTGATGGGCAATCTGCTCAATCTTCAGCGCAGGGCTATAAAGCCGGCCGAAGTGGCGGCGTCGTAGTACGCCGGCCGTCAGTTCCCTTCGTCGGGTATGTTGAGAAGATGACCGCAGGCTTTGCAATGCACGGCGTCCGGCTCGTGCCGCCGCAAGCCGCACTGCGGACAGGGAAACAAAACCTTGGCTGGCCGGAAGATCGCCTGAGCCAGTCTGACAAACAGCGATATGCCGATGATCATGGTGACGATTGCGGTCAGCTTGCCGGCTATGCCCGGCAGCACGATGTCGCCGAAGCCGGTCGTCGTCACCGTGGCGACGGTGAAATAAAGCGCGTCGACATAGTTTTCCAGACCGGCGCCAGTGCGGAAGAAGAACGTGTAGACGAAGCCGGTGATGACGAACAGGAAGGTCAAAAGGTTGATGACCGCGTGGCTGGCCTCGCGCCACGGCCTCAGGCCGCGCATCTCCAGATGCCGCCAGAGCGAACCGCTGCGCGACAGCGACCACAGCCGCAGGATGCGCAGGAAGGCGAGATTGGCGAACGCCGTCGGCATCAGCAGCGTCAAAAGGATGAAGACATCGACCCACGACGTCGGCTGCTTCATCAGCCGCAGCATGTTTTTGGAGGCAAGCAGCCGGGCGACCAGATCCGCGGCGACAAGCGCGGCCGCCGAATAGTCGAGCCAGAGGAAGGACGGCTTGTCCTGAAGAACCGGCGTCGCGATGAAGAAGGCGATGATGGCGAGGTCGATGACGACGGCCACCAGTTGGAACCGGAAAGCGGCCGGCGTGCGCCCATGATAGAGCCTGCGCAGCCTGTCACGCAGCCGCGCCAAGGCTGAAACCGCCTGCGACCCGTTCCTCTGCGCCGGCTTCATACTGACTGCGCTGGCGTTCGCGGCAGCGACCGCCCGGCTGACCGCCGCGCGCGAGAAAGAGCGGGGGTCACACCAGCTCCACTTCGACCACACCCGGCACCGCGCGCATCGCCGAAGCGATCTGCGGCGAAATCCGGTAGCGGTTCGGCAGCTCGATCTCGATTTCGCCCTCGCCTTCGTCCTTGATCAGCACGAAGCTGACCTGCCCCTCGCCCCTGACAGTCAGTTGGCCGGCCAGCGTGTTGATCGGCGAGGCGTTGCGCACGAAGATGCGAAGTGCCTTCTGGATACGGCTTGCCTCGTCCTCCAGCGACTGCACCGAGTTGATGCGCAGATTGACGCCTTCCGGCCTGTCCTCGGCGGCAACGGTGATGACCACGGAGCGGCCGGCCTCGAGCAGATCGCGATATTGCGCCAGTCCTTCGGAAAACAGCACGGCTTCGTACTGGCCGGATGTGTCGGAAAAGGCGATAACGCCCATCTTGTTGCCGGTGCGCGTCTTGCGCTCCTGCTTGGACGTCACCGTGCCGGCCAGACGGCCGGCGGCGGCACCGCGTTTGACGGCCGCCGAAAACTCGGCCCAGGTCTGAACCCGCATCTTCTGCAGGGCTGCCTTGTACTCGTCGAGCGGGTGCGCCGAGAGATAGAAGCCGACCACCTGGAATTCACGGTGCAGCCGGTCGGCGGCGAGCCATGGCTCCGTCGCCGGCAGATTAAGTGCCTGCGACTGGGCGCCGAGCGAAGCGCCGAAGATGTCGTGCTGGCCGGAAACCGCGTTCTGCTGCGCCAGCGACGCCAGTCCCATCATGCGTTCCACGCCCGCCATCATCGATGCGCGGTCGTGGCCGAAGCAATCGAGCGCGCCGGCCATGATCAGGCTTTCGAAGACACGCTTGCCGACGATCTTGGGATCGACCCGCTCGCAGAAATCGGCGAGGTTCTTGAACGGCTTTTCGCCACGCTGGGCAACGATGTGCTCGACCGCAGCGTCGCCGACACCCTTGAGCGCTGCCAGCGAATAGTAGATGCGGTTCTCACCGACCTCGAAGGGGCGAAAGCTCGACATCACCGAAGGCGCCAAAACCTCGATACCAAGGCGCAGCGCGTCCTGGCGGAAATCGGCGAGCTTATCGGTGTTGCCCATGTCGAGCGTCATCGACGCCGCCAGGAACTCGACCGGATAATGCGCCTTGAGATAGGCGGTCTGGTACGAAACCACCGCATAGGCGGCGGCGTGCGATTTGTTGAAACCATAGTCGGCGAACTTGGCCAGCAGGTCGAAAATGAAGTCGGCTTGCGGCTTGCCGACGCCACGCTCGACCGCGCCGGAGACGAAGCGCTCGCGCTGCTTGTCCATCTCGGCGCGAATCTTCTTGCCCATGGCGCGGCGCAGCAGATCGGCTTCGCCGAGCGAGTAGCCGGACAGCTCCTGCGCGATCTGCATCACCTGTTCCTGGTAGACAATGACGCCTTGCGTCTCCTTCACCAGATGGTCGATCTTGGGATGGATCGACGCCATCTCCTCCTCGCCATGCTTTCTGGCGTTGTAGGTCGGAATGTTCTCCATCGGACCGGGGCGGTAGAGCGCAACCAGCGCGATGATGTCCTCGATGCAGTCGGGCCGCATGCCGATCAGCGCCTTGCGCATGCCGGCGCTTTCCACCTGGAACACGCCGACCACTTCGCCGCGCGACAGCATGGCGTAGGTCTCGGGATCGTCGAGCGGGATCGTCGCCAGGTCGATCTCGATGCCACGCCGGCGGATCAGCTTGACCGCCGTCTCCAGCACGGTCAGCGTCTTCAGGCCGAGGAAGTCGAACTTCACCAGCCCGGCCTGCTCAACATATTTCATGTTGAACTGGGTGACGGGCATGTCCGAGCGCGGATCGCGGTACATCGGCACCAGTTCCGACAACGGCCGGTCGCCGATGACGATGCCGGCGGCGTGCGTCGAGGCGTGGCGGTAAAGGCCCTCCAGCTTCTGCGCCATGTCGAGCAGCGTCTGGACGATCGGCTCCCTCTCGGCCTCTTCGGCAAAGCGCGGCTCGTTGGCGATGGCGTCGGCGAGCTTGACCGGGTTGGCCGGATTCTGCGGCACCATCTTGGAGAGCTTGTCGACCTGGCCATAGGGCATCTGCAGCACGCGGCCGACGTCGCGCAGCACGGCGCGCGCCTGCAGCGTACCGAAGGTGATGATCTGGCCGACCTGGTCGCGGCCGTATTTCTGCTGGACGTAGCGGATGACCTCCTCGCGCCGATCCTGGCAGAAGTCGATGTCGAAGTCGGGCATCGACACGCGGTCGGGATTGAGGAAGCGCTCGAAAAGCAGCGAGAAGCGCAGCGGATCGATGTCGGTGATGGTCGTCGAATAGGCGACCAGCGAGCCTGCGCCCGAACCGCGGCCTGGCCCGACCGGAATGCCTTGCGCCTTGGCCCATTTGATGAAGTCGGCAACGATCAGGAAGTAGCCGGGAAACTTCATCTTGGTGATGATGCCAAGCTCGAAATTCAACCGCTCGCGGTATTGCTCGACCGAGTAGCCCGCAGTCGGGCCATGCATGGCGAGGCGCGCGTCGAGCCCCTCATGCGCCTGGCGGGCCAGTTCGTCGGCTTCCGCCTGCACCGCGGCGTCATTGTCAGCGACATCGCCGCCGGTGAAGCGCGGCAGGATCGGATTGCGGTTTTTGGGATAATAGGAGCAGCGCAGCGCGATCTCGACAGTGTTGTCGATCGCTTCTGGCAGATCGGCAAAGAGCCTGGCCATATCGGCCTGGCTGCGCAGGAAATTGTCCGGCGACAGCCGGCGACGATTGTCGGCGGCGACGACCGATCCTTCGGCGATGGCGATCAGCGCGTCATGTGCGTCATAGTCGTCACGGGAGGAAAAGAACGCCTCGTTGGTGGCGACCAGGGGCAGTTCATGGGCATAGGCCAGATCGATCGAGGATTTTTCGATCACGCGATCATAACCGGAAACCCGATCCAGCTCGACATAGAGCCGGTCGCCGAACATTGCCTTGAGGGTCAAAAGCCGGGCTTCGGCCAGATCGCGGCGATCTTCCTTGAGCGCGGTGCCGATCGGTCCGCGCGGCCCACCGCTGAGGCAGATCAACCCGTCACAAAAGCCTTCCATCATTTCGGTGGCCAGGTGCACGGCTTCGCCTGGCGGCGTTTCGAGGTAGACGCGGCTGACCAGCCTGACCAGATTGGAATAGCCGGCTTCGGTCGCGGCGAGCAGGACGACCGGCCGCATATCGGGACCTTGCCGTCGGCGGTCGCGCTGGCCATCGCTGTTTTCGCCGGAAAAGGCGAGCGCCGCCTGGCAGCCGATGATTGGCTGGATGCCGTCCTTCACCGCCTTCTGCGCGAATTCCAGGGCGCCGAACAGATTGTTGGTGTCGGTCACGGCAATGGCCGGGGCTTCGTCCTTGACGGCGTGAGCCACCACCTTGCCGATCTGCAAGGCGCCTTCCAGCAGCGAATAGGCCGAATGCACGCGCAAATGGACGAAGGGCCGCGCCGGGGCCTCCGGCCGCGCCGCAGCAATCGCTGCTTCGCGCTTCAGGGGATCGCGGGGAAGTTTTTCGTCGGCCATGGTGCTGTGTGAAGGTCCTTGAGTCGATGGAGATGTATTGTCCGGGACCGCGCGATGCCAGTCCAGCACAAACCACTGCTGATCACAGGCTGCCTGCCCGGCCAGCCTTACGCAAACTCCATGATCACCGCGTCGACAGCCAGGCTGTCACCCGGTTTGGCGTTGAGCTTGGAGACGACAAGGTCGCGTTCAGCACGCAGCACGTTTTCCATCTTCATCGCTTCCACCACCGCCAAGGTCTCGCCGGCCTTGACCTCCTGGCCTTCGGCAACGGCAATCGACACGACAAGGCCGGGCATCGGGCAAAGCAGCAGGTTCGACGTGTCCGGCGCCACCTTTTCGGGCATCAGCCTTTCCAGCTCGGCGGTGCGCGGCAGCATGGCGCGCGCGGTCACCGACATGCCTTTCCAGGCTATGCGAAAGCCGTTGGCAACCGGCCTGACCTGAGCCGTAACCTTGCGCTTGCCGACCGTGCCGCGCCAGACCAGGTCGCCCGGCCGCCAGTCTGATGCAACGGTCAACGCCCTGCCGGCCTCGATCGACAGATCGATTTCCATCGGAATGGAAATCATGCCCTCGATAATCGAGGCCGACAGATAGTCATCGCCGATCTTTACCACCCAGTCGCGCTTCAGAGCTCCCGAATGCGGCGCCAGCCGCCCGCCCAGCCGGTCGAGCCGGTCACGGCGCAGCAGTTCCACCGCCGTCGCAATCGACGCCAGCACGGCCTTCTCATCGTCGTTCGGTACGACCGGCGCGAAGCCGTCGGGATATTCCTCCGATATGAAAGCGGTCGATATCCGCCCTTCCCGCCAACGCGGATGCTGCATCAAGGCAGCCAGGAACGGAATGTTGTGCTCGATACCGTCGACGACGAAGCTGTCGAGCGCTTCCGACATGGCATCGATGGCCTCCAGACGCGTCGGCGCCCAGGTGCACAGCTTGGCGAGCATCGGATCGTAGAACATCGAGATTTCGGAGCCTTCGGTGACGCCGGTGTCGTTGCGGATGATGACATCGCCGAATTGTCCTTCCTCAGGCGGCCGGTAGCGTGTCAGCCGGCCGATCGACGGCAAGAAGTTGCGGTAGGGATCTTCGGCATAGAGCCGGCTTTCCACTGCCCAGCCGTTCAGTTTGACATCGCTTTGTTTGATGGCAAGCTTTTCGCCGGCGGCGACGCGAATCATCTGCTCGACCAGATCAATGCCTGTGACGAGCTCCGTCACCGGATGCTCGACCTGCAATCGTGTATTCATTTCAAGGAAATAGAAGTTCTTGTCCTTGTCGACGATGAATTCGACCGTGCCGGCGCTCTGGTAGTCGACGGCCTTGGCCAGCGCCACCGACTGCTCACCCATAGCCTTGCGCGTCTCGGCATCCAGGAACGGCGACGGCGCCTCTTCGGCGACCTTCTGGTTGCGTCGCTGGATCGAGCATTCGCGCTCGCCGAGATAGAGCGCATTGCCATGCGCGTCGGCCAGCACCTGAATTTCGATATGGCGCGGATCGACGACGAATTTCTCGATGAAGACACGATCGTCGCCGAACGAACTCTTGGCTTCCGAGCGCGCGCGGTCGAAGCCGTCGCGCACTTCGGCCTCGCTCCAGGCGATGCGCATGCCCTTGCCGCCGCCGCCGGCCGAAGCCTTGATCATCACGGGGTAGCCGATTTCGCCGGCAATCTTTTCGGCATGGTCGGCATTCTCGATGACGCCGAGCCAGCCGGGCACGGTGGAAACCTTGGCGGCGTTGGCGAACTTCTTCGATTCGATCTTGTCGCCCATCGCCTTTATGGCCTTGGGCTTCGGGCCGATGAAAATGATGCCTTCCGCTTCCAGCGCTTCGCAGAAGGCCGCCCGCTCGGACAGGAATCCGTAGCCGGGATGCACGGCCTGGGCCCCCGTTTCCTTGCAGGCGGCGATGATCTTTTCCGGGACGAGATAGCTCAGCGCGGCTGGTGAAGGCCCGATATGCACCGCCTCGTCGGCCATCTCGACATGCACGGCATCGCGATCGGCATCGGAATAGACGGCAACCGTGGCGATGCCCATCTTGCGCGCCGTCTTGATGACGCGGCAGGCAATTTCGCCGCGATTGGCGATCAGGATCTTGGTGAACATGCGAAATGTCATCCCTCGGGTCGGCCGTTCCTTTTATGGCCTGTGCTTGCAGGGTCAAGCCGACCATGCAATTCACTGCCTTTCAATCGACTTGCGATTCCAATTCATCGCTGTGGCCCAGTCAGGGAGCCAGCCGCCAGTTGATCGTGTCGGCAAAACCTGAAACCTTGGAAAAAACTCGCATTGGAGGACGTCTGATGAAAACCCGCGCCGCTGTCGCTGTCGCCGCCGGAAAGCCGCTGGAGATCATGGAGGTCGATCTCGACGGCCCACGTGAGGGCGAGGTGCTGGTCGAGATCAAGGCGACCGGCATCTGCCACACCGACGAATTCACGCTGTCGGGTGCTGATCCTGAAGGTCTGTTTCCGGCCATCCTCGGCCATGAGGGCGCTGGCGTCGTCGTCGATATCGGCAAGGGCGTCACCTCGCTCAAGAAGGGCGACCACGTCATCCCGCTCTACACGCCCGAATGCCGCCAGTGCCATTCCTGCCTGTCGCGAAAAACCAATCTGTGCACGGCCATCCGCGCCACCCAGGGCCAGGGCCTGATGCCCGATGGTTCATCGCGCTTCTCGATCGGCAAGGACAAGATCTTTCACTATATGGGCTGCTCGACTTTCTCCAACTTCACCGTGCTGCCCGAGATCGCGCTAGCCAAGGTCAACCCCGACGCGCCCTTCGACAAGATCTGCTACATCGGCTGCGGCGTCACCACCGGCATCGGTGCTGTGATCAACACCGCCAAGGTCGAGATCGGCGCCACCGCCGTCGTCTTCGGCCTCGGCGGAATCGGCCTCAACGTGATCCAAGGCCTGAAACTTGCCGGCGCCGACATGATCATCGGCGTCGATTTGAACAACGACAAGAAGGAGTGGGGCGAGCGCTTCGGCATGACGCATTTCGTCAATCCGAAGGAGATCGACGGCGATGTCGTGCCCCACCTCGTCAACATGACCAAGCGTGGCGCCGACCAGATCGGCGGCGCCGACTACACATTCGACTGCACCGGCAGCACCAAGGTGATGCGCCAGGCGCTGGAAGCCTCGCATCGCGGCTGGGGCAAGTCGGTCGTCATCGGCGTCGCCGGTGCCGGCCAGGAGATCTCGACGCGGCCGTTCCAGCTGGTCACCGGCCGCACCTGGATGGGAACCGCCTTCGGTGGCGCGCGCGGCCGCACCGACGTGCCCAAGATCGTCGACTGGTACATGGACGGCAAGATCCAGATCGACCCGATGATCACTCACACGCTGAAGCTCGAGGACATCAACAAGGGTTTCGATCTCATGCATGAGGGCAAATCGATCAGAAGCGTCGTGGTTTACTGAGGAAGATACCAGGCCGCCGCCCAATCGGCCCGCGACCTCTGTGGTTCACAAGTGGGAGGAGAAAAGAAACATGAGCGAACTCCCCGCTATTCTCGTCGATGCAGACGCCTGCCCGGTCAAGGCCGAGGTCGAAAAAGTGGCCGACCGGCATGGCGTCGTTGTCACCTACGTCTCCAATGGCGGCCTGCGGCCATCGCGCGATCCGATGATCCGCAATGTGGTGGTCTCCAAGGGCGCTGATGCCGCCGACGACTGGATCGTGGACAATGCACGCACCAACGACATTGTGATCACCGCCGACATTCCGCTGGCCGCCCGCGCGGTGGCACTCGGCGCCCATGTGCTTGGGCCAACGGGACGCCCCTTCACGCCGGAAACGATCGGCATGGCGGTAGCCATGCGTGACCTGAAGCAGCATCTGCGCGAGACCGGCGAAAGCAAGGGCTACAATGCCAGCTTCGCGCCGCAAGACCGGTCGCGGTTTCTCGGCGAACTCGACCGCATCTTGCGGCGGGCGCTCAAATCCGCCACACCAGACTAGAAACCGAGCGCCATTCAAGGTTGGAACCGACATGGCTGCCGAAACCCCGGTGAAGTCTCCCATTCAGCGCCACATGTTGTTCGCTGTGTCGGCCTGCGTTGGCGTTTTTGCGCTTCTCGTGGCGTTGCTGCTGCACGCCCCGCTTGCCTATTCGATCGGCGCCAACGCGTTCTTTGCCGCTTATGTCATTCTCGTCGTCGCCCAGATGCCGAAGTTCACCGGCAGGTATCTGAGCAGGAATGCGCGTGCCACGGACCAGCCGGTGCTGGTCATCTTCGCTGTGACGCTTGTCGTCGTCGGCGTTGCCGTTATCTCATTGTTCCTACTGATCAATCAGAAGGACAGAAGCCATCCCGTCGAGCTCACCTTCGCGCTGCTGTCGATCCCGCTCGGCTGGTTCACCATTCATGCCATGGCAGCGCTCCATTATGCTCATGTCTACTGGATGGACGGCGATGCTGTGGATGCCGAGACCAGGAAGAAAATCCCTGTCGGCGGACTGCTGTTCCCGGGCGACAAACGGCCGGAGGGCTGGGACTTCCTGTACTTCTCGACGGTGATCGGCATGACGGCACAGACCGCCGATACCAACATCTCGACCACGCATATGCGTCGTGTCGTGCTTGTCCATTCGATCCTGTCGTTTTTCTTCAACACGGTCATCGTCGCCGCCGCCGTCAATCTCGCCGTCAGCCTGGGCGGTCCGTAATAAATCCGTGATCGGATGAAACATCGGTTTGGATCGCGACGTATCAGGAGGACAATGAACGCGCAGGCCATGCCGCGAGGCCGGGAGACGAAAGACGATGGAATCCGTTGCCAGAAGCCAATCCGCCGCCGATCCAGGCGCTTCGGCGTCGAACGACAAAACGCTGATCTACCGGCAGTCGCGCTGGACACGGCTGACGCATTGGCTTTGGGCTATCTCGTTGTTCTTCATGCTGCTGTCAGGCCTGCAGATCTTCAATGCCCGTCCGCAGCTCTATATCGGCAAAGAATCGGGCTTCGAATACAACAACACCATCTTCGCCATCGGCGCCGAGAATTCCGATGCGGGTCCGCGCGGCTACACGGAAATCTTTGGGCATCGCTTCGACACCACTGGCGTGCTCGGCTGGTCGGGTCCGGCCGGCCAGGAGACGTCCCGCGCCTTTCCCTCCTGGGCGACCATCCCATCCTACTATGATCTCGGCACCGCGCGCGTCATCCATTTCTTCTTTGCCTGGATACTGGCCACGACGTTGATCGTCTGGTTTGTCGCCAGCACCGTGAACGGCCATCTGCGGCGCGATCTCGCGCCACGCCTCGACGATTTGAAACGATTGCCGCAAGACATCGTTGACCACGCCAAGCTCAAATTCCACCACACGCGCGAATACAACACGCTGCAGAAGATGGCCTATGGCGGGGTGCTGTTCGTGCTGTTGCCGCTGATGATCATCACCGGTCTGGCCATGTCGCCGAGCATGAATTCGGTGCTGCCGTTCCTCAACGATCTGCTCGGTGGCCGGCAGACGGCACGCACCATCCATTTCACCGTCATGGTGCTATTGGTCGCCTTCTTCGTCGTCCATATCCTGATGATCCTGGCCGCCGGCCCGATCAACGAACTGCGCTCGATCATCACCGGCTGGTATCGGACAGATCCTCCCGCACAGGACGATACAGCCGAGAGGAGTGCCTGACATGGCAAAATTCCAGATCAGCCGCCGCAAATTCCTGACCGGTGCCAGTCTTGGCGTCTCCGGCATCATGCTGTCGGGCTGCGACGCCTTCGACAGTCAGCTAGGTGTTGGCAGCGGCCTGCGCAGTTTCCTCGAAAACGCCAATGGCCTGACCTACCGCGCACAGCGGCTGCTTGCCGGAAGTGACGCGCTGGCCCCGGAATTCACCGAGGCCGACATCCGCCAGCCGCAGCGGCCGAATGGTGTCACCGCTCCCGATGACGATGTCTACAAGGGCTTGCTCGCCAACAACTTTGCCGACTGGCGACTGGAGGTTTCAGGCCTTGTCGAGAAGCCGCTATCGCTCAGCCGCGAGCAACTCCAGAATATGCCGAGCCGCACCCAGATCACCCGCCATGACTGCGTCGAAGGCTGGAGCTGCATCGCCAAATGGACCGGCACGCCGCTGTCGCTGGTGCTGGACCAGGCGGTGGTCAAACCGCAGGCGCGCTACGTCATGTTCCATTGCCTCGATACGATCGACCGCAGCCTCTCCGGCGACATCAAATATTACGGCAGCATCGACCTGATCGATGCCCGTCACCCGCAGACGATCCTCGCCTATGGCCTGAACGGCAAGCCGCTGCCGGTCGAGAACGGCGCTCCGCTGCGGGTTCGCGTCGAGCGCCAACTCGGCTACAAGATGCCGAAATATCTCTACAAGATCGAGCTGGTCGACGGCTTCGCCACTGTCGGCGGCGGTCGCGGCGGCTATTGGGAAGACAATGGTTATGACTGGTACGGCGGAATCTGAATCGCACACCGCAAACGCTGCGGCCCCAAAGATGGCCAACCTATAGCGAGCGGCGAAACAGTTCGCCCTTTCCGGCGATCTGCTCGCCAATGCCGCCGAGCCGCAGCATGTGCCAGGCAAGGGCGTGATTGCTCGAGGTTACCGGTTTCCCCAGTTCCTTCTCGACCTCCTCGATGATGCGGGCAACGCGCATGCTGGTGCAGGAAACGAACACCGCCTCACAGTCGCTCGACGCACCGATTTCCAAGATGGCCTGCTTGACCGATGCCGGCGTGATGCGCGCAACGACATTGTCATCCGCCTCGTTGAAGGAGCCCATGACCGGAATGTCCATCCCCCGCGCCATCAGCGATGCACGTAGCGAATGATTGATTTTCGCCAGATAAGGGGTGAGCAGCGCGATCCGCGAGACGCCCAGGGCCTTCAGCGCCGCCCTTGCCGCCGTCACCGGGTTGGTCACTTGCACGCCCGGCAGCACCTCATGAACGCGTTCGGCGACCTTGTCCTCGCCGATAACCAGCGCTCCCGAGGTGCAGGCAAAACCGATCACATCGAACTTGACGTCCGGCAAGAGCCCGACAGTTTCCGGGATGACGGCCGACATCTTCATCAGGTTTTCCGGCGTGATCTCGACATCGCTGTAGAGCCGCGCCTCGTACAGCGCGATGTCGCGCGCGGGCAGCGCATAGCGGAATTCATCCTCGATGGTCTGGTCGGTTCGAAGGACGAGCAGGCCGAGATTGGCGCGGGTGCCGATGCCGTCGTCGGTCTTGAAGGGAATGTGTTCCTTGTCGACGACAAGCGCATCGTCGGCGCGGCTAAGCGGGGCGTCCATGGCGCAGTCCCCTTCCTGATGCCAATCAGAATTGTCGACAATAGAAGCGACAACTTTGCCAAACGTGTCAAGAGCTCCGTTCCAATTTTGGGAACCGGGAAATGCCGGATTTCGCCCTGTCTGAACGGTGAATCGATCGTCGACCCACGCGCCGTTGACAATGGCCAGCGTCTTCCTGTTGAATTGTCGACAATAGAAACGACAACCATTCGGGTCAGCGATGCGCATATTGATCTTGGGCGGTGGCGTTGTCGGGATCACCACTGCCTATCAGTTGCAGAAGGACGGCCACACGGTCACCGTTCTCGAGCAGGCATCACAGGTGGCCGAAGGGGCAAGCTGGGCAAATGCCGGCATGATCGCGCCCGGCCATTCCTTCGTCTGGTCATCGCCGGCCGCGCCAAAAATCCTGCTGAAGTCGCTGTTCCAGAAAGACCAGGCGCTTCGTTTCAAGCTCTCCGCCGACCCGCATCTCTACAGCTGGTCGCTGCGCTTCCTCATGCAATGCACGGCCGCCAAAGCGCGTCGCAACACCCTTCTCAAACATCGGCTTGCGGTCCATTCCCAATCGGTCCTGCAGGCGGTCGTCAGGGAGGAAGCGATCCAGTACGACAGGACATCGGCCGGCATTCTTTACTTCCACCGCAACCGCCAGGCGCTCGACAAGGGCATCGCCAACATGCGCCTGCTGGAGGCCGACGGCCAGGAGATCCGTATCGTCGACGCGCAGGAAATCGTTGACCGCGAGCCGGCGCTGGCTTTGTCGCGCGACAACATTGCCGGCGGCGTATTGTGTCCGACCGACGAAACCGGCGACGCCGCCAAGTTCACGCGCGCGCTGGCGGCCATCGTCGAAAATAGGGGCGGCAAGATCCTGACAGGGACCAGGATCGTGGGGATCGAACGCAGAAAGGAAACGATCACCAAGATCGTCACCGACAAGGGAGAGTTTCTGGCCGACACCTACGTTCTGTGTCTCGGCGCCGAGAGCCCCGTCCTCGCCCGCAAGATCGGCCTTGGTCTGCCGATCTATCCGGTCAAGGGATATTCCATGACCATTCCCATCGTCGATCAGGCGCTGGCTCCAAAACTCCCTGTCATCGATGAGCACAATCTCGTCGCCATCACGCCGATGGGCGATCGCATCCGCGTGACCGCCACCGCGGAATTCGCGGGCTATGATCGCAGCCACAAGCCTTCGGATTTCGCCTTCATGAAGCGCGTCACGCAGGACCTGTTCCCGCGCGGCATCGCCTATGATCGCGCCGAGATGCGGGCCTGCCTGAGGCCCATGACGCCCGACAACCTGCCGATCCTCGGCCTGCGCGACATCCGAAACCTGTGGCTGAACACCGGGCACGGCCATATCGGCTGGACCATGGCGCATGGATCGGCCCGTATCGTCGCCGATCTGATCGCCGGCCGGGCAGCGCCGATCGCCCTCGACGGCATCCTTCCCACACAGGCGCGGTTCGCCGAACCAAGCGCCGCAAAGGCTTGACGACGCCATGCTTCGACCCACCAGACAAACCAACCAGGACAACAATGCGGCGTTGGCATCCAAGCCGATCAAGACCGGCCCGCGTGTCTATGAAGAGATCCGTCGCATGGCGATGGACTATCGCTTCAAGCCGAACGAACGCATCAACGAAGTGGCGCTTGCCGCGAGGCTGAATGTCAGCCGCAGCCCGATCCGGGAAGCTCTCCAGCGGCTGGTCACGGAGGAACTCATCACCTTCCAGACCAATCGCGGCTTCTTTTGCCGGGGCTTCGATGTCGACGAGATCGTCAATCTTTCCGACGTGCGAGCGGTGCTCGAGGAGCGCTCCGTCAGGCTGGCGGTCCAGCGCGCGACAGATGAGGAGCTTGCCACGCTCGTCGACTGGTGGGCGCTCACCATGGCGCGCGCCGACTCGTTTTCCAGCGCCGAACTGACCGCCAGGGACGAGGAATTTCACATCCGCATCGCCAGGCTGTCAGGCAATCCCGAACTGGCGCGCATGCTCGAAGGCATCAACACGCGCATCCATTTCGTTCGCAAGATCGAAGTGGAGAAGCACCGGCGATTGTCGACAACCTACACCGAACATAGCGAAATCGCCCGGGCCATGGTAGCCCGCGATGCCAACAGCGCCGCAAGGCTCATGCACGACCACATCGCCATCAGTGTCGCCGATGCCATGTCGACCGTCAGGGAAGGCTTGGCAAGGATATACATCGACGTCGACCAGATCTAATCGGGCAACCCCAGCTTTGACCGAGGCAACCCCCTACCGCTCAGGCAACCCCTACCGCTCAGGCGACCTTGTCGAGCAGCGGCCTCAGCGCCGGATGGATTTCCGGTGAGGCGTGCTTGATCAGGGTCAACAGCGCGCGTTCGTTCTCATAAAGAGGCCTGTCGACGCCGATATGTTCGATCAGCCAGCCGGCTTCGCCGGCATCGACCGTCTCGGCGCGGCGGGCCAGAGCCTCGGCCGCCCTGTTCTTGGCTTCCCACTCGGCCTCGATGTCGCCTGGCGACCGATAGGCTTCCATGATGCCGGCAAGGCCGCCGGAGATCATGCGGCTGAAGAAGCCGCCGATTTCCGGATCGGCATGTTCGAGGAAGGCATCACGGCGCAGCGCCACATCGCGCGTCGGTGCTTCGTAGCCGGCCGAGCACATGATGAAATTGGCGATCGCCTTGACGAACAGCTCGTTCCAGGACGGATCATTGTGCCCTTGGGCAGTGCACTCGTTGATCTTGAACAGCACCTCGGCCTCGGCGCGCGTGATGGCGATGTTGCCGTCGCCGCCATGGGCGTGGAGGATCCGGCGCAGCAACTCGACCTCCGCCTGTGCGATGAGGCCGGGAGCCAGCGTGCCGCCGAGCATCAGCGGCCCCTTGCCGTCAATGACGGCATGCGCCACCTGCTCCAGCGCATACACACAAAGTTGGCTCGGCGACGATTTCGCCTGTTCCAGCACATGCACCAGCAATTCGAGCTCGGTCCGGCTGTCGACCATGCCATCGCGCGAGATCGTGCGGATCAGCCAGTCGGCATTGTCTTGCGAGATATAGCCCGACGGCTTTTCCTGGTGGACGATATAGTCGGTGACCGCCTCGACGAAGAAGGGCGGCCATTCCTGGCATTTGTCCTTCGCCGTTGCATCGAGCGCAAACAGCGCCTCGGCCTCGCCGCGCGTCACGACGCCGTCGCCGAACACTTCATGGCGCAACATCGCTACGTCCTCCGCGGCGATGCGGCTTTTCGAGGTCAGCCCGGCCACCGGCGCGCTCATGATCAATTCGCCCATTTGTCGTCCCCGTCCGCCGTCGCCAAGCGCCGGCCCCAAGCGTCATACACGCCAACATATCAGCAGTGTCTTGAAAAACCGGCAAACGGCGTGGTTAGCGAAGACTTGTCGGCCAACGCATGTCGCCCAAAAACGTGCCGCGGTTTTGAAGAATGGTACGCACGCGCTTTAGATGTCGCTGACAGGTGACAAGCCGCCGCGCGCGAGCTATGGATGGCGCGTCGAGGACTCAGGGTCTGAGTCCTACCTGTTTGCGGGAGAGAACAGCGAGAGCTGTCGCCGAAGGGGAAATCGCCCGAAATCTCTCAGGCAAAAGAACCGTAGACGGGAAAGACACTCTGGAAAGTCGGGGCTTGCCCCCGCGCCGAAGGTGTAAGCGCCGCTGACAGAGCTCCGGCTGCGCGAGTCTCTCAGGCTTCAGACAGAGGGGCACGGACTGGTCGCCATTCGCGACCGATTGCGTGCGACTCTGGAGACGACATGACGGGCGACGATACAAGACACCTCCCCCTCGAAGACATCCATGTAACCGCCGGTGCGCGCTTCGGTGCTTTTGCCGGCTGGTCGATGCCGCTGACCTATCCGGCGGGCGTCATGAAGGAACATCTTCACACCCGCGAACAGGCCGGCCTGTTCGACATCTCGCATATGAAGCTGTTCGAAGTCAGCGGGCCGGAGGCGGTTGCGCTGCTCAACCGCGCTTGCCCCTTGGATGCAGGCGCACTCCAAATCTCACAGTCCAAACTGTCCTTTTTCCTCAACGAGGCAGGCGGCATCCTGGACGACCTCATCGTCACCAGACTTGGCGATAGCAGGTTCATGATAGTCGCCAACGCAGGCAACGCCGTCGCCGACGAAAAGCATTTGCGTGCACTTGCCGCGGATTTCGACGCCAGGGTCGAGCCGCTCGACCGCGTCTTCCTGGCCATCCAGGGTCCTGAAGCCTGGGCCGCCCTTTCCCGCGCCGGCATCGAGACCGGCTCGCTGCTTTTCATGCATGGTGTCGAACCGCGCAAGAACTGGTTCATGAGCCGGTCGGGCTATACCGGCGAGGACGGTTTCGAGATCGGCCTGCCGGAAGCCGATGCACGCGATCTCGTCGCGAAGCTGCTCGGCGATGAACGCGTGCTGTGGATCGGCCTGGCCGCCCGCGACAGTCTGCGGCTGGAGGCAGGGCTGTGCCTGCATGGCCAGGACATCACGCCGGAGACCAATCCGGCCAGCGCCGCCTTGATGTGGGCAATTCCAAAGGACATCCGCGCTTCCGGCGCTTTCATCGGCGCCGATGCGCTCCGCGCCGCCGTGGAACAAGGACCCGCGCAAAAGCGGGTCGGGCTTAAGCCGGAAGGTCGCCAGCCGGTGCGTGGCGGTGCCGCGCTCTTCGACGCCGACGGCAATCCGGCCGGCCAGGTCACATCGGGCGGTTTCGGCCCCTCGGCCGGCCATCCGGTCGCCATGGGCTATGTCTCGACACCTCTGGCAAAGCCCGGAACGCGGGTGTTCGCCGACGTGCGCGGCACAAAAATCCCAGTCGATATCAGTTCCCTGCCCTTCACACCGCATCGCTACCGCAAAGGATGATCTCAATGGCAACGACCTATTTCACATCAGATCACGAGTGGCTCCGCGTCGAGGGCGGCATCGCCACGGTCGGCATCACTGATTACGCGCAGGAGCAGCTCGGCGACCTCGTCTTCGTCGAACTACCGGAGACCGGAAAGAAATTGACCAAGGGCGACACCGCCGTCGTGGTCGAATCCGTCAAGGCGGCATCCGATGTCTATGCACCGGTCGATGGCGAGATCACTGAAGCGAACGGCACGCTGTCGTCGGACCCGTCGCTGGTCAACTCGGCAGCAACCGGAGCCGGCTGGCTGTGGAAGATGAAGCTTGCCGACGAAAGCCAGCTCGCCGGTCTCATGGATGAGGCCGCCTACAAAGCCCATATCGGTTGATACCAGGACTTATTGACATGACCGCAGCACCCTACCCCTTCTCGGCCCGCCATATCGGTCCCGGCCTCAACGACACCAGAGCGATGCTGGCCGCCATCGGCGTGCCCTCGATCGAGACGCTGATCAGCCAGTCCGTACCGAAGTCGATCCGGCTCGATCGGCCGCTTGCCCTGCCAGCACCGGCGAGCGAGGCGGAAGCGCTGGCCGAACTCTCGGCTGTCATGTCCGGGAATACAGTGCTGAAGAGCTTCATCGGCGCCGGTTATCACGGCGTCCATGTCCCGCCGGTTATCCAGCGCAATCTGTTCGAGAATCCTGCCTGGTACACGGCCTACACGCCCTATCAGGCAGAGATCAGCCAAGGCCGGCTCGAAATGCTGTTCAACTTCCAGACGCTGGTCACCGAATTGACCGGCCTGCCGGTGGCCTCGGCCTCGCTGCTCGATGAAGCAACCGCCGTGGCCGAAGCCGTCGGCATCGCCTTACGCCACCACCGTGACAAGCGAACCAAGGTCGCACTTGCCGGCACGCCGCATCCGCAGACGCTGGACGTGGTGCGCACCCGCGCCGAGCCGCTCGGCATCGAGATCGATGGCGAGACGATCGACGACAACACCGCCGCCCTGCTCGTCTCCTGGCCGGATACGTTTGGCGTCTATGGCGACCACAAGGCAGCGATCGACAAGGCGCGCGCGACCGGGGCTATCGTCGTCTTCATCGCCGACCCGCTCGGCCTGACGCTGACCGACGCGCCGGCCAAGCTCGGCGCCGACATCGCCGTCGGCCCGATGCAGCGTTTTGGCGTGCCGATGGGCTTTGGCGGCCCGCACGCGGCCTATTGCGCCGTCTCCGACAGGCTCACGCGGTTGATGCCCGGCCGCCTGGTTGGCCAGTCCACCGACAGCAAGGGCCGGCCTGGGTACCGGCTTGCCTTGCAGACGCGCGAACAGCATATCCGCCGCGACAAGGCGACCTCCAACATCTGCACCGCGCAGGCGTTGCTCGCCAACATGGCGACTGCCTATGCCATCTGGCACGGTCCCGCCGGGCTGCAGGCGATTGCCGGGCGCATCCACACGCTGGCCAATCGTCTTGCCTCCGGGCTCAAAGCAGCAGGTATCTCCGTGCTCGGTTCAAGCCGCTTCGACACGGTGACGGCCGAGGTGAAGGGTAAGGCAGCTTCGATCGCCACTGCGGCTGAAAAGGGTGGCAGGTTGCTGCGTGCCGTCGATGCCGATCATATCGGCATTGCCTTCGACGAAACCTCGACCGAGGCCGATCTCGACGCAATCGCGGCCCTGTTCGGCGCCAAGGCTGGTGTCTCCGCCGACAGCACGGTGCCCGGCAAGCCGCGCGGCAAGGAGTTCCTGACCCAGCCTGTTTTCCACGAAAACAAGTCGGAAACCGAGATGATGCGCTTCCTGCGCCGGCTGGCCGACAAGGACCTGGCGCTCGACCGCGCCATGATCCCGCTGGGGTCCTGCACCATGAAGCTCAACGCCGCCGCCGAGATGATGCCGGTGAGTTGGCCGAGCATTGCCGATCTGCACCCTTTCGCCCCGGCCGCGCACTCGACAGGCTACCGTGCCATGATCGGTGAGTTGGAGGGCTGGCTGTCGGAGATCACCGGATTCGACGCCGTCACCTTGCAGCCCAATGCCGGGAGCCAGGGCGAATATGCCGGCCTGCTCGCCATCCGCGGCTATCACCGCTCACGCGGCGACAACCACCGCACCGTCTGCCTGATCCCCTCCTCGGCGCATGGTACCAATCCCGCGAGCGCGGCGATGGCCGGCATGAACGTCGTCGTCGTGCGCTGCACCGAAGACGGCAACATCGACATGGACGACATGAAGGCCAAGGCGACTGAGCATGCGCAAAATCTCGCGGCGCTGATGTTCACCTATCCCTCGACGCATGGCGTGTTCGAGGAAGGCGCACGCGATCTCTGCGCACTGATCCATGAGCATGGCGGCCAGGTCTATTTCGACGGTGCCAACCTCAACGCGCTGGTCGGGCTTGCCCGTCCCGGCGACATTGGCGCCGATGTCTGCCACATGAACCTGCACAAGACCTTCTGCATACCGCATGGCGGCGGCGGACCCGGCATCGGGCCGATCGGCGTCAAGGCGCATTTGAAGCCGTATTTGCCCGGCCATGTCACCGAAGGCTCGGCGCACGCCGTCTCCGCCGCCCCCTTCGGCAGCGCCTCGATCCTGCCGATCACCTGGATGTATATCCGCATGATGGGCGCCTCGGGCCTCAAGCAGGCGACCGAGACGGCGATCCTGTCCGCCAACTACATCGCGACGCGGCTCGGTGCGCATTTCCCGGTGCTCTACAAGGGCAGGCAGGGACGCGTCGCGCATGAATGCATCCTCGACACCCGTGTGCTCAAGGAGAGTGCAGGCATCAGTGTCGACGATATCGCCAAGCGCCTGATCGATTATGGTTTCCACGCGCCGACCATGTCGTTCCCGGTTGCCGGCACGCTGATGGTGGAGCCGACCGAGTCCGAGCCCAAGCGGGAACTCGACCGCTTCTGCGAGGCGATGATCGCCATATCGGCAGAGGCAGCAAAAGTCGCCAGGGGCGAATGGCCTTTGGCCGACAATCCGCTGGTCAACGCGCCGCACACCGCCTCCGAGGCGCTGGCCGGCCAGTGGACCCATCCCTACTCGCGCCTGGAAGCGGCCTATCCGGCCGGCGACGCCGACACGGCAGCCAAGTACTGGCCCCCGGTGTCACGCATCGACAATGTCGCCGGCGACCGCAACCTGGTCTGCTCGTGCCCGCCGCTGTCGGATTATCTGGGTGCCGCGGAGTAATTACGCTGAGCGCAAGGCCGGCTTGATCGGCTCGGCCTTGCCCATCCTCTTGCGGCTGATGACGCAATTTCGTCCGGCGCGTTTGGCGGCATAGAGCGCCGCGTCCGCCTCGGCGAGCACGTTGTCCAGCCTGCTGCCGCTTGCCTCGCCAAAGCCGATGCCGCCGCTGACCGTGCTGCGCAACTTGCCGAGCTGGGTGGGGACGATTTCGGTGCCGAACGCCACGCCTATCTTGCTGGCGAGATCGTAAGCCTTTTCATCCGTCATCCGCGACATGACGATTGCGAACTCCTCGCCGCCAAGGCGAAAAGCGTCGACGCCGGGCCGGGCATATTTCTTGATGACGGCGGCAAAACGGCACAAGACCTGATCCCCTACCGGGTGACCGTAGACATCGTTCGTCCGCTTGAAATGGTCGAGGTCGAACATGACGATGGACATGAACGGACCGAAACTCCGTTCGCCGTAGAGCGACGTCAATGCCCGGCGGTTCAGCAACCCAGTCAGCGGGTCGGTCATGGTCTCGGCCTTGAGTTCAATTTGCGCCTGCAGATGATGGAGGGAGAGCGTCAATGCTCCGAGCCCGGTCATGCAGGCGACCGCCACCACGGAATTCAATCGTTCGGCCCAGTTGTCGGGCGCAACCCCGAGCGTCCATTGCCCCTTGGTCAGCAGAACCACGCCGCAAAGCGCAAACGACATCGCGCAGGTGCCGCTCAGAAACGAAACCACCAGAAGGATGCGGCGATCGTGACTGCCGTTGATCCAGAACATGGCGCCGATCGCCGACAGCAGCGCCGTCACCGTGGTGTAGGTGACTATGAAGCCAATGCCGTCAAAGCCCATAAAGGTCACGACGGCACAAATGGCCATGGCGGCAAGCGCAGGTGCAACGGCACGTCCGTAGCCGGGCACCCCCAGAAATTGCATGGCCGACAAGCAGATGATCAGGAACCCCAGGCTGAGCAGTGCAAGCACGATCTGGCAAAGCAGCGGATCGGGATCCTTGGTGTACCGCCAGAACAGGATCACATGCGCAACGAGCACCAGAATTCCGCACGCAACCGTCAGCACGAAACCTGCCTTGGGCGCGGTGAACCAAATGGCAAACATGGTGACGCTGAGGCATATGCCCGACAGCGCGGCTGCGAGCAGAAGCGAACTGAAGTCCAGCATATCGGGCAAGGGCCTCTTGAGCGTCGGCGGTTGCGCTGCATTCTAGGTCAGCGGCAGCCCTCAGATACGGGTTTTCAGGCAATCCTTCGATGCAACCTGCGGATAGGGTTTACAAAGCGTCGATGGCACGTGTCCCGAAACCGGACCCATGGATGCGAGATCAACCCTTGTTCAAGAGAGCGAGGTTGGCGTTGACGACTGTTGGATCGGCCATGCCGGCCTTCGCTTCGAGCAGCAACGCCTTGGCCTTCTTGCGATTGCCGCGCAGCAGTTGCGAATAGCCCATATTGTTGACGATCTGCGGCTTGCGGCCGGCGACCTTCAAAAGCTGGCCGTAGGCTCGGTCGGCGAAGTCGAAGCGGCCGAGTTCATCATAGGAAGCGGCGAGCCCCATCCAGGCCTCCGCATTGTCGGCTTTCAACTCGACGGCCTTGCGGAAGTGCTTTTCGGCGAGGCCGTAATTGGCGTCGCGAAACTGCGCCTTGCCTTGCGCCAGATCGGAGGTTTCGGTGTCGTTTGCCGCCGGTTGGATGGCGGTGGTCTTGGTGGTGTCGACGCCACTCGTCGTACAGCCAGACATCATCAAGACGGCCGCCATTGCGGCCATTGCCGTGAAATTACTGTGACGCATGCCCCTGCCTCATCGCCCGATTTGCCGGGTCGTTCTTCAGGAAACACAATATATCAGCGGCGATTAAACTTCGGTGCCGAAACGCCGCCAAAATTCGGCTTCGGGCACACCAGCCATTAACCACCAGGCACCAGACGAAGACCTATTCCTAAGAGAATCCCGGCAGCAAGGAAGCGAGCGGCCTTTCACGGCCCCATGACCTTGAGTACTTCAGGAACCGGATAGCGGTTGCCGTCATAGCGCAGCCGGTAGGTCCGTTTCACCGGCTTGCCGGGATGGGACTGGCACTCGCCATCCTTGTCGGGAGACGGGTCATCGGTTTGCGTCCGCTCGAGCGCGACCATGTCGTGATAGCCGTGATGGCTCGTCGGGCTCATTGCCAGGCTGACCTCGGTCGAATGAAAGGATCCCGCGCAATTGGTGTCGCCCTCGCCGCCATTGCCGGCCACGACAAGGCCATCGAGTACCAGGCGCAGGGCATCGTCGGCGAGAACATAAAGCCGCAGGTCGGTTTCGCTGAAGGGATTGGCCTGCGAATGGTTCGCGATTTCGATGCGCAGGCCGAAGGCCATCACCCCGGGCGCCAGCCTGTAGCGGCCGGTATCGAACTCGATCTTGCGGATGGCGATGGCATCATCGGCGATCAGCCCCGGCTGGAGCAGGCGCAGGCGCACACGCTGGCTGTTCCTGTCGACGACCAGAAGCTCGATATCGCCGACATGGCCATCGTCGCTGGATTGGGCGCTGTCGATCAGCGGCACGGCTACCAACAGCAGGTCGTCATGGGCAGGCCAGATCTTGCAGCTCAGCCCAAACGGCGCGTCGCCATCCGTCAGGGCGATGCTGATATGAGGTTCGAGCGTGAACGAGGTGCCGTCGGCGCTCTTTCGAGCTTTGGGATAGGCCTGCTGCACCAGGGCGGCGGCATCGCCGCAATCGTCGGCCACGGCCCAGGCGGGCGACAGGGTGGCTGCGGCAAGGCCGAGGAAGAGGGTGCGCAACAGCATGGACTTCTCACCTGCAAGGCCGAGTACGGTCATAACAATGGTTTGTCAGTCCCCCTGCTAGGACTTTTGTGGGGCGCTCGCTAGAGCCGGACGATTTCAGCTCGAATCGAAGCCTCACACCTTTCGGCATCATGCTATTGCGCCGTCATTTTGACGATGACTGGAATGGCCGCGATCATCAGCACCACCGGTAGGATGCATACCACCACCGGCACCGACATCTTGGCCGGCAGAGCGTGCGCCTTTTCCTCGGCCAACGA
This sequence comes from Mesorhizobium sp. SEMIA396, assembly GCF_024518615.1. NCBI lineage: Bacteria > Pseudomonadati > Pseudomonadota > Alphaproteobacteria > Hyphomicrobiales > Phyllobacteriaceae > Mesorhizobium > Mesorhizobium sp. SEMIA396. Next base: position 189,215 of record NZ_JANIFC010000007.1, read on the forward strand.
CATACGCTTATGGCGCATGTCGTCGGAAAAAACGCGCAACGCCCCCGACAGGCTGGTGCCGAGTTCCTTGGACTGCTGCAGCAGCGTGGCGAAGGAACGCACTTCGTCCAGGCTGAGGCGGTCGGCGAGCGCCTTCAGCGCATCGTCGAGGCTGCGCCCTGCCCTCAGCTCCAACGACACCAGCTGCAGGTTCTGGCTGAGCGCGGGATAGGTCTTGGCGAGTTCCTTGGAGACGCGCTCTATGCCGGCCTCCATGCTCATGCCGGCATCCGAGCAGACAATCATCAGGTCCATGAAATCGGGAAAGCCGTTGCGGTACTCGCGCCTGCGTTCCCGCACTTTCTGGCTCAACACCAGGCCGGGCAGGAAATAGCCGGCCGCTCCCGACAGGATGACGAATGTCCAGCGACTGGCCATCGTCGCGTCCGGGCTGGCCATCCACCGGTTGAGCACAAACACACCGATTGCCGTGCCGATCATCGCGCTGAACCGGATCAGGAAGAACGTGCCGACAGCGCGCGGCTCCATGTAGCCCGCCTGGATGAGCTTCATGCGCAGCCGGGCGACATTTTCCGGATCGCTCCTGGCGTAGAATTCCTGCGCCCGCTTCACTGCCTTCTCGCGCACGACGCCGGTATTCTTCTTCTGCACCGGCTCTGGTTTGGCGGCCACGGGGCCGTTGTCGACCCTGAGCCGGCGCATGACCTCGTTGCGGTCGCCCTTCGCCATGACAACAGGCCAGGCAACAGCGGCAGCACCCGCCGCCAGCAGCAGGATGGCCACCGGCATCAATGAGGTCGGCGCAAGCGAGGCGAGGAATTCGATGAAGCCCTGCATGTCAGAACTTGAAATTCGACATTTTGAACATGATCAGATTGCCCAGCATCAGCCAGGTGATCGAGCCGCCGAGCAGGTACCAGGTTTTCGCCGCGCCCCAGACGTCGCGGTAGAAGCCCGGCATCAGCGCCATAATGGCGGTGAACAGCAACGCCGGCACCGCTGTCAGGATGTAGGCCGACATCCGACCTTCTGTCGCAATGGCGCGCACCTTGCGGCGCAGCTTGCCGCGCTCGCGGATCGTCGTCGCCAGGCCGTCGAGGATCTCGCGCAGATTGCCGCCCGAACTGGTCTGGATCGAGACGGCGGTGACGAACAGCGGCAAATCCTCCTGGCCGACCCGGTCGAACAGCGAGTTCAACGCCGAAACCAGATCGGAGCCATATGTCACCTCGTCGGCGATGACGCCGAACTCGGTGCCGATCGGGTCGGGCATCTCGCGCGCCACCATGGCGATCGCCACCGGCACCGGATGGCCGGCCTTCAGGCCACGCGTGATCAGTTCCAGCGCCTCCGGCAATTGCATGCCGAACCGCTTTACCCGGCGCTTGCGCTTGAAGCGCAGCGTGATCACCGGCAGCACCGGCACAAGCACCACAAACAGCACAAGCCCCATCAGCGGCGGCAAGCCGTACCAGATGGCGACCAGGGTCATCGCCATCGCCACGCCGCAGCTGATCATCAGGAATTTCGACAGCGGCATGATCATGCCCGACTGGGTTCGCAAAGCGCGGAACCGATCCAGCGAAAACAGCGGCGTGCCTGCGTCGAGGCCGCGTTCCTTGCGCAGTTGGACAAGCACCTGCTCCTGGCTGATCTTGTTTTCCTGCAGCTTCATGCGCCGGTTGATGGCGGTGCGCTTGTCGCTGCGGCCGGCATAAAGCAGGTAGCAGGCCTCGGCGATCAGGATGCCGGTCAGCGCGGCCGCGGCATAAACGACATAGATAGCGCTCATTCCATCGAACACTTGGCTACTCCTGCGGCCGGCCGGGTTCGAAATATCGTCCGGGAAACTCGATGCCCATGGCGCGCAGATCCTCGAGGAAGCGCGGCCGGATGCCGGTCGCCTCGTAGTGGCCCAGAATCCTGCCGTCGGCCTCCATGCCGGTACGCACAAAGCGGAAGATCTCCTGCATCTGGATGACATCTCCTTCCATGCCGGTCACCTCGGCGACACTGGTCACCTTGCGCTTGCCGTCGGACAGGCGCGTCAGCTGAACGATCAGGTCGAGCGCGCTGGCGATCTGGCTGCGGATCGACTGCACCGTCATCGGCATGCCGGTCATGCCGAGCATCTGCTCGAGCCGCGAAATGGCGTCGCGCGGCGTGTTGGCATGGATGGTCGCCATCGACCCTTCGTGGCCGGTGTTCATTGCCTGCAGCATGTCGAAAGCCTCCTCGCCCCGGCACTCGCCGAGGATGACGCGGTCGGGGCGCATGCGCAGTGCGTTCTTGACCAGGTCGCGCTGCTTCAGCTCGCCATGGCCTTCGATGTTGGCCGGACGTGTTTCCATACGCGCGACATGCGGCTGCTGCAGTTGGAGCTCGGCCGCGTCCTCGATGGTGATCAGCCGCTCGTCTTCCGGAATGAAGGCCGACAGCGCATTGAGCATGGTCGTCTTGCCGGTGCCGGTACCGCCCGAAATGATCGTCGTCTTGCGGGCATGCACGGCCGCCGCCAGCACTTCGGCCATGTTCTGGGTGATGGCGCCGAATTCGACCAGTTTGTGCAGGCCGAGCTTGTTCTTGGAAAATTTGCGGATCGACACCAGCGGCCCATCGACCGCAACCGGGCGGATGGCCGCGTTGAAGCGCGAGCCGTCCAGCATGCGGGCATCGACCATCGGCTGCGATTCGTCGACACGGCGACCGACCGCGGCGACGATCTTGTTGACGATGCGCAGAAGATGCGCCTCATCCTTGAACGGAATGTGGACCGGCTGCAGCTTGCCCTTCTTTTCGACAAAGCAGTTCATGTGGCCGTTGATCAGGATATCGTTGATGTCGGGGTCCTTGAGCAGCGGCTCGAGCGGACCGAGGCCGACCATCTCGTCGACGATGTCGTCGACCAGCGCGTCAAGCTCGACGGTGTTGATCGCCATCCGCTCCTGCTTGGTCTTTTCCGACACGAAATCACGCACTTGCCGGCGCATCTCATCCTTCGGCAAACGCTCCAGCGCGACAAGATTGATCTCTTCGAGCAGCAGCCGGTGGATACGCACGCGCGCATCGAGCACCTTGTTGGCATTCTTTGCCGGCGCTGTGTCCGGCTTTGCCGGCAAAGCCTTTCGGCTGGTCGGAATGACGACGGCATGATGGGCGACCGGCGTCGTCTCAGGCACGCGCTGCGGAAGCGCATCGCGGTTCTGCAGGGCGGAGAAGCGGCTGGTCATCCGGCTTTCCTCTTCAGCAATTCACGGCCCATGCCAAACAGCGAGCGCGATTTCGCCCGTGTTGGGACCGCTTCCTCCGGCAGGATGATCTTTTTCAGATCGTTGACGACATTGGCGTTGGGATCGATCTCGTGCAGCGGCACGCCGCGATCGACCGCCTCGCGCACCAGCCGATAGTTGTTGGCGATACCGCCGACGAAATGCTCGCCGAGAATTTCCTGGACGTCCGCCTGCTTGATGCCGTTGTCGAACATCTTCTGTTCGAAACGGTTGACGATGACGTTCGGCTTCACTTCCTTGCCGGCAGTCTCGTAGACCGCCTGGATCAGCCGCTGGGTGTGGCGCAGGCACGGCACCGTCATTTCCGCGACGATGTAGAGCTTGTTGGAACCGAGCAGCACGGTTTCCGTCCATGGAAACCAGGTGCGTGGCATGTCGATGACGACATTGTCGAAATAGGCCGAAACGAGGTCCAGCATGCGCACCACGACATCGGTCTTGAACGAGCGCATCTCTGCTGGATGCGCCGGTGCCGCCAGCACGCACAGCCCGCTGGCATGCTTGGACAGCATCACGTCGAGCAGTTGCCGGTCGAGACGCTCGGGCTGGTTCTCGATCTCGGTGATGTCGAAACGCGGTTCGAGGTCGAGATATTCGGCACAGGCGCCCTGCTGGAAATTGAGATCGACGACGCAGGTCGAGGCGCCGCGCGTCACCGAGTGATGCAGCTGGAAAGCGGTCTGCAGCGCCAGCGTGGTGGTGCCGACGCCGCCCGCGGCAGGCATGAAGGTGTAGATCTGCGATTCGGTGTTTTCCTCGCGCCCGGGTCCCTGCAGCGCCCGCACGACGGAGCGCACCAGATCGGCCGTGGTGATCGGCTTGACCAGGAAATCCGCGACCTTGAGCTGCACCAGAATGCGCACCGCGGCGGCGTTGAACTCCTGCGTGACGACGACGACCGGAACCTTGTCCTCCAGCCGGCGCATAATGCGCTGCAGCGACTCGACCTCCTCCAGCCTTGCCGCATCCATGTCGACGATGATGGCGCCGAAGTCGGCTTCCTGGATCTCGCCGCGCAACTCGGTGACGTTCTTCTCCACTGTCGAGAGCTGTATGATCTCGGAGGCGGAAAATGCGGTGCGCGTGTCCTGCGCAAATGTCCTGTCGGTCGATACGAGCAGGATCTTCCTGGTCTTGATGCCGTTTGCCATTCTGTCAGCCTGTCAGGTCGATCGACCGTTGGATCATTTGCCCGTGGGATCAATTGGTCGTGCTGGACTGCGACGCCTTGGCACCGGCCGCCTGATCGGGTGTGACAGCCGCGGCACTGCCTCGTTGGGCCGGCACCAGGAGCCTGGTGTTCTGGACCCCGTATTTCCAGGGATCGACCATCTGCATGACGGTGTTGGCGGCCTGCGCATTTCCGGCGCCGGCCGTCGGCCCTTCGCTGCGCACATAGTCGTCGCTGGTGCAGCCGGCGGCAAAGCCGGTCAGCAGCAAGGCGACGCTCGATCCAAAGACCAGACGCATGACTTCAATCCTTCGGCAGGTCGAGGAAATGCCCAGCCGAAGCGGCCGCTGCAGGTTGAGTGACGCGGCCGTCTGCCAGCGCCACGGTGCGACCGGCATCGGAATCCTTCACTTCCTCGGTGTTGTTGAGAAAATAGTCGGCGTTGCTGGCCGGCTGCGTGCCATCGGTCGGCTCGACGAGCTTCTTCTCCGGATCGACCGGCTTGACCAGATAGGGCGTCACGATGATGACGAGGTCGGTCTCGCGCCGCTGATAGGATTTCGAGGAAAACAGCGCCCCAAGCACCGGCATCTTGCCGAGGCCGGGAATGCGCGACGTGGTGATGTCGTTTTGCGACTGCAGCAGTCCAGCGATCATGAAGCTCTGGCCGTTCTTCAGGTCTACCGACGTCCTGGCACGGCGCACGATGAAGCCGGGAACCGAGATGGTCCCGATATTGTAGGAGGCCGACGCGTCGATCGAGGAGACTTCCGGCGCGATGTCCAGACTGACCAGCCCATCCTTGAGGACGGTCGGCGTGAAATCCAGGCTGACGCCGTATTTCTTGTAGCTGACCGAGATCTTGCCGTCGTCCTCGGAGACCGGGATCGGGAATTCGCCGCCGGCGAGAAAGCTCGCTGTCTGGCCGGAACGGGCGATCAGGTTCGGCTCGGCCAGCCGCCGCGCCAGGCCGCGCTCTTCTAGCGCCTTGATGGCGATATCGATCGACACGCCGTTCGACAAAAGCCTGCCGATGATCTCGCCGGTGCCGGCGGCCGGCACTGTACCCGGATCGATCGAGACGTCGCGGCCACCGAGGCCGTAGGCAAAATTGGCGGCGTATTTGGCGCCCAGATCCTGACCCGCCTGGCGGTTGATCTCGACAAAACGGACATTGAGCTGGACCTGCTGCGACGATGAGATGTTGACCGAGTTGATGACCTCCTCGGTGCCGGAAAAGCGCGTCGCGATCTTGTTTGCCTTTTCGGCGGCGACCGCGTCATCCGCCTCGCCCGACAGCACGACCCGGCCGTTGGCCGATCCGACCTTGATCCTGGCATCCGGCACGCTGGCCCGAATGGTGCTGGCCAGCTGGTCTGTGTCGAGCGTCACCTCGATGTCGACGGTGCCGACAAGCTGCTTCTTCTCATCGAACAGCGCAATGCCGGTAGTGCCGAGATTGTTGCCGAGCACGTAGAAGGATTTGTCGGTCAGCGGATTGACGTTGGCGATCTCCGGGTCGCCGATGACGATCTGGTAGAAGGCGGCACTGGTCATGATCGTCTTCGGCTTGCCCTTGGCAACCTTGATCGACGCATTCTTGGTCGACGACACATAGACGATGTCGTTGTCAGCTCTCGCCGAGGCGCCGAAAGCCAGCATCGCGGCAGCAGCCAGCGAAGACGCGACAGCCACCGCACGCAAAATGCGCAACCGCCCCATGACCCGATATGTGAACAGCCCGAACATTGTCCCGTCCCTCACCCAGTCCCCACTGGCTTATTTCTGGTCCCGCGAAGGAACCTGGTATTCCTCGGCCTTCGTGCCGCGCGTTACGATGACCGTCTTGAACTTCGGTTTCTCCGGCTCCTTGGTGACGGCGTCGAACACCGAGCCGGCCGCGGCCTGCACATCCGAGGCGACCGATCCGCCGAAGGAGGAGATGGTGGTGACGCCGTTCTTGCCGTCACCGCCTTCGCTGGCGGATCGAAGCGACAGGGACAAGGTGCCGACGGTGCGGGCCAACGCCACTTTCTGCGCGCCGTCTGTCGTCACCTCGATAGTCACCGAATTGGAAATCTGCGGCGTCGTCTGGCGCTCGTCGGCGCCCTGCCCGACGCTCAGCACCTTGGCATCGGCGACGACGATCTCGGAGGTGATGGTCGAACCGGCGGCCCCTTGCGCATTCTTGGCCACTTCCTGAATTTCGCCGGCATCGCGCGTCAGCACCACGTCAACGCGGTCACCGGGCGTGACGAAGCCGCCGACGCCGGCTATCTCGTCGGTGCGGATGGTGACCGCCCGCATTCCGGGCGTCATCATGTTGGAAAGCGTCGCGCGGCCATTTGGCCCAGACAGCTTGGTCAGCAGCACCGGTTCGTTGACCTCGATAGGCGACAGCACCACGCGAGTGCCGTCGGCGAGCAAGGCATTGATGGTGGTGAAGGCGCCCTGCGGCACGGCCTCTTGCGACCACGGGATTTCGCTGAGCTGCGCGCGGTCGAGCGCCATGCCGTAGCGCAATGGGGCATTCGCCACCACGATGGTCTTGAACTCGACCTTCGGCACAACAAGTGCCGGGATCGACGACGTCTTCTCTTCGGAATCGGCCTCGGCCTGGCTTTTGACCCAGAAATCCGCGGCAAAGATCGAGATCGCCCCGAAAACGGCGGCGATGCCGATCATCGATATGGCCTTGCCCCTCACGCCTAAACCCCTGATATCAGCAGTTTCTTGTTTTGTTGGGCTCACGCTAGGCCGCATTGTTAAAGAATCAGGAATCTTGCGCGGCGGCATCGGACCTATTTCCGCCAGCTTGGTTATCGAATGGTTTTGGGTTAAGAGGGATCAGATCCCCGAACGGAACAGGAACCTCGGTCGCTTGGCGCTGAAAAGCGTGGCAGTATCGCGAGGTGATTCGCAGCACCGGACCCTATGGCAGGCATGGACGACAACAACGATCTCTTCGGCAATATGGACAAGCAGCCGCAGCCGGTTCGCACACCGGCGCGCCCGGCGGATCCGCTGGTGCAGGCCACCAAGCGTCCTGCCTCAATCAAGGATGGCAGCGAGGGCTATAGCGCTGCCGACATCGAGGTGCTGGAAGGGCTGGAGCCGGTGCGCCGCCGGCCAGGCATGTATATCGGCGGCACCGACGACAAGGCGATGCACCATCTGTTCGCCGAGGTCATCGACAATTCGATGGACGAGGCGGTAGCCGGCCATGCCACCTTCATCGATGTCGAGCTCTCGGCCGACGGCTATCTCGCCGTGACCGACAATGGCCGCGGCATCCCGATCGATCCGCACCCGAAGTTCAAGAAGCCGGCGCTCGAAGTGATCATGACGACGCTGCATTCGGGCGGCAAGTTCGACTCCAAGGTTTACGAGACATCAGGTGGCCTGCATGGCGTCGGCGTGTCCGTGGTCAACGCGCTGTCGGACCATCTCGAGGTCGAGGTCGCGCGGGGACGGCAACTGTATCGACAAAAATTCTCGCGCGGCGTTCCCGTGACCGGCCTGGAGCAACTGGGCGAAATCCACAACCGGCGCGGCACAAAGATCCGATTCCACCCCGACGAGCAGATTTTCGGCAAGGGCGCTGCGTTCGAACCGGCGCGGCTCTACCGCATGACGCGCTCGAAAGCCTATTTGTTCGGTGGTGTCGAGATCCGCTGGACCTGCGATCCGTCGCTGATCAAGGAAAAAGATCAGACACCGGCCAAGGCTGAATTCCATTTTCCCGGCGGCCTGAAGGATTATCTCAAGGCATCGCTCGGCGACGACTTCCAGGTGACTCGCGAAATCTTCGCCGGCAAGAGCGAGAAACAAGGCGGCCATGGCTCGCTCGAATGGGCGGTGACCTGGTTCGGCGGCGACGGCTTCATCAATTCCTACTGCAACACCATCCCGACCGGCGAAGGCGGCACCCACGAAGCCGGCTTCCGCAACGTGCTGACGCGGGGCCTGCGCGCCTATGCCGATCTCGTCGGCAACAAGCGCGCCTCGATCGTGACCTCGGAAGACGTCATGATCTCGGCGGCGGGCATGCTGTCGGTGTTCATCCGCGAGCCGGAATTCGTCGGCCAGACCAAGGACAGGCTGGCGACGATCGAGGCAATTCGAATTGTCGAGACCGCGATCCGCGATCCGTTCGACCATTGGCTGGCCGACAATCCGCAGGAAGCCTCGAAGCTGCTCGAATGGGTGATCGCGCGCGCCGACGAGAGGGTGCGCCGACGGCAGGAAAAAGAGGTGTCGCGCAAGAGCGCGGTGCGCAAACTGCGGCTGCCGGGCAAGCTCGCCGATTGCACGCAGAATGCCGCGGCCGGCGCTGAACTGTTCATCGTCGAAGGTGACTCGGCCGGCGGCTCGGCCAAGCAGGCGCGCGACCGCGCCAGCCAGGCCGTCCTGCCGCTGCGCGGAAAAATCCTCAACGTCGCCAGCGCCGGCAACGACAAGCTCGCCGGCAACCAACAGATTTCGGACCTGATCCAGGCGCTCGGCTGCGGTACGCGTTCGAAGTACCGCGATGAGGATCTGCGCTACGACCGCGTGATCATCATGACCGACGCTGATGTCGACGGCGCCCACATCGCCTCGCTGCTGATCACCTTCTTCTATCAGGAGATGCCGGCACTTGTGCGTGGCGGCCATCTCTACCTAGCGGTGCCGCCGCTTTACTCGATCAGGCAAGGCGGCAAGGTCGCCTATGCCCGCGACGACGCGCACAAGGACGAGCTCCTGCGCACCGAATTCACCGGGCGCGGCAAGGTCGAACTCGGCCGCTTCAAGGGCCTGGGCGAGATGATGGCGGCCCAGCTCAAGGAAACCACCATGGATCCGAGGAAGCGCACGCTGCTCAGGATCGACGTGATCGACGCCGAGGCGGCGACCAAGGACGCCGTCGATGCGTTGATGGGCACCAAGCCGGAAGCCCGCTTCCGCTTCATCCAGGAACGCGCCGAATTCGCCGAGACGGAAGTGCTGGATATCTAGCCATCAGCCGGTTTAGCTTGCGCTTCTGATATGGAGACCAGCGTGTGATTGCGGCACGGCTGAAAGGCTATTTCGAAACCAGTTTGACCGACCTGACGCAACCGACGCGCTCGGACTGGATTTTCGCTCTTCGCACCGTTTCAGCCGGCCTGATAGCGCTGCTGGCCGCCTACGCCCTAAAACTCGACCACCCGCAATGGGCCATGATGACGGTGTTCATCGTCGCCCAGCCGGTTGCCGGCATGGTGCTGGCGAAGGGCTTCTACCGGCTGCTCGGCACGCTGGTCGGCGGCGTCGCGGCGATCGGCATCACCACCGTATTCGGCACCAACCCCTGGGTGCTGGTGACGGTGCTTGCCGTCTGGATCGGCATCTGCACCTTCGTCTCGTCGCTGCTGCGCAATCCGGAAGCCTATGGCGCCGCGCTCGCCGGCTACACCGCAATGATCATCGGCCTGCCCGCCTTCGGACAACCGCATCTCGTCGTCGACCTCGCGGTCGCGCGATGTGCCGAGATCGTGCTTGGCATTGTCTGCGCCGGCCTGACCAGCCGCCTGATCCTGCCAAAACTGGCCAGCGACGCCATCGTCTCGCGCCTGAAACGCTGTATCCTTGATCTTGCCACCTATGCCGGCGGTGCGTTCTCCGGCGGCGACCCGGCAACGCTGTCCACGCTGCACCGAAAGCTGATCACTGATGCCCAGACGCTCGGCGAGATGCGCGCCTATGCCAGGCTCGAGGCGCCGAGCTTCGCGCCGCGCGCCCATCCAGTCCGTCGCACCATCGGACAGCTGCTCTCGGCCCTGTCGGCGGCACGCGCGCTGCATTCGCACGCCGCCCCGAAGAATGCGGCGCTCATCCCGGTGCGCTCGGAACTGCAGTCGCTGGTCAGCGAGCTGGCGACCAAGCCCGGCGCGCTGGACGATACGGCGCTGTGGGTGGCTCGGCTCGATGCGATTTCCGGAAACGCCCGGCAAATGCCAGATGCCTCGACCGACCAGGGCGACGACAGGGTCGGCACCATCACCCGCCTGACCATCGCCGCCGATTTCGCCGAGGCGCTCAAGCAGGTGCTGCGCGGCCTCGACGCCCTGCGCGCGCCTGCCACGCGCCTGGCCAGGGGCAGCAGGCAGCCTGCGCTGGTGGTGCATCGCGATTACGCCGGCGCATCGCGTAACGCCTTGCGCGCTGCCCTTGCCACGCTGCTGGTCGCGGCTTTCTGGTTGACGACGAAATGGTCGGAAGCGGCCGGCACGGTCATCCTCGTTGCTGTCGTATCGAGCCTGTTTGCTGCTCGCCCCGACCCTGTGCAGGTCGCCTGGGGTTTCTTCAAGGGAACGCTGCTCGCTTTGCCCTTTGCCTTTCTCGTCGGCCAGATCGCGCTGCCCGCTTTGCCGGGCTTCGGCTGGTTCATGCTGTTTGTCGTGCCCATTCTTGTACCGACGGCGCTGGCCATGGCCAATCCACGCTATGTCGGCGTGGCGACGGCCTTCGCCATCAACTTCCTCGCCTTCCTGAGCCCGCACCAGGCGATGACCTACGATCCCGTACCCTTCTTCGCCGGGTCGGCGTCGATCCTGGTCGGCATCCTGCTGGCGATCGGTGTCTTCATCGTCGTGCTGCCAGCCGATCCGTGGCTCGCGGCCAACCGGATCGTGCGCGCCATGCGCGAGGATCTGGCGCGGCTTTGCCTGCATGAGCGGGTGCCGAGGCGGTCGGCCTTCGAGAGCCTCGCCTACGACCGCATCAACCAGCTGATGCCGCTGGTGCAGAATGCCGGTCAGAAGGGCGATGCGGTTCTGGGCGGCGGAGTCGCCGCCGTCACCGTCGGCCTGGAGGTCCTTCGGCTGCGCGATGCAAGCCAAAGCCATGCCATTCCATCCGAGACCGCGCTTTCGATCGCCAACTTCCTGAGGGGACTGGCGCGCGAACTGCTTTTCCGCGCCCCCGGCGATCCACAGACCTCGACCGTCGCCGTCGCCCGGCAGTACGCAGCGAACATCGCCGAGCGAAACGGCACCGGCGAATTGCTGCAAATCGCAGCATCGCTGCGCATCATCGCCGCGGCGATGGAGGATTTCCCGGACTTTTTCGCGAGGGATAAAGGCTAAGCCGCCGCTATCGCCAGTGCGTGGCCGCGTGCGTTTTCGCGCAGCGCGTCGAGATGGATCGACTTGACCAGCGTGGCAAGATCGCCTTCCGCGGACTGCCCGCCCACCTCCTTGAGCATCAGCCAGCTGACCTCTTGCACACCGGCGACGCGCTTGCCGTTGGCGACCTCGCGCCAGATCTTCAGCGCGCGCAGGATGATGGCATGGGTGACTGCGGCGAGGCCGGCGCTGCGGAACAACGCCTGCAACGCCACGTCGTGCCCGCCGGCCAGCAGCGCCCTCACCCGTTGTTCGGACTGCTGGCTGAGCGCGACCAGCGCCGAGCCGAAGAAATCGACCTTGCCATGCGCGATGGTGCGGATCAGAAAGCTCGCGGTAAGGTCGCCGCGCAGCCTGAGATGCTCGATCAGGGCCGCATGTTCTTCCTGGCGCGTGCCTTCTATCAGCGTCACCGAAGCCTTGACGCAGGCGTCGCGCATGACGCGGTCGGCTCGCGCCGCGCCCATCAATGCCATCACCAGTGGCGACGTTTTCAACATTTCGCCCAGCTTGACGAGCAGCATATGCCGACAGTCGGCCGGCAGCCTGATATCCGATATCAGCGCCTCGCGCACCAAGGGCAGATGGCCGTGGCGTTCGGCCATGCGGCGGAAGCTGAGCGAGGCGATGTCGGCGCCGCTGTTGGCGAGCAGCACGGCGCAGGCGTCCGCCTCGCCGATCTCGGCGATGGCCGCCGACAGCGCCATCGAGACGAGTGGCCGGTCGGCGATCAATTTCTGTGTCGCCTTCGGACTTGAAGCCACGCGGTTGATCAGGTCGGCGTCGGTGAGCAGCGGCGAGCGGGCCAGCACCACGCCGGCGACTTCCGGCTGGTCGGAGGCCAGCACGCTGATGATCTGCATTGGCGCGTGGTGGCTCATCGACAGCGCCTCGGCCATCGCCAGCCGCACCTTCGACGAGGCATCGTCGAGCAATAGCGTCAGCGCCGCCTCGGCGGCGCAACGGTCCTCGAAAGGCAATTCGGAATTGATATAGGCCCGGGCCAGAGCGCTCGCCGCCGCGGCACGCTCCGACACCCTGGCCGTGTAGATCCATTTCAGAAAATGCGAAACAACAACCATGCCCGCCTGCTTACGCCCCTTGTCAGAAGCTTCTGACCCCACTGACGACCGTAGGCAGAATTGGTTTACGAACCGTTCACCATGTTCATTAACTGGCTTGCGAGGCTGATTTGCAGCGCCTATCACCGTCAAGCACGTGAGGAGAAAGAAATGGCCGGGCTTTATCTCGAAGAGTTCGTTGTCGGCCATGTCTTCCAGCACACGCTGCGCAAGACCGTTACCGAAAGCGACAACATGCTGTTTTCGGTAATGACGCTGAACCCGCAGCCGCTGCATATCGACTTCGATTTCGCCGCCAGGAGCGAATGGGGCAAGCCGCTGGTCAACTCGCTGTTCACGCTCGGCTTGATGATCGGCATTTCGGTCAATGACATCACAGTCGGCACTACGGTCGCCAATCTCGGCATGAAGGAGACCGTGTTTCCGCATCCGGTCTTCCATGGCGACACCATCCGGGTCGAGACGACAGTCATCTCGGTGCGCGAATCCAGGTCGAAACCCGATCGCGGCATCGTCGAATTCGAGCATCGCGCCTACAACCAGCATGGCGATCTCGTCGCCAAATGCACCAGGCAAGCGATGATGCTGAAGAAGGCGATCTGACGCATGCGTTCGCTGCTGTTCGTCCCTGGCGATTCCCAGAGGAAACTGGAAAAAAGTTTTGGTGCCGGCGCCGACGTGATCATCGTCGACCTCGAAGATTCCGTGGCGCCGCACAACAAGGCGCTGGCGCGCGAGGTGGCGGCGCGCTTCATCCTGGAACGCAGGGCGCAAACCAGTTCAGCCATCTATGTCAGGGTCAACGACCTCACGACCGGGTTGACGGATGACGATCTGGCGGCGTTGGTGCCGGCACGACCCGACGGCATCATGCTGCCCAAGTCGAACAGCGGCCAGGATGTGCAGCATCTGTCGGCAAAGCTCAGGGTGCGCGAGGCCGAAAATGGCTTGGCCGACGGCGCGATCAAGATCCTGCCGATCATCACCGAAACGCCGGCAGGCGTGCTGGCGGCGGCGACCTATGCCGGGACAAGTGCGCGGCTTGCCGGCCTCACCTGGGGCGCTGAAGACCTGTCGGCGGCGATCGGCGCGCGCAGCGTCCGCGACGAGCATGGCCGCTACACGGACGTGTTCCGCCACGCTCGCACAATGACCATACTTGCCGCCGGTGCGGCGGAGGTCGCGGCGATCGACACCGTCTTCCCGAATTTTCGCGACATAGCGGCCTTCGAAGTGGAATGCACGGAGGCCGAGCGCGATGGCTTCACCGGCAAGATGGCGATCCATCCCGACCAGGTGCCGGTCATCAACGCCGCCTTCACGCCGTCGGCCGAGGCCGTGAGACAATCGGCAGCAATCGTCGCCGCGTTCGCGGCAGCGGGAAATCCCGGCGTCGTCGGCATTGACGGCAAGATGTTCGACCGACCGCACCTGCGGCTAGCCGAGCGGCTTCTGGCGCGGGCAAAGGCGGCAGGTGTTTCCGCCTGAGCGCCTGCTACCAAACCAATGGGATCAGGCGGTAACGGACCCGGGCCACATAGTCGTCATAGCCGCGCAGGCCGGTGCGAAGCGTCTTCTCTTCAATGAAGGTGCGGATGGCCAGGAGAACGACGATCACGAGTACCGACGCCAGCCCCCACCAGGAACCAAGCAGAAGTGCAGTGCCGGCGAAGAAAAGAATGGCGCCGGCGTACATCGGATGGCGGACGTAGCTGTAAGGCCCCGTGGAGATCACACGTTGTCCGCGTTCATCCTGGATCTTCACCACGGGCGCCGCGAAACTGTTCTCCAGCATCGTCAGATAGCAGATCCAGATTCCGAGCAGCAGGACGAGCGCGCCGACCACCTGCACCCAGACGGGAACCACGGACCAGCCGAAACGGACGTCGAATCCCATGAATATCTGCGAACCAAAGATGGCGAGCAGTAGTATGGACAGCAGGACCTTGTCGGCCGTGTCCTGATTCTTCTGGATAGGAGAACTCAACCGCTCATTCATCAGGCCGGGATCGCGCCTTGCCAGCGCCACGCCCAAGGTGAGACTGAGCCCCACCATCCCCACCAGATAGACCCAGGCCCCCGGCCAGCGCAGCGTGCCGGCCGACAGGAAGAGCAAGGCGCCCATGGCGCCAAACCAGACGAATGTTTGGAGGACCAATTTCGCGATCATGATCGACCTTTCATGATATCCGCTCACTGCACTGGCAATTTCAGACCATTGGTCTACCATACCGACCATCGGTCTGTAATTCAAGCGAACTGTGCAGAAGGTTCATCATGCCCCGTGTCATCAAGCATCCAGAGTTCAGGCGAGAAGAGCTTCTGGACCATGCCCAGACCCTTTTCCTGACGCAGGGCTATGACAAAGCGAGCCTCAACGACGTGATTGCGTCCGCCGGCGTCTCGAAGGGCGCCTTCTATCACTACTTCCCCTCCAAGGAGGCTCTTCTGGAAGCATTGGCCCATCGCTTTGCAAGACAGGCACTGGCTGGGGTGCAGGACATAATCGACGATCCGGACCTAGACCCGCTTGGCCGCCTGAATGGCCTGCTCAGCCAGTCGCGGCGGGCAAAGATCGAGACCGCGCCCGAAGCTTGGACTCTTTTCGAGACGATGTTTCGGCCTGAGAATCTGGTGCTTTTCCACCGTATCAATCTGGCCGCCAGCGCGTCGTTTTCACCTCTGCTGGTCAAGATCATCAGGCAAGGGATCGAAGACGGCACTTTCAGGACCTTCGATCCGGAAGGTGTTGCCGACATCGTCATGCAATTCGGCATGGCCACGCATGACGTCGTTGCCAAGGCAATTGCCGGCGGCAGCGACGCCGACATGGAGATCGCGATCGAGGCCCTGGAGAAACGCGTCAGGCTCTACGAGATCGCTCTCGACCGCATACTGGGCCTGCCCGATGGAAGCATCCGGATCGGCGAGCCCGGCTATGTGCGCACCGTCATGACGGCCAGGCGGCGAAAGAGTGCCGGCAAGGCGCTGGCCAAGCCTGATATCTAGTCCTTGTCCCAGCGCGGCCGGCGCATCGAAAACACCTCGTCGACGCTGGCATAATCCATATAGCCGAGACGGGCGACATTGCCGGCCTTGGTGATGTCGAACAGGCCGTCTGTCAGGAAGGCGTCGTCGATGTGCACGCCGACCACTTCACCGGCAACAATCACAGCGCTTGTCGGCGATCCGTCCAGCGCCTTTGGCCGAAAGACTTCCGTCACCCGGCATTCGAGCGCGGCCGGCGCTGCCGCCACGCGCGGCGGCGCCACCAGCCGAGACGGCGCCATGGCAAGATCGGCATAGACGAACTCGTTGACGCCGCGCGGAGCATTGACCGATGTGCGGTTCATCTTCTCCGCGAGATCGCGGCTGACGAGATTGGCGACGAACTCGCCGGTTTCCTGGGCGAAGGAGGCGCTGTCCTTCTCGCCTTCGGAGGAGAACCAGACGATGAAAGGCCGCGTAGAAACGGCATTGAAGAAGGAGTATGGCGCGAGATTGACCTCGCCTGCCCTGTTCAGTGTCGAAATCCAGCCGATCGGACGCGGCGCCACGATCGCCTTCGAAGGGTCATGCGGCAGGCCGTGGCCCTTTGAGGGTTCGTAGAACATTCAGCCCGCCCACGGTCCCGAATAGTCACTGTACAGCTTTGCCGGATCGGGCCGGGGCCGCTCCGGTGCCGGGCCGGCATAGGAGCCGATATGGATGAAGCCGATGACCCGCTCCTGCGGCGCCAGCCCCAGCAGCGCCCTGCCCTCCGGCACATCCGAATACCAGTTGCTGATCATGTTGGTGCCATAGCCCAGCGCATTCGCTGCTATCATCAGGTTCATCGCCGCCATGCCGCCCGACAGGAACATTTCCCATTGCGGGATTTTTGGATTGTCCCTGGGGATCGAAACGACGCCGATCACCAGTGGCGCGCGCGAGAATCGCGCCAGTTCCTGGTTGCGGCGGCCTTCGGACAAGGGACCTTCCCGCTGCTCTGCAAGCGCTGCCAGTTGGCTGCCGATCTCGACGCGGGCGTCGCCACGGTAGAGGATGAAGCGCCAGGGCTCCAACCGGCCATGGTCGGGCACCCGGGAGGCAGCGGCGATCATCGTGGCGATCTCCGCATCGCTCGGCGCCGGCTCCTTCAAATCGGGGATCGGTGCGGAGTTTCGGGTGAGCAGGAAGTCGATGATCGGCGACGCCATGGGCGCAAGTCTCCTGGACATTCTGTTTTGAGCTGAAGCGCACCATCGGGGATTCGGGCGGCTCGGGCATTGGCGCGGGATACGCCGGAGGGAAGAGTCGTTTCAACTCTTAAGCCTTGAAATTGCCACCGCCATGGGCTTCAACGCAAGGCATGTTTGAGGGGACTGTCCGTCTTTTCCTGGTCTGGCTCGGCGCGCTGATATTCATGGCGCCGGTTTCGCTTGCCGTGGCGCAGAACGTCGACGGTGTCACCGACCTGAAGCTTCCGGGAATTTCGAGCTACGCGACGCCGAAAGGCGAGACGTCACTGGCGCTGAGCGGCGGCGGCGCCATCACATTGTCCGCCCAACTAACCGACAAGGGTTCCGACATCACGCGCGGCATCGTCTGGCGGGTTTTCAAGCCCGAAGCCGTCAACGGCAAATTGCCGATGGTTGCCTCCTCCCATGGCGGCACCGCCGTCTTCCAGCTCGAACCCGGCAGCTATCTGGTTCACGCCTCCTACGGCCGGGCCGGCGCCACCAAGCGCATCACTGTCGGCAAGGACGCCAAGCGCGAAAGTCTCGTGCTCGACGCCGGCGGCCTCAAGCTCGACGCAGTGCTGTCCGGCGGCGTGCGCATTCCACCAAAGAAGCTGCGATTTTCGATCTACGAAGGCACCGCCGAGGCCAATGGCGACCGCGCGCTGATCATTCCCGATGTCGAGCCCAACAGCGTCGTGCGGCTCAACGCCGGCATCTATCACGTCGTCTCGACCTATGGCGCAGTCAACGCGGTCATCCGCTCCGACATCCGTGTCGAGGCCGGCAAGCTGACCGAAGCCACCGTCGAGCACCACGCCGCCGAGATCACCATGAAGCTGGTGCGCGAAACCGGTGGCGAGGCGATCGCCGACACATCCTGGTCGCTGCTCAACGAATCGGGCGATCCGATCAAGGAAACCGTCGGCGCCTTCGCCTCGATGGTGCTGGCCGAGGGCGACTACACCATCATCGCCAAGAACCGCGACCGCATCTATCAGAAGGATTTTACGGTCGTGGCCGGGCAGAACCAGGAGATCGAGGTTCTGGCCACCGAGGCCGCGGCGATGGATCCCGAAGAAGGCGCGGACTAACCTTCCGCGGCAGGTTTCCTGTTTTCAGGCTGCCATCTTGGTCCGCGCTGGCAGGAACGGAATCCGGCGGCGCGCCACGATTGGCGCCAGATCGAACACGCCGCGATACAGCCGGTCGAGCAATGCCTTGCGGTCGCGCAACGGCTCCAACTCGCTCCAGCTCAGCACATCGCCGACGCGCACGTCTATCGCCTTGCCGGACAGCCGCGCGAATTCGTGGATGAGCAGCGACGTGCGCAGCGTCAGCGAGGCCTTGCCGACGAATTTCGCCACCCGGCCGTCGCGCTCGGCCATGTTCATCGGCCCGCTGACCAGATGGAACAGCCTGCCGTTCTGCCCGGAAAAATGCATCGGGATGACCGACGCCCTGGCGTCCTGGACGAGACGGGCGGGAAACATCTTCCACGGCAAGTCGCGTGCCTGGCCAAAGCCCTTCGGCGCGGTGGCGACACCGCCGGCCGGAAACACCACGATGGTGACGCCTTCCTTCAACAGCCGCACCGCCTCATGGCGCACGGCCATGTTGTTCTTCAGCGCGTCCTTGGTCTCGGAAAAGTCGATTGGCAGCGAGTAAGGCTCCATCTCGCGGATCTTGAGCAGGTCCTTGTGAATTATCACCCGGAACGGGCGTCCGAGCTGCTCGACCAACGACAGCACGGCAATGCCGTCACCAATGCCGAACGGATGATTGGCGACGATCACCAGCGGCGTGTTCGGCAACTGTGCCGGCGGCCACTGATCCGATGTCCGCACGCGGACGTCGATCAGTTCGAGCATACGGCTGAACACGCGTTCGCCTGTCGGCACGACCTGGCGGCGCCAGAAATCATAAAGTGCTGTGTAGCGGTCGCGGCCCGACAGGCCTTCGACCGAATGAATGAACCAGCGTGTCAGCGCCGGCTGGCGCGGATTGGCATAGGAAAGCTCGGGAAAGGGTCGTTCGCGCAATTTCAGCTTGAGCATGAGGGCTCGTTACAAGGTCGGCGTGACAGGGATATGAAGTAACCGATGTTCCGCCCCCACCGGCACTGGCCCGATGGGGTCAAGGCGCGGAGGCGAGAGCGTCTTGGCGGCCCGACGGTGGTTTGCTACACGAATCTCATGATCATACGACCAGAAAACGCCCATGACATTGCAGAAATCCGCGCGCTGGTCACCACCGCTTTCGACGGTGCGCCATACAGCGCTGGAACGGAGGGAGCCATTGTTGACGCCCTGAGAGCGGGAGGCGCGTTGACGGTTTCCTTGGTGGCAGAACAAGATGGTGAGATCGTTGGTCATGTCGCCTTCTCTTCAGTCAAGATCGACGGCACCGAAGTCAATTGGTACGGTCTCGGGCCAGTTGCAGTGCGACCTGACCGACAGCGGCAAGGCGTCGGTGTTCAGCTAATAGAAGCTGGACTTGACCGGATAAAATCGCTTGGCGCGGCTGGATGCGTGGTTCTAGGCGATCCCGGCTACTATTCCCGATTTGGGTTCAAGGCCGACCCCACTCTGAGGTTTCCAGACGTTCCGCCGGAGTATTTCCAATGTTTGGATTTTGGCCCTGACGCTCGGCAAGGCGTCGTCCTTTATCATCCGGCTTTTTACGGAGCCTAATCCACTTCACAAGGCGTGGTGGTCGCGTCTTCAAGGCAGCGCGTCCTGGCAATCAACCCGATGGTCGCCGACAAGGTGTGAAGGACATACCGCCTACTATGAAAATGGCGGTGGATCGCTCCACCGCCATTTGGTCGAAACCATGCCAATCAAGCCGCGCGTTTGCGCCGGCGGTCGGGTGTAACAGCTTCCTCGGTCAGTTGCGCGATCGCCTGGTCGAGGCCAAGCGATTCCTGGTCGCGCGAGCCCAGCCGGCGCATGTTGACGGTCTGCTCTTCCGCCTCGCGCTTGCCGCAGACGAGGATGACCGGAACCTTGGCTAGGCTGTGCTCGCGGACCTTGTAGTTGATCTTCTCGTTGCGCAGATCCGCTTCCGCCAACAGCCCTGCGGCCTTCAGCTTTGCCACCACCTCGGTCGCATAGCCGTCGGCATCCGACGTGATCGTCGCCACCACCACCTGCAGCGGCGCGAACCACAGCGGGAAATGGCCGGAATAGTTCTCGATCAGGATGCCGAGGAAGCGCTCCATCGAGCCGCAGATCGCGCGGTGCACCATCACAGGCTGCTTCTTCTCGGAATCGGAGCCGATATAGAAGGCGCCGAACCGTTCCGGCAGGTTGAAGTCGACCTGCGTCGTGCCGCACTGCCATTCGCGGCCGATGGCATCCTTGAGCACATATTCGAATTTCGGGCCGTAGAAGGCGCCCTCGCCCGGATTGATCGAGGTCTTGATGCGATTGCCGGACCGTGTCCTGATCGTCTCCAGCACGCTCCCCATGATCGCCTCGGCATGATCCCAGGCTTCGTCGGTGCCGACGCGTTTATCGGGCCGCGTCGACAGCTTGACGCTGATTTCGTCAAAACCGAAATCAGCATAGGTCGACAGGATCAGATCGTTGATGCGCAAGCACTCCGCGGCCAGCTGCTCCTCGGTGCAGAAGATGTGCGCATCGTCCTGCGTGAAGCCGCGAACGCGCATCAGCCCGTGCAGCGCGCCCGACGGCTCGTAGCGGTGCACATTGCCGAATTCCGCAAGCTTTACGGGAAGATCGCGATAGGACTTCAACCCATGCTTGAAAATCTGCACATGGCCCGGACAGTTCATCGGCTTCAGCGCGAAGACCCGGTCGTCATCGGTGTCGTCGCCGGCGACCGTCACCTTGAACATGGCGTCGCGATACCAGCCCCAATGGCCTGACGTCTCCCACAGGCTCTTGTCGAGCACCTGCGGCGCGTTGACCTCCTGATAGCCCTGCTCGTCGAGGCGGCGGCGCATGTAGTTGACCAGGTTCTGGAACATCTTCCAGCCCTTGGCATGCCAGAAGACGACGCCCGGTCCCTCTTCCTGGAAATGGAACAGGTCCATCTCGCGGCCGATCTTCCTATGGTCGCGCTTCTCGGCCTCCTCCAGCATCATCTGGTAGGCTTCGAGCTGCGCCTGATCAGCCCAGGCCGTGCCGTAGATGCGGGTCAGCATCGGGTTGTTCGAATCACCGCGCCAATAGGCGCCGGCCACCTTCATCAGTTTGAAGGCATTGCCGATCTGCCCGGTCGAGGCCATGTGCGGGCCACGGCAGAGGTCGAACCAGTCGCCCTGCGCGTAGATCTTGAGATCCTGATCCTCGGGAATGGCGTCGATCAACTCCAGCTTGTAGCGTTCGCCCTTGTCGGCAAACACTTTTTTCGCCTTGTCGCGCGACCAGACTTCCCTGGTGAACGGCTTGTTGCGCGCGATGATCTCACGCATCTTCTTCTCGATCACCGGAAAATCGTCGGGCGTGAACGGCTCGTTACGGGCGAAGTCGTAGTAGAACCCGTTCTCGATCACCGGCCCGATGGTCACCTGCGTTCCCGGCCATATCTCCTGCACGGCTTCCGCCAGCACATGGGCCGCGTCGTGGCGGATCAGCTCCAGCGCGCGCGGGTCGTCGCGGGTGACGATCTCGACCTTGCCGGACTTGCCGAGCGGATCGCTGAGATCGCGAACCGTGCCGTCGATCGCATAGGCGACCGCCTTCTTGGCCAGCGATTTGGAGATCGATTCGGCGAGGCCAGCACCGGTCATCGCCGCGTCATATTCGCGGACGGAGCCATCGGGAAATGTCAGGGAAACGGAATTCAGCATATATATCTCCTATCCAGTCCCGCAAACGAGCGCGGGTGGTTGAAATGCATGTCGCCCAAAAGTGTATGGCGGTTTTGGGTTACGACATGCATAGGGAAAAGCCGGATGCGTCCGGCAGCGGCTGTCTTTTATGGACAGATTCCGCCGCCGTAAAGCCCGGCTCAAATGTCAGCGTTCATTTGATGAGGAGCGGCAAATCCTTCAGGAACGCAGCCCGGGTCTTGAGGCCCTTTGGCATGTCCGTACGGTTGGCATCGACGACAAGCCGCGCAAAGACGATCTGGCGGCCATCCTTGTTCGCCCATCCGACGAACCAGCCAAGCGAGCGCTTGTCCTGGACCTTGTCGGCGTCGTTGCGCAGCCTGGTGCTGCCGGTCTTGCCTTGCACCGTCCAATCCCCGGCCTGGAAGGTCGGGATGATGGCTGATGTCATGTCGTAGGCCTTGGCCGAGACAGGCAGCTTGCGGGCCAGCAGCTTGCGCAGGAATTCGACCTGCTCGACCGGCGTGATCTTGAGCGAGGAATTCACCCAGGACTTGGTCAAACCATCATTCTTGCCGGGATTACCGGAAACATCGGCATTGCCGTAGTCGAATTTCGAGACATAACCGGCAAAACTCTCAGACCCAAGCCGGCGGGTGATTTCCCGGGAAAACCACAGGATCGAATCTCGCTCCCAGACCACCGGATCGACGGTCTTCTGATCCCGCTTCACCGCGCTGAATTCAGGCTTGTAATCCCAGCTCGGCGTGTGCTCGTCGCTCAGGATCCCGCTGTCATAGCCGATCAGCGACAACGGCACCTTGAACGTCGACGCCGGGCTGAACCGCTGGTCGCACACCCCGTCCTGGTAAAGCGTCTTGCCGCTCGCCGCATCGGCGATCACCGTGCACTGCACGTCCCCCAGCGGCGCCGATTGCGCGCGCAACGGAAATCCCAGCAGCCAGGCGAGCAGGAACAGTATCCCGGCAAAGATGAAGGGAAGACGGTCGAAATTGCGCATTTGTCTGCTCGCTCAAGAGGGGGGTTCGCGAGCGGCTTAGCGAGGTCTCTTGTCTCGATTTTGTCTCAAATGCGCAGTCTTTGTGCAGGCTGTTGTTAACCCTACCGGATCGTAAACGGGCAGAGCCGCCGGTACCTGACCGACGCGATCACCCCTGCGCTTCGCCGCGCTTGCTGCCGATCCGCCAGTACCGCCATGGCGTGAACCAGACATAACGATCCTCCAGCACCTCCGGCACGCGGTCGATGCCAT
This sequence comes from Mesorhizobium sp. SEMIA396, assembly GCF_024518615.1. NCBI lineage: Bacteria > Pseudomonadati > Pseudomonadota > Alphaproteobacteria > Hyphomicrobiales > Phyllobacteriaceae > Mesorhizobium > Mesorhizobium sp. SEMIA396. The sequence goes on from NZ_JANIFC010000007.1 coordinate 212,200, forward strand.
GCGTGCCGAATGGCCCGCAGCGCAGCACACGGAACAATCCCATCCAGCCGCCGGCCCACAGGCCATGGCGGGCGATCGCCTCATGGGCATATTCCGAACAGGTCGGCAGATGCCGGCAGGTATTGCCGACAAAGCCCGACAGCGTCAGCTGATAGAGGCGCACGAGCGACGTGCCGAGGAGACGGCCCGGCGTCTTGCGCCATGGACCGGGCCAGTTGCGGCCGCGTTTCGGCGGCCTGGCGATATGCGCATGCCCATGCTGGTCGCGCACCACAGTCTCCGTATCGCGTTTCCCAGGCGATAGATGTGAGCTTCCACTGGAGAACGCAATCCCCACTCCTTGTGCGCACTCAGTCGTCACGGGCGGAACGGCGAAACGGCTGCCTGTCAGGCGAAGACGCCCACCGGCCACGACTGGTCGGCTCTTCGTAACGCTTTTCATGCTGTCTTCTGTCACGCCATTGAAACGTTGCGATCCGCATGACATCGCCAAAGATGCTCAGCAACTGGATCATGGTCGGTCTCCTTTGACATGGATTAGACCGCCGCTGGCCTTCGCCTTCAAACGAGTATAATTTCCACTTCGGATAATCCTGGGTTATGCGAAATGAAGCGTGGGCGCCTGCCGCTGACGGCATTGAGGAGCTTCGAGGCGGCGGGCCGGCATCTGAGCTTCAGCCGGGCCGCCGAGGAGCTTTTCGTCTCGCAGGCGGCGATCAGCCGGCAGATCCGGGAACTCGAAACCTTCCTGCGCCAACCCTTGTTCGAACGTCACCATCGCCGTGTCGAACTGACCGACACCGGGCGGCGTCTGCTGGAGCAGCTTGTCAGAAGTTTCGACGCCATCGATACCTTGCTTGGAGAACTGGTGGCGACACCGGCGCAGTCCGTGGTCCGCGTCAGTGTCGAGCCGTCGCTTGCATCCGTGTGGCTGGTGCCGCGGCTCAACCGGTTTCGCCAATTGCGGCCTGACATCGACGTCTCGCTCGAGGTCGACCCAAGGCTGATCGAGTTCCGCAGCGATCAGCCGGAGCTTGCCTTGCGCTTCAGCGCGCATGCCACCTCGTGGCCGCGCAGTCAGGCTGAGCGGCTTGCCTCGACGGTCGATTCGCCGGTCCTGTCGCCGGCGCTGCTTGCCTCTGGCCCTGCCCTCGACAGGCCGATCGATCTTGGTCGCTACACGCTCTTGCACGAGGAGAACCGCCAGGGCTGGGCGCGCTGGTTCGAAGCGGCCGGCGTGCCCGCCGACGCCATACCGGCGCGCGGGCCGATGCTGGCGGATGCGTCGCTTTCAAAGCAGGCCGCCTTGCTCGGACATGGCGTGCCTTGGGCGATCTCTTGCAGATCGGCGCGGAAATCGCATCCGGCGCGCTGGTCAAGCCGTTCGACATCGACGTCGCATCCGGCGCCTATTGGCTGGTGGCCAGAAACTTGCGCGACCTCTCGGAACCGGCCGCCGCGTTCGCCGACTGGCTCAGAAGCGAATTTGCCGAAAGCAGGCGGGTGCTGGAAGCGCAGGCTTGAACCTTCCGGCCGGGCCCGCTACTTGGCCTTCTTGCGGTATTTTTCGAAGAGTTTGTCGAGCGTATCCGCGGCCGGAAGCTCGCCCGGTGAGTCTTCTCCCGGGTTGAATGTGAGGATGACATCGCGCCACATATCATAGTGGGCAGCATATGATGTCAGCCTGGGAAATGGCGCGCAGCGTGCGATGGCCCGGACAGCGGACTCGGCAACCTTGTCCGGCGGCGTCGTCACAGGACCGAGGATTTTTGGCGGGCCTGCGAGTGACCCGTCCTTGTTCAGACTGATCTGGACGCGTGCAATGCTGTGGGTGTTTGCAGGCATGTTCCAACAATGCTGGATTGCCTTCATGAGATAGTCGCCGATATCGCGCTCGACCGCTACGTCTGCCCGGCTCGGGGTCCCGCCCAACGCGAGTGAGCCAGCAAGGCTCCCGGCAAACACCAGGCTTTGGTAGCCAAACCCCAAGGTCAGGCCGCTTCTTCGGCGCGCTTCTTCTCGATCTGGCCGATGGCGTCGACCACGGCATCGAAAGTCAGCATGGTCGAAGCGTGCCGCGCCTTGTAGTCGCGCACCGGCTCCAGATATCTGAGGTCGGCGAAGCGACCGTCCGGCGGGGCGCCATTTTCCTTGAGCATCTTCAGCATGGTGTCGCGCACCGCGCGCAATTCCTCAGCACTCGCGCCGACGACATGCTGCGCCATGATCGATGACGACGCCTGGCCGAGCGCACAGGCTTTCACGTCATGGGCAAAGTCCGTGACCAGGCCGTCCTGCATCTTGAGGTCGACGGTGACCGTGGAACCGCATAGCTTGGAGTGAGCCTTGGCGGTCGCGTCAGGATGATCGAGACGGCCGATGCGGCCAATGTTCCCGGCAAAACCGAGAATTTTCGCGTTGTAGACCTCGTTTATCATTATTTTCCAATCCGTCGCCGCCAAGCGAACAGCGATTGCCGCTGTCGTGTCTTCCTTTCGCTCGCTATGACCTTATATAATGCTGGCAGTCCGGTATCGACAAGAACGACGAAAGCCAATGTCCTTGCCGGGAAGTTCACGCCACTTACGGGGCTGGAAACGGGGCGAGTTTCCGACACCGAAAGGTCGTGGTCCGTTCAACTCGTTCCTCCGCCGAGAGGGACTACGGGAGACGCCTTTATGGATGCCGTCATCAAGAAGCTCATGCCACAGTCAGCCTATATGGAAAAGCCGGTCACCGACCGGCCAAGCGAAGCCGAAGTCGAAGCCGCCGTGCGCACGCTTTTGCGCTGGACCGGCGACAATCCGGACCGCGAAGGGCTGGTCGACACGCCGAAGCGGGTGGCAAAGGCCTATCGCGAAATGTTCGGCGGCTACGACATGTGCCCGGCGGACGAGCTCGGCCGCACCTTCGAGGAGGTCGCCGGCTACGATGACCTGGTCATCGTCAAGGACATAACATTCCATTCGCATTGCGAGCACCACATGGTGCCGATCATCGGCAAGGCACATGTCGGCTATCTGCCGGATGGCAAGGTTGTCGGCCTGTCCAAGATCGCCCGCGTCGTCGATATCTTCGCCCACCGCCTGCAGACCCAGGAGGCGCTGACGGCGCAGATCGCCGGCGTCATCCAGGACGTGCTCAATCCGCGCGGCGTCGCCGTCATGATCGAGGCCGAGCACATGTGCATGGCCATGCGCGGCATCCGCAAGCAGGGTTCAACTACGCTGACCTCGACCTTCACCGGCGTCTTCAAGGATACGCCCGAAGAGCAGGTTCGTTTCGTGACCATGGTGCGTGGCGGCGGGATCTGAATGGCCCTCGCCGGCCATCAGACCATGATCCCGAAAAGTGGAGACCGGTTTTCGGACAAGATCATGGTCAACGAGGAAAATGGACCGGCGATGTCGGCACTGGAATTTCCAAAAGCTCCGTCGGACAAGAAAGCGCTCGAGGAAGGCGCGGTGTTCTCGCCGCGCTTCGATGCAGCCGGGCTGGTCACGGTCGTCGTCACCGATGCCGGAGACGGCATGCTGTTGATGCTTGCGCATATGAATGCGCAAGCACTGGCACTGACGCTGGAGACCGGCATCGCCCACTACTGGTCGCGCTCGCGCAACGTGCTTTGGAAAAAGGGCGAAACATCAGGCAATTTTCAGCATGTCGTCGAGATGCTCACGGATTGTGACCAGGATGCCATATGGTTGCGCGTCAAAGTGTTGGGCCACGACGCAACCTGTCACACCGGCCGGCGTTCATGCTTTTATCGGACGGTGGGGCTGGTCGATGGCAAGGGGACGCTTGCCGGCGACGGCAGCAAGCCGCTGTTCGATACGGAAAACACGTATCGGAAACCACCAGCTTGAACCTTCTGCCTGACACCAACCACACAGATTCATCATTTCGATACGGCCCGCTCGTATAGTAGCCGTGGGACAAGGGAGATCATGATGCTCGAGTGGGCGTCATTGCGTAACAGACCAGATGTCAGGGAGGCCAACGGCCTATCCTCGTCAGGCGGCGCGTCCGAAACGAACTCCCAGAAGAAAACAGCCATTTCGCTCGCCTTGGGTGGCGGTTGCGCCCGCGGCTGGGCGCATATCGGCGTGCTGCGCGCGCTCGACGAAGCCGGCATCGAAGTGTCGATGATCGCCGGCACCTCGATCGGCGCGTTGGTCGGCGGCTGCTATCTCGCCGGCAAACTGGACGAGCTCGAAGAATTCGCCCGCAGCCTGACCAAGCGACGCATCTTCGGCCTGCTCGATCTCAATTTGCGCGGCAGCGGCCTGTTCGGCGGTATGAAGCTCGATGCAAGGCTGCGCGAGCACATGGCCGGCATTCGTTTCGAGGACCTTGCCAAGCCGTTCGTCGCGGTCACCTCCGAGATCCGCACCGGCCACGAAATCTGGCTGTCGAGCGGCTCATTGATCACCGCCATGCGCGCCTCCTACGCGCTGCCCGGCGTGTTCGAGCCGGTGAATTGCAACGGCCGCGTGCTGGTCGACGGCGCGCTGGTCAACCCGGTACCGGTATCGGTCTGCCGCGCCTATGAGCAGCCGCTCGTCGTGGCGGTCAACCTTCACTATGATCTGTTCGGCCGCGCCGCCGTCATCAAGCATAGCGCCGGCGAGTTGGTCGTTGAAAAGGACGCGCCGCGGCCTGGTCAGATCGACGCCGAGCGCCAGTCGCATCAGACGCGGCTCGGCATCACCGGCGTCATGGTCGAGGCCTTCAACATCATTCAGGACCGCATTTCGCGCGCCAGGCTTGCCGGCGACCCGCCTGACATGTCGCTGCAGCCGAAGCTCAGCCATATCGGCCTGACCGAATTCCACCGCGCCGACGAGGCGATCAACCTCGGCTATCAGGCGACGATGGCGCAGATCGGCGAACTGACCCGGCTGCAGACCGTTCTCGCCTGATCAAAGCCTACGCACGAGCCGCATCGGTGATGCGAAACTGCACGGTGCGGTTGCCATTCCAGTAGTTGCCTGACAGCGAACCGGCGACGTGGATCGTCTTGCCCCGGTTCTTGAACAGGAATTCGCCAAGTGCGGTATCGACAGCGCGAAAGGCGATCGCCTGGATGCGGCCGCCGCTTTCCGATTGCAGTTCGACGCGGATGTGGTTGGTGCCGACCGGCCGCGCATCGGCCAATCGGTGGCGCGGCAACGCGAAAACAGGGGCCACATGCCCGGCACCGAAGGGTCCGGCCTGTTCCAGCGCGTCGAGCAGGCTGAGCGTCGCGCCTTCAGCGGCAAGTGCGCCGTCTATGGCCAGGCTTTCCTCGCCCTGCAGGCGAAACACGTCGGCTGCCGCCCGTTCTTCGAAAAACGCCCTGAGTTCGCCAAGCCTTGCCCGCTCCACGGTGATGCCCGCCGCCATGCCATGGCCGCCGCCCTTGACGATCAGACCGGCAACGGCCGCCTCGCGCACCAGCCGGCCGAGGTCGAAACCCGAGACCGAGCGGCCCGAACCGGTGCCGATGCCCACAGCATTGAACGCGATGGCGAAGGCGGGCCGCCGGGCATGATCCTTCAATCGCGAAGCGAGCAGGCCGACAATACCCGGATGCCAGCTGTTGGAGGCGGTGACGACGATAGCCGGGCCATTGCCGCCGGCGAGCTCTGCATCGGCCTCGACGCGCGCCGCCGCGAGCATCTCCTGCTCCATCAACTGCCGTTCCTGATTGAGCCGGTCGAGCGTCTCGGCAATGGTGCGCGCCTCGACCGGGTCGTCGGTCGCAAGCAGCCGGCTACCAAGTGCGGCATCGCCGATGCGTCCGCCGGCATTGATGCGCGGGCCGATCAGATAGGCCAGATGGAAAGTGCTGATCGGCTCGCCGATACGCGACACGCGTGCCAGTGCCGCCAACCCTTCATTCTTCTGCTGGCGCGCCATCTGCAGCCCCTTGACCACGAAGGCGCGGTTGACGCCGGTCAGCGGCACCACGTCACAGACTGTGGCCAATGCCACGATATCAAGCAGCGAAAGCAGGTCCGGCGGCGTAGCATCGGCCATGCGGCCGCGCAGGATCCTGGCCGTCTGCACAAGGGCGAGGAAGACCACGCCGGCGGCACAGAGATGGCCCTGCCCGGAAAGGTCGTCGTCGCGATTGGGATTGACGACGGCAATTGCCGCCGGCAAGGCACCGCCGACCTGGTGGTGGTCGAGCACCACGACATCGGCCCCAGCCTCGTTGGCGGCATCGATGGAAACGGCGCTGTTGGTGCCGCAATCGACAGTGACGATCAGTGTCGCGCCACGCGAAACAAGTTCGCGCATGGCATCCGGGTTGGGCCCATAGCCCTCGAAAATACGATCCGGAATGTAGATTTCCGACGGCACCGAGAAATGCGTGAGGAACCGCTTCAGCAAGGCCGACGAGGCGGCGCCGTCGACATCATAGTCGCCGAAGATCGCCACCTTTTCCTTGGCCATCACCGCGGCGGCGATGCGGGCCGCCGCCCTGTCCATGTCGGTCAGCGATGCCGGATCCGGCAGAAGATCGCGGATCGTCGGGTCGAGAAACCGCTCGGTCTGTTCGGCGGTAACACCACGGCCGGCAAGCACCCGCGCGACGATGTCGGGCACGCCATGGCCTTGCGCGATGGCGAGCGCAATCATGTCCTGGCGTTCTGTCAGCCGATGTTCCCAGGAAATCCCTGATACTGACTGCCTGACATCGAGGAAGAGGCGTTTTTCGCCGGTCATACGCTTTGCCAACTCATCGTTGGCCGCACGATAATGCATGTCGCCCATAAGTGGGCAGCGGTTTTGGGGCGACGACCTGCATTGGCAACAATTTTAAGCGCGTCGCGTTCACGCGACGCTCTATAGGCCAAAGGCAGGCAAAGCCAAGCGATTCACGGATGTGCGCCGTCCCGGAATAGGTCAAGAAAACTACGCTTTCCGCTTTTCAGCCTGGCGCCGAAGCCATTCGTCGGCCGCATCGCCCATCGTCTTTTCCACACCGTCCTTGAGCCAGGCCATGAAAGGCCGGTCAAACCTGAATGCATCGCCGCATTCCCGGATGAGAAAGCGACGCACATTCTGGGTGTTGCGATAGAACTTTGTGATGGCGGTGGCACGCGAAATCGGATCCGCATGCCAGTCGAACGGTTCCATCGTCAAATCCTTGCAGCCAGCATCGGATGCGCCCGAATGGCTAGCAATTGCAAGGTGGCTTCGCAAGCGAGCGTCAGAACTTATCCAGATCCTGATGGCGGGCCTTGATCTCGCGCACCGTCCGCGACGACGAGCGCAGCACGATCGTGTGGGTGGTGATGTAATTGTGGCCGAATTTGACGCCAGCCAGCATGTTGCCGTCGGTGACACCGGTGGCCGCGAACAGCACATCGCCGCGCGCCATGTCCTCCGTCCGATAGACCCGTTTCGGATTGGAAATACCCATCTTTGCCGCGCGAGCAACCTTTTCCGGCGTGTCGAGGATCAGCCTGCCTTGCATCTGGCCGCCGGTGCAGCGCAGCGCGGCAGCGGCCAGCACGCCCTCTGGTGCGCCGCCAGTGCCGAGATAGATGTCGATGCCGGTTTCTTCCGGATCCGTGGTGTGGATGACGCCGGCGACATCGCCATCGCCGATCAGCCGGATCGCGGCACCCGTGGCGCGCACGGCATCGATCAGCCTGGCATGACGTGGCCGGTCGAGAATGCAGGTGGTGATATCCGATATGGCCACGCCCTTCGCCCTGGCGAGGCTGGCGATGTTCTCAGCCGCCGAGGCGTCGATGTCGATGACGCCGTCCGCATAGCCCGGACCGATGGCGATCTTGTCCATGTAGACGTCGGGCGCAAACAGCAGGCTGCCCTTTTCGGCGATCGCGATGACCGCGAGTGCATTGGGCAGGTTCTTGGCGCAAATCGTCGTGCCTTCGAGCGGATCGAGCGCGATATCGACGGCCGGACCTTTGCCGGAGCCGACTTCCTCGCCGATGTAGAGCATCGGCGCCTCGTCGCGCTCGCCTTCGCCGATCACCACCGTGCCCTTGATGGCAAGCCGGTTGAGTTCCTGGCGCATGGCGTCGACTGCGACCTGGTCGGCCGCCTTTTCGTCGCCGCGCCCGCGCAGCCTGGCGGCCGCGACGGCGGCTCGTTCGGTGACGCGCACCAGTTCCATGGTGAGTATCCGGTCAAGGCCGGCGACGATGTTCTGGGCCACATTCATCTGGTGATTTCCTCGTTGGCAATGCGGCCTCCCGCCGGAGGCGGCCTGTTTTGTCAAACCAGCATGACAACGGCAAGACCTACCGAGGATTTTATCGAATACCCAACAATATCAATCGATTAAACCGCATCCTTAAACAAGACTGGCCCGATCGCCGTGCGCCGGGCCAGTCTCAAAACGGTAAAAATGGCGGCGTTCGCGGCCTAGAAAACCGCGAGGTATTTGAGCAGTGAAATGATGCCGATGATGATGACGATCACCTGAACTATCTGTCTCATCCGGCCATCGAGCGGCAGGCGTTGAACCAGATAGAGAACGAGGATGATGACGAGGAATGTGATCAGGATGCCGATCAATGCTGATGAAGCCATGGTGCCCTCCTTAAAAGTGATGTGCTGAAAACAAGCGAGTGGGCCGGAAGCCCGGCCCTATCGCGCTGCGGTCAATACCAGCGGCGGGAGGTATCGTTCGTCGATTGACCAATGGCGAAGCCGGCCAGAAAGCCGAGCAGGCCGATCACGCCGACCAAAGCTGTCGTCGTACCTGGATTTTCACGCGCGACCTCCGAAACAGCCTGAGCCTGGCTGCGCAGCTGTTGCGCCGTACGCGAAGCGCGGCTCGCGGCCGTGTCGTACAACTCGGACGCCTGTTCGCCGGCGTCGTCGAGCATCTCCGCGCCCCGCGCCGAAATGCTCTTGTTGATCCTGGTGATCTCCTTGCGCAAATCGGCAATCTGCTTTTCCAGCGTCTTCTGGATGTCGTCGATATTAGGGGTGTCGGACTTGTTGGTATCGGCCATGAAGCGGTTCCTCTGGTTGCTGACCAAGAGAACGGCGACGACACCAATTCGTTCCCGCGTGGCGGCTGTCCCCACCAGACCAGACCTCAATGCCTGCGGGATTCCTGTCCCGCAGGGCCTATCGGGCGAAAGCTACCCTGCCCGCTCGATGCGGATGACCTGCGGCTTGTCGGTCAGATGGCCATCCTTGGTGATGCCATCGACGGCCTTGCGCACAGCAGCCTCCGTCGTCTCGTGGGTGACGAGGATCACCGTCTTCTGTGCCGCCGCCTCGCCATTGACCGCGTGCTGGACGATCGATTCCAATGAAATGTCATTATCGGCCATGCGCTTGGCGATTGCCGCGAAGACGCCGATGCGGTCATGCACGGTCAACCGGATGAAATAGCCGCCGGCATGGCTGCGCATCTGCGCCTTCTTGTAGGGTTTCAGCTCCTTCGCCGGCCGTCCAAAGACCGGACCATGCTGGAAGCCTGGCCGGCTCTTGGCGATGTCGGCGATGTCGCCAATGACGGCCGAGGCGGTGGCGTTGCCGCCGGCACCGGGGCCTGACAGCAGCAGTTCGCCCAGAATGTCGGTCTCGATCGCCACCGCATTGGTGACGCCATGCACCTGCGCGATGACCGATGCCGTCGGCACCATCGTCGGATGCACGCGCTGCTCGATGCCGCTCTCGGTGCGCTGGGCGACACCCAGCAGCTTGATCCGGTAGCCAAGATCGGCGGCCGCGCGGATGTCGGCCTGGGTGATGTTGGAGATACCTTCCATATAGATGTCGTTGGCGGCGATCCTGGTGCCAAAGGCAAGGCTGGTCAGGATCGACAGCTTGTGCGCGGTGTCGTGGCCCTCGATGTCGAACGTCGGATCGGCTTCGGCATAGCCCAGCCGCTGCGCGTCCTTCAGGCAAGCATCGAACGAGATGCCCTCGGCCTCCATGCGCGTCAGGATGTAGTTGCAGGTGCCGTTGAGGATGCCGAACACGCGCGTAACCGAATTGCCGGCCATCGCCTCGCGCATGGTCTTGATGACGGGAATGCCGCCCGCCACCGCCGCCTCATAGTTGAGCAGAACACCCTTTTTCTCGGCGATCTCGGCCAGCGCCACGCCATGCTTGGCCAGCAGCGCCTTGTTGGCGGTGACGACGTGACGGCCGGCTTCGAGTGCCGCTTTCACCGACGAGCGCGCCGGGCCCTCGTCGCCGCCGATCAGTTCGACGAACACGTCGATTTCTGCGGTCTGCGCCATCTTGACCGGATCGTCGAACCACTTTGCCGAGCTCAGATCGACGCCGCGATCGCGCTTCTGGTCGCGCGCCGAGACGGCGGTGACGATCACGTCACGGCCGCACTGGCGGGTCAGTTCCACCGCTTTGTCGCGCAGCACGCGCGCCACCGACGCGCCAACGGTGCCGAGGCCGGCAATTCCAACACGCAATGCTTCAGCCATGTCCGGCGACGTCCCTCAAAGTCAGATCGAATTTGCGTGCGGCAAGCTTACCGGTGAGCGGAGAGCGGCACGACGTTGTTGGGCTGCTTGGCGCTGGTCGACAGGAAGCGCTTGATGTTGCGCGCCGCCTGCCGGATCCTGTGCTCGTTCTCGACCAGAGCGACGCGCACGAATTCGTCGCCATGCTCGCCGAAGCCAACACCGGGCGCCACGGCCACGTCGGCATGTTCGATGAGCAGCTTGGAGAATTCGAGCGAGCCGAGATGTCGGAACGGCTCCGGGATTGGCGCCCAGGCGAACATCGATGCCGCCGGTGCCGGAATGGTCCAGCCAGCGCGGCCGAAGGCATCGACCATCACATCGCGGCGCTTGTGGTAGATGTCGCGCACTTCGGCGATGTCGGCGCCGTCGCCATTGAGCGCATGTGCCGCCGCCACCTGGATCGGCGTGAAGGCGCCGTAATCGAGGTAGGATTTCACCCGCGTCAGCGCCGAGATCAGCCGCTCGTTACCGACGGCAAAGCCCATGCGCCAACCGGGCATGGAGAAGGTCTTCGACATGGAGGTGAATTCGACGCAAACGTCGATCGCGCCAGGCACCTGCAGCACCGAAGGCGGCGGATTGCCGTCGAAATAGATCTCCGAATAGGCAAGGTCGGACAGGATGATGATGTCGTTCTTCTTGGCGAAGGCGACCACATCCTTGTAGAAATCGAGCGAGGCGACCAGCGCCGTCGGGTTCGACGGATAGTTGAGGATCAGCGCCAGCGGCTTCGGGATCGAATGTTTGACCCCGCGCTCGAGCGCCGGGATGAAGCCGTCGTCCGGCTCCACCTGCAGCGAGCGGATGACGCCACCCGACATGATGAAGCCGAAGGCATGGATCGGATAGGTCGGGTTCGGGCACAGGATCACGTCGCCGGGCGCCGTGATCGCCTGCGCCATGTTGGCGAAGCCTTCCTTCGAGCCAAGCGTGGCCACCACTTGCGTGTCGGGGTTGAGCTTCACGCCGAAGCGCCTGCCATAGTAGGCGGCTTGGGCGCGACGAAGGCCCGGAATGCCGCGCGACGAGGAATAGCGATGCGTGCGCGGGTCGCGCACGACCTCGCACAATTTGTCGACGATAGCCTTGGGCGTCGGCAGGTCCGGATTGCCCATGCCCAGGTCGATGATGTCGGCGCCACGCGATCGGGCGCTGGCCTTGAGCCGGTTGACCTGCTCGAACACGTAAGGCGGAAGCCGGCGAACCTTGTGAAATTCTTCCATGGCAGTTCCAGACAGCGAAGGGGGTGTTGGGCGCGCGCTATATACTTATTTGCAGGTAGGGTCGAGGGCGGGGTCGCATTTGGCTTCGATCTGCTTCAGCGTTTCGTCGCCATGCTTCTTGGCCAAATCCGTCAGCGCCGCCTGGTTGGCGACCTTCGGGCCGCCGCCCTTTGCCGCCTGCGCATTCTCATCCGCCTTCAATTGCGCGAGCTTGGCGTTCTTCTCGGCTTCGGTGAACTGAGGCGCCGCCACTTGCGGCTTGATGTTCAGGTTCGGAAAGGTGCCGGTATCCTTCGGCCCCGTACCCGCAGCGACAGGCGTCGGGCCATTCGTGTTGGTGCTCGAGCACCCGGCAATCCCGATGAGGACGATCGCCGCGCCGATGCGGCAAAAATGTCCGGCACCGAAAAAAACAGTTTCGCCAATATTAATCGTCATATTGTTTCCTTGGCAGCCGAGGTAGAGCGAGATTGGCCCGGTCGGATGTCCCATGTTAATATGTCAAGAAAAGGCCTCGGGAGGAACCCCGCCAACCATGTCCAAAACACCCGATTCGGGCAAAGCGGAAGATGACGAGCCTTCGACCGTCGAGCAATATCTGGTGAAGGACCCGGAACGCTTCGCCCTGAACATGGCGCGCATGATCGAGCAGGCCGGCAAGGCCGCTTCCGCCTGGGCCGAGCCGCGCGAAAAAGGCGACGTGCGCGACCATGTCGCCGAGCCCGTTGTCGATATGGTGAAGACCTTTTCCAAGCTCAGCGAATACTGGCTTGCCGATCCGCAGCGCGCGCTGGAAGCGCAGACGCGGCTGTTCTCCGGCTATATGACGGTCTGGGCCAACGCCATTCAGCGCACCAGCAACGCCGCGCAAGACACCGAAGACGCGGTCAAGCCGGAGCGCGGCGACAAGCGGTTCCTCGACCCGGAATGGGGCCGCAACGCCTTCTTCGATTTCCTCAAGCAGGCCTATCTCGTCACCTCGCGCTGGGCGGCCGATCTGGTCGAGCACGCCGAAGGCCTTGACGAGCACACCCGCCACAAGGCCGGCTTTTACGTCAAGCAGGTGTCCAACGCCATCTCGCCGTCGAATTTCATCCTGACCAATCCGGAACTGTTCCGTGAAACCGTCGCGTCGAACGGCGAAAACCTGGTGCGCGGCATGAAGATGCTGGCCGAGGACATCGCCGCCGGCAAGGGCGACCTGAAGCTGCGGCAGGCTGACTACTCACCCTTCGAGATCGGCAGGAACATCGCCACCACTCCCGGCAAGGTGGTCGGCCGCAGCGACGTCGCCGAAATCATCCAGTACGACCCGGCGACCGAGACGGTGCTCAAGCGGCCCTTGCTGATCTGCCCGCCATGGATCAACAAATTCTACATCCTCGATTTGAACCCGCAGAAATCCTTCATTCGCTGGGCGGTTGAACAGGGCCACACCGTGTTCGTCATCTCCTGGATCAATCCGGACGAGCGCCACGGCACCAAGAGTTGGGAAGCCTATATCCGCGAGGGTCTGCAATACGGCCTCGACACCGTCGAGAAGGCCACCGGCGAACGCGACGTCAACGCGATCGGCTATTGCGTTGGCGGCACGCTTCTGGCGGCGGCACTGGCGCTGATGGCGCAAGAGGGCGACGACCGCATCAAGTCGGCGACCTTCTTCACCACGCAGGTCGACTTCACCCATGCCGGCGACCTGAAAGTGTTCGTCGACGAAGAACAGGTCGCCGCTGTGGAAAAGTCGATGAGCGAAAAAGGCTATCTCGACGGCACCAAGATGGCGACCGCCTTCAACATGCTGCGCTCAGGCGACCTGATCTGGCCCTATGTCGTCAACAACTACATGCGCGGCAAGGATCCCCTGCCCTTCGACCTGCTCTACTGGAATGCAGATTCCACCCGCATGGCGGCGGCCAATCACTCTTTCTACCTGCGCAACTGCTATCTTGAGAACAACCTTTCGCAAGGCACGATGGAACTGGCGGGTCACACGGTTTCGCTTGGGGACATCACCATCCCGGTCTACAACCTCGCCTCCAAGGAAGATCACATCGCGCCGGCGCTTTCGGTGTTCCTCGGTTCGAAATATTTCGGCGGCACGGTCGAGTATGTGATGGCCGGGTCGGGCCATATCGCAGGGGTCGTCAATCCGCCGGCATCCAACAAATACCAGTACTGGACCGGGGGTACGCCGACGGGCGACTTCAGCCAGTGGATAGCCAATGCCACCGACCATCCAGGATCCTGGTGGCCGCACTGGCAAGACTGGATAGAGGCCAAGGACAACACCCGCGTGCCTGCCCGCAAACCGGGCAAGCATATGAAAACCTTGGGTGATGCTCCCGGCACCTATGTGAAAGTACGTGTGTAACGGACTGTAATGTGTGGTGAGTTGACGGACCGCCAAAAGCGGGCGAAATGGTGTCGTCAACCATCAAGCGGCCGTAATTCGACAATCACCGCAAAAATACTTCCAGGCTTGCGGATTTGACACAGGTCTCGTTTCCGGATCGGAGACAAAGGTCACCTTGGCATCGACGCATGCGTGTGGCGCCAAGGATATACCGACCGGACATCGAGGGGGAATTTGACTTTGAAATCAGCAGGATGGAGCCTCGCAAAGGGAGAACGCCGCGCCATTGTGGCAGCGCTCTGCTCCTTGCTTCTGGCCTCCTGCACTTCGGCTGGCGACCCGACAATGTCGGTCGGAATGCCCGGTTACAATGCCACCGCATCGGATATGAATGCTGCCTCAAGTGGCAAGTCGGCCGCTGTCGCCGATTCGTCCGAGGTCACGACCGAGCAGACGACCGTGATGACGGCGAGCGATACGGCGCTGCCTGAAAAAGTCGCCTACGTGCCTATGTCCAAACCGGGAGCTGCCTTTCCGCTGACCACGCCGGCGGGCGCCGAAACCATCGTTGGAAACACGCCGCAATCGCTGACGCAGCAGGCACAGACCGCGCCGCAAACCGACGCGGTCGCCCAGCAGATTGCCGCGGTCGACGGCGACGTGGCGGCGCCGAAGCCCGCTGCCGCTCCGGCCATGAACAACCCGGTCTATGTGACGGCTGGCGAGATGCCGCAGGCCGAAGCACCAAAGAAGAAAGGCTTCCTCGCCTCGATGTTTGGCGCAACGCCAGCCTCGGCGACACCAGCCCCCATCATCAGCAACGCCCGGACGGGCGAGCAGCCCCCGGCGCAGGCAAAAGCGACGCCAGCAGCGGCAAAGCCGATCATCACGCTGGCCTCGGCCAATTCCACGGCCAAGCCGGTGCAACTGGCTTCGCTCGGCGACGATAGCAATCACATCACGGGTAGCGACGCCCTGCCCGGCGTGCGCCAGACGGCCCTGTTCGAGATCAAGCGCAAGTCCGGCCTCGACGACGAAAGCGACGTCGACCTCAACGAGGATGAGGGGCCAATCGGCGGCTCCTATCAGGTTGCGTCAGCCGCCGGCATGGCCCGGTTGGCGCCCAACGGGCTGCTCAAGCAGAACGAGAGCGTCGATGTGGCCTGCCTGAAGCCGTCGCTGGTGCGCGTGCTGAAGACGATCGAAGGCCACTACGGCCGCAAGATGACGGTGACGTCGGGCTATCGCGACCCGGCCCGCAACCGGCGCGCCAACGGGGCCAAGAATTCGCTGCACATGTATTGCGCCGCCGCCGATATCCAGGTTCCCGGCGTTTCGAAATGGGAACTGGCGAGCTACATCAGAAGCATGCCCGGCCGCGGCGGCGTCGGCACGTACTGCCACACAGAATCGGTTCACGTCGACGTCGGCCCCGAGCGCGACTGGAACTGGCGCTGCCGCCGGCGCAGCGGCGGTGACGGCTAGTCTAGCAGACGGTCTTAGGCCTATTAGCAGCCAAGATCGTACCGGTGACCATTCTGAGCATTCGGGATTAGCCGAAGCCTCCCACAAACTTCGTCATCCTAGGGCGAAGTAGGGCGAGGCTCCGTCGCGGAGACCCTGGGATGACGAAACGATGGGTGTCGCCGCTAATTATCAAAGCCTGCCAACCCTCGGGAAATCGTTGATTTGGCTGGCCCGGAAAAAAGTTGTCCAAGGTGGCACCTGACGGGTTGCCGGTTGCGCACAACACCAGTATAAGCCGCTTCGTCTGAGCGCGCCCATCGTCTAGCGGTTAGGACACCGCCCTTTCACGGCGGTAACAGGGGTTCGATTCCCCTTGGGCGTACCAGAAAAATAATGCGTTTAGCGCAAACCTCCCTCCCAATGTGGCCAATTTCGCCTGGCTCTCTGCCGCGGTCTTCAACTGACGCGCAGTCTTCCGCGATCACACCATAGGCTAACGCGGCCACACAGGTCATAATCCTGCTACAAAGTGGTCGATTCCTCAGGGATGTAGCCGCTCCAAGAGCCCGCCGCAGGTCGCCCCCGTGGCGGGCTTTTCATTACACGGTCGAGTTGGGTTCTCGGGCACCGCGACAATGAGAAAGCCCCGCAGTGGTAAGCCCGCATTTATTGCCTGGTTTCCCGGCTTTAAACAGCTGACTGCGAGGTGTACGGATTCGGGCAAAAAAGCCGGATACTACCTGATTAAGGCGAGCCACCACGGTCAAAGAGTGGGTGTTGCAACCCCCTCGAGCGCAATGATCCTGGTGTTGGCGCAACGCTTCCGGATTTCAATAAGGCGGGCGTATTCCGCCGAATTGTACCAGCCCATCAACGACGTCATGTCGGGGAATTCGATAATAACCAAACGGTGTGGCTCCCAATCGCCCTCCAAGACTTTGGTCGCACCGCCACGACCTAGATATCTCCCACCATAACGCTCCTCGGTGGCTGGCACATCCCGCCGGTATTCCTCGAACGCGGCAGCGTTCTTTACGTCTACATCCGCTATCAGATAAGCGGCCATTTGCGCTTCCTCCTTCTCGACGGCGCCCGACCGTTACGCTCCGGTCGCGGGGGCGACGCCCGCCGGTCAAGACGCCCCTCTTCAGCGCTTCACCGGCAACCGCCGATGCGAAGTCAAAAGCCTGTTATAATCCACGGATTGGCGTCGTATCCGAGGCGCGGCTCTGCTTTTGCGCCGCTATCTCCCGATTTGGCGGTTCCGGTGAAACCACAGTCCAGATTTGGTGCGGACTTCTTGGCTGACGGGTTGGTGGAACATAAAGCGGCGGCGTCACTGACCGCCGCCTTCTTTTCCTTGGCAACAGCGACACCAGCCGCAGCGAAAACGACAGCCGCGCAAAATACAGCCACTCTCATTGGAACCCCCACATTGCACCCGACGGATGGTCGGACATGACCTAGCGTCACCTTAATATTAGCACTACGAAATATATTATCTAGCCCCGTGCCATCAAAAGCAGGCTGAGTGCCAAGCTTGCATCGTGACCGCCAAAACCGGTGCCGATCTGGACACCAGCCGGCATGAGTCGCATTCTGCTCGTGGAGAAAGACGTGGATCGACAAAACACAGGGGCTGATCAGGCCAAACGCTGGCGGGACCGGGCCCTGCGCAGTCGCCGGAGGCGTCTGTCACACAACATTGTGTCGTGGGCGCTGATCCTCAATGGCGATAACCATTCTCGGTGGTCTGATCGCGCTCAAGGCGTACAAGTAAGCAGAGCCCCAGCGCGCGAGGCTATCAGGCCGCAGCCTAGCCGCTGCCAAGCAGCGGCACGGTAACGGTTGTCGCGTAGTTGATCGGGAAGGAACTGAAGTAGGGGAAGTCGATGACGAAGGCATAGGCCGCGGTCAGATGCGCCATGCGGAAGCCGCCGCTCACGGGGTCGATGGCGATGGTGACGTTCACGTCCTTGAACCCCAAGGCCTGCAATTTCTGCGTGGCGATCGATTGAATATCGGCCTGGGTCAGCGTGTTCTTAAGCTGCAGCGAGCGCGCAGACGTCTCCAGCGTATAGCGAACACTGGAGACCGAGTGCATCGACCAGCCAAAGGCGAATATTCCGAACAGCAGCATGACAAGGAAGGGCGCGATCAGCGCGAACTCCAGCCCGGCCCCGCCCGATCGATCCCGCCGGAACGCGCTTACCCTAGCGGACACGGATCGTCTCCTGGTGACCGATTACAGTGGAAGTGGCAAATGGGCCGAAGGCAATTGGCGGCACCCAGGTGCCCGATGCCTGTATCTGGACATAGACCGCCGGCACCTTCGGCCCACTGCACATGGTGGACGCGTCGACCACCGTCGCCCCGCACATACGGATGCGGCTTAGCGTGACCTGGCCGTCTTCCGGCCGATTTTCCCAACTCGCAATGGCAAGGGCCTGGGTCGCCGCATCATCGGTCGATCCGCTCATGACCAGGTTCGCGGCGGTCTTCACACCGGCGCGCATCGACAGTGAACTCGTTACGTAGGACCAGCCGTCCAGAATACCAAGCAGCACCAGGCACAGAATGGGCAGCACCATCGCGAACTCGACCGCCGCAACGCCCGAATCATCACCAAGGATCGGCATCGATGGGCGCCCCACGGAGCTACTCGGACAGTGCCACGGACCGCGCGGCTGGAATGTTGGGCACTCCGAGGCTCGAGCAATCCTGATTGATGGTTGAGTTACCGGACCATTGGATCGTATTGGCGACGACCCTGGTGCAGCCGCCATTGCCCGAGAAGTTGCCAAGATAGTTCACTTGCTGCTTGGGGAAGTAGATGGCCCCGGTCAAAAGCGAGTCCGCTGTGCCGTTGAATGTGCTGGATGCGATCATGCCGGTCCTGTCGCCGTAGAACAGAACGCCTGAGTAGGTGCCCGAAGTCGACGCGCTGAGCTTCACGGACGCATTGCCATTCATGCTGACGGTCGAACTGCCCGACATGAAGATGGTCACCCCGCTGCCGGTGATGGCTGCGTTGGCGTTTATCTTGAAACTGCCCTGGACGACATAGACGCCGGGCGAAAGCGTGACATTGCCCTTCAGGTTCATGCCGCTGCAATAGGTGCCTGGACCGAGCGTCGCCTTGTTGTCGTTCTGGCAGGGGGTCGCGGCCACCGGGGCCGGCAGGTCGACAAAGGGATCGCCGGCAGGCAGTGCCTGGGTGATCGGGACCGCGCAGACGGTGGTGACGGGGTTGCTGAGAGAGACACCGCCTGCCGATATCAGGCAATCGGCCTGCAGGCCGGCCGAGCCCTGAACCTTGATGGCGTCCGAGGCGATCGAATTGGACATGACCGAGCAGCCGTTGAGCTTGACGCTGGTGCTGCCGGAAAACAGCGCCGCCTGCGAAGCGGACGGATCGAGCGCGAGCATGCAAGCACTCGAAGCATCGGTAATGACGGCCACCGCCCTTGCCTGTTCGGGGACCTTGTCTTGCGTGAAGATCAGGGTGAACATCCGGTCGAGCTGCTGGCCGACGATCACCTCGACCGCTTTTTTCGCCGTATTCGGGCCGGAGGCCGGCGGCGTGTTGACGACGATCGTGCCCGAGCCCAGTCCGTTCGACGCCGCGGACTGGGTCGCGGCCGCGACGATCGTCGGCTTGTCGGAACCCGAGATCTGTTCGAGCGCACCGGCATAGGCGGCTGCATCGGCCGTCGCCTGTAACCTCAGGCTGTTGTAGTACCAATAGGAGGTCTCGACGCCGAAGCCCGCAGCGCCGACAACGACCGGCAAGGTCAGAGCAAAAATGGTAGCGACGTTTGCGCCCGTGCTCCGGCGCATGGCGTCCATTACAAGCCGAACACGGGTGAAGCTACTCAAGGCCATGGTTTAAATTAGAAAGCACGCATAAATGAACGAATGGCTAAAAAGTTCGTTGCATTTTTGAGCAGTGGTCCATTGGCTTCAAAAAAGAAGTGTTTCGCTGGCTGACCAACGCGCAAGCGCGTCGATGTCTCAGAGTGGGCCGCCCCTCAAGGCCGGCGGGAAATTGCCGGATTCGCAGCCGAGACCGCGCGAACAACGACCGGGTCTCCGAAAAACACACCGGAGTAAACGTATTTACAAATTACTGTTCCATGTGTGGAGGATGGAGGTTCAGGATTTGCTTCAAGCGGAAAGAATTGGCATCGACTCCGCGACCGTATCAGCCAACATCTCTCGCTGCACGGCCAGGAAAAACCTGCGCACTTCATCGCTGGCTGCTGTTCTGTCCCTGCCGGAGCCGACCACAAGATCGAGCAACTCCGACGCCTTGGCTCTCCAGAACGAGGTGGCGGTCTCGCCATGCAGATTGCCGAGCTTGGCGGCAACCTCCCTGACCAAGAATACCTGACGGTCGATCGGGAATGCACGGACTTTTTCTGGGGACATCTTCCAAACCATGAGACTGACGCAACGAATCAACCATTGCCAACAAGCAAAGGCGTAGCCGGGAAGATGGAAACGGAAGCTTAACAGGGCGGACCTTGGTGCGGTGCTGTCGTCGGGACGAAACGCGCGCAACGGCGCGCTCACGACATTGCCGCGTGCGTTCAAATACGATCGCCGGTGTTTTAATCGGGCAACGAACAGGGCACAGCCCTCAGGCCTGGAGCGCCCTCGCCTCACCGCCGCGCTTGCGCGGCGTCATCATGTCCCTGGCCATCAGTCCACTGGCGCGGCAAAACGCCATGAACGCCCGGCAGGCATCCTCGGTCTTGACCACGTCCACCGTGGCGCCGAAGCAGGCGTTGAACGCTTTCTGATAGATCGGGCCCTGACGGCGCGCAGGCCAGTCCTGGAGAAAATCGAGCGCCTGTTCGACGCCATAGATTTCCTCGACTGGCAGACCGGGTCCAGGCGCTATGCGCACAGGCACCTCGAATTGCAGTCTATCCATTTCCTGTCTCCCGAACGGCATCGCCGAGGCAACGCCGTTCGTCGTCAAAAGTTGCTTTGACCGGCTTCTGGCCCAGAAATGTGTCGTCACTTGGGTCGCGGGCCGCCATGTCGCGCCAAACAAATCGCGCACCCGAGATCTGTCCTGGGGTGACATATGCTCACTGGTTCGCCGGATCCGTCTCCGCGTCGAAGGCCATGCGACTGGCGGTGATCAGTACAAATACCGTCGGCACGGCGAAGATGCCGCCGAGAACAAGGGCCGCCATCGCCGACAGGCCGAGCGTCTCGGCAACCGCCCAATAGACGGTTCCGATGCAGATGAGCGCCTGGACGCAGAGGAACGCGGCAGCCGAGGCCGCGCGCGACAGGGTTTTGAAGGTCTTGATGCGTTGTTGCATTGAAAAAATCCGGAAATGACGCGCCGCGCGACCGCTGCGCGGCCGACAGCCGCCGCACGATCACGACGCGAACAGGAATAGCGATGAGGTGGGGGTACGGCCCTGGGCCGCTCAGGCCGTGATGGTCGGGGGTGCGCGCGGCTGGTTGGTGCTCGCCCCGGGAACCGAGGCGGCCCCATATCCCGAAACCATCGCTCTTTGCGATGGCCGTTCGGCCCAAAGAAAAACAGCGTCGGGGACCGGAAGCGCGGGGTGGCCGCCGGCGAACTTGACCAGGACCGGACGGCCGGCACGAACCTCCAGCGCTTGCGCCTTGCCGGTGACACGCAGCAGCGCCGCCACTTCGCCCGACCGCTCGACACCGACGCTGACACCGCTTGGCGCAGACCCCGCAAAGCCTGACGCCACCGGCAGGCCGAAGCACAGCATCGCGAGCAGCACCATGCCCATCAGGCATGAGCACGCTGCCGTCAGCGGCGCTTCAGGCCATCCGGTTTGCCTGGCCGCCGCGAAGGGACGCGATCTCGAAAACATCACCCGCCCTAACGCACCATGGCCAGAAAGGGAAGCAAACCGGGCAAAAACCGGCAAGACATCGCCCTTGCGAGGCAAATATCGGGAAGCGCGCGGCCGCATCAGACAGTTCTTCCTTGAACCTTTTGCCCTCAAGTGCCAAATCTGGGGAAATTTTCACGCTGGCTCTCCTGCAGAGCCCTACCCGCTACACGGACAAAATGGTCACCTATCTCGACGCTGCCACGGCCCCGCTCAGAAATACCGGCCAGATCCGCCTCTATGGCGAGGACGGCTTTGCCGGCATGCGCAAGGCATGCGATCTCACCGCACGCTGCCTCGACGAGCTGGTGCCGATGGTCCAGCCCGGCGTCACCACCGAAGCAATAGACCGCTTCGTCTTCGAATTCGGCATGGACCACGGCGCGCTGCCGGCGACGCTCAACTATCGCGGCTACACGAAATCGTCCTGCACCTCGATCAACCATGTCGTCTGCCATGGCATTCCCGACAACAAGCCGCTCAAGGATGGCGACATCGTCAACATCGACGTCACCTACATCCTCGACGGCTGTCACGGCGATTCTTCGCGCATGTATCCGGTCGGCACGATCAAGCGCGCCGCCGAGCGCCTGCTCGAAGTCACGCATGAATGCCTGATGCGCGGCATTGCAGCGGTCAGGCCGGGCGCCCGCACCGGCGCCATCGGCGCCGCCATCCAGACCTTTGCCGAAGGCGAGCGCTGCTCGGTGGTGCGCGACTTCTGCGGCCACGGCGTCGGCCAGTTGTTCCATGACGCGCCGAACATCCTGCATTACGGCAGCGCCAATGAAGGCGTCGAGATGCGGCCAGGCATGATCTTCACCATCGAGCCGATGATCAATCTGGGCAGGCCGCATGTGAAGGTTCTGTCGGACGGCTGGACTGCGGTGACGCGCGACCGCTCGCTGTCGGCGCAGTACGAGCACACGATCGGCGTGACCGACACAGGGTGCGAGATTTTCACGCTGTCGCCCAAAAAGCTCGATCGCCCCGGCCTGCCGGCTTAGAGCGCGTCTGCCCGGCAGGAGGCCGTCTATGCCGACTGCACGCCAGCGGCATTCGGCAGGTCGATGGTGACGACCAGTCCGCTGGGCTGGTTGTCCTCCAATTCGATCCTGCCGCCGTGACCCTGGACGATGTCGGCAACGATCGACAGGCCCAGACCGAAGCCATGCTTCGATGCAATGCCACGCGACGCGTCTTCCTTGAAGAATGGTTCGAAAACACGGGCGCGTGCCGTCATCGGAATACCCGGCCCGTCGTCCCCTACCGTGATGCGCGCCGCCGTGCCGGTCGCTGTCAAGGCGACCGTGACATTGCCAGCGAATTTGACCCCGTTGTCGCAGAGATTGGCGATCGCACGCGCCAATGCATTGGGCTTGCACCAGCCCAGGAGCCGGTCCGGCCCGGAATATGAGACAGGAAATCCGACATCGGAGAACTCGGCGCAGACGGTTTGCAGAACGCTGGCAATGTCGGCGAGCTGCAGCTTCTCCGTCGAAACATCGTTGCGCAGATAGGTCAGGGTCTCGTCGATCAAGATTTCGATGTGCTGGACATCGGACAGGATTGCGGTTCGGATGGGTCCATCATCCATACGCTCGGCGCGAAGCCGCAGCCGCGTCAACGGCGTGCGCAGATCATGACTGACGCTGCGCAACATGCGCGTGCGATTTTCGATCATCGTGCGGATGCGCGTCCTCATCCTGTTCAGGGCGCGCGCCAATCCCACCATTTCAATGGAGCCGTGTTCGACGAAGAGCTGTTCGCCATTCTCAATCTCGGCCGAACCGACTGCTGCCGAGATGCGCTTCAATGGATCCGTCACGGCCCAAACCGCAAACAGCCAGATCAGCACGGGCAAGGCGACGAAAGCCATGAACCTGTAGAACGAGGCACGGACGAGGCCCGATGTCAGCCAGGAATCGGGCATGCCGAAATGGGCCAGGACGTCCTGCTGGTCCAAGTCGATGACAAACGCGTATCGGCCGCCGATCCTTAGCCAGCGTCCATCAACCGTCCCCCTGTCGATACGCAAAAGCCATTCGACACTTCGCCATTGCAGATAGGACTGGGGAATGCCGGCTATCTGGTCCCTGGGCAATATCTCGAAATCAAAGCCGGCCCGCTTTGCTGTCGCCAGAATTGCGCTACGCGCCTCCGCCGGCGTTTCTTGCAACAAGGCAGCAACAACGCCTGCACGCCTTGCGTTATCTTCCGCGGCGGGAAGGTCGACGTTCTCTATGAAACTCTCAACGACCGAACCGACGAACATGATCACGATCACCGCGATGAAAATGATCGCCACAAACTGCCCACGCACAGACTGCGGCAGGAAACGGCGGAGGATATCACTCATGCTTCCTCCACCGTCGCGGTGAAGATATAGCCACCCAACCGAACGGTCCTCAAAAGCACCGGATCGCGCGCATCCTTTTCGATCTTCCTGCGGATTCGACTGATATGGACATCGACGCTACGCTCGATCGGCCCCGCGAGCCCGGCATGGGTTACGCCCAGAAGTTCCTCGCGAGAGAGAACCCGGCCCGCATTGCGACAAAAGGCAAGCAACAGGTCGAATTCATGCGTCGTGGTCGTAACCCGCGCATTGTTGGGGTCATGCAATTGCCGGCGTATTGGATCGAGGCGCCAGCCGTTGAAACGAAGCACCTTCGACCAGTCCCGCTCGTCTGGAGCATAGGCTGTGCGGCGCAGCAGCGCCCGTATCCTGGCCGTCAATTCGCGCGCGCTGAACGGTTTCGTCACATAGTCGTCGGCGCCGATTTCCAGCCCGAAGATGCGGTCGATTTCCTCACCGAGCGCGGTCAGCATCAGGATCGGAATGTTGGTTCCGGCACGAAGACGGCGGCAGATGTTGAGACCGTTTTCGCCCGGCAGCATGACATCGAGCACGATGAGATCGAATTTCTGGTTGCGAAGCGCGGCGTTCATCTGGACGCCGCTCTCGGCAATTTCCACGATCATGCCGTTGTCGGTGAGCGTCTCGCCCAGCATGCGCGCGATCTCAAGATCGTCTTCGACAATGAGGATGCGCGAACCTTGCCTTGCCGACCTGGATTCGGCGCTCAAATCGCTTTGGTGCCGTTGCTGTGCCATTCCGGAGTTTGTCTAGCCTGCATTTGGTGCCTGGGTAGGCGTCAGAACCGATATCCGACGAGAAGCATCCCTGAAGGCTGGATCTTTTCGACGACAACAGGGCTGTCGGCAGCGTCACCCAAGAGAACACCGACCCCCGCTTCGCCGCGCACCATCCAGCTCTCGTCGAGCATATATGTGGCGGAAATCGAAAAATCGGCGCGCTTCAAACCGGCACCGGCATCATAGCGCGCCAGCCCCGAGCGAGCCGATTGTTCGGGCGTGACACCAAAATAGGCCTGCATGTAATTTTCGTCGGCGAAGACGGCGGACGCGCTGGCGCCGATCATCAACGATTGAGACAGAGGCCGGGTCACCTCGATCCCCACCCTGCCCTCAAGGCCATCGCTGCCGCCGATGGTCTTGTCGAGTTGCGCGAATATTTCGGCCGGACCGAACTTCGCCGCTGCCTTCACGCCGACCGTCGCGCCCATGTCGACGTCCCCCAAGCCGCGCAGATGGTCGGAGTCGTCTTCCTTGCGGCCCATCTCGTAGCCAAGCCGAGCGCTGAACGCGAACGGTCCTTGTTCATAGACGGCGATGTTGGCACCTGTCGGGTCGATCGTCACCGTGTCGAGGAATGTCGCCGTGACGAAAGGCACCGGCATGATCTTGAACTCATTGCTGCCTTCGTATTTGGGGACGATGATGGCGCCGCCGCCGACCACGACATGCCAGTCGGACAGCTTCTGTTCGAAACGCCCGAAACGGGAAGGCTCGGGCGGCAGGGTAAAATCATCGGAATTCACCGCAATGGCGTCTGCCGCCAGCGCGCCCTCCGAATGCGTCGAAAGCAGGATTGCCATGGCCGCGAGAGATGCCCGGCCGGCCAACAGTCCAGAGTCAATTTTGGCGAACATGCGCGCTCCAGTATAGCGAGGCAACGAGCCTCCGATGGCGCCAACATGTCAGGTGAAAGTGGCCGCATGCGTTAAGTGATGTTAAGTTTTGTTGCGCAATCGTGGTTTCATCTTGCCGTATGAGAAAGCCGTAGCGACGATCTGCCGTGGGACGTCTCGCGATCGGGGAACAGAACTGTTTCAATCCCGGCCAGAACAGTTCTAATGTCTGCGCTGGAGCAATGTGGGCGGTGTATGGGGAACACAAACGACGACGACGAGCGGAGTTTCTTCTCCGAAGCGCCGATGCGGCCTGCGGCGAAAGCCAAGGCGACGCTCGACGAAAAGCCGCATTACCTCGGTCACCGCGACCGACTGCGCGAGCGTTTTGCCCTGGCGGGTCCGGACGCCCTGCCCGATTACGAACTTCTGGAACTTCTGCTTTTTCGCCTGATCCCTCGTGCCGACACCAAACCGGCGGCCAAGGCGCTGCTGGCGCGCTTCGGCACGCTGGCCGAAGTGCTCGGGGCGCCGGTTGGCCTCTTGCAGGAAGTCAAGGGCATTGGCCCTGCGGTGGCGCTCGATCTCAAGATCGTCGCGGCAACCGCGCAGCGCATGGCGCGCGGAGAGGTGCAGGGTCGCGAAGTCCTCTCGTCCTGGACACAGCTTCTTGCCTATTGCCGGTCGGTCATGGCCTTCGAGGCGCGCGAGCAGTTCCGCATCCTGTTCCTCGACAAGAAGAACGCGCTGATCGCCGACGAGGTTCAGCAGACAGGCACCGTCGACCATACGCCCGTCTACCCGCGCGAGGTGGTCAGGCGCGCCCTCGAACTCTCGGCCACCGCCATCATCCTAGTCCACAATCACCCGTCGGGCGACCCCACACCCTCACGAGCCGATATCGAAATGACGAAGGAGATCATCGAGGCGGGCAAGCGGCTGGGCATCGCGGTGCACGACCACATCATCGTCGGGCGGAAGGGATATGCCAGCATGAAGGGCCTGTTGCTGATCTGACGGGCCGGGGGCATGCCAAGACCGTCCGATCAGGCCCGGGCGATCGAATGAAGTGCAGGAAATTCGCCTGCACAATCTTTTACCAAAAAATTTGAAAATTGTTCAATCTTGGAAAGAGGGCCCAAGGTCCGCTCTATCTCTGGATTAAACTTCCAATCGAGAGGAATTCTCTCTTGATTTTTAGAAGACAATTCCGTTGAGGCATCGCATTTTCGCTGCTACCGTTTTGAAACGCTTCAATTGGAACTCCGCCATTGCAACGCAAGCGCCCGACCATAGCGGATGTCGCACGAACCGCCGGTGTCTCCATCGGCACGGTTTCGAATTTCATCAATGGAACGGCAAGCCTGAAGGAAGGCACGCGCGACCGCATCGAGAAGGCGGTTGCCGCGCTGATGTATCGGCCGAGCTCCTTTGCGCGCTCACTGCCGGGCCGCGCGCCACACAGGCCAAAGAACCTCGATCACCTGCCAAGACTTCTGGTCGCCGGTAGGGTGAGTGTCGACTTCCTGTGCCGCGTCGACGTGCTGCCGCATCGCGACGACCGGATCACCGCCAGCCACATCGACAAGGCGCTGGGTGGCCCCGCAGCCAATCTCGCGGTTGCCGCCGCCGGCATCGGAGCACCCTACGCGCTGGACGTTGAGCTGGCGACAGCGGTCGGCCAGGATCCAGAGAGCGATTGGGCGCTCGGCGCGCTTTCGAAACTGAGTGTCCACGCCTTGCCGATCCGCAACACGCCCAACAACCGCCTCTCCCAGGCGATCGTGATCATCGAGCGCAATGGCAGCCGGACGATCATCAGCGAACCGTTCGAGCTTGGCGAGGTCGACCTGACAGCCAATCTGGATATCCAGCCCGAGCAACGTCCGGCCTGCCTTCATATCGAAGGCTTCCACTACGAGACGATGACCGCGTCCATCGCTCGCTTTCATCAGGCGGGCTGGAAGGTGAGCCTGCATTCGGCCGGTCTTCCCAAAAGCGCACGCACGCCGGAAACCTTCTCGCAGATGGTCAAACAGATCGATCTGACCTTCATCAACGATGTGATGATACGGGAAATCTTCGACTTTCGCAGCCGTATGGCGACGACGATCGAAGAGGTGCGAGTGATGTTATCACGCATCAAACAACGGGGAACGGTCGTGCTCACCCTCGGCGAGTTCGGCGCCGTCGTTTTTCCGGCGAATGGCGGTCCGCAGATCGAGGTGCCGGCGCTGCCGGTCAATCGCGTCGACGCGACAGGCGCCGGCGACAGCTTTGCCGGCATCTTCCTTGCCCTTTGGCTGCATGGCGCGTCGCTCGACGACGCCGCGCGCTATGCGGCAATCGGGGCGAGCCTGACGACAACGGTTGAAGGCGCGCAGGGTTACATCGCAGACTTTGCCACGCTGAAGGCTGCGGCCCTGGCGAACAATGCCGTGATGGCCAGTTGAAACAATGGCTTATCGACGTTTCGACCTGGCGCGGAACACCGCATCAACCGACGAAATCAGGAGAGTATGATCATGGCGAAAACAAAAGTCCTTCTTGTCGGCGAAAGCTGGGTGAGTTCGGCGACCCACTACAAGGGGTTCGACCAGTTCGGCAGCGTCACCTTTCACCTGGGCGCAACACCCCTGGTGGACGCTTTGA
Organism: Mesorhizobium sp. SEMIA396; assembly: GCF_024518615.1. Lineage (NCBI taxonomy): Bacteria > Pseudomonadati > Pseudomonadota > Alphaproteobacteria > Hyphomicrobiales > Phyllobacteriaceae > Mesorhizobium > Mesorhizobium sp. SEMIA396. The sequence goes on from NZ_JANIFC010000007.1 coordinate 240,256, forward strand.
AGGGCAGCGAATTCGATCTCGACTACATGCCCGCTCACGAGGCCGTCGAGAAGCTGCCTTTCACCATGGAAGGGCTGTCGCAATACAGGGCGATCATCCTGTCCGACATTGGCGCGAATTCACTCCTGCTCCACCCCGATGTCTGGCTGCACGGCAAAACGGTTCCCAACCGGCTCAAGCTCCTGCGCGACTGGACGCTGGCCGGCGGCGGCCTGATCATGATCGGCGGCTATTTCAGCTTCCAGGGCATTGACGGCAAGGCCCGCTGGCATCGCACGGCGGTCGAGGAGGCGCTGCCGGTGACCTGCCTTCCCAATGATGACCGGCTCGAAATACCGGAAGGCTTTCGTCCTGAGATCACTGGTTCCAGGGATCATCCGATTTTTGCCGGCATCGAGGGCGAATGGCCGCTGCTGCTCGGTGCCAACGAGGTCATCGCCCGTGATCGCGACGATGTCGAGGTCCTGGCGCGGCTGCCGCAGGACCAGGGCGGCCATCCCCTGCTGGTTACCGGGCGCCATGGCGAAGGGCGTACGCTGGTCTGGACGTCGGACATCGGTCCTCACTGGCTGCCGAACAGTTTTGTCGAATGGCCTGGCTACGCGCGGCTTTGGACCAACGTGCTGCGCTGGGTCAGCAACGCCGCCTAGCCGATCCGCAATCGTCGGGGAACCCGTCATGACAGAGCCCTTTCTTGTCGCCAGAAACATCGCCAAGCGCTTCGGCGCTCTGACCGCGCTGGCAAATGTCGATCTGGAGATCCGCTCCGGCGAGGTGCTGGCGCTTCTCGGCGACAATGGCGCCGGCAAATCGACCTTCATCAAGATCCTGGCAGGCGCTCATCCGCCCAGTGGTGGGGAGCTTGTGATCGAGGGCAATCCGGTCGCCTTTCACTCGCCCAAGGATGCCGCGGCATCGGGGATCGCGACGATCTTTCAGGAACTGGCGCTTTCGGAGAACCTGTCGATCGCAGAAAACGTCTTTCTCGGCCGTGAATTGAAACGCTCCATTTTTGGCATTCCGTTCCTGAAGCGCAAAGAAATGCGCCAGCGCGTCGACGGCCTGCTGAAGGAGCTCGACGCCCATATTTCCGATCCAGAAGCGCCTGTTGGCAGTCTGTCGGGCGGCCAACGCCAGGCCGTCGCAATCTGCCGGGCGCTCAATCTGAATGCCAGGCTGGTCATCATGGATGAGCCGACCGCGGCCCTTGCCGTTGCCGAAACGCGCAAGGTCCTGGCGCTGACACGGCGGCTTGCCGCGCGCGGCTGTGCCGTTGTGCTCATCAGCCACAACATTTCCGAAGTCTTCGAGGTTGCCGACCGCATCGTGGTGTTCCGGCGCGGCCGCAAGGTGGCCGAACGGCTGGCGGCCGATACCGATCACGAGGAAGTCGTTTCGCTCATAACAGGCGCTCATCCCGACGTGCGGGCGCTTGAAAAAACAAACTGAAACGCACGTCATTTCCAGAGAGGTTCAAACACATGCTTTCACAGTTCAAGAAAGTGCTCGCCGCTTCCGCACTGTCACTCGCCATTGCAACCGCGGCGCATGCCGCGGACAAACACAAGGTCGCCTTCGTTCCGCAATTGATCGGCATCCCTTACTTCAACGCCATGGAAGCCGGCGGCAATCGCGCCGCCAAGGACCTGGGCCTCGATTTCATCTATTCCGGTCCCGTCGACACCAATCCGGTCGACCAGTTGCAGATCGTCCAGAACCTGATCGATCAGGGCGTCGAGGCGATCTCGGTCAGCGTCCTCGATGCCTCCAGCATCGCACCCGTGGTCGAGAGCGCCAAGGCGAAAGGCATCAAGCTGTTCACCAGCGACAGCGACGCGCCCGACAGCGGCCGCGCCGTCTATGTGGCGCAGGCGACCGACGAAGGCCTCGGCACAACCATTGTCGACGAACTCGTCAAGCGCGTCGGCGAGGACGCAACCATCGGCATCGTCTCCGGCGAGGCAACGGCGTCCAATCTCAACGCCTGGATCGGCTTCATGCAGAAGCAAGCCACCGCCAAATATCCGAAGCTGAAGCTGCTCGCGCCGCAATTCGCCGGCGGCACCGCCGAACGCGCCGCGCAAATATCAGGCGATCTGATGGCGGCCAACCCGGACATCAAGGCGATCATCGCCGTCGCCTCCTCGACATGCCCGGGCGTAGCCCAGGCCATCGAAACCGCAGGCAAGATCGGCTCGGTCATCGGTGCCGGCTACTGCAGCCCGAACACGGCACGGTCTTACCTGAAGAGCGGAGCCTTCGGCTTCACCGTTCTCTGGGATCCCGAGCAACTCGGCTATCTCACGGTCTGGGCCGGCAAACAGCTGATCGACGGTAAGAGCTTCGAAGCGGAAAACAAGGTCGTCGGCCTGGAAAAGCCCGTCACCTATGATGCCGCCAAGGGCATTTTGCTTCTCGGGCCGCCGGCCGTCTTCACCAAGGACAATGTCGACAAGTTCAACTTCTGAGCTCTGAGATGAACGTGGTGCGGCAGTTTGGAAACGGTGTCTTCTCCATGAACGGGCGGGAGTGGTCTCTGTTTGTCGCCTGTTTGCTGGCGATCGTCATCTTTTCTGTCGCATCGCCGCACTACGCGACATCAGGCAATGCAGCCACGGTCTTGCGCAACAGTGTCGAACTGCTGCTGATCGGCCTTGGCATGACCCTGCTGCTCGCCATGGGCGGCATCGATGTCTCGATCGGCATCGTCATGGGTCTGGCGGCCATCGCCATCGGGCGTGTGCTCGGCGCCGGCGGCAATCCGCTGCTGGCGCTCATTGCAGGCCCTTTGGTCGGTGCGCTGCTGGGATGCGTGACCGCCGCCGTCGTTGTCCTCGGCCGCGTTCCGGCAATTGTCGGTACACTCGGCCTGCTTGGTGTCTACCGCACCGCCGTCTTCGTACTTCTCGGAGGGCAATGGCTTTCGGGCCTGCCCTCGAGCCTTACAGATCTTCTTGCAACCAGCGTGCTCGGCGTCCCCGTCCCTGCCCTGGTGATTGCCGTTGCCTATCTGGCCGTCTGGCTGGCGCTGCGGCGAACCCCTTATGGGCTGCATCTGCTGGCGATCGGCAATTCGGAGGAAAAAGCGCGGCTTTCTGGCATCCCGGTGATCAAGATCCGCTTCATGACCTTCGTCATCAGCGGTGTGCTGACTGGCATTGCCGCCACGTTCTATGTCGCCACCTATCGCAATGTGGAGATGACGATCGGCAGCACGCTGGCGCTCGACGCCATTGCCGCGGTCATTCTTGGCGGGACCAGCATATTGGGCGGCAGATGCAGCCTGATCGGCACCGTGCTCGGCGTGCTGCTTCTGAGAATCCTGCAGAACGGCCTGCTGCTGATCGGTGTCCCTTCCCTTTGGCAGCCTGTCGTCACCGGCGTTCTCATCATCGGCGTGCTTGGCTTCGAAGCTGTTTGCAACCGATTGCCGCTCGGCAGATTTCAACGAGCCCGCGCATGAAAACGCTCCGCAACCTGCAAGGCCCGGCCCTTACCCTGGCTTTGCTCTGTATGCTTTGGCTGATCGTGATTGTCGGCCTGCTGGCGCTCAGGCCTTCTGTTTTCAATCTCGGCACCGTCACCACCATTCTTCAGTTCTCGACGATCCTTGCCCTGGTCGGCCTTGGACAAGGGCTGGTCATCATGGCCGGTGGCGCCGGCATCGACCTCTCGGTCGGCGGTGCGGTCTCGCTGTCCGCCATCGTCGCGATGCTTTGCCTCAAGCTGGGATTGCCGCCGGTCCTGCTGCCCGCCGTCTGCATCCTGGCCGGCGCGATGCTCGGTGCCTTGAACGGATGGCTGGTGAACGGGCTCGCGCTTCTCCCCTTCATCGCGACGCTCGGCACCTTCTTCGTCTATTCCGGCGCTGCACTTGCCATTACCGGCGGCGCGGCCCAAGCAGGCGTGCCCTCCTGGCTGCTTGTGTGGGGGCGCGGCGTCGTCATGGGCATTCCCCTGCCCTTTCTCACCCTTGCCATCCCCTGCTTTGCGCTAGCCGGTTTGGTGCTGCTCTCGACAGCGTGGGGGCGCTGGATCTACGCCATGGGTTTCAACGAACGCTCGGCCAGGCTGGTCGGTATTCCGGTCGATCGCGTTCGCTTGATCCTCTACGCCTTGAGTGGCGCGCTCGCCGGCGCCGCTGGGCTCGTCTCGATCTCCTGGCTCGGCAGCGGCAGGCCCAATATCGGCCAGAACCTCGAACTCGAATCGCTGACTGCCGCCATGCTTGGAGGCATCGCCATCACCGGAGGGCGCGGTGGCGTTGGCGGCGTGTTCGCGGCCGTCCTGCTGCTGGTCACGCTGAAGACCGGCCTTCTGCAATTGAACATCAACACGGTTTGGCAGGTGGGGATTGTCGGCGCCCTTCTGGTTTTCGTCCTTCTCGCCGACCGACTTTCCCAACGTTGGAGATCATGATGCCGTCCATGGAAGAGATCATTGCCGCGCGCGTCGAGGCAAGCGCTGACCGTATCGTCCAAACGCTGAGCGATCTCGTCGCCTTCCCCTCGATCGTGAAATCCGATCCAAAGGAGGCCGGCCCCGGCGAGCGTGATTGCCAGCTCTATCTGCAAAAGCGGATCGAGGCGCTCGGCTTCTCGACCGATCTATGGGACCCGGATGGCCCTGCACTCTACGAAAAATACAAGGGGCGCGCCGGCGCCAACAAAGGCAGGACGTTCGAAGGCCGGCCCAATCTCGGCGGCGTCTTGAAGGGCACGGGCGGCGGTCGCTCCATCATGCTGACCGGCCATATCGATGTCGTCCCGCCCGGCGCCGCAGGGCACTGGACGACCGACCCGTTCCAGCCCGTCCTCAAGGACGGATTTCTACACGGCCGCGGTACGGTCGACATGAAAGGCGGCGTCGCCTGCATGCTGATGGCCGTCGAGATCCTGAAGGGACTCGACATTCCCCTGTCCGGAGACGTCGTCTTCACCACCGTCGTCGACGAGGAAATCGGCGGCATGGGGTCGCTGGCCATGGTCGATCGCGGCTTTCACGCCGACGCCGGCATCATGACCGAACCGACGGCGAACAAGATCGCACCGCTCTGTCACGGCATTCTGTGGGGGAAGATCATCATTGACGGCATAGGCGGGCATGCGGAGCTGACGCCCAATGCCTGGTATTCGAGCGGCCCGGTCGATGCCGTCCAGCTTTGCCGGCAAATCCTCGACGGCATCGACATCCTCAACCGGCGCTGGATGTTCGATCCCAGAAAGAACCATCCGTTGATGGACCTGCCCAACCAGATCATCGTCACCCAGATGAGCGCCGGCGAACATCCGTCCTCCATGGCAGGGCGCGGCGAGATCATCATCGACGCTCAATATCTGCCGAGCGAGCACGACGAGTTCAAACTGGGTGGCAACGTCAAACGCGAAATCGAAGAGCACATAGCCAATGTCTGCCAGGCAGACCCCTACCTGCGAAAGCACCCCGCCCGCGTCGAGTGGATCCTCGACGCCGATTGCGCCGAAATCCCCTCGGACAATCCCTTTGTCGGCGTCTTCCAGGAGGCCGTCAAAGAAGCCAATCTCTCGCCGGTCCTGAGTGGTTTTGGCGCGCACAGCGACATCGGCCTGCCGACCGGCCTCGGCAACACGCCGACCGTCAATTTCGGTCCCGGCGACCCCGCGCAGGCGCATCAGCCGAACGAACGCGTTTCGGTGCGCGATCTCGTCGATTGCACCAAGGCAATTGCAATTGCCGTCGAAAAATGGTGCCGCTAGCGGGCACCGCCAACATGAATGGATCGGTTAGCAATGCCACGACAGGCGGCGGCATCGTGGCCGAACTTGCGCTACTGCCTGGTGATGTCGTCGCGTTCTGACAGCCGGAGGTCCTGAGCAAGAGATTTTGAGGTCCTGAGCAAGCCATTCCTGTCGCCGCCCTGGCTCACGATCCGTTCACGGCGGATCGGTGTTGCAGCTGCCGGCTACCTGATTGACCGCTTCGCCGAACCCGGCGAGGTCGAAATCGGCCTCGCCGCGCCCCGCCAGCAGCCCGAACCGCCACGAAAGCTGGAGCCGGTTCGCGGCGACAAGGCGCCTGATGCCATCGGCGCCATCGCGCACCAGCATCCGGCCGCGCGGCCCGACCGCCCAGCTTTCATCGAACTTGCTCTCCTGATCGACCGTGATCGACATGGTGATCTTGCGGCTGGCCGAAACAGCGTCGTTCAATTGCAGCCATTCAGTCCAATGCGGCTCGCCGTTTGCCCGGCAGGCAATCGTCAGGATCGGGCTGTAGCTCAAGGCACCGCCGCCGGTGATCAGCTTGTTGGTTGCGTAGAGCGAGGCCGTGACAAGGCCGTCTTCACTCGTGCCGAAGCGCCAGTTGTCAGACACCGCGCCGGCCTGGGCGATGCCGCAGACCGAGACAAGGACCAGCGCGATTGCCGAAGCGTGTCCCAATTCGACGAACAGTCTCAACACGCCCTCCAACAACCAAGCGGCTTGCAATAGAAGCGCAGATAATGATCAAAGCTTGGTCGCCACAGGCCGTCGCTCGCGAAGCATGGCGGCTGTTGCAGTTTGGCAACGAAAAAGGCCGCCTGGAGGGCGGCCTTCCTGTTTCAGCGGAGCGCTGGTGTTATTCGGCGGCCTTCTTCTTCGGCGCGGCCTTCTTCTTGGGCTCTTCCGCGTCGTCGGCCTTCTTGGCGTCGGCCTTCTTGGCGGCGGCTTTCTTCGCCGGCTTCGCCTTGACGGAGGTCTCGTCCTCTTCGTCGTCGGCCATCAGCTCTTCCTTGCTGACCTTGACGTCGGTGACCGAAATCTGACCGAGCAGATGGTCGACCACTTTTTCCTCGAACATCGGCGCCCGCAGCGTGTTCAACGCTTCCGGGTTGTTGCGGTAGAACTCGAAGACTTCCTGCTGCTGGTTGCCCGGATAGCGGCGCACCTGCTCGAACAGGCCGCGCTGCAGCTCTTCGTCCGATACGGTCACGCCGGCCTTCTCGCCGATTTCAGCCAGCACCAGGCCGAGACGCACGCGGCGCTCGGCAAGCCGCAGATACTCGGCACGCGCCTCTTCTTCCGTCGTCTCTTCGTCGGCGAAGGTGCGTCCGGCTGCTTCCAGGTCACGATTGACCTGCGCCCAGATGTTGTTGAACTCGGCGTCGACGAGCTTCGACGGCGCCTCGAACGAATAAGCCGCATCGAGCTGGTCGAGCAGCTGGCGCTTCACCTTCTGGCGTGTCATGGCGCCGAACTGGTTCTCGATCTGGCCGCGTACGACGTCGCGCAGGCGCTCCAGCGACTCCAGGCCGAGGTTCTTGGCGGTCTCGTCGTTGATTTCCAGCGCGCCGGGCTGGGACACTTCCTTGACGGTGACGTCGAAGGTCGCTTCCTTGCCGGCAAGATGCGCGGCCTGGTAGTTCTCCGGGAAAGTCACGGTGACCTGCTTTTCGTCACCGGCCTTGGCGCCGACCAGCTGATCCTCGAAGCCGGGGATGAACTCTTTTGAGCCCAGCACCAGCGGCTGATCGGTGCCCGCGCCGCCATTGAAGGCTTCGCCGTCGATCTTGCCGACATAGTCGATGGTGACGCGGTCGCCATTGGCGGCCTTGCCGGTCTTCGGCTCGTAGCTGCGCGCCGATTCGGCAACACGCTGGACCTGCTCGTCGATCTCGGCATCAGGCACGTCGAACACCTGGCGTGTCACCTTGATGTCGGAAAAGTCCTTGATCTCGATCGCCGGGATGATCTCGTAGTTGAGGCGGAATTCGAAGTCGGCGCCGCCGGCCAGGATCTTCTCGGCTTCCTTCTCGTCCTCGGTCATGATGACTTCGGGCTGCATGGCAGCCTTTTCACCACGCCCGGTAATGATCGAACGGGTCGAATCGTTGAGGATTTCGTTGACCACTTCGGCCATGAACGACTTGCCGTAGACCTTGCGCAGGTGCTGTACCGGCACCTTGCCTGGACGGAAGCCGTTGATGCGGACCTTGTTGCGGGCATCCGAAAGCCGCGCCATCAGCTTGGCTTCCATGTCACCGGCCGGCACGGTGATCTTGATCTCTCGCTTGAGACCGGAGTTGAGCGTTTCGGTGACCTGCATCGTAAAACCTTTGTTTTCACCAATGAGACTGCCACGGCCTCTGCCGTTCACAGCCTGCCGGTATATTCTTGCCGGGAATGGCTTTTGGTACGGAACCTGGCGATTTGACCGAAAACCCGGCTCAAACTCTCCCAAACTGCGTTCCAAAATGTGAATAAGTTCTTGTTTTTCCTACTTCTTATCACATTCTGCAGAAGCGGATCGTCGCGTCCCGTCACATTTGACACGCCTTTTGTCACAGGCGAGGCCAATTTTCAACAGTCTTCGCATCCCGGCGAATAACCAGCATTTGGACCTGACCACATCTTGTCCCTGACCTCTACATCTTGTCTCCGACATTGACAGAATGATGGCCACATGGGATTGCCGGTTCATGCGGATGTGGCGGAACTGGTAGACGCCCTGGATTTAGGTTCCAGTGCCGAAAGGCGTGGGGGTTCGAGTCCCTTCATCCGCACCACCCTTCGCTCTTCGAGCTTCGGTGGCGGGCCACCCGAATAGATGAAGGAGTGTCCTCCCGAAGCCTTGGCTAAGGAGGACCGGCGCCGTTCAGGCGGCGATCGGGTTGAGCTTCAGATGCTGGATCAGGATAATGGTCTTGGCGTCGATGATCCGGCCATCGGCGATGCCGGCCAGCGCCTCGTCGAGCGGCATTTCCAGAACCTCGATGTCCTCGCCCTCTTCTTGCGCGCCGCCGCCGGCCGAGATGCGGTCGGCGGGTGAATAGCGGGCGATGAAGAACCAGAGACGTTCGGTGACGCTGCCAGGGCTCATATAGGGCGAAAACAGCCGCTCGACGTTCTGCAGCCGGTAGCCGAGTTCTTCCTCCGCCTCCTTGCGGATGCAGGTTTCGGGATCGTTTTCGTCCAACAGGCCGGCACAGGCCTCGATCAGCGGCTCGCGGTGGCCGGTGACGTAGGCGGGATAGCGGAACTGGCGCACCAGAAGCACGGTCGAGCGCGAGGGATCGTAAGGCAGGATCACCGCGCCGTCACCGCGATCATAGGTCTGGCGAATTTGCGTCTCCCACTGCCCGTCGCGCCGGCGGTAGTCGAGGACGGTCTTCTTCAGGACGGCCCAGTCGTCGGAGAGGATTTCCTCCGAACGGACGCGAATACGATCTTCCATCGTGGTCTCCATGCAAAAGCGCGTCGCGCTTTATGCTCCTGTTTTATGCATGTCGCTCTCCCAAACCGGGCCACTTTTGGGCGCCATGCATTGCCGAGGCGTATCCGCGAACCGGCATTTCGGCAATCCCGTCAGTGATTGGTCCAGAACCCCTTTCACCGCCTCGTGTCTGGCGCAGGCGCCATCGGTCGCCTAAATAGCTGCGAACCCTCCCGGAGTTTCTCATGACAGCGTCGCTTTTCCAGTCGATCACCCTCGACGGCCTCACCTTCCCCAACCGCATCGCCGTCGCGCCGATGTGCCAGTATTCCGCCGACGACGGTTCGGCCAGTGACTGGCATCTCCATCACTGGATGAACCTCGCAATGTCCGGCGCCGGCATGGTCACGGTCGAGATGACCGATGTCGAGCGGCGCGGGCGTATCACCCATGGCTGCCTCGGCCTTTATTCCGAAGACAATGAGGCCGCCGCCCGCCGCGCACTGGACGCCGCACGACGCGTCGCCGCACCCGGCACGAAATTCGGCTCCCAACTCGCCCATGCCGGCCGCAAGGCTTCGAACCGCAAGCCGTGGGAAGGCGGCGGGCCACTGCAGCCAAATGAGGATCCCTGGCAGACCGTCTCCGCCTCGGTCATCCCCTACGACACCGGTTGGAACGTGCCGCACGCGCTGGAGGACGAGGAGATCCTGCAACTGATCGAGCGCTTCGCCGAAGCCGCAAGGCGGGCCGAACGCGCCGGCTTCGATTTCATCGAACTGCATGCCGCGCATGGCTATCTGATCTTCCAGTTCCTGTCGCCCTTGTCCAACCAGCGCACGGACCGCTGGGGCGGCTCGCTGGAAAACCGCATGCGTCTTGTCGTCGAGATCGCCAAGGCGGTGCGCAAGGCTACGCCAAAGCTGATGCTCGGCGCGCGGCTGTCGGTGATGGATTGGGTCGATGGCGGCTTCGACGTGGCGGACGCGATCGAAGTGGCCAAAGCGCTCAAGGACGAGGGCGTTGCCTATCTCTGCTGCTCGAGCGGCGGCAATTCGCCGTTGCAGAAATTGCCCACCGGCCCCGGCTATCAGGTGCATCTGGCGGAAGCGGTGCGCAAGGGTGCTGATATTCCGACCCGTGCCGTCGGCCTGATCGACGACCCCAAGCAGGCCGAAGCGATCCTCACCGAGGGCCGCGCCGACATGGTGGCGCTGGCGCGGGCCTTCCTGGCTGATCCGCGCTGGGGATGGCGTGCGGCGGCCACATTCAGCGAAACGATCCACCCGGCGCCGCAGCTTGCCCGTTCGGTGACCACGATGCAGCATTGGATGAAGGCGACGGGCTGAACGGTCCGCGCTCCCGACACGCGCGCCCTCCTGCCTCCAGACGGCCTGACGGTGCTCCGCTGCTATTCCGTCCGCAAGCTGTTGGCGTGGAGTGGGCGTGGCTGGGCTTGGGAGGAAACCTGTTCAGGGGCATTCTTGCCGGTTGCGGCGCAGACCGCAGGTGTAGAGCCTTCAAACAGCCTCTGAGACGTTTGGGCGCAGGCTGACGGCCATGGTTGCAACCAAATTGGCTGCTTTGCGTTGCGGCCATGATGGACAACAAACCTTTTGAAGTGCCGGTCGTCGTCGAACTTGGCCACGTCGGCAAATATCGCCACATCCGCAGCGCCCAGGAGGCCGCGGAATGCCTGATGACGGTGTGGCCGCTCAATCGCGGCCCGCGCCATCGTGATGCCCTCGACACTTGCCTCAAAGTGCTGGAAGGTTATCGTTCGACAGCGGATGCGCGCCGGGCGCTGATTGAAGCCGCCAAGGAATCGGAGGTGCTGGTGCCCGACGACAGACTGCCCGACGACCGGCTGCATTGAGCAGACGGACCTTTCAACCGGAGGTTTTCCATGGCGAAGCTGACTTACAAGATCGTCGAACATGACGGCGGCTGGGCCTACAAGGTCGGAGCGACCTTTTCCGAGACGTTCCCCACGCATCAGGACGCATTGCGTGCGGCCGAAATCGCCTCGGCCGAGCAGCAGGTCGCCGGAGCGACCGACGGCATCCAGTATGAGGACGCCGAAGGCAAATGGCACGAAGAACTGGCCGACGGCCGCGACCGGCCGCAGACAGAAGTGTCAGATTAATTCGCTTTCGCCGTTGATGTTGAGCGGTCCGGCAGGCGCCGACCGCAGCGCCGTCCGAGAGAGGACGCGCCAGCGGCCAGCGATTGGCCTTGCGGACTAGCCCTTGAACATGGCTTTCCAGAAAATCGGTATCCGCTTTTCGGAAATCGCGTTCTGGCTATTTGCCGCAATACTGATCGTTGACGTTTTGCCCAGCGTTAGCGTCCGGGCCTGGCGTGTTGTGGGCACATGGGCCTATCGCGCCGGTATTGCCTTGGGTGTTCAACCCGGAGCCGTCACTGATGCTTCCCGTGGTATAGGGATCGACAGTTGTCTGATCGTTGTTGCCGAATAGCCACCAGTCGCGATTGTTGGAATACCTGTCGTCCAGTGACTGCGCCATCGCCGATGTTGCGAGACCGATCGTCAGAACAGATGCTGCGAGAATTTTTGTAACCATTGAATCACTCCGTATCTTAGCCGCCTTGGTGCGACACTCATAAAACCCGGTAGTCAGCCGAATGGTTCCTTGAAATTGTCGTGAGGCTCAGGTGAGGCCCCTGACCAGCAAAGCCCGGCCGGCGATGCGCTCGATGAACGCGGCGGTTCGCTCCGGGACGACGAATTGCTGCATGTGCCCTATTCCCTCGAACGGTTCGAACCTAGATCCTTGACGTCATCGGCTCGCCTTGGCGGCGCGAAGATGACATTGCGGCTACCGTCGCGCCGCGCTATCTCAGATCACTCGCCTTCCCAGGCCACACGCCTTGCCGGAGCCTTCCATGCCTGAAATCGTGACCGCCGCCATGCTCGTCATTGGCGATGAGATTCTGTCCGGCCGAACCAAGGACAAGAACATCGGCCATCTCGCCGACATCATGACGGCGATCGGCATCGACCTGAAGGAAGTGCGTGTCGTCCCTGACGAGGAAGACGAGATCATCGCCGCGGTGAATGCCGTGCGCAGCCGTTACACCTATGTGTTCACCACCGGCGGCATCGGTCCGACGCATGACGACATCACGGCCGATTCCATATCCAAGGCTTTTGGCGTGCCTTGCGAATACGATGCCCGGGCCTATGCGATGCTGGAAGCAAGCTATGCCGCGCGTGGCATCGAATATACGCAGGCCCGCAAGCGCATGGCGCGGATGCCGCGCGGCGCCGATCTCATCGACAATCCGGTGTCGGTCGCACCTGGCTTCCGCATCGGCAACGTCCACGTCATGGCCGGCGTGCCATCGATTTTCCAGGCCATGCTCGACAATGTCGTGCCGACGCTGAAGGCCGGCACGAAGATGCTTTCGGCGACCGTGCCCTGCCCGTTCGGCGAAGGCCTCATCGGCGGGCCGTTGGGTGATATCCAGAAAGCGCATCCCGATACGATCATCGGCTCCTACCCGAAATATGGCGACGGCAAGTTCTGGACCGAGCTGGTCGTGCGTGCCCGCAGCCAGGAGGCGCTGGACGCCGCCCGCGCCGACGTCGAGGCGATGGTCGCCGGCTTCGCCAGCAATCCCGGCTGATCTGGTCCAGACCGGAACAAAGCACGACGCTGCAACGTTTCCCCGGCACGAGTTCGCCAGCTCGTAAATCGAGGGATTGTCATGCGATTCAAAACCATCGTCGCCATTCTGCAGAACGAGCAGGACGCCGAGCGCGTGCTCGACTGCGCCATTCCGCTCGCCACCCGGTTCCAGAGCCATCTGGTCGGCATCCATGCCGAAACACTTCCCGTGCCGTACACCTCGGCCACAGGCTTTCCGGACACCGAATTCCTGCAGGTTTCGGCAGATATGAACCGGGAACGGGCCGAGAAATTAAAGGCGCTGTTTCTCAGACATATCGAGGATTCCGGTCTTTCCTTCGAGTGGCGAAGCCTTGAGAGCTTTTCGGGTGACAGCGCGCTGACCGGGATTTCGAGCGTGCGGGCCGCCGACCTGATCATAGCGGCGCAGCGCGAAACGGGCGGCGATTCCAGCGCGGACGTGGACACGCTGGTCTACGATGCCGGCCGGCCGGTGCTGGTGGTGCCGCACGAGGGTCCGCTGATCACCACCTTCAAACGCGTCTTGCTCGCCTGGAACGGCAGCAAGGAAGCGGCGCGGGCCGCCTTCGACGCGCTGCCCTTCATCATCGAAGCCGAGAAGACTGACATATTGGTTATCGACCCTCCTGAAACGCTCGACGACAGCCCGGAGGCCGCCGGCGCCGAAATCGCGTCGGCGCTGTCGCGCCACGGCGCCACCGTCAGCGTCTCGGTGCAGCAGTCGGGCGGCAATTCGGTCGATGACATCATCCAGACCAGAATCGCGGAAACCGGCGCCGATCTGCTGGTGCTCGGCGCCTACAGCCATTCATGGCTGCGTCAGCTTCTGTTCGGCGGCGTGACGCGCAGCGTGCTGCGCACTGCGCCGGTGGCAGCCTTCCTGTCGCGGTAGGTCCACAGCGATCGCTGGCCCTTGCCTTTGCCAAGGCCCTTGCTCTTGCCAAGATGGGGGCTTTCCAGCTAATTCCGCGCGCATTCCCCTGTTTTCCTGCGCGCGATCCCCGCGTGCTGTGGAGTGCGCGACATGTCCCTTCCCGAAAAAGCCTTTCCGGTCTCCTGGGACCAATTCCATCGCGACGCCCGGGCGCTCGCCTGGCGGCTTGCCGGCGCCAACAAGGGACAATGGAAAGCGATCGTCTGCATTACGCGAGGCGGGCTGGTCCCCGCGGCGATCATCTCGCGTGAACTCGGCATCCGCGTCATCGAGACGGTCTGCGTCGCCTCCTATCACGACTATACCAGCCAGGGGCAGTTGCAGGTCCTCAAGGAGATCACCCCTGCCCTGCTCGCCGACGACGGCGCCGGCGTGCTGATCATCGACGACCTGACCGACACCGGCAAGACGGCCGGCATCGTGCGCGCGATGATGCCCAAGGCGCATTTCGCCACCGTCTATGCCAAGCCGAAAGGCCGGCCGCTGGTCGATACTTTCGTCACCGAAGTCAGCCAGGACACCTGGATCTATTTCCCGTGGGACATGGGCTTCACCTACCAGAAGCCGATCGCCGACGACCACGCCGGCTGATTCGCAACTACCTGCCTGTTACAGACCAGCAGCTTGCACCCGGGCATGATTGCTTTCGCAAACAGGTCCGGCAGGGCCGGATATTTAGCGAAATCGACGTCTATTGGCGGAAATCGGCCAGGCGAATGAAATTTTTTACTTTTATTGCCGACAATTAGCCGTAAGATTCGTGAGACGGCAAACGATTCCGGAGGCTGGGGCTAGCTTCTTCGATGTTGACGAGGCCAACGACACACAATCATCTGGCCGAAAGGGTCCGACGGCTCTTCGGCACGGCGCCGTGCCGCCTGCAGGTTGCCGCCCTGCCCTGGCGCGACGCGGGAGACGGCGTCGAAATCATGCTGATCACCAGCCGCGATACTGGCCGCTGGGTTTTGCCCAAGGGCTGGCCAGAGGCCAGGGAGCCGCTCTGCGAGGCCGCGGCGCGCGAAGCCGGCGAGGAGGCCGGGCTGCGCGGCCGTGTCTCTCATCTTGAAGCCGGCCGTTACTTCTACGCCAAGGTCCTGGCTTCCGGCGAAGAAGTGCCGTGCGAGGTCCTGGTGTTTCCACTGCATGTCGACAAAGTCGCGGACCGCTGGAAGGAAAAACACTCACGCACCCGCAAATGGGTCCGTGCGAGCGAAGCGGTGCGCATGGTCAACGAACCCGACCTTTGCCAGATCATCGCCTATTTCTGCGCCGACCCGCACAGCTTCTCCTGACGGGCGGCCACACCGCTCTCTTTGCAAAACGGGACTGGCTTGCAAAGGCTAATGCATGTCGCCCAAAAGTGACCTCGGTTTTGGGAGAACGACATGCATAAAAGCAAGGACCTAAAGCGGGTCGCTTGAATCCGTTCAAGCGCGACACGCTTTAGACACGCGTTGCCGCGCTTCGACATGAATGCTTTGCTAAGGAATCAAGGGTAGGATTCGGCAGCTCTGGTATTTTTGATCGATGGCGAATCCCGCAAATCCAATTCCAAACGAGTCCGACGACCCCCAGCGCGAGCATCGTCCGCGCGTGCTCAAGGGTGGGTCGATCATCACCGGAATTTCGAATTCGGAAGTCGGTTGCACGCTGCGCAACCAGCACGAAGGCGGCGCCGAACTGAAGATACCGCTCGAAGCCCGGGTCCCAGATCGGTTCCTTCTCTATGTGCCGCTCGACGGCATTGCCTATCGGTGCGAGGTCCGCTGGCGTCGCAACGACCGTATCGGGGTGCAGTTCACCGGCACCGAGCCAAAGCCCCGGCTGCATTACGGCTGACGCCCGGGCAAGCTTGCGCGCGGAAAATCGTGATCCGCGCCTGCATTCTATCCCCGTTATCCACATATGTGACACACAAGATGTTGGGGTCACAAAAGCTACGCAAACGAATCCTTGACGGCGCAAAACGAGTCGCCTTTTATAGGCCATGTGCTCCTGTTGAGAGTGCGACCGGAAAGTTCTGAGCCCGGTCTTTTTTCCCGGATTATGTGCGTTTTTGCTCGCATTTCCGCCTGTTTACGAGGCCGGCGGAAGCGTTGGGATTGTGGGGCGGTTGGGGACGATAGGGACAATTGTCGGGCTTGAATAAATTGTCTGTTAATACTATATTTAGTGTTTGCAGGTAGGTTCGACGCTAGATAGTGTGAATTTCCCTCGACCGAGGGAATCGGAAAAAATCAGTTTTGAGGGACCCGCGGGTTCGTCGGCGCGTTGGGCAGGCGCTTCGCAAGGAGTTTGACCAGCAGGGCCGGCGGAGACCGCGAAAATGGAGAGCCGGCCGTTTTCGAACGCCCGGCAGACGGCGGACATGCGCGTTTCGCATCGGGGGCAGAAATCCCTGGAGGAAAGCGCTATATATAGACAAAAGGGACCGGACCAATGCGCATCGAGCGTCGTTTCACCAAGCCAGGACAATCTGCCTATGCGGAGATCGAATTCCGCAAGGCGCTTTCGGAGATTAAGAATCCGGATGGTTCGGTGGTGTTCCGCTTGGACAATATCGACGTGCCGGCGCAGTTCTCCCAGGTCGCAGCCGATATCCTGGCGCAGAAATATTTCCGCAAGGCCGGTGTGCCGGCGCGCCTGAAGAAGATCGAAGAGAACGACGTCCCCTCCTTCCTGTGGCGCTCCGTCGCCGATGAGGCGGAACTGGCGAAGCTGCCGGAAGCCGAGCGCTACGGTTCCGAGATCGACGCACGTCAGGTCTTCGACCGGCTTGCCGGCACCTGGACTTACTGGGGCTGGAAGGGCGGCTACTTCAAGGGGTCGGAGGAAGACGCGCGCGCCTTCCGCGACGAGCTTGCCTATATGCTGGCCACCCAGCGCGTCGCGCCGAACTCGCCGCAATGGTTCAACACCGGCCTGCACTGGGCCTATGGCATCGACGGCCCGAGCCAGGGCCACTTCTATGTCGACCCGTTCACCGGCAAGCTGACCAAGTCGAAATCCTCCTACGAGCATCCGCAGCCGCATGCCTGCTTCATCCAGGGCGTGCAGGACGATCTCGTCAACGAGGGCGGCATCATGGACCTGTGGGTGCGTGAAGCGCGCCTGTTCAAATACGGCTCCGGCACCGGCTCCAACTTCTCGCTGCTGCGCGGCGAAGGCGAAAAGCTGTCGGGCGGCGGCCGCTCGTCGGGCCTGATGAGCTTCCTCAAGATCGGCGACCGTGCGGCGGGCGCCATCAAGTCGGGCGGCACCACGCGCCGCGCCGCCAAAATGGTCATCGTCGACGCCGACCACCCCGATATCGAGGAATTCATCGACTGGAAGGTCAATGAAGAGCAGAAGGTCGCCTCGCTGGTGACTGGCTCGAAGATCGTCAAGAAGCATCTCGAAGCGATCATGAAGGCCTGCGTCAACTGCGAAGGCAATGGCGACGACTGCTTCGATCCGTCGATCAACTCCGCCCTGAAGCGCGAGATCAAGGCGGCCAAGAAATCCGCCGTGCCGGAGAACTACATCTACCGCGTCATCCAGTTCGCCAAGCAGGGCTATAGCTCGATGTCGTTCAAGACCTACGACACAGACTGGGATTCGGATGCCTACCTCACGGTTTCGGGCCAGAACTCCAACAATTCGGTGTCGCTGAAGGACAATTTCCTGCGCGCCGTCGAGGACGATGCCGACTGGCACCTGACCGCCCGCAAGGACGGCAAGGTGCTGAAGACGCTGAAGGCTCGCGACCTCTGGGAAAAGATCGGCTATGCCGCCTGGGCGTCCGCGGATCCCGGCCTGCATTTCAACACGACGATGAACGACTGGCACACCTGCGCATCGGCCGGTGCGATCCGGGCGTCCAACCCGTGCTCCGAATACATGTTCCTCGACGACACGGCCTGCAATCTCGCCTCGATCAATCTGCTGCCCTACCGCAACGCCGACGGCACGATCGACATCGCAGCCTACGAGCACACCGTGCGGCTGTGGACCATCGTTCTCGAAATCTCGGTCATGATGGCGCAGTTCCCGTCGAAGGAGATCGCCAAGCAGTCCTACGAATACCGCACGCTCGGCCTCGGCTATGCGAATATTGGCGGCCTGCTGATGACGTCGGGCATTCCCTACGATTCCGATGAAGGCCGCGCCATCTGCGCCGCACTCACCGCAATCATGACCGGTGTCGCCTATGCCACCTCGGCCGAGATGGCCGGCGAACTCGGCGCCTTCGCCGACTACGACCGCAATGCGCAGAACATGCTGCGGGTCATGCGCAACCATCGCCGTGCCGCCTATGGCGAGAAGCAGGGCTACGAGAAGCTTGCCGTCAATCCCGTGCCGCTGGTCGCTTCCGACCTGAAGCAGCAGGACCTTGCGACCCACGCCAAGGCTGCCTGGGACCGCGCCATCGAGCTCGGCGAGGAGCATGGCTACCGCAATGCACAGGCGACCGTCATCGCGCCGACCGGCACGATCGGCCTGGTCATGGATTGCGACACCACCGGCATCGAGCCCGACTTCGCGCTGGTGAAGTTCAAGAAGCTGGCCGGCGGCGGCTATTTCAAGATCATCAACCGCGCCGTGCCGGAAGCGCTGCGCACGCTCGGCTATTCCGAAGCCCAGATCGCCGAGATGGAGGCCTATGCGGTCGGCCACGGCAACCTCAACCAGGCGCCGGCCATCAACCCCGGCGCGCTCAAGGCCAAGGGCTTCACCGACGACAAGATCGCCGCGCTCAACGCAGCCTTGAAGTCGGCCTTCGACATCAAGTTCGTCTTCAATCAGTGGACGCTCGGCGCCGACTGGGTGAAGGAGAATTTCGGCTTCACCGACGAGCAGCTCAACGATTTCTCGTTCGAGATCCTGCCGGCGCTCGGCTTCTCCCGGAAAGATATCGAGGCCGCCAACATCCACGTCTGCGGTGCGATGACGCTGGAAGGCGCGCCGTTCCTCAAGGCCGAACACCTGGCGGTTTTCGACTGCGCCAGCCCGTGCGGCAAGATCGGCAAGCGCTCGCTGTCCATCAACAGCCACATCCAGATGATGGCGGCTGCACAGCCCTTCATTTCCGGCGCCATCTCCAAGACCATCAACATGCCCAACGATGCGACGGTGGAAGACGCCAAGGGCGCCTACATGCTGTCGTGGAAGCTGGCGCTGAAGGCCAACGCGCTCTACCGCGACGGCTCGAAGCTGTCGCAGCCGCTCAACTCCTCGCTGCTCGCCGATGGCGAGGACGACGAGGACGAAGCCGTCGAGCAGCTGCTCGCCGCACCTGCGGCAGCACGTGCCGCACAGATCACCGAGCGGATCGTCGAGCGCATCATCGAGCGCGTGTCGCGCGAGCAGGAAAAGCTGCCCGGCCGCCGCAAGGGTTACACGCAGAAGGCCAAGATCGGTGGCAACACCATCTTCCTGCGCACCGGCGAATATGACGATGGCCGTCTCGGCGAGATCTTCATCGACATGAACAAGGAAGGCGCGACCTTGCGTGGCCTTCTCAACAACTTCGCCATCGCCATTTCGCTCGGCCTGCAATATGGCGTGCCGCTCGACGAATATGTGCACGCCTTCACCTTCACCAAGTTCGAGCCGGCCGGCATGGTGCAGGGCAACGATGCCATCAAGAGCGCGACATCGATCCTCGACTACGTGTTCCGCGAACTGGCGATCTCCTATCTCGGGCGCAACGACCTCGCCCATGTCGACCAGTCGGACTTTTCCAACACCGCACTTGGCCGTGGCATCAGCGAAGGCAAGACCGATGCGGTTTCCAAGGGCCTGACTCGTGGCGCATCGCCGGTGAAGCTGGTGTCGCGCGTCAGCGGCAACGATCCGAAAGGCTTTGCGGCCCCGTCGGGCGCCCCTGCCCGCTCGGCACCGACCGCGTTCTCCGGCTCCAACGTGCTGGCGCTGAAACCCGCCAGCGACGAAGCGGTCGCCTACAAACGCGACTATGAGGAGCGGGCAAAGGAACTGGCCGAGGACATCGCCTTCGAGGAGGCGGTGGGTGCTGCTTCCGATACCACGGCGGGATTGTTCACCGACGTTGCGGCCGTTGAGGCGGCCGAAGCGAAGAAACTCGCCAACGACCGCCGCGCCAAATCGCTGCTCCAGGGCTACACCGGCAATTCCTGCTCCGAGTGCCAGAATTTCACT
Source organism: Mesorhizobium sp. SEMIA396 (assembly GCF_024518615.1). Taxonomy (NCBI): domain Bacteria; kingdom Pseudomonadati; phylum Pseudomonadota; class Alphaproteobacteria; order Hyphomicrobiales; family Phyllobacteriaceae; genus Mesorhizobium; species Mesorhizobium sp. SEMIA396. Next base: position 260,194 of record NZ_JANIFC010000007.1, read on the forward strand.
ATGGTGCGGAACGGGACTTGTGAGAAGTGCGATACGTGCGGTTCGACCAGCGGGTGCAGCTGAGGAAAGTCTGAAGCGCTAAAACGCAACATCATCGGCCCGGTCGTAAGATTGGGCCGAAATGGTAAAAGGAACAAAAGAGGAAACTCATCTAAAAAATTTAGATCGCGCACTTGTGCCAGAAACACCAAAGCCGACCCAAACTGGGCCGGCTTTGGTACCGCGAATAAGCCGGAGCCCACGCGGGGCGACGAGACCGAAATCCCATCTCCTGTGCAAAGGTATCATATGGGGAGTCGGTTCTCGGAGTCGAGGTAGCTCAGGCAACTCCAGAAGAAAGATACCTAAATGACCACCAACGAACGCAAGACTTTCGACATTGGACGAAGCTCGAAGAGCGGCCAATTCATTCCTGTGAAGGAAGCAGAGCGCCGGCCGAACACAACCACAGTCGAGCGTGTGCCCAAGCCCGGCTTCGGAGACACCAAGAACGAGCCGCCGAGCAGAAGATAACACCTTGAGTTTGTCCGTCGCTCGACTGCGGCCGGCAAACAACTTTGCCCAAGAAAGCTGCATGTGGTGTTCTTTTGTCAATGAATGCCACCATGTTGATTTTATGGACTTTTTCCAGTATTCAATTAGAATTTAATTGATTCGAAGTGACTTCAGGGTTCGCCGAGTAGGGCGGTACTATGACAGGGGGATTTTTGGGACACTGGATGCCAACCTATGATGCAATTGGAATTCATTCCCCTCAGAATAACTGAGTACAAGCCAAATCCCCGTCAGACTACGGTGCATCAAACTGGTGTGGCGCTCTGTGACGACGGATTGAGGTATTTTGTTAAAGGGATGGGCGGAGAGGTCGAGGTTTGCGCCACTGAGTGGATATGCACGTCGTTCGCAAGGTCTCTGAATCTACCCGTTCCTCCGATGAAGGTGCTTCAGACTCCAAGCGGAGCCCTTGTATTCGGCTCACAAGCGATCACGCATTGCATGAGCGACCTAGAAGCCAGCATGCTGCTTCTTGATGGTCCCGGCAATCTCAACGTGCCAGGCATCCGCAACTTGCTTTCAGCCACCTATGCTTTTGATCAGTTGATCTACAATCCTGATCGGCACGATCACAATTTTCTGTTCCAGCGGGCGGGCTTGATTGACGGTCAAGAGATCGCCAATCTGCACATAATTGACTTCGGCAGCTCAACAATCTTGAATGACAATGCCATAGTTGGGCTTGCTCAAGGCATGCCGACGGTGCAGGTCGGTAAAAAGATACGGAAAGTACACGGTTTCTCTGTGGAATTTGCCAGATCGTTCCTGGACCGGTTTCATAAAGGTCGTGCGCTTATCTGCGACAATGCAATGATAGGGCTACCAACGGATTGGTTGTCAAAAAATGCACGAACTTCGCTGATAGCTAGAATCTTGAGTCCGGAATTTGGACGCCAAATCGACGAAGTGGACGAAGGAATCCGCAGTGGTGCATATCTTTAACTACGCTCTAATTCGCTTGGTGCCATTCGCGCACCGTGGCGACGTTTTGAACGTAGGCCTAGTCGTGTTCAAGTCCGATCGCCTTGATGTGAGATTGAACGCTTCTCCCCAGTTGTTGAACTATTTCAATGTCAGTTCGCGGGCGGTTGAGTGGATTGCGACGCACCTCAGGGAGTCTGACGATCCATCAATCGAATTGGACTCTCGAGTGGCTCGACTTTCGAAGGCTACGGGCTATACACTTTCAGAGATTGGGTGGTTTACGATCGATTCAGACAATCAATACGAGCAAAGAATATCGGACATAAACTCCGAATATATTGAGAAACCAAAAGGGCAATCGGCCAAGAAGAAAGCCGGCAGCAAACTATCCAAAGACCTTCGCAAGATATTCAAGGAATACGACGTCTTTAGTGGAGATATTCACGATATCGATAGGCATCGTGTTGTGGCCAATCTTCCGGTTGGCCCATCTGGGAAGCTTCATATCGACTTCATGCTGAAGAACTCTAGATATCATGCGACTGAGACCATAGACTTTACTAACTCTGATCACGCGGGATCCGCTGAAATTAAGAATGCCGCTTTAGCTAGCGTAACCTTTCAACATGCAAAAGACACGCTGTCCAATGTAGGGATTAATTGTTACTTAGTTTTTTCTGCCACCACCTTGGTAGAAAGAGCAGTCGGCCCTGCGCTCAAGATAGCTCAAAGGGAAGCAATTGAATCGTTCAATATGGAAAGTCGCGAGGATAAGGCCCGATATCTCGATATAATTTTGAACGCCGCAGGTCATAAATCACTTTGGCGGAGTTAGTTAGTCGGCTAATTGTTTAACGCAATTGCGACTCGTCCAGCCATCTGCTCAGTCTGATTTGGCTCTTACCTTTGGCTCTTAGCCAGCCGGCGACACCCGCAACGTCTGCTCGTCAAACAACGGTTCGTCCTGGCCGATGCGGACGAACAGCAGCTTGCGCCCCTCACCTGCCGCACCTCGAAATACTGGATGCCGTCAGGCGTTTATCCCGGTCAACCGCACGGCGGACCCGGGATCTCGTCGGGGCTGCCCAGTGCTTTCAGCCCCTCGGTGTAAGGCGTCGAATTCAATGAGTTGTTTGCATCTGGCCATGCCTTCGGCCTGCCCAGATCAAAGCCTCTCAGCATGCCATCTCAGATGGTCGTCCATGAAGCTGGAGATGAAAAGATACGAGTGATCGTATCCATCCTGCATCCGCAGCTTTAGCGGAATACCTGCTTTGGCGCAGGCCGCTTCAAGCAGCCAAGGCCTCAGCCCGTCGTCAAGAAATCCGTCCGACGTTCCCTGATCGACCAAGAATTCGGGGAAACGGTATCCGTCGTCGATGAGCGACGTCGCGTCGCAGGTTCGCCACGAAGCCTCATCCTTCCCGAGATATTTCTCAAAAGCCGGTCTCGACCAGCCGGCGGTGCTTGGCTGGGCGATCGGGGCGAACGCCGAGCAGCTCTTGAAACGTTGCGGATTCTTCAAGGCAATCGTCAGCGCGCCATGCCCGCCCATCGAATGGCCAAAGATTGCCTGGCGCGCCATATCGGCTGGAAATTCAGCCGCGATGAGAGCCGGCAACTCCTCGGTGACATAGGAATACATGCGATAGTTCTTCGCATAAGGCTCTTGCGTCGCATCGAGATAGAAGCCGGCGCCGGAGCCGAACTGCCAGTTGTCTTTTTCATCCGGAATGTCGGCGCCGCGCGGGCTGGTGTCGGGACAGACGACGATCAGGCCAAGCTCGGCGGCCATGCGCCTGTACTCGCCCTTGTCCATTACATTGGCGTGGGTGCACGTCAGGCCTGAGAGATACCACACAACGGGACAAGGCGCCTCCCGCGCCTGCGGAGGTTTGAAAACGGCAAAAGTCATGTCGCAACGGCAACTCGTCGACAAATGGGAATAGACGCCCTGCACGCCGCCATGGGCTTTCGTTTGAGAGATGATTTTCATGTGTTCTCCACGTTGCGGGTCGGATGACGGTCGGCGCCACCACTGCCACCCAGCGGCAAGCACTTGCGTCCTGCCATCCTATGGTTCCTGTGTCGACGGATCTCAGCGCGGAAAAAGAACCTCGCCCATTCCGAGCACTGCGTTATCCCCGCCATATTTGCGCGGTGCGCTCCCCAGAAGCGGCCGTTTCAAAATGCCCTCGGCGATCAGATGACGATCGATGATGGCGGCGAAAACGCTCTCGGGTGCGCCACATTCGACGAAGCTCGGCGACATGCGTGCCGGCGTGCGATCGAGAAGGATCGAACCGCGACGCATCAGATAGCCGGGCATCTCGCCGGTGCCACCGGCCACCACCAAGGTGCCGGCGATCATGCGGCTGCCGGCGTGGTCGCCGGAGCCTTTCAGCACCGCGATCAGGCCGCGCCGCATGCGGTCCGCAGCGAAGGCGCCCGCCTTGCCCCTGACGATCAACACACCGCCGTTCATGCCGGCCAGTTCCCCGACGAGCGGCGCACCGAGGTGGTCGCCGGCATTGCCTGTTATCTCAAGCCTGCCGCCACGCATGCCGGAGCCGGCGTATGGACCCGCATTGCCTTCGATCGTGAGCTCCCCACCGCGCATGGCGCGCCCGGCCTGGGCGCCCGCATTGCCAACGAGGCGAACCGACCCACCCCGCATGCCTTGCGCCACAAGGTCAAGGCGCGTGCTTCCGCCTTCGAACACGATGTTTGTCGGATCGCTGCCGGCGACGCGAAAAATGTCGCCCACCTTCGATCCGTGTTTCGACATGCCGATCTGGATTCTTTCGACGTCGCGCCTTTCGATCCCGGCCAGCCGCTCCGGCGTCAGCGGCGATAGGTCAAGGCGCTCCGGCGGCTCGGCAACCAGGGTGAAGGTCAGCGCCTTCATGGCAGCATATCCTTCAGCGAGTAGATGAATTTCCCGAGCTTGCCGCCGTAATTGCCGGCGCTGATCCGAACCGCGCCTCTTTTCGGGCCGAGTTCTATGACAGCCTTGATGCCTGCCTTCATCGCGGCGGCAACTGCATCATTGGTTTCACCATCGATGACGATTTCCAGGACGGCGTTGATGTCGGGACCGAGCTCACTCGCGACGACACCGCGCAGCGTTGGCGCGTAGGCTTCGTTGGCCGAAGCGATCATGCCTTTGTATTTGCCACCTATCTTGGAACCCGAACGGGCAATGCCGCCCGGAAACGGCACGATGGCGCCAGGCACCATGCCGATCGCAGCGACCGCGGCCTCGGCAGCGGCCAAAGCGTTGGCGCTGTTTTGCGCCATGACAAAGAAATTGCCGCCACCGACAGCTTCCTTCGTCAGTCCGGTCGTTGCTTCGCACAGGAACTCGCCATCCATGACGGGAATACGCCAGAAATGCCTGTCGCCGATCTTCTTGGAGATTTGCCAGCCGTCGCCGAAATAACGCAGCGCCGAACCGAGCTTGAGCTCGGCGCTGCCTTGCAGCCCGGCAAAGCAGGCGGAACCCGGCGAGGTCAAAACGCACTGGCCGACACGATTGAGCAGTTGCTTCTGCAATTCGTCCGTTCCCATCGCGAAGATCATGACGCGGCAGCCCGGCCGGCCATCCGGTGTGGCCGAGGGCGGCAGGTCGATCTCGATTGCCGCTTCGCAGCCGCAACCGATCACCGAGGTGGCGAATCCGGTCATCGTGATCGCCGCCTGGCGAGCCCATTTCCGGCTCGGCGCGGTGATGACGATGGCGGTTGCGCGCATGCCGAAGGCTTCCGCGAAGGTATCGTCGATCGTCATCCCATTGACGCTCATGTTCGGCATGGCACCTCGCCGAATGGCTGTTCGCGCGCAATCGCGGAATCCGGAAAATTGAACCAGTCCAGCGACAGGCCGTAGCGCTGCTGGTGATAGTCCTCGAGCCGTCGCACCATTGCCTTGTCGACAGGCGGCTTGAGCCTCAATGCCTTGCCCCAGCGGTAATGGATGATTTCCCCATCTTGCACGACGAGATCGCCATCCTTGAAAACATACGCCGCCTGTCCGAGCATTTTCGCGATACTGCGGTCCCTGCGATAGACAGCGATGTCGGCTATTGCACCGGCGCCGAGATGGCCTCGATCCGTCAAGCCGAGCAGCTTGGCCGGCGCCGCGCGCGTCATGATGGCGATTTCCTCGAACGTGTATTCGCGGTCGATTGCGGCCAGGGTAGAGAGCGCCAGGGCGGATCGTGAAAGTCCAGCGGTCATTTCGGCGCGCGCTTCCCGGCTCATCAGCAGTTCGAACAGCGCCGGATAAGCCGTAAAAGGTGCACCGTTGGGATGATCGGTGGTGAAGAACACACGCCAGGGATCGTCGATCAGGAGAAAAAGCTCGAGCCCGATCGCCCACTGCATCGTGCCGTAGAAGTCCTTGCCATAACTGTAGGGCACGATGCCGCCGCCATTGCCGTCACCATCATGAATGACGGTCTTTTTCGGGTGCGCGCTGCCACGCGCCGAAAACTGCCGCATGACGTCGGAGGAGACCGTGACCGTCTGGCCGAACATGACCTGGCCGATATCGATGGTGACTTCCGGCGTCGCGTTGACCAGTTCGGCAAGCCGTGCGGCGGCGGAAGAAAACCCGCGTTTTCCTTCCGTGCCATAGCCATAGAACTGGAGGTGGGCGAGATGCAGCGGCAGCCCATCCGCCGCTGCGATCGTCGCAGCCGCCGTATCCGCCGATCCGGGGCTGCCCAGATTGTTGCAATGGACATGCAGGGGATGCGGCAGGCCAAGACTGTCGACGGCGGCCTGCAGCGTCTTGACGATCTTGCGCGAACTGACGCCATAGGAAGGCACGACATCGTCCAGCGAGAAGGTGCGGACGTTCTCCTTGAAGGCGGCCGCCGCACCGGCGTTGATCACCTTGACCCCAAGCGCTCGCGTCGAAGCGACCGTCCAGGCGACATAGTCCTCGATCCTCGTCGAGGGGGCGTCGTCGCGGATCATCGACAACAGGAAATCGTCATTGCCGAGAATGGCGAGGGTTGCCTTGTCGATGATCGGGATGTCAGCCAGTTCGAGATGCGTGTGAAGCGCCGCTCCCGGCGACATCGCCGGCTCGACCACCGTCGTAAAGCCCATCTTGGCGTAGAGGCAGCCGGTCTGGAACGTCGACCAGCCGGCATTGGAGAGCGGCGTCATTGCCGGCCGCGCCTGATGGGCGGCATGCTGTTCGGGCAAGAGCAGCCGCGCGGTGTTCACATTGCCGCCGCCAATGTGGGAGTGGATGTCGATGGCGCCAGCCATCACGATGCAGCCGCTGGCTTCGATGATCCGGTCGGCCGCCCCTCCCGCCGGCGCCGAAACGATCTTGTCGTCCTTGACCCAAAGGTCGCCCTTGCCGAGACGGCCGTTGACGGGATCGATGATGTCGCCGCCGGCGATTTTCGTCAGCATGGCAGTGGCTCGGCGAAAGCGTGGCTAGCGATCAGGCGGATGATCATCGCGGCGGAGGGCAATTGCGAGGCCGCTTGCGCATCGATCGACCTGAGCGAGCCCGTGCGGCTGGAGTAGACAACCGCATCGTGATCGACCCCAGCTTCGCCGATGGCGATGGTGACTGCGGCGCCGGCAACCGGCTCTTGCGTTTTCGTCAACGCAATCAACGCCATGCGTCGCTTTTTTTCCTTCGGCTGGGCAGTTATGGCGGAGATCCGCAGGTGCAGGTCGGCTTCGCCGGCAGCGATCATGCGAGCCACATCGCAGCGCCAGGGATCGAATTCCGGGAAACCGCGCGCAAAGCCGGTGCGCAGCGGAAAACCTGTCATCCAGGCCGAGGCGAGCGTGCTTCCCCAGCCGCTTTCGTTCGCCGGCAGATGAAGGCCGGATGCGCGCGATTTGTGATTGAGATCGGCGATCAGTCCTTGCAGCATCTCCAATGCCAGGCCTTCGGCGGCGTGGCCTGAAAACAGGAACACGGGAAAATGCGCGGCCGCCAACGCTTTGGCGAAATCATTGAAATTCGACACCGGTTGCGATGTACGCCGCCCTTTGTGCTGTGTCCTCAGCGCCGCCAGCGTGGCGGCGAGGCTAGCTTGGCCACAGGAAAGTCGCGTTGCCTCGCGCCCGCCGTTCAGCGGCGGCACAGACATCCCGTTCGGGCCTACCACGAAGAACGCGCGCTGGTTCACGGTCGAGAGGTCGGGAACCGTCCCGGCGAGTTCGCCAACAAGACCATGATGGATCCGCGGGAGCTCGCCCACGATCACCACGACATCGGCACGCCGGCGCGTCTCTCCGGGGGCGACGGTCATTGCCCCCTTGTCCGTAAAAAGCGCAGTCTCCCGGGCAAGTGCCGCGCCATCGGCATGGTCGTATGCCGCGCCAGCCCTCTCAGCCAGCGCGATCGCCGCCCTCGTGCCGTCTATATCCGTATCAAAGCTGAAAACCGGGCACCGACTTGACGACAGTAGCGACGCGGCATGCGCAGCCGCGCGCTCAATCAGCGCTTCCCGGTTGCCGATCCAAGCAACCGCCATTCGCTAAACTACTTTCTGGTGCCGCCACGATCCTAGACGAAACTGGATTGGCCGTGAACCCCACCTTGCAGCGGATCAGCGAATGTTTTCATACGCTATCAACAAATTCCGACCCTGCTTAGTCATATTTGACGTAAGCGAAGCGTTGATCGGTCAGCGGAGTGCCCTCCAGCGCCCCGCCTTCCTTGGCCGGCTGCCACTGGACAACATCCTCGATCTTTTTCGCCAACTCGAAATCCTTGTCGGTAATGCCTTTCGCCGCGTGGTTCATCAGGCGCACCTCGACCCAGGCATAGGAGGCGGTGATATCGGGATGGTGCCACGCCGCCTCGGCGAGATGGCCAACCGTGTTGATGACCATCAGCGTCGATTTCCAGCTGTGGGTCTTGTATTTGCGCCGGATCCAGCCGTTTTCGTAGCGCCATTTTGGCAGCTCCTTCTCAAGCCGCTCGGCGATCTCGGCTTCCGAATAGACCTTTTCCTTGACTGTCTCGTTCATCTCGACCTCCGCGAATTGCTCGGTCTGTCTACACGCCGGAGCCAGCAAACACGTGGATGCATTCTCTTTGGCTTGCCCCATCGACGAAAACAGTTATCATGGTACCGGGCACCTAAACTTCCATGATGCATCCATGATGCACCCATCGGGGGGCAGATGTCGAATTCTGTTACCATACGAGTGCCCGCTCGCCTGCACCTTGGCTTCCTTGATCTCAATGGCGATGCCGGACGGCGGTTCGGCAGCGTCGGGCTTCCATTGAGCGAACCCGAAACCGTCGTCACCCTGTCGCGGTCCGGCGAAACCATCGTCGAAGGCTCCGAGAGCACCCGCGCCAGCGAGCATCTGTCGACGCTCTGCGCGCATCTCGGCATTCGCGCCCAGCACCATCTGGTGGTCGAGCAGTCGATCCCCAGTCATGCGGGTCTGGGGTCCGGCACGCAGATCGCCCTTGCCGTCGCCTCGGCGTTGCGCACTCTCCATAATTTGCCTCTGGATATCGCCGGCGACGCGGGCCTGCTCGAGCGGGGCGGCCGATCCGGCATCGGCATCGCAAGTTTCGAAGATGGCGGCGTCATAGTCGACGCCGGCAAGAACGACCGCGGCGGAACGCCTCCGGTCGTCGCGCGGCTGCCGTTTCCGGAAGAGTGGCGCGTCATCCTCATCCTCGACCATTCCGGGCATGGACTGCATGGCGCTGCCGAGGTCGCGGCGTTTCGTTCGCTGCCGCCGTTCCCAACGGCAGGCAGCGGGGAGATCTGCCGAAGGGTGCTGATGGGCATTATGCCGGCTTTGGTCGAGCGGGACCTTCCGGCATTCGGCGCCGCCGTCACCGCGATACAGATGCTGATCGGCAGCCATTTCGCCCCGGCGCAGGGCGGCGTGTTCACCTCGAAGCGGGTCGAGATGGCGGCCCACCGTCTCAATGAAGCAGGCGCCGTCGGCATCGGCCAGAGTTCCTGGGGGCCGACAGGCTTTGCCTTCGCGCCATCACATGACGCCGCACTCAAGTTCGTCGACGCGGTTCGGAAGACGACAATTGAGGACGGCCTTGAGATCAAGATCGTCAAGGGCAGGAACTCCGGCGCGAAGATCAGCTCAACCAGGCTGAATCTCGTCGGCAGCTGACGCTCCCGTTTCAGGCAGAAAGGCAAGAAATGGCCCGCAAACACATCCTGCACATGCTGACACCGTTGAAGCAGATGAGCCCCTTCGACGTGAACATGGCGCTCGACGCAGGCTTCGACGCCGTCGTCCCCTATGTCGATGTAAGCCTCGCCGAAGTGACAGGCCTGGTCCAGGACGCGATCTTTTCGCGCCCGCCGGATGCGGGTGTCGACACCGGCATCTTCATCGCCGGGAAGGATGCCTCGTTGGCGCTCGACATGTTCGACGCCGCGAAGAAGGCGATGGTGCCGCCTTTCCAGGTTTCGGTATTTGCCGATCCGGCCGGCTCGTTCACCACGGCCGCGGCGATGGTGGCCAAGGTCGAAAAGGCGCTCGAGAAGAAATTTCAGCGTGCGCTCAGGGATACGAGGGTGGCTGTTTTCGGCGCCACCGGCGTCGTCGGCTTCTGCACCGCCGTCATCGCGGCAGGGGAAGGTGCCCGGGTCACACTTGTCGGCCATGACGGCATCGAGAGGGTCAAACAGATCGCAGCCGAGATCGAAAGCAGATTCAACATCATCGTCGATGCCGCTGACGGATCGAGCGACGCACGCAAGACAAAGCTGGTCGAGGCGAACGAAATTATCCTGGCTTGCGCCAAAGCCGGCGTCCAGGTGGTCTCCAAAGCCCAGTTGAAAGGCAATGACCTGCTTATTGCGGCCGACGTCAATGCCGTCCCCCCGGCCGGCATCGAAGGATTGGCCGTCAATGCCAATGGTGATCCACTCGAAGCGGCAAAAGCTGTCGGCATTGGTCCGCTTGCCATCGGCAATGTCAAATATAAGGTCGAATTCGGTCTCTTCAAAAGAATGATCGAATCCGAAAAGACGATCACGCTCGATTTTCAGGAAGCGTTTTCCCTTGCACGCGAGATTGCCAAGTAACGCCGGATCTCTTTTGATCGCGGCAATTTCAGGCCGGGCGCTGGCCGCCGCCGCGCGTCGCGCCGGCTATCGTCCGCTGGTTGCCGATTTCTTTTGCGATACGGACACCGTCGCGCTCGCCGAACGTGCGACGATGCTGCCGGGCGACCTGCAGAGGGGCATCGACGGCGAGCGCATCGTCGACACGCTTCGGCGATTGGCTGGCGACGACCTGCCGGTCGCCATTATCCTGGGCTCAGGGTTTGAGCGGATGCCTGAGACCGTGGACGAGATCGCGCGACACTTTCCGCTCGCAGGCAATGGCGGCGCCGCAATCCGCAGGATCAAGGATCCGCAGTTGCTGGCCGATGATTGCGCCGAACTTGGCATCCCGCATCCGCAATCGCGATGGGACCAGCCGCCTGATCGGGAGAACTGGGTGGTCAAGACCGCGGGCGGCGCCGGCGGCGGGCACGTCAGACGAGCAGCCGGAGAAAGCCCGATCGCCGGCCGCTATTTCCAGCGCTTCGTTGCCGGACGCAGCATCTCGGCCCTGTTCGTCGGCAACGGGCAAACCGCGCACGTCGTGGGCTTCAGCCAACAATGGACGTCCCCCTCCCCGACAGCGCCCTATCGCTATGGCGGCGCCGTGCGGTTGAGACGCTTCGATCGCAGACAGGCGGGGGTGATCGGCGGTTGGCTCTCAAGTCTGACGCGGCGCGCCGGCCTGGTTGGATTGTGCAGCGCCGATCTTATCCGCGGGCCGGACGGCTACAAGTTCATCGAGATCAATCCGAGGCCAGGCGCCACCCTCGACATTTTCGACGATGTCGACGCGCCATTGATCGAAGCGCATCTGCGCGCCGCGACGGGTCAGGTCTTCCGCTTGCCGCGCTTCGTCGATTCGATGGCGTCGATGGTGACTTACGCCGCGACGCCAATCACTCACTTTCCGTCGATCGCCTGGCCTGAATGGACAGCGGACCAGCAGTCGGCTGGCACCCGTCTGATTGCCGGCGACCCTGTCTGCACGGTCTTCGCGCGCGGGCCGAGCGCCCAATCGACCAAGCGACTCATCAAGGGACAAGCCAGTCAATTGCAACTCCAATGGGAAGGAGACCGGACATGAAAGACGGTTCGGCATTCCTGAACGACAATGCACAGCGCATCGTTGACGGCATGATCGGCGACGCCGAACGCCTGCGCATCGTCGTTTCCAGGGGGCCATTGGGCGAGCGCCTGATCGATGCCGGCGCCAAGACCGTAGGCAGCGTCGAAGCCGGGCTGCGCATGGCTGAGGCCGCGATGGGCGGTCTCGGCAGCGTTTCTGTGTTCATGGATCGCGCGTCACAGCAATGGCCGTTCACTGTCGAAGCGCGATCTTCGCAGCCGGTGCTAGCCTGCCTGGGCAGCCAGTATGCGGGCTGGAACCTGTCTGGCCAGGACTATTTCGCGATGGGATCTGGGCCGGCGCGCGCCCTCGCCCGGGTCGAACCGCTGTTCGAAACACTTTCCTATCGCGACATCGCATCGTCCGCGGTGCTTATCCTTGAGACGGCCGAACCGCCTCCCCGCGCGATCGTTGAGAAAGTGGGCAAGGCAACTGGACTGGCGATGGAAAAGCTCACCTTCCTCTATGCGCCGACACAAAGTCTTGCCGGCAGCGTGCAGATCGTTGCGCGCGCGCTCGAGGTTGCCCTGCACAAGATCAACGATCTCAAATTCCCGCTGGAGAACGTTGTCGACGGCATCGGAACGGCTCCGATCCCCGCCCCCCATCCGGATTTCCTGACCGCCATGGGCCGAACCAACGATGCCATCATCTATGGCGGCAGCGTCCAGCTCTTCGTGAAAGGATCGGCGAAAGAGGCTGGCAAACTCGCGGAAAAACTTCCCAGCAGCGCCTCACGGGACTACGGCCAACCCTTCGCCGAGATCTTCGCGCGGTTCAAGGGCGATTTCTATGCCATCGACCCGCTGCTGTTCAGCCCGGCCGAAGTGATCGTGACAGCGATCGAAACCGGCGATACGTTTCGCGCCGGTCGGCGTGATCTGAAAATGCTCGAACGAAGTCTCGGCTAGAGCATGGCGGTGCCAAGGGATTCGTCCGTCATTCGCCTGCCCGACGACTGCATTTCGTGCAGCCCCGTCGCGGACGCGGCCATTGGGGCGCGGAATCGCTCACGCCTCTTAGGTTCCCGCACCCGAGGCGCCACATGATCCCTCGCATCCTGATCGTCAGCGACAAAGTGGACACTGGTTCGAACGGCCTGGCGGCAGGACTTGGTCGGAGAGGCGCCGCCGTTGCAGCCGTGCCGCTGGCAGCGATCGCATTCGACACCAGCAGCCCGAGCGGACTTTCGATCCCCGGCTTCGGCGGCACGCTGCCCGACGCCGTGCTCGTTCGTTCCATCGCCGCCGGATCGTTCGAAGCGATTACCCGGCGCCTCGGCATGCTGCACGCGTTAAGCAGACTGTCGGTTCCCGTGTGGAATTCCGCGCAGGCGATCGAGCGCTGCGTCGACAAGTCGATGACGACATTCCTCTTGAAAAATGCCGGCCTGCCTACGCCACGCACCTTTGCCGTGGAAGGACTTGCCGTCGCCGAGGAGATCGCGGCGCAAGAGCTTCCGCGGGGACCGCTGGTGCTGAAACCCTTGTTCGGAGCGCAAGGCCGCGGGATAAAGCTGATCCGCACGCTGTCGGACCTGCCGGCCGCAGAAGAGGTGAACAGCGTCTATTACCTCCAGCAATATGTGTCGCGTGCCGGTCCGCCTTTCCGGGATTTTCGCGTCTTTGTCTGCGCCGGCGAGACCGTGGCGATGATGAGCCGCATCAGCGACGACTGGATCACGAACGTCAACCGGGGCGGCGTGCCGGAACAGGTTTCCCAATATGGCAAGGCGGAACTGGCCTCGCTGGCTGTCGCCGCGTCAGCCGCGGTCGGCGCGGATTTTGCCGGCGTGGACATCGTGCGGGATGACGACGGCAATCTGTTCATACTCGAAGTGAACAGCATGCCCGCCTGGTCGGGATTGCAATCGGTGGTCGCCGTGAATATCGCCGAGGCAATCGCCGATGCCTTGCTGAAGCTCCTGGCCGACCGTGCCGAAGCGGCCGCCGCGCCGCGGCCCTATCGTTTTACCGCGCCTGCGAATTCGTGAGGGCCAGTAGGATGGCGGTTTCGCGCGAACGCCTCCGGGCCAGTTACAAGGATGCCTGCAGGATGGAGATCGAAGCCCTCAAACCGGGCAACGTCCATCTGTTCGCCGACGGACACGGCATGTCCGCCGCCCAGTTCATGATGAGTGCGGAGGTTTCTTCCGGGCCGCTGACCGATCCTCGTCTGCCGGTCGGACAGCGCATGCTGGAGGCCGTGCGCGCGACCCGACTGGCGGTCGCAACCAATACCAATCTCGGAATCATCCTTCTGGCAGGGCCACTGATATGCGCCGCCGAAATGGGCGGTGACAGACTGCAGGACAATCTCGACTTGCTGCTTCGGGCTTTGAGCGTGCAGGATACCAAGGCGGTATTCGAGGCGATTGTCACGGCCGCGCCAGGCGGCCTCGGAGAAGCCGCCAACGATGTGCGGCAGGAGCCGAAGGTTCATTTGCTGGACGCGATGCGGGAGGCCGCCGACCGCGACATGATCGCCCGCCAGTACGGCAGCTGTTTCGGCGACGTGTTCGGGGTCGGGCTCGCCACGCTGGATGGAGCGTTGGCACGCGAAGAAACGGGCATGTGGCCGACGGTATTCGTCTACATGGCGTTTCTCGCCGGCTTCCCCGACAGCCATGTGATGCGCAAGCACGGCGTTGACGTCGCAAATCAAGCGCGGCAGGAAGCCGTTGCCGTTCAGGCGGCGCTCCATGCCGAGGGCGACGAGCCGTCGCGCATTCGCCTGCTCATGGAGTTCGACCGCCGGCTGAAGGCCGACAACATCAATCCCGGCACCTCGGCCGACCTCACCGTGGCTACTCTTTTAGTCCACACCCTCGCCCTCACCTTGCATAATCGCGGCGTTGGTGCTTGACTTCCAAAAGCGGAAGCTGTGCTTCCGCGGCTATCTAGCCAACCGGTCCGGGCAAATCCGGACGCTGCCAACAAGGATAGCTGTCCATCGAGCGCCTGCTCGGTTGCAGCGTCCGTGGACATCATAATTGTGTCTTGGAGGAAATTGGCATGGCAAAAATCTCAAAGGTTATGGTCGGTGAATCGCTGGTGGGAGACGGCAACGAAGTCGCGCATGTCGACCTGCTCATCGGCCCGCGGGGGAGCGCGGTCGAAACGGCATTCTGCAACGCGCTTACCAACAACAAGGACGGCTTTACTTCGCTTTTGGCGGTGATCGCGCCCAATCTTCAATGCAAACCCAACACCGTGATGTTCAACAAGGTCACGATCAAGGGCGCCAAGCAGGCGGTCCAGATGTTCGGCCCGGCGCAGCACGCCGTGGCAAAGGCCGTGCAGGACAGCGTTGCGGACGGGACCATTCCGGCCAACGAAGCGGACGACGTGTTCATCTGCGTCGGGGTGTTCATCCATTGGGACGCGGCGGACGACGCCAAGATCCAGAAATACAATTACGAGGCGACAAAGGAAGCTATCCAGCGCGCCGTTGCAGGAACCCCGACCGCCGCCGAAGCAACGGCCCAGCGCGACAAGGTCAAGCATCCGTTCGCAGCCTAGACAAGAGACAGCCCCGCACAGGAAAAACCCTCTTCTGAGACGGATGGTCTGTTGCGCCGGCTGAAAAAAGTTCTGGGCTTTTGAAACGTCACCTCCCGAAGGGCGCACGTCCTTCGGGAGTCGACGAGCAACGATGATCAGGCGCCGAGTGACGCGAGGCGGCCGGGTGTGAGCGTAGCGTTGTGCAATGAGGTTGCGACCAGCGCCGCGGCGACACCCATCGCGGACAAGGCGCTGATGTCGGCCTCATCTCGGACGCCGCCGGCCGCGATGACGGCGCGATTTCCGGCCTTGGCCTTGACCTCCTGCAACCGCCCGAAGTCAGGACCGGCGGCCGCACCGACCTTGGCCAGCGTCATGACAATCACCTTTTGCGGCCAAAGCTCGGGCTCATCGAGAAGAGAACGCGGTCCGCAAAAACTATCGCCGACGAAATCAAGGGACAGGATGAGATCGGGATGATCGCGAAAACGCCGCAGCAACATGTCGTCCCGCTGCGATTCAGAGCCCAGAACAGGAGACAGCGAGCGTTCGGCAAGCGCCGCCAAAAGTGTCTTCTCGTCGGCCACGCCGGCATCGACCCAAAGTTCCGGCGGCTCCGCCATCGTCCTCAGCCGGGCGAGTGCGTCGCTGTTTGGCGCTCCGCCTTCGATAGCGTCCAGATCTGCGATGTAGAAGGTCGAAAAAGGATAAAGCCCACGCAGTCCTTCAGCGACCGCGACGACATCAGGGCTTCGGCTGAGCGGCGTAACGATCGGCCTGTAGCGATCGCGTTTTCCCTGCTGGGCGCGAACCACCACGCCGTCTTTCAGGTCGAGAACCGGAATAATACGCAACGTTTTTTTCACCGACCAATTGCCCCCGTCATGAAAGCTTGAAGCGTGGAAAAAAGAAAGGGCATCATTGCCGGTTTCGACATTGGCGGCGCGCATCTGAAGGTGACCCGCGCACAAGACGGTCGCATCGTCGAGGCGGTAACGATCGCAACGCCGCTCTGGCAAGGCCTGCACAAGCTGGCTTCAGCCCTCGACGAAACGGCTCCGATCTACGCGGGTGCGGATCTCAACGCATTCACCATGACAGGCGAACTGTCGGACATCTTTCCGTCCCGCGATGTCGGCGTAGCGGCTCTGCTGGGTCAGATTTCCACCCATTTCCCCACAGACAAAAAGCTGGTCTATGCCGGACCATCCGGTTTCGTCGGGGTCGAGCAGGCAGCGCAGTTAGGCGCCGATGTGGCTTCTGCCAATTGGCACGCGACAGCCTTGTTGGTGGCAAAACTCGCCGGCGATGCCCTGTTCGTCGACATGGGCTCCACCACCACCGATATCATTGCCATCAAGAACGGCGCCGTGGCCAATGACGGCTACACCGATGCCGGACGGCTTCTAACCGGCGAATTGGTCTATACCGGCTTTACCAGGACATTCCTGTTCGGCGTAGCCTCGTCGGCTCCCGTCCATGGCAGGCTAACGCCGCTGATGAACGAGTATTTCGCCTCGATCGCCGACGCGCACCGCATCCTGGGCGTGCTCGACGAGGACGACGACAGGCACCCTCCCGCCGACGGCAAGGAAAAGACCGTGGACGGCTCGATCGCGCGGCTGGCGCGCATGGTGGGGCGCGACGCCACTGACCTGACCCCGCCGGAATGGGGTGAAGTCGCGCGCTGGTTCAGCGAGCAGCAACTGCGCAAAGTGCACGATGCAGCGTCTCTGGTTGCCGGGACCTTGCCGCGGCATGTCCCGATCGTCGGCGCCGGAATCGGTCGCTGGCAGATCAGGCGACTGGCCGAACGCATGGAACGCAGCTACGTCGATTTCGCCGACATCATCCCCGCCGATGACACCGTTCGCGGGCAAGCGAGCAGCGCGGCCCCCGCGTCCGCGATAGCGCTTTTGGCGGGATATCCGTTGTAAGCAGGGTGCGGCGCTCGGCCTAACCCCGCGCGTCCTCGCTACCGGAACCTTTGGCGGTCAAGTGATCGCTGACACGCTGCATCAGCCAGCCCCAGGCCTCCTTTTCGCCCTCGCCTGCGGTCTTTTCGATGGCAATCGAAAGGTAGGCGATTTCCGCCTCGATCTTATCGCGCGGCAGCATGCCGAGCCGGCTGACCAGGATGGCCAGCTCAAGCACTGCCGCCTTGGCTCGGTTGAGGCCGGTGAACGGCGCGAGCGCTTCCTCCCGCACCACGCGGCAGAAATGGCGGGGGCGCACGCCATTGTCATCGACCGCCTGGACTTCGAGACCCGAATACGCCAGCGCCGCCTCGAGCCTCGGCACCGGAAACCCGTCAACCGGAACGGTTGGCCAATGCTTGCGGCCTGTCAGGCAGCCGGCAAAGACACGCACGTCGTCGGTATAATTGGCGATGGCGAATGGCACTTCGGCGAGATTGTCGAGCGTGACCGACGGCCGGAACGGTGCAATCACCCAGCCGTCATTCTCGGCAATGATGCCGATCGGCGCGATGTGGACGTTGCCTGCCTTGTTGACCGTCGTGATGATCGATTCGCGAATGTAGGGCATGGTCTAGCGCTCTTTCCTTGCGCGGAGCGTCTGGCCCGGCTCGGCAAGACGGGTACGGTCGGTTTCAGGAGCCGGCGCGGCAACGCCCCATGCGAGCGGTTCGTCCTGCACATAACGCTTGCCGAGGCGCCACGCGATCTCCGCTTTCATCAGTTCCGCGCCGAGGTAAAAAGCGTGTGCGCCATCGGCGTTGACGTCCAGCCCGGCAAAAAGTTCGAACGCATCCGTGGCAACCGCATGCCCTTTGCTATTGAAAACATGGATGCCGTCCTCCGCTACCGCGATCCGGAAGTTGGCGTCGCGGACCTGGGCCGCCAATGCCTCGATATCGTCGGTTGAGGCTGTGAAAGGCTTGCGATCGTGGACCTGCAACAGGCCTGGGTGATAGCCGCGCGGCAACGCGCCGTCCGTGCAAGCAGCCAACATGACGCGGCGGGCGATATCGTGCTCCTCGATCGTCCGCACCGTGTGTGGGCTGACATGCACCGCCAGCACGTTTCGGATCCGGAGTTCCGAGCAGAGTCCCGCTAGAACGGCCGTAACACCGGAACTGTCCGCGTCGGTCAATTCGGTGAGATTGCCGGTACCCATCAGCAATTCGGCGTCCGGCCAGCGGCGCCGCGCCTCGATGAAGCGCCCGAGTGAAACGGCGAAGCCGAAATGGATCGGGTCGAGCACGGGATCGGCAATGAAGGCAACGCCGGCCTTTTGAGCGGCTTCGATGGCCCGGCCGAGCGAATCCAGATCGCCGGGCGTGGACGGTATCAACACTGCCGTAGCCCTATGGTCGAAGATCAACGGCAGCGTGTTCTCATCGAGGCTGAGAAGATAGTCCGCGCCGGCGCGTGCCCCGATCGTCAGTTCGTCCACGCTGGCCGAATCGACGCTGACCATAAATCCCCGTGCCTTGAGCGCTCGCACAGCCTCCGGCAGCAATGGAAACGGCGTCTCCGGCAGGCAGCCCAGATCGATGACATCGGCGCCGGCCGCGGCCAACATCGAGGCCCTCGCCATCAGCGCCTCGACCGACAGCATCGGCGCATCGACGATCTCGGCGAAGATGCGCATATCGTGACGCGTCAGATCCGGCGGTTTGCCCGCCCGGCCAAGGAAGGCCGGCAGGTCAGCGATCTCGTCGGGGCCGCGCACAAAGGGCACGCCGAAATGCTCCGACAGGTGCTCGATGTTGCCCCGATAGCGTCCGGGCAGGACGACGCGGTCGACGTCTCCTGTCAGAGTGAGCCGACGCTTCACAATGTCCTCGCTCATCAGCGCGGCGACCTTGACGCCGACGTCGACGATTTCCCACGCGAATTCGGTACTGCCCAGCCCGGCCAGCAGCCGTTTCAGCCGCGCCTTGGCCAGATGGCCGGTAAGAAAAACCAGCCGCTCAGCCATCGCTTGCGAGTTCGGCCCGGCGCCGTGTGAGCGAGGCTTCGAGATCAGCGAGCGATTCGACCACCTGGGTCCGCTCAAAACTCTTCAACTGCTTGGTATTTTCCAGGTCGATCCTGCGCGGATAGACCTTGACCAGCCCGTGCGGTGCCTGGGTCTCGAGTTCCGGCGCGGTGTCGCAAGCAAAGACGATGGCTGGCACACGGCACTTTCCGGCTTGGGCAAAGACATTGGTGGCGAGCGTGTCGGAAATGCCATGCACGCATTTGGCGACCGTGTTGGACGTGGCCGGCGCCACCACGACCGTGTGATAGACACCGTGGTAGAATTCGCCGACAGGGATCGCACTCGCGGTCTTGTCGTGCAGCACGCGCGTCGTCTCCGGGAAATCAAGTTTAAGCTTGTACATGCGCAACACTTCGTTGGCAGCCTTCGACACGAAGACATCGCAATGTTCGAGTTGGCGAACAAGTGCGAAGCTCTCCGTAAAGAAATGCCCGGAACCCGTCAAAACCCATGCCCAGCGCGGCACATGCAGCTTCACCATCGGCTATCCCGCCTTCTTTGCCGACGACCCTGTTGAAGCCACGATCCTGGTGCCGGGCAGCTTGCCCAACGCGAGCATCGCGCCGGCCTCGGCAGCATCCTTCGGACCGGCGAGATGGAAATCGACGCCGTCGGGCAGCATGGCGGCAAAGCCGGGGTCGACAATGCCTCGGGTCCTCAGGCTGTCAGCGGTATCGCCATCGAAGAATGCACCGGTCTGCTTGATAAGCAACAGCGCGTTTGCGCCAAGCTTGCCGGCAAGCCAGGCGGCCAGAGAATCGGAGGTAATGTCCCACGAGGCCGGAACATCCAGCGCCGGCAGTGCCAGTGACGACGGCAGCCACACCGGAACCTTGCCCGCCTCCAACGCTCGCCCGATCTCGTCCAGCGACCGTGCCGGCGTCAGTCTTTCGTCCCGGTCGAGGATGACATGGCCGAACTGCTCCATGGCCAGGATCGCCATGGCATGCGCGGCGGCGTCGGAAAAATCCATGCGTGTCTGCGTCTCGCGCACATGGTCGGCAAAGAGGCCGCCGCCGGGCACGATGACGATCGGCAGCCTGGAACCCGCCAGCGCTGCGATCCAGCTCTTCATCTCCGCCGCATGGGCCGTGCTGCCGCCAAGCTTGACGATGGCCCGTCGGAGCATTTCGGGGCGTTCCTGGCGCGGCCGGAAAACAACGCTCCGGTCTTTTCGGCCGGCAGTGCCGGAGGCAGCGCCGCGTCCCGCCGATTGGCGCTTGCGTTCGATCTCGACGCCGACGCCGCCAGGGCCGAGCTCGAGCTTCTCCACCCTTACCGTGACACGCACGACACGCTGGTTCTCCAGGACGTGCGCTGCCACCTGCTCGGCCAAAGCCTCGCTGAGCTGGATATGTCCCCGCGCGACGATGGTGCGAATGCCGTCCATGATGATGTCATAAGAGAACACATGGCGCATGTCCTCGGGATGGTCGGTGATTTGCAGCACGTCGGCGGCCACATCAAAGCGCACTTTTTGAGTATGGCCATGCTCGAAGCTGTAGGCACCGATCTGGACCGGCAGAACAAAATCCCGCACAAAAATCCTGTCCGTGCCCAATGTCGGGTCGGTGTCCGGCGAATAGCCTCTCGCCGCCAACAGGCGATAGTCGATACTCGATTGACCGCCGGTCCCGGATTCCGCCGGGATCAACTCTCGAATCTGCGAGACCGCCTCGGCGCTGATCGAACTCGTGCGACCGGAATGGCCACACAGCGCCCCCCGAAAGCCGAGAAAATCGGGAGCGAAAGGCAATAGGCGCGGAATATCCGGAGCTTCCAGCGATCCACTCAGGCCGACCATCAGACCGAGCGATTTCGTTCGGTCGACGAATCCCGGAATACGCTCCGGCGGCAGATGATCGAGCAGCCGGCCCTTCCCCTTTTGCGCGGTATCGACCATCACGCCATGGAAGCGATGCCTGGCGAATATCGGCAGAAGCTCGAAGTCCGGCGCCAGATCGGCAAACAGCACGGCAATCAGCTTCGTTCGTGCGGCGAGCGGTTCGAGCGCCTGTGCGCAGGCAGAGATATTCGCCGAAGGGAAACACCCGATCTTCACATAGTCGACGCCGGTCGCCGCGATCTCTTCGGCCTTGATGCGGATCGTTTCGGGTTCCATCGGCAGGTCGCCGCAGACCGCGCTGACCGGAGCCCGACCAGCGATGAACGAAATCGTTCGGCGCATGGTTTCCGTGGACACCGCGCCCAGAGCTCCCGCCTTCGGGTCCTTCAGGTCGACGATGTCGACACCTCCAGAAAGAGCGATCTCCGCCTCTTCGATGCCGGTGACGCTTGCCAGCATTCTGGTCACTTGAACAGTTTCTCCAGTTTGGAGGACAAGACGTTTTTATAGAGGCAGTCGATCCCCCTGCGCCACGTCTCGCCGGTGTTGCCATGCGAATCGACGCCGGCGACCTTCCGCACCGTTCTGGCAGGCGCGAAAAGTCTTTCGATAGGGTTTGATAAATTTTGCGGGTCGGCTAAGTTGATCATGGGCACCTTGACTTGGCGCGGGTCCGGCAACCGTCGAACCTTTGCGCAAGAATGGGTAATTACTATCGATGACGAGCGCGGTGCCAGGCACTCTCGCTGCCTTTTTGTGCTTTTTTTCCCTGACCGTCAACGTTTCCGACGCGACAGGCCAGGAAACGGTGGCGAAGCCGGAAAAAAAGACAACCGAAATCAAGATAGGCTATTTGCGGGCCTACGCACCGCAATTGACGCTTTCCATGCTCGACCTGCCGCCACGTGACGAAGGTGTCGCCGGCGCCGAGGTTGCGATCGGCGACAACAATACGACCGGAAAGTTCACCAACCAGAAATTCAGCCTCGACGTGACCGAGATCAAGCCCGACGGCGACGCGGTTCAGGCATTCGAAGGCATGATCGCCAAGGGCGACCGCTATGTGGTCGCCGATCTTTCAGCCAAACAATTGCTGTCGATCGCCGACATCGCCCGCGACAAAGGCGTGCTGATCTTCAACGTCGGCGCCACCGACGACAGCCTTCGCGAGGAGGACTGCCGCGTCAACGTTTTCCATGTCGCGCCGACGCGCAGCATGCTGGCCGATGCGCTGGCGCAGTATCTCATGGTGAAGAAGTGGCCGAATTGGGTGCTGCTGTATGGATCGCATGAGCAGGATCGTCTCTACGCCGATGCGTTGCGCCGCGCGGCAACCCGCTTCGGCGGCCAGATCGTCGCCGAGAAGGAATTCAAGGATACCGGCACAGCCAGGCGCACCGACACCGGCGCCACGCAGATACAGCAGCAGATTTCCGTGTTCACGCAAGATCTCCCGGAGCATGACGTGGTGCTTGTCGCGGACGAAAGCGAGGTTTTCGGGACCTACGTGCCCTATCGCACCTGGACGCCGCGGCTGGTCGCCGGCACGGCCGGTCTGGTTGCATCGTCATGGCATCCCGCCAGCGAACAATGGGGCGGCATCCAGATGCAGAGCCGCTTCTTGAAGACGGCGAGCCGGCGGATGCTTTCAAAGGACATGTCGGCCTGGACGGCGGTGCGTGCCGTCGGCGAGGCCACCACGCGCACCAAGGGCGACGATGCGAAAAAGATCAGCGACTACATGCGCTCGGACGACTTTTCGGTTGCTGCTTTCAAGGGGCAGAAGCTGACCTTCCGCAAATGGAACCTCCAGCTTCGCCAGCCGATCTTGCTTGGCGATACCAAGTCCGTCGTCTCGACATCGCCACAAGAGGGCTATCTTCACCAAGTCTCCGAACTCGACACGCTCGGTGTCGATCAGCCGGAAACGAAATGCGCTCTCAAGTAGAGTCAATCGGGAGGAATTTGCGTGCAGAAACGAGCTTGCGCATTCGCCATTCTCGCGGCCGGCCTGACGGCCAGTCCGGCATCGGCCTATACGGCCTACGTTTCCAACGAGAAGGACAACACGATGACCGTCGTCGACACGGCGACGATGCAGGTGGTGAAGACAGTTGAAGTCGGCCAGAGACCTCGCGGCATCACCATCTCGCATGACGGCAAGTTCGTCTACCTATGCGCCAGCGATGACGATACGGTCCAGATCATCGATACCGCGACGCTTGAAATCGTCGGTACGCTGCCATCCGGCCCCGATCCCGAATTGTTCGTGCTCTCGCCGGACGGCAAGACGCTTTATGTCGCCAATGAGGACGATAATCTCGTCACCGCCATCGACGTCGAAAGCAAGCAGGTCCTGGCCGAGATTCCGGTCGGCGTGGAACCGGAAGGCATGGGTGTCAGCCCCGATGGCAAGACCATGGTCAACACCTCGGAAACCACCAGCATGGCGCATTTCATCGACACCAGCACGCATGAGGTGACCGACAACGTGCTGGTCGACACGCGCCCGCGCTTCGCCGACTTCAAGCCCGACGGCTCGCAGGTCTGGGTCAGCGCCGAGGTCGGTGGCACTGTCAGCGTCATCGACAACGCCAAACGCGAAGTGGTGAAGAAGATCCAGTTCGCGATTCAGGGACTGCGGGCCGAAACCATCCAGCCGGTAGGCATCGCCATCACCGCCGATGGCAAGAAAGCCTATGTCGCGCTCGGCCCGGCGAACCATGTCGCGGTGATCAATACCGACACCTACGAGGTGGAGAAATACATCCTCGTCGGCCAGCGTGTCTGGCATCTGGCCTTCACGCCCGACCAGAAAACGCTGATCACCACGAATGGCAATTCCAACGATATCACCTTCATCGACACGGCCACCGACGAGCCGGTCCAATCGCTCACCGTGGGCCAGCAGCCCTGGGGTGTGGTCATTTCGCCCAAATAGCAGACATTGATCATCGGGAGGCTCAAGACATGAAACTTTTCCGCAGGTTTTTCTTCGCCGCGCTCGCCGGATTCGTCCTTGCTCCGACCGGAGCAAGCGCCGACGACGCAACACCAAAACCGTCGCGTGCCAGCAAGAACCTGCCGGAACTGATTATCGGTTCGGCCGATTCCACTTACGCCGTCAATCAGAAGGATTTCGAGCTGATCGCCGGCCAGGGCTATCGCTGGAAGATCACCTCCAAGGGCGGTTTCGAATACAAGTTCGTCACCGACCTCTTCCGCAATGTCTGGATGGACCAGATCGTCATCAACGATTTGGAAGTGCATATGGACGGCGGACCAGCCTGGCTGGAATTCGACGACGCGGGAACGATCCAGGTGCAGTTCCATACCGTTCGCCCGGGCGAATATACCTGGTCGGTTCCCGACCTTGCCGACAAGGGACTGAAGGGCAAGATTACGATCAAGTGAGACAAAAGGCGATCAAGGCGCCAGATAGCCAACGCGTCCTGAAGGAGCGGCCCGGCATGCAGCATATGAGGACAAGCGGTCCGGGAGAAGAGGTGGCGGCGCTCGATGTCGGTGCCGTCAGCCATTCCTATGGCCAGAAGCGGGCGCTCAACGACGTCTCCTTCTCGATCGCGCCGGCGACTTTCACCGTTCTGCTCGGCCTCAACGGGGCCGGCAAGACAACGCTGTTCTCACTGATAAGCCACCTCTACGACACGCGTCACGGATCGATCCGCATCTTCGGCCATGACATTCGCCGCGCATCCGGCGAAGCACTCAGACGCGTCGGCATCGTGTTCCAGGCACGCACGCTCGACCTCGACCTCAGCGTCTACCAGAATCTCTCATACCACGCCTCGCTGCATGGCATTGGCGGACGCGACGCTCGCCAGCGCATTGCCGCGCTGCTTGAAACGGTCGACATGCAGGGCCGCCAGCATGACAAGGCACGCAGCCTCTCCGGGGGTCAGATGCGGCGCATCGAAATCGCCCGGGCGCTGTTGCACCGACCTTCCCTGCTCCTGCTTGACGAGGCGACCGTAGGCCTCGACATCGAGTCTCGCGCGGGCATCCTCGCCACCATCCGCAAGCTCGTCCAAGCCGAGGGCATCGGCGTGCTCTGGGCCACGCATCTGATCGACGAAGTCGAAGACGCCGACCATGTCGTCATACTGCGGCGGGGTGATCTGGTCGCGAGCGGCAAGGTGTCGGATGTGATCCGTGCGAATGGTGGAAGTTCGATTCGCGAAACCTTTTCGAAGCTCAGCCGCGTCGATGCGGCGGGCATGGCGGAGACGTCGCCATGAGCGCTCCTGCGATGCCTGGAAAGCTCGCCGGCATCATGCCAGTGCGGTCTGAACCATTCGGCCTGCGCCACTATCTCATTTGCCTGAAAGGCGTCGTCCTGCGCGAATGCCTGCGCTTCCTGCACCAGCGCGAACGCTTCATTTCCTCGCTGGTCCGGCCGCTCGTCTGGCTGTTCATCTTCGCCGCCGGCTTTCGCCAGGTGCTCGGCGTGTCGATCATCCCACCCTACAAGACCTATGTGCTCTACGAGGTCTATATCACGCCGGGCCTTTGCGGCATGATCCTGCTGTTTTCCGGCATGCAGTCTTCGCTGTCGATGGTCTACGACCGCGAGATGGGCAACATGCGCATCCTGCTGGTCAGCCCGTTTCCGCGCTGGTTCCTGCTGGTGTCGAAGATGCTCGCCGGCGTGGCCGTATCGATCGTGCAGGTCTACGCGTTCCTGATCGTTGCCTGGTTGTGGGGCGTCAAGGCGCCGCCACTCGGCTACCTCTATGTGCTGCCGGCACTGTTCCTGTCGGGCATGATGCTTTGCGCGCTCGGCATGCTCTTGTCTTCGCTGATCAAGCAGCTCGAAAACTTCGCCGGCATCATGAACTTCGTCATCTTTCCCGGCTATTTCGCGTCTCCGGCGCTGTATCCCTTGTGGCGCATCCAGGAGGCGAGCCCGCTGCTCTACAAAATCTGCCTCTGCAACCCGTTCACCTATGCCGTCGAACTGATCCGCTTTGCCTTCTACGGGCAGATCGAATGGCTGTCGCTGGGCGTCGTGGCCGGCTGCACGCTGCTGTTTCTGGGCGGCGCCATTATCGCATACGACCCTTCGCGCGGTTTGGTGATCCGCAAGCAGGACATGGGAGGAAACGCCTGATGGCGCGAATGAGACTTGTTCACACTCTCGTTGTGGTCGCCACGCTTGCCTTGATGGGAGGCGCCGGCGCGGCAAACACCGATCCCGACTGGCCTTGCATACAACGTAAGGTGCCACGGCTCTCGCTTGGCCAGATCTGGAATGGGCCGGAGCTTCCTGCGACCGCGAAAGATTGGGCGAAGGATGCCCGTGTGTCGGCGCTTGTCGAAGCGGTGGCGGCCCGGCGGACGCCGATTGCCGAAGCCCAAAAAGAGATCAAGGATTTCGCGACTTCCCTGCCGCCCGAGCAGGTCGCACCAAAAATGACGATGCTGGTGCAGGGAATGTTCGAGCATATGGACGCCGAGCGTTCGCACGTGATCTCCGGCATCTCCCGCTATGCGCACAAACAGCTCGAAATGGCGGCACAGTTGCGCAAGGAAGCATCCGAAGTCGACGCGCTGCGCGCCAAGGCCGATGCGGATCCGGACGAAGTCGAACGGCGAACCGACCAGCTGAATTTCGCGACGCGAATTTTCACCGAACGGGTCCAGTCGCTGACTTATGTCTGCGATGTGCCCACGATAATCGAGCAGCGGCTTTACCAGTTGTCGAAGACCGTCTCGGAAACGCTCGTCGTGAAGAAATAGAGCTTGGCTGCCTGTCTCATGACTCCCTGCCAGGCAGCACACGCCAACGCTGCACGAAATAACCGGGATGTGTTTCGATCCACCGAGCCACCAGCGGCTGCGCCTGCATGAAGGCAGTCCCGGGATTCATCGCCAGACCGTCCACCATTTGTTCGCGTTGTTCGCAGGTCCGCGGTATATCCGTCAGGCAGACCATCATAACGAGTGTGTAAAGCATTACCCCTTTTCCCCATCGAATTCCCGAACCCTACCCGGGAGATTTCCGAACAGTCTGCAGGGGTTGCACATACAGATCGCTTACGGGTGTGAAAGGACGTGGCCCCCGCTCTTTCGCACTGCAACATAACACATCGCTTATATAACACCAACGATCGCGGGCGTTCTCCACCGGACTTTCCGTCGCGTTCGTGCAATGTCATCCCGCCTTGTCTGGATACAGCTTTCCGAAAAGGGGCAGGTACATCGCGCCCTTGCGCATCAGGAAATCGTTGAACGTGGCCATGGCCGGCGAGATTGCGTGATCGGTTCGCATCACTGAGAACCATTGCCGGCGGATCGGCATGCCGACAACGTCGAGGATGACAAGCCGGCCTGCTTCGGTTTCCGCAGCGATGGTGTGGGCAGAGATGAAGGCGATGCCCAGGCCGGCCATCACCGCCTGCTTGATCGTTTCGTTCGACGCCATCTCGACACCGAGATCGTCGATGCGGCCAGGCACGTCGCTCAGGAATATTTCCAGCGAGATGCGGGTTCCGGAGCCGGGCTCGCGAATAAGGAAATGCTCCTCCGCGATCCGCTCCTTGGAGATATCTCGCGCCGCGACCAACGGATGGTCTGGCGGCGCGATGATGACCAGCGGGTGATCGCCGAAGACCGAAGCACGCACCGGAACCTCTTTCGCCGGGCGCCCCATCAGCGCGATGTCGATGTCGTGGTTCCTGAGGTTGTCGATCGTCTGGGCGCGGTTGCCGATGGCAAGCCGCATGTCGATGTCGGGATGGTCCTTCATGAACGCAGCCATCAGCCGCGGCGCGAAATATTTGGCAGTGGAAACGACGCCGAGCCTCAGGCTGCCGGTGCGTACGCCCTTGATGGCATCCATCTTGTCTTCGAGCAAACCGAGATGCTCCTCGATAACCTGCGCTGTCTCGACGAAAGCCCGACCTGCGGCAGTGGGACGCATGCCGTCCGACGTTCGGTCGAACAGAGCCAGCTGGAATTCTTCCTCCACTTGCCGCAACTGGATTGTCAGCGCTGGAGGAGACAGACCTAACATCTTGGCCGCGCTGACAATTTTGCCGCACTTGGTGATTGCCTGGATGGTCTTGAAATGCTTGAGCGTGAGGTTCCTCATGCCGCATACTAAATTATTTTTACTGGCTAAGTAAAGTTATTGAATTTTACTTATCTCGCGACGTTTGTTTCCATTCCTCCAGTCCAGCCGCTCCGAGGAGATGCGGCCGGACCGGGAGGTTACGATGCCAGCGGCAACGCTCGACGCTTTTCTGAACTCCTATCTCGGCCAGCCTGACGAATTCCGCTCGGCAGTTGTGACGACCGTCCGTCAGTTGACACAGGCCGCCATCAAGGTCCGCAACACCATCAACCAAGGGGTGCTCGGCGCCGCCTTTGCCGAAACCCGTGGCGCCAATGCCGACGGCGACGTCCAGAAGGATCTCGACGTCTTCTCCGACGACATCTTCCTCGACGCCATGCGCCGGGCGCCTGTCGCGCTTTACGCCTCCGAGGAACTGGAGCAGCCGGTCCTGCTCGACAGGCAAGCGCCACTAGCCATCGCGATCGACCCGCTCGACGGCTCTTCCAACATCGACACCAACGTCTCGATCGGAACGATCTTCTCGCTCCTGACCGCAACTGGCGCGCCGGACGCTGATCCGGCCGCCTCTTTCCTGCAGGCGGGCGTGAACCAGCTAGGCGCCGGTTTCTTCATCTATGGGCCGCAGCTGGCACTCGTCCTGTCGCTCGGCAGCGGCACCCATGTCTTCGTCTTCTCGACAAGGCTCGGCACCTTCGTCCAGGCCTATGAAAGCCGGATCATTCCGCAACGCACTCAGGAATTCGCCATCAACGCCGCCAACTACCGGCACTGGGACGAGGCCGTGCGGCTCTATGTCGACGACTGCCTGGAGGGCACCGAAGGACCGCGCGAGAAGGATTTCAACATGCGCTGGATCGCCTCTCTGGTTGCCGACTGTTACCGCATATTGATGCGCGGCGGCGTTTTTCTCTACCCCGGCGATCGACGCAAGGGCTATGGTCAGGGACGGCTGCGCCTCGTCTACGAGGCCAACCCGATCGCCTATCTCATAGAACAGGCTGGTGGTGCCGCCACCGATGCAATCAACCGAATCCTGGAAATCGAACCCGAGAGCCTGCATCAGCGCGTGCCGATGATCTTCGGGTCGGCGCGGGAAGTCGCGCGCATCACCCGCTACCACACAGAGCCGAGCAACATCGGTGAGCGTGCGCCGCTGTTCAGCCGCCGCGGCCTGTTCAGAGCCTGAGCAGCACCATGTCAGCCAAGCACCCCATCATCACCATCACCGGGTCGTCGGGCGCCGGCACGACCTCGGTCAAGCGCATCTTCGATCTGATTTTCCGGCGCGAGAACATCGAGGCCGCTTTCATCGAAGGCGACGCCTTCCACCGCTACGATCGCGCGGCGATGAAGGCAAAGGTGGCCGAGGAGGAAAAGGCCGGCAACCCGAACTTCACCCATTTCAATGCCGCGGCCAACGAACTCGGAATTCTCGAAGAGGTGTTCGCGGAATATGGCCGCCGCGGAACCGGCAAGACCCGCACCTACATTCACGATGAGGAAGAGGAAAAGCAGCACGGCACGCCACCGGGAACCTTTACCGAATGGCGCGAATTCGCTCCCAGCGACCTGCTCTTCTACGAGGGGCTGCACGGCTGTGTCGTCACCGACACGATCAATTTGGCCAAGCATGCGGATCTCAAGATAGGGGTCGTGCCGGTCATCAATCTCGAATGGATCCAGAAGATCCATCGCGACCGTTCGACACGCGGCTATTCCACCGAGGCGGTGATGGACGTGATCCTGCGCCGGATGCCCGACTATGTCCGCTACATCGTCCCGCAATTCTCGCAGACCGCCATCAACTTCCAGCGCGTGCCGATCGTCGACACGTCCAACCCGTTCATCGCGCGCTGGATCCCGACGCCCGACGAATCGATGCTGGTTATCCGCTTCGCCAATCCGCGCGGCATCGATTTTCCGTATCTGCTGTCGATGATCCACGACTCGTTCATGTCGCGGCCAAATTCCATAGTGGTGCCAGGCAACAAGCTCGATCTTGCCATGCAACTGATCCTGACGCCGCTCATCCTGCAATTGATTGAACGCAAGAGCCGTGTGTCGTGAGGAGGATGCAATGACCAGCCAAACAGCACTGAAGCCCGTCACCACAACCGCTCCCGTCTCGGAGCGCGACATGGCGAACGCCATTCGCGCGCTGGCGATGGACAGCGTCCAAAAGGCGAATTCGGGTCACCCTGGCATGCCGATGGGCATGGCCGACGTCGCAACGGTGCTGTTCAACCGCTTCATCAATATCGATCCGTCGAGGCCGGACTGGCCCGACCGTGACCGTTTCGTGCTTTCAGCCGGCCACGGCTCGATGCTGCAATACGCGCTGCATCATCTGCTCGGCTATGAAGACATGCAGATCGAGGAATTGCAGCGATTTCGGCAGTTGGGCAGCCGCACCGCCGGACATCCGGAATATGGCCATGCGCTTGGCGTGGAGACCACCACCGGACCGCTGGGACAGGGCATTTCCACGGCGGTCGGCATGGCGCTGGCGGAACGCATGCTTGCCGCCCGCCACGGTGCCGATCTGGTCGATCATCATACCTATGTCATTGCGGGCGACGGCTGCCTTCAGGAGGGAATCAGTCACGAGGCAATAGACCTCGCTGGTCACCTGAAGCTTTCCCGCCTGATCGTCTTCTGGGACGACAATGCGATTTCCATTGACGGGCCGACCTCCCTCTCCACGTCGATGGACCAGCCGGCGCGCTTCAAGGCCGCCGGCTGGGATGTCCAAAGTGTCGCCGGCCACGACATGGAGGCAGTCGCCGCGGCAATCGAGGCGGCGCGGCGGTCGGATCGGCCATCGCTGATTGCCTGCCGCACAGTGATCGGCATGGGTGCCCCCAATCTCGGCGGTTCGGAGAAGACGCACGGCGCACCGCTGGGTGAAGCAGAGATCGCCGCGACACGCGAAAACATCGGCTGGGCGCACGCACCGTTCGATGTGCCGGATGATATCCTTTTCGCCTGGCGCGAGATTGCCGGTCGCGGCGAAGCGATGCGGCGCGCCTGGGAGCAGCGGCTTGCCGCCTCGCCGCGGCGCGAGGCTTTTGAAAACGCTGTCGCCGCCGAACTGCCTGATACGGTCTTCGAAGCGCTCGACGCCTTTCGTCGCGAACATATCGAGAAGGCAACCAAGGTGGCGACGCGAAAAGCCTCCGAAATGGCGCTGGAGGTCATCAACGGCGCAACGGAGTTGACCGTCGGCGGCTCGGCCGATCTGACGCATTCGAATCTGACGATCACCAAGGGCATGAACCGCATTGCACCGGGTGACTATGCCGGCCGCTACATTCACTACGGCATTCGTGAGCACGGCATGGCGGCCGCCATGAACGGCATCGCGCTGCATGGCGGTTTCGTGCCCTATGGCGGTACGTTCCTGTGCTTCGCCGATTATGCGCGCGGCGCGATGCGGCTCTCGGCGCTCATGGGCCAGCGCGTCATCTATGTGATGACACACGATTCCATCGGCCTCGGCGAGGACGGCCCGACGCACCAGCCGGTCGAGCACCTTGCGATGCTGCGTGCCACGCCTAATCTCAACGTCTTCCGCCCGGCGGATGTCATCGAAACGGCGGAGTGCTGGGAACTCGCGCTAAAGAGCAAGGACCGGCCGAGCGTCCTGGTGCTGTCGCGCCAGAACCTGCCGATGCTGC
This sequence comes from Mesorhizobium sp. SEMIA396, assembly GCF_024518615.1. Classification (NCBI taxonomy): domain Bacteria; kingdom Pseudomonadati; phylum Pseudomonadota; class Alphaproteobacteria; order Hyphomicrobiales; family Phyllobacteriaceae; genus Mesorhizobium; species Mesorhizobium sp. SEMIA396. The sequence goes on from NZ_JANIFC010000007.1 coordinate 292,020, forward strand.
GTCGGTCGCACAGCGACGAGAACCGCTCCTGCCAGGGCGCTTACATCCTGCGCGAGCCGGCAAAGCACCGCGCCGTCACCCTGATCGCCACCGGCTCGGAAGTCGAGATCGCGGTTGCTGCCGCCGAAAGGCTGGAGACCGAGCATGGCGCCGCCGCCGCCGTCGTGTCGATGCCGTGCTGGGAGCTTTTCGAGGAGCAGGACAGCGCCACCCGCAAGGCCGTCCTCGGCTCGGCGCCGCGCGTCGCGGTCGAAGCGGCAGCCCGGCTGGGCTGGGACCGCTGGATCGGCGAGACCGGCGCTTTCGTCGGCATGACCGGCTTCGGCGCCAGCGCCCCTGCCCCCGACCTCTACCGGCATTTCAACATAACGTCCGAAGCGGTTGCTGCAGCGGCGCTGAAGCTCATCATCTAGGAGGATTCACAATGGCTCGCATCACCCTTCGCCAGCTTCTCGACCATGCCGCCGAGCACGGCTACGGCGTACCGGCATTCAACATCAACAACATGGAACAGGGCCTCGCCATCATGGAAGCGGCCAAGGCCTGCGACGCGCCTGTCATCATCCAGGCTTCGCGTGGCGCCCGATCCTATGCCAACGACATCATGCTGGCCAAGATGATGGAGGCGCTGACCGAAATCCACCCGACCATCCCGCTATGCATCCATCAAGACCACGGCAACAGCGAGGCCACCTGCCTTTCCGCGATCCGCCACGGCTTCACCTCGGTGATGATGGACGGATCCTTGATGGCGGACGCCAAGACGCCGGCCAGCTACGACTACAACGTCGCCATAACCGAACGCGTCGCACGCATGGCGCATTGGGTCGGTGCTTCCGTCGAAGGCGAACTGGGTGTGCTCGGCTCGCTGGAAACCGGTCAAAGCGAGGCAGAGGATGGCCACGGCGCCGAAGGCGCGCTTTCCCACGACCAGTTATTGACCGATCCCGATCAGGCGGTCGACTTTGTGACCGCAACCCAGGTCGACGCGCTGGCGATCGCCTGCGGCACCTCGCACGGCGCCTACAAATTCACCCGCAAGCCGGACGGCGACATCCTGGCCATGCAGGTGATCGAGGCGATCCACGAAAAGCTGCCCAACACGCATCTGGTCATGCACGGCTCTTCCTCGGTGCCGCAGGAGTTGCAGGACATTATCAACAGATACGGCGGCGAGATGCCCCAGACCTTTGGCGTTCCGGTCGAGGAGATAGAGCGCGGCATCCGCTACGGCGTGCGCAAGGTCAACATCGACACCGATTGCCGCATGGCCATGGCCGGGCAGTTCCGCCGCGTCGCGACGGAAGACCCGCGCGAGTTCGATCCCCGTAAATTCCTGAAGCCAGCCATGGATGCCTTGCGCGACCTTTGCCGGGACCGGTTCGAGCGTTTCGGTACGGCGTCCAACGCCTCGAAGATCAAGGTCATCGCCATGGACGAGATGGCGAAACGTTACGCCGCGGGAAAGCTCGATCCCCATATCGCCACCGCGAAAGCCGCCTGAGCAACAAACAGGAGACCTGTCATGAACAAGATCGACATACTGCCAGCGGGAACGCTCAAGGAAGGCAAGGAACGCTACAAGTCAGGGGTCATCCCCTACAAGAAGATGGGCTACTGGGAGCCGGACTACAGGCCCAAGGAGACCGATCTGATCGCCATGTTCCGGATCACGCCGCAGCCGGGCGTCGACCACGAGGAGGCGGCGGCGGCCATCGCCGGTGAATCCTCCACCGCGACGTGGACCGTGGTGTGGACCGACCGACTGACGGCCTGCGAGCTCTATCGCGCCAAGGCGTTCAGATCCGAGCCGGTGCCGAACACCGGTCCCGGAACCAAGACCGAGCAACAGTACTTCGCCTACATCGCCTACGACCTCGACCTGTTCGAGCCGGGCTCGATCGCCAATCTGACCGCATCGATCATCGGCAATGTGTTCGGCTTCAAGGCAGTCAAGGCGCTGCGGCTGGAAGACATGCGTATCCCGGTGGCGTACCTCAAAACCTTCCAGGGGCCGGCGACCGGTATCGTGGTGGAGCGTGAGCGGCTCGACAAGTTCGGCCGGCCGCTGCTCGGCGCGACGACGAAGCCGAAGCTCGGCCTGTCGGGACGCAATTACGGGCGCGTCGTTTACGAAGCGCTGAAGGGCGGCCTCGACTTCGTCAAGGACGACGAGAACATTAACTCGCAGCCCTTCATGCACTGGCGCGACCGCTTCCTCTACTGCATGGAGGCCGTGAACAAGGCGTCGGCCGCCACCGGCGAGGTCAAAGGACATTATCTCAACGTCACCGCCGGCACGATGGAGGAGATGTACGAGCGCGCCGAATTCGCCAAGCAGCTTGGCTCCTGCATCGTCATGATCGACCTCGTCATCGGCTACACGGCGATCCAGTCGATGGCCAAGTGGGCGCGCCGCAACGACATGATCCTGCACCTGCACCGTGCCGGCAACTCGACCTATTCGCGCCAGAAGAACCACGGCATGAATTTCCGCGTCATCTGCAAATGGATGCGCATGGCCGGCGTCGACCACATCCATGCCGGCACGGTGGTCGGCAAGCTGGAAGGCGACCCGCTCATGATCAAGGGATTTTATGACACGCTGCGCGAGGAGCGCACGCCGCAGAACCTCGAAACCGGGCTGTTCTTCGATCAGGAATGGGCCTCGCTCAACAAGGTGATGCCCGTCGCCTCGGGCGGCATCCATGCCGGCCAGATGCACCAGTTGATCCACTATCTCGGCGAGGATGTCATCCTGCAGTTCGGCGGTGGCACGATCGGCCATCCGGACGGCATCCAGGCAGGCGCGACGGCCAATCGCGTCGCCTTGGAAGCGATGATCCTGGCCCGCAACGAGGGGCGCGATTATTTGCGCGAAGGAACCAAGATCCTCGAACAGGCGGCCAGATGGTGCACGCCGCTGAAGGCTGCCCTGGAGACCTGGAAGGACGTCACCTTCAACTACGAATCGACCGACACGGCCGACTTCGTGCCAACCGCAACGCCCAGCTTCTAGACGAAAGGAACCGTCGTCATGATGACCAATCCGGGAAACAAGGTCACACAGGGGCAGTTCTCGTTCCTGCCCGACCTGACCGACGAGCAGATTTCGGCGCAGATCAAATACGCGCTGAAGAACCATTGGGCGGTCAGCGTCGAGTACACGGACGATCCGCATCCGCGAAATACCTATTGGGAAATGTACGGCAACCCGATGTTCGACTTGAAAGATCCGGCGGGCATACTGCTCGAGGTCAACGCTTGCCGGAAAGCGTGTCCGAACATGTATGTGCGGGTAACCGCCTTCGATTCGACCAAGGGCTGGGAAGCGCCGCGCATGTCGTTCATTGTCAACCGGCCGCCCAGCGAACCCGGGTTCCGGCTGCTGCGCCAGGAGCGCGACGGCCGCAGTCAGGGTTATTCGATCGTGCCTTATGCGACCGACAGGCCCGAGGGCGAGCGGAGCTAGCCGAACCATGCTGAACGCGATGACCAAGGACGCTGCCGCACAGGACGCGACGGTTGATCTGCAGGCCGAGTTCGAGGCGTCCAACATCGACGAGGTCATGGACAAGCTCGACCGTGAACTCGTTGGCCTGAAGCCGGTCAAGACCCGCATCCGCGAGATCGCCGCTCTCCTCCTGGTCGACCGGCTTCGCCGCAAGTTCGGGCTGACTTCGGGCGCCCCGACGCTGCACATGAACTTTACGGGAAATCCCGGCACCGGAAAGACCACCGTGGCGCTGAGGATGGCCGAAATCCTGCATCGTCTGGGCTATGTCCGCGAAGGCCACATGGTCGCCGTGACGCGCGACGATCTCGTCGGCCAGTATGTGGGCCACACCGCGCCCAAGACCCGCGAGGTGATCAAGCGTGCCATGGGCGGCGTGCTTTTCATCGACGAGGCCTATTATCTCTACAAGCCCGAGAACGAACGCGACTACGGCCAGGAATCGATCGAAATCCTGCTGCAGTGCATGGAGAACAACCGTGACGATCTGGTTGTGATCCTTGCCGGCTACAAGAACAAGATGGACCGCTTCTTCGACAGCAATCCCGGCATGCGTTCGCGCATCGCCCATCACCTCGATTTCCCCGACTATGGCGTCAGCGAACTGAAATCGATCGCCGAGATTATGCTCGCGGAGCAGAATTATCGCCTCAGCGAGGCGGCGTCCCGTGCGCTCGAAGAGTATCTTCCGATCCGCATGAGGCTGCCGCATTTCTCCAACGCGCGTTCGGTCCGCAATGGGCTCGACCGGGCGCGGCTGCGGCAGGCCAACCGGCTTTTCGCATCGCGCAGCCGGGTGTTGACCAAAGCCGATCTTGTCACCATCGAGGAATCCGACATTCGCGGCAGCCGCGTGTTCGCGGAAGGGAAACTCGAAGGCGAACCGGAGACGAAGATGCGCTGACGGGATGGAGCCGGCTGGCGCAGCGACCAACACCCGCAGACAGAATTGGAGACGACGACCATGGTCACCAGGACAATCATCGCACCCTCCGTGCTTTCCGCGGATTTCTCGCGGCTCGGCGATGAGGTCGAAGCTGTCGTGCGGGCGGGTGCCGACTGGATCCATCTCGACGTGATGGACGGCCATTTCGTACCCAACATCACCTTCGGTCCGCCGGTGATCAAGGCGATCCGCGACCGAACGGACAAAATTTTCGATTGCCATCTGATGATCGCGCCGGCCGACCCCTATCTGGCCGCCTTCGCCAACGCCGGCTGCGACATCATCACGGTGCACGCCGAGGCCGGGCCGCATCTCGATCGTTCCCTGCAGGCGATCAAAAATCTCGGCAAGAAGGCCGGCGTATCGCTGAATCCTTCGACGCCGGAGAGCGTCATCGAGTATGTGCTCGACAGGCTTGACCTAGTGCTGCTGATGACGGTCAATCCAGGCTTTGGCGGCCAGGCCTTCATTTCCGCGGTCATCGAGAAGATCAGGCGAATCAAGGCACTGGTTGGCCACCGCCCGATTGACATCGAAATCGATGGCGGCGTCACGGCCGAAACCGCCCCGCTGGTCGCCGCGGCCGGGGCCAATGTGCTGGTCGCCGGGTCGGCCGTGTTCAAGGGGGGCACCGAGGCGGCTTATCGCACCAACATTGGAGCCATCCGACAGACGGCCGACGGTGCGATCCGGAAAGCGGCGTAAACAATTCCATCGGAGGCAAGCATGGCGGCCGTCCCCCCTGTCTGCGATTTCGGCTGGCGCGCCATCGATGCCGTTTTGCCTGGCGTCGACGGCAGGTCGCATTCGATCTTCAGCCAGGCCGGCCCGAACGGTCTGGTCGTGGCCTTCATCTGCAATCACTGCCCTTATGTGAAGGCAGTGATTTCACGTATCGTGCGCGATGCCAACGACCTCAAGGCCGAAGGTATCGGCTTTGTCGCGATCAACTCAAACGATGCCGACACCTACCCGGAGGATTCCTTCGACCAAATGAAGCTCTTCGCCACGACGAACGGCTTCAGCTTCCCTTACCTGCACGACCAGCACCAAACTGTGGCGCGCGATTACGCAGCCGTGTGCACTCCCGATTTCTTCGGGTTCAACAGCGAGTTGGGACTGCAATATCGCGGTCGGCTGGACGCCTCGCGACGAGAAGCCGGAGCGCCCGGGCTGAGACGCGACCTGTTCGAGGCGATGAAGCAGGTTGCCCGAACCGGCGACGGGCCGCTGGACCAGATCGCCTCGATCGGCTGCTCGATCAAGTGGAAGGATGCCGCATGAACGTCGGTGCAGGTAGGCCGCTTCGATCGCCGAAGGCGATCCTGTTCGATCTCGACGGCACGCTGGTCGACTCGGCACCGGACATAGCGGCCGCCGTCAACGAACTGCTGGCCAGTCGCGGTCTGCCGCCGCTGCGCCTGGATCAGGTCACGGCCATGATCGGCGGCGGCGTCAGGAAATTGATCGAGCGAGCCTTCGCCGCGTCGGGAGCGCCACTGCTCGGCAACGCTCTCGATGAGGCCCATCGCGTCATGGCGCCTATCTACCGCCGGCATCTGACCGGCCTGACAAGGCTGATGCCTGGAGTCAGGGAGGCTCTCACCCACTTTCATTTGGGCGGAGTAAGCATGGGCGTGGCAACCAACAAACCGCAGTTGGCGACCCGCGAAATCCTGCTTCATTTCGGATTGACGGAATATTTCGGCGCAATCGTTGGCGGAGACGCGGTGACATTCCTGAAACCGGCGCCCGATGCCCTGCTGCTGGCGTTGGCACAGCTTGGGGTCGACGCCGGTGACGCGCTGCTGGTCGGAGACAGTGGCGCTGACCTGGGTGCCGCACGCGCCGCCGGCATGGCCGTCATTCTGTTGCGCGGCGGCTACAGCCACATTCCGGTGGAAGAGCTTGGCGCCGACCTTGTTTGCGACAGCCTTTTCGATCTGCCTTCGGCCATGCAGAAGCTGCAAGCCGATGCGTGATCAAGGCGTCCGCCGGCCGAACGCAAATTCGAACGGCCGGCTGCGCTCTATTTCGAGAATTGCTTCAGATAGGCAATGACATTGGCGATGTCTTCGTCCTGCTTGAGGCCGACAAACGCCATCTTCGTTCCTTTGATCATGGCCTTGGGATCGTGAAGATAGGTCTTCAGCGAGGGCTCATCCCATTTGACGCCGGATTTTCCAGCCGCGACCATCGCCTGAGAATAGCTGAACCCCGGGTGTGTCCCAGCCGTTCGGCCTATGACGCCGTTCAACGACGGGCCGACCTTGTTCTTGTCCTGGTCGGCGGCATGGCAGACCTTGCATTTGGCGAAGACCTTCTCACCGGCCGCCGCATCCTGGGCCTGGGATTGGCTCGCCATGAAGGGCACAACGGACATGACTGCGAAAAATGCGATTGCGCGCATGGTATTTCCTCATTGATCGTCTGGGTGCCCTGGACGATTTGCGCATGCCGATCCTTTGATCCGTCTGCATGCGCCTTACGCGGTGGAGTGGAATATCCGCTTCTCCCGTGGAGCCGCGCCGCGTGGCTCAGAAGCTAATTGGCATGTTGTGAAAGTCAATCGTACAAAGGTTTAGAGGCCTGGGTGCTCAAGAGACCTGTCCATTCGTCTTTGTTGACGGCTATCCGGCGAGCGCGTAGCTTGACCTCATTCCGGTTTCTCCATTGGCACCTCGGGAAATCCGGCAAGCGGTGATTTTGTCCTCGCTCCTGGTTGGGCTGGGCTTGCCGATATGGGCGTTTGGGAACGCGCAAGAGGTGCTGAATGGACATGGTCGATCTCATATTGACGGTTTGCCTCAGCGCCAATCCGAGCAATTGCCGAGACGAACATCTCTATTTCGAGAGCCGCGGCACTCTGTTCCAATGCATGATCCTTGCCCCCAGCGAAATCGCGAAATGGTCTCAAGAACACCCGAACCTCAAGGTCATGCGCTGGAAATGCGCATTTCCGAGCAAGGAACGAGCCATCTAATTTGGCAGCGCGGAACCCTGGGGAGGAGGTGTCATGATGGTTTCACGGCGCATGACGCTGCGTCTGGCGGTTCTCGGGACAGCCGCTGTTCTTGCTACCAGGCCGGTCGTTGCGGCAGCCAGGATTCGCCTCGGTGTGCTGAAGTTCGGAACCGTGAGTTGGGAACTCGATACGCTAAGGCGGCACAAATTCGATGCCGCCAACGGGATCGATCTGGAGATCATCGACTTCGCCGGCGAGGATGCAACCAACGTCGCGATGCTGGCTGGCGCGATCGACATGATCGTCTCCGACTGGCTGTGGGTCTCGCGCCAGCGCTCCGAAGGCGGCGACCTCACATTGACCCCCTATTCGACCTCCGTGGGGGCGATCATGGTGAAGGAGGATTCGCCGATCCGGACGGTCGCCGATCTCGAGGACAAGAAAATCGGCGTCGCCGGCGGCCCGCTCGACAAGAGTTGGCTGCTTATACAAGCGCTGAGCAGACGCGATCTCGGCGTCGACCTGTCGGCAGCCAGCGACATCGTCTTCGGCGCGCCGCCGCTGATTTCGGAAAAGGCGATACAGGGCGAACTCGATGCGGTGCTGAATTTCTGGCATTTTTGCGCCCGTCTCGAGGCCAATGGCTTCCGTCGACTGATCGGCGTGAACGACGCGGCAAAGTCGCTCGGGGCTCTGGGACCCGTTTCGACCCTCGGTTACGTCTTCCATGACCAATGGGCAAACGAGAACCCGGATGCAGTCAGGGGTTTCGTGAGGGCGTCCGCGCAAGCCAAGGACTTGCTGGCCAGATCCGATGACGAATGGCTGCGCCTGGCGCCGATCATTCGCGCGGAAGGCAAGGAACTGGAAAAGCTGCGCGATCGCTACCGCCAGGGCATTCCCAGACGGTCGGTCGCGGAGGAAGCGGCCGACGCCGGCAGGCTATACCATGTGCTGGCGGCGATCGGCGGCGCGAAACTTGTCGGCAGCGCGCCGGAAATGGCGCCCGGCACGTTCTGGCAGGATCCCCGGAAATGACCGCATTGGGAACCGACGGCACGCGTGATGCTCCGCCGAGCATGTCCGGCCGACGCAGTCTGGCGACGGCACTCATGCCCGCGCTGACTGTTGCGGTCTCCCTGCTCGGGCTTTGCCTGCTGTGGAACCTTGCGGCAAGTGTCTGGCCAAGCCGTGCCTTTCCAGGGCCTCGGCAGGTCTGGCAGGTGCTTCTCAGGGAGGCTGCGAGCGGCGACCTCTTTTACCATCTCGGCGTGACTCTCGGCCGGGTCGCCGCGGCATATATCGTCGCCATGATCATCGGATCCGTCATCGGCGTTTTGCTCGGCAGCCATCGTCGCGTCGACCGCTTTTTCAACCCATGGGTGATCCTGTTCCTCAACATCCCGGCGCTGGTGGTCATCGTCCTCGGCTACATTTGGTTCGGCCTCAACGAGGCGGCGGCGATCGGCGCGGTGGCGGTGAACAAGATCCCGAATGTCGTGGTGACGATGCGCGAAGGCGCCAGGGCGCTTGATCCAAGTTACGCCGAAATGGCCACCGTCTATCGCTTCGGCCGCCTTGAACGCATCCGCCATATCCTGCTGCCGCAATTGCAGCCCTATCTTGCCGCCGCATCGCGATCCGGCATTGCCCTCATCTGGAAGATCGTCCTGGTCGTCGAACTGCTCGGCCGCTCGAACGGTGTCGGCTTCCAGATCCATCTCTATTTCCAGCTCTTCGATGTCGCCGCCATCCTTGCCTACACGCTGGCTTTCGTGGCGGTGATGCTTGTCATTGAACTTCTCCTGGTGCAGCCCGTTGAACGACATGCAACCCGTTGGCGCCGTCGTCCCGCTTAAGGTCGACATCGCCGAAAAGACCTTCAGGTCCACGCGAGGCGTCTCGATCACGGCGCTTCAGGACCTTTCCTTCGAGGTCCGGCAAGGCGAATTCGCCTGCTTGCTGGGACCGTCGGGCTGCGGCAAAACCACGACGCTGCGTATCCTGCTTGGCTTGGACAAAGACTTTTCCGGCTCCTTTCAGTTGCCGCAAGGAGGTTCGAACCGCATCGCCGCCGTATTCCAGGAACCGACCCTGCTGCCGTGGCGAACGGTGGAACAGAATGTCAGGCTGGCGTTGCCCAAAAGCTTGAGAGCGAAAAATCTCGACGGGCTGTTCGACACGCTCGGCCTCGCCGGCATGCGCTCGCTCTATCCTGCCGAACTGTCGCTCGGCCTTGCGCGCAGGGCAGCACTTGCCAGGGCTTTCGCCACCGAGCCGGCGGTGCTTTTCCTGGACGAACCTTTTGTCTCGCTCGACGAACAGACCGCCGAGCGGCTTCGGCATCTGCTTTTGACCGTGTGGTCGGCACGGCCAACGACCGCCTTGATGGTGACGCACAATCTACGCGAGGCACTGATGCTGTCGGACCGCATCATCGTGCTCGCGCCACGGCCAACCCATGTGCTCGGCGTGTTCGACGTACGGTTGCCACGGCAACATCGCAATTCGCAGGTGATGAGCGACCTCCTGCGGTCGTTCCATCATAGATTTCCGGACGTCACCTGATCGCCTGCTGGCGAAATGCATATCGGAGGCCTTCATGTCGGTTGATCGGCTAAGACGCAGGCTTGTGAGTGGCTTCACCTGCACCGCTGCCAGCGCCGCCTTGCTGCCATGCTGCCTCGGACGAGCCGTTCTGGCCGCAGGCGGCAGCTTGCGGTTCTCGACCACGCAAATCGCCGACGGCGTCTTCGCCTTCCAGGGCGCGGATGAATTGATGACCGCCGCCAACAACGGTGCGATCTGCAATCTGGGCGCCGTCATCGGCACCGATGCGGTTGCCGTCATCGACAGCGGTGGCAGCCTGATCGAGGCGCAGGCCTTTCTCGCCGCGATCGGAAAGCTGACAGCAAAGCCGGTTCGCTTCCTGGTCAACACCCACATGCATCCCGACCACATCTTCGGCAATGCGGCATTCCGGAAGATCGGCGCGACCATCGTCGGTCACCGCAATCTGCCGCGTGCTCTCGAGGCGCGTGGAGCGTTCTATCTGCACAACTATCGCGAACAGCTTGGCGAGGCGTTGATGGAGGGGATCGAGATCGTGCCGCCGACCATGCTGGTCGACGATCGCCTGCAACTCGACCTCGGCGGGCGCATGATTGAACTGCGGGCATGGAAGGCGGCGCACACCGACAACGACCTGACCGTATTCGATACCGCGACCAGAACGCTTTTTGCCGGCGATCTCGTGTTCATGGGCTCCTTGCCGACGCTCGACGGATCACTGCTTGGATGGCTCCGCCAGATGGATGCGCTCACCGCGATCGACGCCACGCGCGTCGTTCCAGGTCATGGTCCTGTAACGGCCGACTGGCCACAGGCGCTGGCGGGGGAGCGACGCTATTTCGAGATTCTGGCGCGCGATATCCGAAAGGCGATCGCCGACGGAACGCCGCTGCGCGAAGCAGTCAAAACCGCTGGCGAAACCGAACGGGATAATTGGCACCTGTTCGACGACTACAACCAGCGCAACGCAACGGCCGCATTTGCCGAACTCGAGTGGGAATAGACGATGCCGACATGCGTCCAGCAGCTGTAAGGCACGGCGATTTGCCAAGGCGTCGCCAAAGGCTTATCCTCAACGCCAGCCTGGGCACCACCTCTCTGCATTGGTGGAGGCATCGAAATGCAAAATCACCCTTACTCGAGCCGGCAGCTCGCTTTGCCGCTCGCATCCGTTTTTGTCGCGATCATCTTGGCCATCGGCACGCTGCTCGGTTCCTCCGGAACCGCCAGCGCACAGCAAACAACCGCGTCCTCGGACAGAATCTGGCATGACTTGAAGGGCGACGTGTTCGGCGATCGGGCAATTCTGGTCGATACCGGCGTCGTCAGGATCGAAGCGCCGAAGCGGGCGCAGGATGCCGCCATCGTGCCCGTGGACATCTATCTCGATCCAGCCAAGGCGCCGGACGGCATCAAATCCGTTACCTTGATCATCGATGCCAACCCTGCACCGGTGGCGGCAACGTTCCAGCTCGGCAAGGATGCCGGCGTGACGCATCTGTCGACGCGCGTGCGCGTCAACGACTATTCCTATCTGCGTGCCATCGCTGAGACGCAGAGCGGCCAGCTCCATATGATGCAGACCTTCGTCAAGGCATCAGGCGGATGCTCCGCCCCTGCGGTCAAGAACCAGGACGAGGCCAACGCGACGATGGGTCAGATGAAGCTGCGCCAGTTCCCGCCCAAAGAGACGATGACCAAGACTGAGGAACTGCAGTTGATGATCCGGCACCCTAACAATTCGGGCCTGCAGCGGGATCCGCTGACCCAGTATTTCATACCGGCGCATTTTGTTCAGAAACTGTCGATCTCGCAAGCCGGCCGGCCGATCCTCTCCATGGAAGGTGGAATATCGATTTCGGAAGACCCCAATTTCCGGTTCGATTTCACCGTGCATGGCAACGGCGAAATCCAGGTGGAAGCGACCGACACGGATGGCAAAACATTCCGCAATCAGTGGCCCCTGGAGACAGCAGGTCTCTAAAGTATCCCTCTTGCGCCGTAATGCCGGATGCTTGCCAGCTCGATCCCCGAAGTGAAGCTCATTTCGGGAGGATCATGTCCAGGCAAAGGATGGAACTCCATCCGGCTTGCGGAGGGAGCAGGCTCTAAAAGCAGCGCACGTCGGCTTCCGACTGCGCGCGCTTCAATTCGGTACGGGCGGCCTTCGCCGGTGCGCTTTCGCGAAACAGCCCAGCGTTTTCGCCTGTGGTCAAAGACATACTCTTGAAAGTCTCGGCCCTCTCATAGTGGTCGTACGGAAGGATCGAGGCGATGACGTCGATCGAGCAGGAACAGCTTTCCAGCGCCTTACGTGTCTGGCCGTTCGTCTGCATGCAGCCGAGCACGTAATCGGCAATCGTTGCTGTCGGGTAATCTCCCGCGGCGCCCGCCGGGTTTGCGAAGGCCAGCGGCGCGGCCAGGAGCAGCGGCAAGGTCGAAAATCCAACATATCTGATCATGGGAAAACCTCCGGTTAGCCTGGGCGCGATGTGCCAAGTCGGGATCACCGTGGCAGTTGGCAACGAGCCGCAGAGTCAGTCAAGCGCCCATGGCTTCCGTATACGACCAAAGGAGGAATGCGGTACTCATCGACCGTGGTTCCGCATGGCGGCCTGATGGCCCGCTCCACACCCCAACTCCAACGATCATCTCATGCTTGGCCCACTATCGATTCTCCATGCAGCACGTAGATGGCCAGGCCGAGACATCGAAGTGAATACCGCTAAATAAAATCCTTGCTTAGGTGAAATGTAAAACTCAAAAAATAATCAAATTTTATGCGGTCAACCGTTATTTAGCTAGTAGAAATACTTTATCTAACCAATACTGTCCTAGTTATTTCCTTATATTGCACCGCATCATTCACGATATTGCGGTGCAAAAAGACACCCAGGCTTTTTTGCTTGCCTAGCGTTTTGCGATGACATAGCCTCACCCTGTTTCCGGCTTCAAGGGCGTCACCGTCATTAGGGAGCGGCGACAGTCTTTCGTAGGCCAAGGTGAGGTGGGCAGTAACGGTGCCCTCTGCACATCTGGCTTAGGTCGTGACACGCTGCCGGAAATATTTCCCCCCCGTGAATCGCTTGGGCAAGCCCTTGTGGGCTCAGCAAATGATTCATCACTATGAACCTCGGGAGGAATTCGGATGCGTGTACTTACGAAAGCTACCTATATTCTAACCACTGCGGCGTTTCTGTCGCTCGGCGCGGCCTATACGGCGTCGGCTAACGAGGACCTTGCAAAGCTGGCTTCGGATTCGAAGAACTGGGCAATGCAGACGGGTGACTACGCCAACACCCGCTATTCCAAACTCAACCAGATTACTGCGGACAATGTGAAGAACCTGCAGGTCAAGTGGACCTTTTCCACCGGCGTGCTGCGAGGCCACGAGGGTGGACCGCTTATCATCGGCGATGTGATGTATGTCCACACGCCTTTCCCGAACAATGTCTTTGCGCTCGACCTCAAGAATGACGGGAAGATCCTTTGGAAATACGAACCCAAGCAGGATCCCAACGTCATTCCGATCATGTGTTGCGATACGGTCAATCGCGGTGTTGCCTATGGTGACGGCAAGATCATTCTCAATCAGGCCGACACCACGGTCGTCGCCCTCGATGCGAAGACCGGCAAGGTCGTCTGGTCGGTCAAGAACGGTGACCAGACCGATGGCGGCAAAGGCGAATCCGGTACGGCTGCCCCCGTCGTCGTCAAGGACAAGGTGCTCATCGGCGTCTCCGGCGCCGAATTCGGTGTTCGCGGCTGGCTGGCCGCCTACAATCTGAAAGATGGCAAACTCGCCTGGAAAGCCTATTCGGAAGGTCCGGACGCAGACACCCTGATCGATCCCGAAAAGACCACGCATCTCGGCAAGCCGGTGGGCAAGGACTCCGGCACGAACACTTGGGAAGGCGAGCAGTGGAAGACAGGCGGCGGCACGACATGGGGATGGTATTCCTATGATCCCAAGCTGAACCTGGTCTACTATGGCACCGGCAATCCCTCGACGTGGAACCCCGTACAACGCCCCGGCGACAATCGCTGGTCGATGACGATCATGGCCCGCGATGCGGACACGGGTGTTGCCAAATGGCTCTACCAGATGACCCCGCATGACGAATGGGACTATGACGGCGTCAATGAGATGATCCTCGTCGACGGCATGGAGGTCAACGGCGCCAAGCACGATGTGCTGGTGCATTTCGACCGCAACGGCTTTGCCTACACCATGGATCGCGCCAGCGGCGACCTTCTCGTCGCCAAAAAATACGATCCGTCGGTGAACTGGGCGACGGAAGTCAACATGGACCCAAAGAGCGATCAGTATGGCCGCCCGCAGGTCGTGGCGAAATATTCGACCCAGCAAAACGGCGAAGACACCAACTCGACCGGCATCTGCCCGGCCGCGCTTGGAACCAAAGACCAGCAGCCGGCCGCCTACTCGCCGAAGACCGGGCTGTTCTATGTCCCGACCAACCATGTCTGCATGGACTATGAGCCTTACAAGGTAAGCTACACCGCCGGTCAGCCCTATGTTGGCGCCACCGTGTCGATGTACCCGGCCCCTGGCGGCGACGGCAGCATGGGCAACTTCATTGCCTGGGATGCAGCCAAGGGTGAGATCGTCTGGTCGAAGCCCGAGATGTTCTCGGTGTGGTCTGGCGCGTTGGCCACGGATGGCGACGTCGTCTTCTACGGCACGCTCGAAGGCTACATCAAGGCGGTCGATAAGGACGGCAAGGAACTCTACAAGTTCAAGACCCCGTCCGGCATCATCGGCAACATCACGACCTACGAGCAGGGCGGCAAGCAGTACATCGCCGTTCTGTCGGGTGTTGGCGGCTGGGCAGGTATTGGCCTGGCAGGCGGCCTGCTTTCGCCTGATAACGCCGCTGCCTGGCATGGCGCCGTCGATCAGGGCCGTGCCCAAGGCGATGAGGCCGCCGTCGTTGGCACCGCTGGTCTTGGTGCCGTCGGTGGCTACGCGGCACTTGCCGACTACACGACGCTGGGCGGTCAGCTCACCGTCTTCGGTCTCCCGGATTGATGCGCTGGGAACCTTGAGAACGCCTCAGGTCTTGTGAGACCAAAGGCTTGAAGAACGAGAGCCCGGATCATCCGGAAGCCATGGCCGGGCTCTCGATTCGGTTACGCACCCAAAACACCGATCAATGCCGGTCGCGCCAGCAAAACCGTGTCCATTGGCAAATGAAGGAAGTTTGAATGTCCGTTCGCATTGTAATTTCGGCTTTGGTCCTGGCTCTGCTGCCTCTGGCAAGCTCAGGCGTCGCCCAGGCCGACGACAGCATGGAAAAAGCCAAGGCGGTGAAGGAAGAAGGCGGCAAGTATTTGGATGCGGATGGAAATCCGACCTACAATATCGAAAACGGAACCGTCGATTGGTACACGTTCAGCGGCTACCGCCGGTATCACTCCGATTGCCATGTCTGCCACGGACAGGATGCAACAGGTTCGAGCTATGCGCCGGCTTTGGTCAACAGCCTGAAAAACATGGATTACGGCACGTTCCTCTCGATCGTCGCCGAGGGCCGCAAGAATGTCGGCGGCGGCAAGGAAAACGTCATGCCTGCCTTTGGCGACAACAAGAATGTCTATTGCTACATGGACGACCTCTACATCTACCTGCGCGCGCGCGCAGATGGCGCGGCGCCCCGCGGACGGCCGCCCAAGCACGAAGACAAGGCCCAGGCGGCGAAGGATGCCGAAGCATCCTGCATGGGTGGGTGACATGATTGGCCGCGATGCATTGAAGCTGCGCGTCGTTCTGCCGATCCTCGGCACGCTCGCCTTGCTGCCGTCGAATGCGCATGCGCAAAGCGCCGGCCTTGGTGCGGCGGGAGAACTGGTCGACCCCGACATCTTGCGCGTCTGCGCCGATCCCTCGAATATGCCCTTCACCGACAAGAGCGGCGAAGGATTCGAAAACAAGCTGGCAGAGCTGGTTGCCGCGAAAACCGGGCGCAAGTCCGTCTCCTACACCTGGTTTCCCACGATCACCGGCTTCGTGCGCAATACGTTGGGGGCCAACCGATGCGACATCATCATGGGCTATGCCCAGGGCGATGAGCTGGTGCAGAACACCAACGCCTACTATCGCTCCGCCTATGTGCTTGTGCATCCGAAAAGCCACGATATGGAAGGCGTGGAAACGATCGAGGATCCCAGACTCAAGGGCAAGACGATCGGCGTCGTTGAAAGCACGCCGCCAACCGCCAACATGGCCGCCAACAAGCTCCTGCGGACCGCCAAGATCTATCCGCTTGCGGTGGATACCCGCGTCACCCCATCCATGGGGGAGGTCATGATCAAGGACATGCTGGCACACAAGATCGATGCGGCGGTGCTGTGGGGACCGATGGCAGGTTACTATGCCAAGGAACTCGGAGCTGATGTGACGATCGTTCCACTGGTGAAGGAAAAAACCGGCTCGCGCATGTCTTACCGCATTACCATGGGCGTACGTCCGTCCGACCAGGAATGGAAGCGGACGCTCAACCGAGTGATCAGGGAAAACCAGGCGGAGATCACCAGGATCCTGCTGAGCTATAACGTGCCGCTGATCGACGAACACGACAACCTGATTACCCAATGAATGGAAGGGAGACTATTTTCTTGCTGGTCGCCGCGAGCCTTCTGGGTCTGACCGAGCCGACATGGGCTGGCGATGTCGCCGAACCCAGCGGTTTCCGGATGGACGACTATCGGGCGCCGGTGCCGCGGACGCTGCAAGGCGCGAGGGTGGTGACGACGGTGGAAGCGGAAGCGCTGTGGCGGGCGAAAAAGGCGATCTTCTTCGACGTGATGCCGGACACGCCCAAACCGACCAATTTGCCGGCAGGAACCATATGGAGGGACAAGGTCAGAAAGGACATCCCAGGCAGCATATGGCTGGCCAATGTGGGATACGGCGCTATTTCGCAGGAGACCGCCAGCTATTTTCGCCAAGGCCTCGAGGCCAAGGCCGGGACGGACAAGTCGCGCGCGATTCTGTTCTACTGCATGACGAATTGCTGGATGTCGTGGAATGCGGCGAAACGGGCCGTCGAGTGGGGCTACAGTTCGGTAATCTGGTATCCGCTCGGCGCTGATGGGTGGGAAGATGCAAACCTTCCACTGGAGGAGAAAAAACCCTATACAACGAACAATTGAAGTAAGGACTGCAATTATTCTCGATAGTTGGTTTTCAACTTTTCAAAACCTATTGTTTCATTTGTCCATTTTGAGACTTGATGGACGAGCCATTGCGTCGGTGCCCTGCAATGGTTGGCTAACGACAGGATCGGTCCCTTCGGGCTGGTATTAAGAGGAGAAATGTCATGAAGAAGAACTGGAAAAAACCGACCATGTGTCAGGTTGCCGCTGGCTTCGAAATTTCACGGTATCTGCCTGCTGAAATTACTCCCAAGAAGTAGGCCGCAGAGGTGCGCGTCCCTGGCGACAGGGGCGCGCATCCCCTCGCCCCATGGATTTTCGTGAAAGATTTTGACGCACGCAAAGCGCGCGAAGCGTTTTTTGTGACTGCAAATTGCCTGCAGGTCAGAGAAGCCGGCGCGCGGGCATTTTCATGCATTTGAGGATCATCGGATCGGCGGCGGGCGGCGGCTTTCCGCAATGGAACTGCAACTACCGTCTGAGTCGTGCGGCTCGCACCGGCATGGCCGGGGTGCATTCACGAACCCAGTCCAGTATCGCCGCCTCCGCGGACGGGTTCGGCTGGGTTCTTTTCAATGCCTCGCCCGACATTCGCCAGCAAATCGCTGCAACACCTGAACTGCAGCCTGCGGGCGATGCGCCGCTGCGCTCCACGCCTATTCGCGCGGTGGTGCTGACCAACGCCGATGTCGATCATATCGCTGGACTGCTCAGCCTGCGCGAGCGGCAGCCTTTCGCCATTTATGCAACGGCGCAGGTTCTGGCGACGCTGGAGGCGAATTCGATTTTCAACGTTCTCGATCCAGCGCTTGTGCCGCGGCGCATCCTGCCGCCGGCGAAAGAATTGGCCATTTGCGACGCAGAAGGCCGCGAGACCGGCGTAATGATCGAGCCCTTTCCAGTGCCCGGGAAGATAGCACTCTATCTGGAGGATAGAGACCATCCGGATGCCAATTTCAGCTCCGACGCAGGTGATACGATCGGAGTCCGAATTGCCGGCATCGGCAGCCGCGGCTCCGTCTTCTATATTCCGGGCTGCGCGCGCATCGATGCGGCCTTGCGCACGCGTCTCACCGATGCCGCCTGGCTTCTGTTCGACGGCACGGTCTATACCGACGACGAGATGATCGTCGCCGGCGTCGGTCAGAAAACCGGCGCGCGCATGGGGCATCTGGCGATCTCGGGAGAATCGGGTTCGATCGCAGGCTTGGCCGATGTGAGGGTCGGCCGTCGCGTCTTCGTCCACATCAACAACACCAATCCCATCCTTGACGAGAATTCCGCCGAGCACGCGGCGGTCAAGGCGGCCGGCTGGGAAATCGCAAGCGACGGTATGGAGATGGAATTTTGAGCGACTTCCGCGATGCAGCCAAAGGCGGACTCTCCAAGAGCGCTCTCGAAGCCGTGCTGAGGCAGGTTGGCGCCGAGCGCTATCACAATCGCCATCCCTTTCACCACAGGATGACCAGCGGCGCATTGTCGAAGGCCGAGATAAAGGCCTGGGCGCTGAACCGCTATTGCTATCAGGCGGTCATCCCGCGCAAGGATGCCATGATACTCGTGCATGCCGAGGATCCAGCGTTTCGCGCCGCGTGGCGCAAGCGGATCGAGGATCATGACGGCGAGGACGGCTGGAGCGGCGGCATCGCGCGCTGGCTGCATCTGGCAACTTCGCTCGGCCTGGACGCCGAGGCCGTGAAGAGCGAAAGGCTGGCACTGCCGGCGACGCGCTTCGCGGTGGGCGCTTACCTTTCCTTTTGCACAAACCGGACGTTGTTCGAGGCGGTCGCGTCCTCGCTGACCGAGATGTTCTCGCCACTCATCATCGGCGAGCGGGTGCCGGCAATGCTGGCCAAATACGACTACATCACCGAGGACACGCTGGCCTATTTCAGGCAACGGCCCGAACAGGCCTCGCGTGACGCCGACTTCGCCCTCGCCTACGTGCTCAGCCATGCCGATACGGCGGAGCGCCAGCAGCAGGCAATCGATGCACTGGTGTTCAAATGCGATATACTCTGGGCCATGCTTGACGCGCTTCAACACGCCTATGGCGAGCAGGGAAACATACCGCCCGGCGCCTTCCAGCCCGAGGCAGCCCAATGATGGCGCTGCGCGAAAGAGCCGTGGTGTCGTTGCGATCGGTACCTTCGCTGCCGAAACACGTGCGCATACAATACGATTCCGTGCGGCAGGCATTCGCCGTGCTTTCACCCGAAAAGATATTCTGGCCGAACGATGTCAGTCTCGATATTTTGCGCCGCTGCGATGGACGGTCAACGGCAGGCGATATCATTGCTGGCCTTGCCGCGGATTATGAGGCCGAACAGGAGGCCGTGGCGACCGACGTCCTCGCCTTCCTGCAGGAATGGTCGGACAAGCTGCTGGTGAGGTTATGAGCACGCCCCTCCTCCCTCCAATCGGCATGCTGGCGGAACTGACGCATCGCTGCCCGCTGCAATGCCCTTATTGCTCCAATCCGCTGGAACTGCTGAAGGCCAATCGCGAACTCGACACAGAGACCTGGCTCGCCCTGTTCTCGGAGGCCGCCGATCTGGGAGTGCTCCAGGTGCATCTGTCCGGTGGCGAGCCGACACTGCGCCGCGACCTCGAGCAATTGATCGCCGGGCTTGCGGGGCGCGGCGTCTACACCAATCTGATTACCGCGGGCGTTGGCATCGTCGAGGGCCGTATCGAGGCATTTGCCGAAGCCGGCCTCGACCATCTGCAACTGAGCTTTCAGGGCGCGCGGCCGGCGACCACCGATCGCATCGGCAACCACAAGGGCGCTCACGAAAAGAAGCTGGAGACGGCACGCCGCGCGCGCGTTGCCGGTCTGCCTCTTACCATCAACGCACCGATCCATCGCCATAACATCGAGGAAGTGCCGGAATTCATCGATCTCGCCCTTTCGCTGGGCGCGGAGAGGCTCGAGATCGCCAATGTGCAGTATGCCGGCTGGGCGTTGACCAATCGCGACCAACTGATGCCCGAGCGTGAAGCGGTCGACAGGCAGGCGGAGATCGTTGCGGAGGCACAGGAGCGACTGGCCGGCATCATCAACATCGATTTTGTGACGCCGGACTATTTCGCGATCTATCCCAAGCCGTGCATGGGCGGCTGGGCGCGGGACGCCTTCATGGTGACGCCTGACGGCACCGTACTGCCCTGCCATGCCGCACAGACGATCCCGTCGCTCAGCTTCGAGCGTTTCGAACCACGCAGGCTGTCCTCGATCTGGGCCGATTCACCGGGGTTCAATGCCTTTCGCGGCACGGACTGGATGCAGGAACCCTGTCGCGGCTGTGAGCGGCGCGAGATCGACTGGGGCGGCTGCCGCTGCCAGGCGATGGCGATCGCCGGCGATGCCGCTGCAACGGACCCCGCTTGCGCGAAATCGCCGATCCATGCTCGCATGGCAATGCTGATCGACGAAGCCAAGCGCATTGCCACAGCTCCTTCGAGAGAAGAACCGTTCGTCTACCGGCGGATCGGTGCCATGACCGAATCCGCCTGACCTGGCGAGAAAGCGCTTCTCACCCCCTCCGGAAAACGCGAAGCGTCTGCTCGTCAAACAATGGCTCGTCCTGGCCGATGCGCACAAACAGAAGCCTGTGCCCCTCACCCGCCGGCACCTCGAAATACTGGATGCCGTCAGGCATTTCACCCCAGTCGCCGCAGGGCGGTTCGGGAACCTCGTCGGAACTGGCAAGCGCTTTGAGTTCTTCCGCATAGGAGGCGTCAGGGCTGAATGAGTAGCGTTTGACGCCTGCAGGCTCCGTGCCCTGCGTGTAAGGCGTCAGCACGCAGCGGGCGCTGACAGTCTTGTCGGTTTTTTCCAGGAACAGGCGGCGCAATGCAGCCTCGGCAGTTTCACCCGATATGATGTCGAACAGTTCGACGAGAGGATCGGCCGCGCCGCCGTCGCTGTATTTGATGGCAAGCGCGTTGTCGGCGAATTCGAAATGAATCTGGCGGAAGCCGAAGTCGCAGCGTTGCGCCCAGGCGGCCAGCCCGATATTTTTGTCAGACAACCTTTCCCAGACGCATTTGTCGATCGGCGAGCGCGACGGCGCCGGCTCGTCTGCCATCGCGGACATTGTCGCGGATGCAAGCAGGGCGCAGGCCCAGATGATCGATCGCACCCTATTCATCGCTGCATCCTGTCAAGGTAAAGGCATCCCATGCGGAGCCGTCTGAATTGGCATTGGCGAAGTCGGCTGGCACGCTCAAACCAGCCCGAGCAGAAAGGCCGCGCCACCGAGAAAACCTGCCGAGCAGGTCCATAGCAGCCAAAGCCCCCGGACCCGGCATTCGAGCACTGCCGAGCCGGGGTTGGCGGGGTCATAGTGGACGTCGACCTTGCTGCCTTCGATATACTGCCGTGCCTGGCCGCCGACGAGGCCGGACAGCGAGGCGGTCACGGTGGCGCCGAACGTTACACGATCGGCGCTGTAGCGCTGGCCGGCGACGCCATAGGAGTAGACGATGCGGGATTTGAAGACGGTGCGCCAGCGGCCATAGCCTGAATGGTTTCGGAGCGCCTGCAGACCTGAAGTGTCGATGCGGCCAACCACGATCGGCCATTTTGCCGCCTGCTCGGCCAACGCTTTCTGGGCGAAACCGATGCTCAGGATGAACAAGCCCATAAAAAGCAGCAACGCCGCGGCACCGAGATTCTGCGGTTTGGGCAAATGCGGCCCGATCGCCTCCAGAACACCGCCGACGGAAAACACCAGCACAACCGCGCCGAACACTAGGCCGGCCGAGAGTTGGACCATGAACTTGAAGGCGCCGTCCGGCAGGGTGCGCTCGATCACCGCTTTGCTCGGATCGGCCGGATTGTAGAAGACAGTCACCTCCGCGCCGCGGGGAAACTGGGCAAGGGTCTCCGTGACTTCGAAATTCCCCAAATTCTCTTTCACGCTGTAGCGCGAGCTTTGAAATTTCTTGCCGCCGATCTTGTATTCGAAGGTGATCGCCGGAAAATTGCGCATTTCGGTGGTGTCAGTGCTGTCCGAACCAACGCCCGAGTTTCTGACCTCACGTGCCTCGACGCGCGAGGAAATGATCTTTCCCGGCGTCGGCAGCCAGCGGCTGAGTGCCTTCACCTCTCGCCATTTCATGAAGGTGATGAACGACAGCGCGCCCGCGACCACGCAGGCAAAGCCGACAAGCATGATCTTGAGTTCCAACTCGTCTCCCCCCAGGAGTGCAGGAACTCGCACATAGACAGCAAGGCTGCGGCAATGTCTTGCTTATTCGCAAAATCTGAAAAGGTTGAGCAGCGCAAACGGCAACAGCCCACGCCGCGTCATGCAGGCTTCACGGCCAGGAACGTGTTCCATTCTTCGCTATCGCGGCCGACGTTGAAATCGTCCCTGATGAGGACGAGCCCGGCGCCTTCGAGACGGGCCGCGAAGTCGTCCCTGCGCCAGTAGACCGTATGATATTCGCCTGATGTCTCGCCGTCGCCATTACGCATCGAGACGAGAAAGGCGCCGCCCGGGCGCAGCGACCCGGCTATCTTGGCAAGCACCTGGTCGGTCTCGTCGCGAGGCACATGGATGAGGACGCACAGGGCCAGAACCGCGTCGTAGGGGCCGCCGAGATCATCGGTGATGAGATCGAGCAACTCGCCATGCTTGCCACGCGCGGCCTGCAGTTCCAGAAACCGCTTGGTCGCGTCGGTGCGCCGGACTTTGACACCCAAAGTCTCCAGAAAATCCGCGTCGTATCCGGCTCCGGACCCGACTTCCAGAATCCGGCCGCCTGTACCGGCGATTGCCACCAGGCGCTTGAGCGATGCCTGCTCCCTCTCGTTGGGAACATGGCGCACGATGGCATCATATTGTTCCGCATAATCCTCGTAAGCGCTGATCGTTTGACGGCTCTGTGCCAGAGCCTCCGATGACACACCCATCTTTCCTCCCATGCGTCCATGTCGGTCAAAGAGCCGGACACTTTCCTCAGCGAATGCTGCCGGCGGAAGCGTGTCCATCGAGCAGCCCGATGTCGCGTTGCCCAGACCGCGGACATCAGGCAGAGCGAAGTGCGCCGGGACTGACGACTGTCTCAGTTGGCGTCGGCTACCGTCTGCCGGCCGCCGGCCCAGGCGCGCCATTGCCGTTCGTCGCCATGGAAGACATTGAGGTCTATGCGGCCGGTGACGCCGTGCGACAGGCCGGAGCCGGAATACTGCCAGAACAGCCATTTGCGGCCGGGATAGACCTTTGACGGATGCTGGGCCACGGCACGCAGCCAGAACGGATAGTCGAGGAATTCGCCCCTGAGATTGTCGCGGTAGAAATCGGGCGCGGTGTAGATGATGGGACGTTGGCCGTAATGCCGCTCCAGCTTGTCCATGAACACCTGCATCTTTTCCAGCACCTTTTCGCGCGACGGCCGCCGCTTGCAGCTGGACTCGCCGTTCCATTCGACGTCGATCACCGGCGGCAGTGCGCCTTCGACCCTGGGCACGTTGCGGATGAACCAGTCCGCCTGCTCGCCGGCCGTGCGGCACCAGTAGAAGAAATGGTAGGCGCCGCGCTTCAAGCCGGCGGCGTCGGCGCTGCGCCAGTTTTTCATGAACATCGGATCGAGGTGGTCGCCACCGTCGGTCGCCTTGATGTAGGCGAAGTTGGCGCCCTGGGCCCGCAATTTGTCCCAGTTGACGTTGCCTTGCCAACGCGAGACGTCGACGCCGTGCACTGCAAGGCGGCGAGGCGAACCCTTGCCGAAATTGATCGGCTTGGCGTCGCGAAATCCGTAACGGGTGAGCGGCCCGGCCAGCATGGCCGGTGCCGCGCGGGTCAACAGCTTGGGCGGCGACACCAAGGCTGCCGGCTCGACCGGCAGCCCGCCGACATCAGGCACTTGGGGATCAGGCACGTCGGGCGCGGCAAACACGCCCGTCTCTTCCTCCTCCGCCAAGCCGAACGGGCGCGGTTTTTCCCCCGGACCGTTGTCAGACATGGGAGCCAATCCGGCCCTTGCCGCCCTGTTGCCCCTTGCCGCCGGAGCAGCGGCGATCGGTGCCGGCGGCCGGATCACGGAACTGGTGGTCTCGTTGGACGGTTTCTGCAAATCCAGCGCGTCGACGCCGGCCGTCGACGAGCAGCCGGCAAGGCATAGCGATGCGATCAAAAAACTGACGACGCCCGGAATCCGCATCTGGACCTGTACTCAAAACACAACAGACCGAGGGCAAAACGACAGCCGACGGACAAACCAGATCAGTTATGAATGAGAAATTACCAATAAAGTTTGAATCAAGTTTTTTTCGCCCATACCGCGTGCGGCAAGCGCGATGGAAACCGGCTAGGATTTTTTGAAAACGCCGATCATCGGCCCGAGATTCCAATAGTCGTCTTTGCGGCCGATGGCAGGCGCAAACAAGCTTGATATCGTGCCGTCGAGGAAGAGCGCGTTGTCGCAGCCGAGCGCATCGCGGAACAGACGGGCGAAGGCATGGAAGGTCACCATGCCGTTCGAAATCGCAAAAACCGCGACGCCGTCCTTTCGCACCCCGACACCGTCTCGGGTTTTCCGCGAAGTGCCGTCAGCCTGGAATTTTGGATGCAGCTTGCCGTCGATCACCAGCATCGGCCCCGATTGCGTCGCATAGTCGACGGTCGGGCGCCTTTTCACGAAATCCCTGGTGGCGCGGACCGCGGCCTTGCCGTCGCGCATGTAGAAAATGCCGTTCGGCTGCAGGGAAAAATTGCCGCTTCCCGATCCCGTTTTCACCGAGGCCATCTCCTGGCCACGCTCGACATAGAGGCCGACCGGCGCGAGGTTCGGGTGATACATACCGGCATTGATGCCGAACAGCATGGTGCGCCCTGCCGCCTGTTGCGTGGCATGCAGATTGTGCAGCGACTGAAACGGCTTGCCCGCCGCATCCTTCCAGAACAGCTCGAGCTGATATCGTTTTGGATCGACCTCGCAAACGAGATAGCTGGTCGCCTCGAAGGTGAAGTCCCGGCATGGCGGCAGTGAAGCGGTCCACTGGCCAAATCCCATGCCAAATGCCGCCACCGACGGCAGTGCGCCCTTGGCCAATGCCAGCAGCAACGGCAATGATTGCAGGAGGGTCAGGAAATCCATGCGCTTACCGGAATCGAAGTTCGAGGTCCGGTACGGATATAACCTGTTTCAAGCGAGACTGTGAAAGGCTCTGGACTTAGGCAAGCCATCCCATGGCGACGCTCAACAACAAGACGATGCCGAGCAGGCCGCGATAGATGACGAACGGCCAGGCCGAGAAACGCTCCAGCACGTGCATCAGCCCCCATATGGCGAAGAAGGCGGAGATCGACGCAACGACCAGCCCGACAGCAAGCACCGACCAGCCATGGGCGTCGAGATGGACCTTGTGCAGTTCCCAGAGTTCCTTGAGGCCGGCGAGCGCGATGGCAGGCAGCCCGAGCAGGAATGAGAAGCGCGCCGCCTCGGCCCGCTTGAAGCCGAGCCCCAATGCCGCCGTCAGGGTCGAGCCCGAGCGCGACACGCCGGGGACAAGTGCGCCGATCTGGGCAACACCGACGAGCAGCGCATCGGTCAGCGACGCACCCCCCATGCTGCGCCGGTGACGAGCAAAGATCTCGGCCAGCGCCAGCAGGATCGCCATTGCGATGCAGGCCCAGCCGATCACCGTCAGGCTGCGTAGCGGCGAATTGCAGGCGTTGAGCACGCCAGACAGCGCCACGCCGGCGATGACGATCGGGATCGTCGCCAGCACGATCCAGAGCGCCAGCTTGAAATGCCGGTCGGCGAAATCGCGTCGCGCCAGAGCGTTGAAAGAACCAAACAGGATATTCCTGACATCACTCCAGAAATAGCTGACCACCGCGGCAAGAGCCGCGAGTTGCATGGCGGCGGAGAAGGCGGAGCCAGGATCCTGCCAGCCGAGCACGGCCGGCACGATGCGCATATGGGCGGTCGAGGAAATCGGCAACAGTTCGGTGATGCCTTGCACCACGCCGAGGAACGCCACCTTGGCGAACCCCAGGCCGACGAAGCCCGTATCCAGGCCTTGTGTGCAGATATCGGCCAAAATCGAATTCCGTGCATGAGAGATCGGAGTTGCGTGGACCGACCATCGGTCAATCCCGGGCAAGCCTTATCGTCATGGGCCGGATAATCAATTTACGGATTTGTAAGCTGGCGTGCCGAAGTGCACGCCGTTCGAAACCGGCCCACCTTGGAGCCGGCTTGAGATACACAGCGAAAATCGCAAAGCGACTACGGGCAGAGCCAGAGTTTCTGGCATGTCCTGGCGATCACATGCGCCGGCGGCACTTCGGGCTCATCGGTCGAAGGCCGGCGAGCCCGTTCGAGCAGCATGCGCACCTGTTCGGGGCGCACACGATCGCGCTCCATCACAAGCAGGACCATCGGATCGCTCAAAAGCTCGTCCAGGGTGCTGATGCTGTCGTTCATCCGTCGTCTCCTCGAATGCCGTACCCGCGACCCATAAATAGGGAGACAATGATGGCCCGCCAATGACGCTTTGCCGGCTATCTCGTGTCGATTTGGATTAAATTTTGGCCATGCTTGCGCTCTCCCCTGGCCCTTGGCGCTGCGCGTCGATCCATTTCCTTCCACAACAAGGGGAGAAGGGAAAAATTAGCCTGGCGGAGGGGCGCCTTCGTATTTCGGCAGGCTGTCATCGAGCACCACCCAGGGCTGCCTCGAGCCCGTGAAAATATGCATTTGCGGCTTGAAAACCGTGGGATCGTCGAGCCATGCGAGTGGGGGTTAAGCGATGACGCCGAAAGCCGTCATCGCTTCCATGGAATGGCCGGCTGCCCGCTAACAGCCGGCGGCTTTGGCGTTCACTCCGTTTCGCCGACGACCTCGTCCCAGGTTTTGACCTTGGTCTGGCCGTTGAGGAACGGCAGCGCGGCGGCCGTCAGTTCGGGGGCGAAGAAAGTGTCGTAGTGGGTGCGGTTGGGCAGGATCGCCAGGCGGTTCTGCGACAGGTTCTCGCGCATCCAGCCGGCATCCTTCAGCCCGCCGCCGAGCATCTGATAGAACTTGATCTCGTGTTCGGGCTTGTACATATCGCTGTCGCCATAGACCAGCATGACCGGCATCTTCAGCTTGGCGACGTCGGCCGAGTAATCGCGGTTCTGACGCATGAAGCCGCCCAGCGCATCGAGGAGCTTCGGGAACTCCTCAGGATGCGGCGCCACGGCGACGTAGGATTTGTACATCGGCGTGTCCTTCATGAACTCAGCCGCGGCCGCGCTCACCTGTGCCTGCTGGGGACGCATCTCGTCATAGAAGCCGTCCGTGGCGTAGCCCGTCGATACCAGGACGAGGCGGCGTACCGCTTCGGGATGCTGGACGGCCATGCGGAAGGCGACGCCGCCGCCCAGCGAGTAGCCCATGAGATCGACCTGATCGTAACCGAGCGCCTTGACGATGGCGGCCATGTCGTCGCCCATCGCCTCCACGGTGAATGGGCGGTCGCCCAGCGCGGTGCGACCGTGACCCTGCAGGTCGACGCCGATGACGGTGCGGTTTTCGGCAAGTTTCGGCAGGATCGGCGCGAACATATCCGTGGTGCCGAGACCGCCATGCAGCAGAAGCAGCGGCTCGCCCTTGCCATAGATGGCATAATAATAATTCAGGCCGTTGATCGGCAGCAGGCCGGACTTTTCCGGCTTCGGCAGTGCGTTCGTCTCAGTCGTCATGGCGGGTTTTGTCTCCTCCGCATTGGTGGTGCCTGGGCAGCCAACGAGCGCTGCAACCGAAGCAAGAATGGCGAAAAACAGGGTTTTGGACATATCGATCTCCTCTCGTCATGCCGGTATCAGAGCGTCATGCGGATCAAAGCGTTTTGGCGAGTTCTTCGAGCTGGTCGGCGCACTGTCCCCAACCCTCGTGGAAACCCATCTTCTCATGCTGTTCGCGGTCGGCGACGCTCCAGTGCCTGACCCGAGCGATGTAGCGGGTCTTGCCGTTGCCCTCGTCCTCGAAGGTCAGCGCGACGGTCATGAACGGCTTTTCCGAAGGCTGCCAAGCCTCTGTGTAGGCGTCGGTGAGGACGATCTTCCTGCCGGGAACGACTTCGAGGAAGACTCCCGGGTTGGGGAATTCGTTGCCGTCCGGGCTAGCCATGACGACAAGGCTCGAGCCGCCGGTGCGCACATCCATCTCGGCGCGCGGCGTCGTCCACGGCTTTGGCGAGAACCAGCGCGTAATCAGTTTCGGGTCGGTCCAGCAGCGATAGACGTTCTCGCGCGGTGCATCGATGATGCGGGCGAGAACCAGTTCACGGTCATTGGTGGGGGCGATGTCGAGCTTGATGGTCATGATGGCGTCCTGCGTTTGATCTGGCTTCCGTCCCAAGGACGAGCCGATGAACCGCAAACCGACATCGGCCAGTGAAAAAATGTCGGCACCGTCTCGATGGGCCCAAGGCGTTCCCCACCTTCGTCATCCACGGGCGGAGCAGGAGCGGAGCTCCGTCGCGGAGACCCGAGGATCCATGCCGCGACCGTTGTCGAGGAATGCAGCGGAGCAAGAATTCCGCACCGTCGTGACGCGTTGGAGTCGCGGCATGGATCCTCGGGTCTGCGCCGCGTCGCTGCGCTCCTTGCTCCGCCCGTGGATGACGAAGCGATCAGGGTTCGAGCCAATCGCCAAGGCATTCGATAAAAACTTCTGCGCCGAGAAACTCGATGCGTCAGTGGCGCTTGGCTTGCACCAGATAAGCCTCGATCTCGGTCTCGCCGAGCCACCTTGCCGCCTCGAGCCGGTGCAGGCCTTCGACGAGGATGTGGCGCTTGCCGTCATGGCGGACCTGGATCGGCGTCTTCATGCCGTTTTCCAAAATGTCCTCGGCCAGATGGCGAACGGTCTCGGGATGCAGCGTCTTCTTGCGCGCCGTCGGCACGTAGATCTCGTCGACCTTGACCTTTTGCACTCTGAGCATTCCGACCCCCGTGGCGGAAACGCCGCCTCCACTGAGATAGTCCGTTTGATGGAGGCGGCCAAGGGTGCGGCTAGCGAATGCTGGCCCGATCGTTTCTATTTGACGCGTGACCGGCAGATCGCCGAAATGGCGGCCCTCGACCTTTTCAGGTGTTCATGACCCATCTGCCGACCGAATTCCCCGATTTCGGACTGACGCCGGAGCAGCGCCGCCACGCGGTGCGTGACCATTATTACGAATGGCCGGGGATGGATGGCGAGCGCGGCGAGATCTGGTGCTACAGCGACCGGTTTTCCTATCGCGCCGGCGAAACGGTGGCGTTGCATGTCAGTTCGACAGCTCCGAACTTCGGCATGACAATCACCCGGGATGGCGGCAGCGAGACCAAAGTGTTCGAAAAATCGGGCATCGCGGCACGCCGGCAGGACACACCCGACCAGTGTTCGGCTGAAGGCTGCGGCTGGGACGCATCCTTCGAATTTCGCGTCGGGGCGGACTGGCCGTCCTGCGCCTATCGGGTCACGCTGACCGCCGACGGGCGCGACGGCAAGCCGATCCAATGCCACCATATTTTTATCGTCAGCCCGCAGCCGGGCCGTAAACCCGGCCGTGTGCTGCAGGTGGCGGCGACGGGCACCTGGCTGGCCTACAACACCTGGGGCGGTTCCAACCACTACCAGGGCATTACCGGGCCGGACCGCAACCAATACTCGCCCATCGTGTCGACACAGCGCCCCTGGTGCCGTGGCTTCGTCGTGCTGCCGAAAGATGCGCCGCGCGTGCCGCTGGAAGTCGCCGTACCGCCCAAGACGATCCCGCGCTATCCGCACATGGAATGGGCGCTCGCCACAGGCCATTCGAAAAAGTACGCCTCGTCGGGTTGGGCCAGCTATGACAGCCATTTCTTCCGCTTTGCCGAGCGAGCCCGCTATCAAGTCGATCTCGTCAGCCAGCATGATCTCCATTCTTCGCCCGAAATTCTCGACGGCTACGACTGCGCCGTCTTCGTCGGCCATGACGAATACTGGACCTGGGAAATGCGCGATGCCGTCGACGCCTATGTCGAGCGCGGCGGCCATGCGGCGCGCTTTGCCGGTAACTTCATGTGGCAGACGCGGCTCGAGGACGAGGGCCGCCGGCAGGTCTGCTACAAATATCGCTCGCGTGCCGAAGACCCCGCCTATCTCCCAGGCAGCGACGTCACCCGCGCCACCAATTCCTGGGAAGCGCCGGAAATCGGCCGGCCGGGTTCAGCGACCTTCGGGCTCAACGCGACGCGCGGGGTCTATACCGGTTGGGGCGGCTGCGCGCCGCGCGGCGTGCGTGGTTTTCCGGTCTACCGGCCCGAGCACTGGGCCTTTGCCGGCACCGGCATCTACTATGGTGACCTGTTGGGGGCCGACAGCCATGTCTATGGCTATGAGGTCGACGGGCTCGACTTCGAGATACTCGGCGGCCTGCCCTACCCGACCGCCACCAGCGGCGCACCGGAGGGGTTGCAGGTTCTCGCCGTCGGCATGGCATCCCAGGTTGAGGAAAGCGCCGATATCCCGATCGAGGACCAGTTCCTCACCGACGAGGATGGCCGCTTCACCGCCGAGACGCTGTTCGGCGAGGCGAGCGACGCCAATCTGGAAAAGGTCAAACGCGGCAACGGCATGATCGTCAATTTCCCGCGCGGCAAGGGCGAGGTGTTCCACGCCGGAAGCTGCGAATGGGTCGCCGGCCTGCTAAGACAGGACCCGATGGTCGAACGCGTCACCAAAAATGTCCTCGATCGTTATCTCGGAAAGCCCTGACATGTCGAAAGTCCAGACCGCCGCGCAAGCCACCGACGCCCGGCGAGACTCGCATCTGTTCTATCTGTCCAGCCTGCGCCGGCCGCTGATCGACCGCGCCGAGGGCATCTATATGTGGACGCAGGACGGCCGCCGCTTCATCGACGGCTCGAGCGGCCCGATGGTCGCCAATATCGGCCACTCCAACCGCAATGTGCTGGATGCCATGAAGCGGCAGATGGACCGCGCCACCTTTGCCTATCGGCTGCATTTCGAGAACGAGCCGGCGGAGGAGCTGGCACGCGAACTGGCCGGCAAGCTGCCGGAAGGCATGGACCGCATCTTCTTCGTCTCGGGCGGCTCGGAAGCGACGGAATCCTGCATCAAGCTGGCGCGGCAATGGGCCGTCGCCACCGGCCAGGCCAGCCGCTGGAAGGTGATCACCCGCTTCCCCTCCTATCATGGCGGCACGCTGGGTTCGCTCTCGGTCACCGGCGACGATGCGCTGGCCGAAACGTTCGAGCCGATGATGCGGGCTATGCCGACCGTGCCGGCGCCGAATGCCTGGCGCGACCGCGACAATCTCTCGATGGAACAGCGCGGCATCCGCTATGCCGACATGCTGGAGGAGAAGATTCTTGCGGAAGGTCCAGACAGCGTGGTCGCTTTCATCATGGAGCCGATCGGCGGTGCGGCGACCGCGGCAATGGTCGCGCCGGACAGCTATTATCCGCGCATCCGCGAGATCTGCGACCGCTACGGAATCCTGCTCATCCACGATGAAGTGATGAGCGGCGCCGGCCGCACCGGCAAATTCCTAGGCGGCGACCATTGGAACTGCAAGCCCGACATCGTCGCGCTGTCGAAGGGGCTGGGTTCGGGCTATGCGCCGCTTGGCGCGCTCGCCGCCCCGATGCGGCTGGTGCAGCCGCTGCTTGACTCCGGCGGCTTCCAGCACGGCCACACCTATGCCGGCAACCCGCTGGCCTGCGCCGCCGGGCTTGCCGTGCTCGGTGAAATGGACCGGCTCGACCTGATCGCCAATGCGGCCGCCATGGGTGATGTGCTGATGGACGGGCTGAAGGGGCTGGCGAAGCGGTTTCCGTTCATCGCCGACGTGCGCGGCAAGGGCCTGCTCACCGGCGCCCAGATGGTTGCCGATCCAGAGACGCTGAGGCCGATCGACCAGACCAAGAAAGCCACGCAGCGGCTGCTCGACCTCGCCTATGAGCGCGGGCTGATCATCTATGGCCGCAGGGTCAAGGGTGGCGTCGACGGCGACAATTTCATGGTCGCGCCGCCGATGATCGTCACCAGCGAACAGGTCGGCGAGATCGTTTCCATCATCGGCGACTCGCTGGAGTTGCTGGCTGCCGAACTCGACCTGCCGGTCGAAGGCTGAGGCGACAAAGATGGCGCCTAGAAAAGTCATCATAACCTGCGCCGTCACCGGCTCGGTGCACACGCCGTCAATGTCGCCCTATCTGCCGGTGACGCCGGACCAGATCGCGGCGGAGGCGATCGCGGCGGCCGAAGCCGGCGCGTCGATCCTGCATCTGCACGCCCGCGACCCGAGGGATGGCCGCCCGACCGCCGATCCGGACGTCTACATGCAGTTCCTGCCGCGCATCAAACAGGCGACCGATGCGGTGATCAACATCACCACCGGCGGCTCGTCGCTGATGACGCTCGATCAGCGGCTGGCAGCCCCTTTGCGGGCTGAACCCGAAATGTGCTCGCTCAACATGGGTTCGATGAATTTCGCGCTGTTCCCGATGCTCGACAAGCCAAGGGAATGGCAGCACGAGTGGGAACCCAAGCTGCTCGAAGCGACGCGCGACACCATCTTCAAGAACACCTTCGCCGACATGGAGGGCGTGCTGGAGCGGCTGGGCAAGGGCTGCGGCACGCGCTTCGAATTCGAATGCTACGATGTCGGCCATCTCTATTCGCTGGCGCATTTCCGCGACCGGGGTCTGGTGTCGGGGCCGCTGTTCATTCAGTTCGTGCTGGGCATTCTTGGTGGCATCGGCGCCGACCCGGAGAACCTCGTCCATATGAAGCGGATCGCCGACAAATTGTTCGGCGACAGCTACCAGTTCTCGGTGCTGGCCGCCGGCCGCCAGCAGATGCCGCTGATTTCGATCGCCGCGGCGATGGGCGGCAATGTCCGGGTCGGGCTGGAAGACAGTCTCTATGATGGCCGCCAGTTGGCGAAATCCAATGCCGACCAGGTGCGCCGCATCCGTGGCATTCTCGACGGGCTGTCTCTGGAGGTTGCAACGCCAACCGAAGCGCGCGACATGCTGGCGCTCAAGGGCGGCGACCGGGTGGCGTTTTGAGAGACGACCGTGATCAATCCAACATCCAATGACGTCCTCTTACGCCCCGGCCGGATCGAAGACGTCGAAACCATCCACGCGGCGATCCTGAAGCTCGGCACGCATATCGGCGCGCCCGAGGAGATCTTCTCGACGCCGGACGATCTCAGAACGTACGGCTTTGGCGAAAAACCCGCCTTTTCGACCCTGATCGCCGAAGTCGGCGGGGAATTTGCCGGGCTTTGCCTGCATTTCCCGATCTTTTCGACCTGGATGGGGCGGCCTGGCGTCTATGTGCAGGACCTCTATGTCGAGGACCGGTTTCGCGGCCGCAAGATCGGCGAGCGGCTGTTGCGGCATGTTGCGGCGCAGTGCCGGAACGAAGGCGGCGTCTATCTCCGGCTGTCGGTCGACACCGACAATGAAGGCGCCAAGACTTTCTACGAAAGGCTGGGCATCGCCTGGTCGAGCTATGAGCAGACCCAAAAAATCATCGGCGAGGCCTTCTTTGCCTTCGCCGACGCGCCGGAAAACGGGGATCACAAATGAAAGCCTTCTATGCCGAGGAACAAAAGCGTCACGACCCCAAGGCCTTCCTGTCAAGCGGTGCGGCACAGCCCAATCCGGAACAGCCGGAGCGCGTCGAGAGATTGTTAGCCGGCGCATTATCTGCGGGTTGCACGATCGAGCGGCCTCGCAATCATGGGCTCGGTCCGGTCGCGGCGGTGCATACGCCCGAATATCTGGATTTCCTCGAGCATATCTACGCGCGCTGGCAGCGCATCGAGGGTGCTTCGGCCGAAGTGATCCCCAACATCCATCCGATCGCGCGCAACGGCTCGTATCCGGCCTCGGCAGTCGGCCAGGCCGGCTACCATATGGCCGACACCGCTTGCCCGATCTCGGGCGAGACTTGGCAAAGCGCGCTGTGGAGCGCCTGGACCGCGGTCGATGCGGCCGAGGCGGTGATGTCAGGCGTACCGGCCGCCTACGCGCTATGCCGCCCGCCCGGTCACCACGCCTTTGCCGATGTCGCCGGCGGCTTCTGTTTCATCAACAACTCGGCCGTCGCGGCGCAGGTTCTGCGTAAGCAGGCCGCACGGGTGGCGATCCTCGATGTCGACCTGCATCACGGCAACGGCACGCAAGGCATCTTCTACGCACGGCCGGATGTGCTGACCGTCTCGCTGCATGCCGATCCCGTGCGCTTCTATCCGTTCTTCTGGGGCCATGCCGACGAGCGCGGCGAAGGGCCAGGCCTCGGCTACAATTTCAACCTGCCGCTGCCGCGCAAATCCGACGACGCGGCGTTTCTCGAGGCGCTCGAGGTGGCGTTCCAGCGCATCCGTGCCTTTTCGCCGGACGCGCTGGTCGTGGCGCTCGGCCTCGACGCGTTCGAGGGCGATCCGTTCGGCGGACTTTCGGTGACGACGCCGGGTTTCTTGCGCATCGGCGAGGCTATCGCAAAGCTCGGCCTGCCGACGGTCATCGTCCAGGAGGGCGGCTACCTCTGCGACGAACTCGGCGACAATCTCACCGCGTTCCTCACCGGCTTCGGCGGCAAGACGCGGTGAATGCTCAAGCCAGCGTCAGGAGCGCTGCTGCCTGAGCATGGCGATCACACGGTGTACGCTCTCCAGCGTCTGGTCGATTTCGGCTGCAGTGTTGTAGTGGGCGATGCCGATACGCACGACGCCATGCTCGGCCGGAATGCCGAGCTGGTGGACGATCTCCCAGGCATAGTTGTGGCCAGACCACAGGAAGATGTTTTCGGCGTTCATCTGCCGCACGATCGTTTCGGGCACGATGCCATCGACGGTGAAGGAAACCGTCGGCACGCGCTCGCCGAGCCGCTTCGGATCGGTGATGCCGTGGATGGTCAGGCCCTCGACATCGGACAGGCCATCGATCAGCTGTTGCGCCAGCGGGTTTTCATAGGCGATCGAAACCGCAAACGCCTTGGCGATCTTCTGCCTTCTTGAACCGCCCTCGCCCGCCGCCGCGCCAAGGTCGGCAAAGTAGTCGACCGCGGCGGTGAGACCGGCCATCAGCTCGATCTGCGGCGTGCCGAGTTCGAACCGCTCCGGCAGGCCGTTGGAAGAGCAGCGGCACTTGTAGGGCTCCAGCGTCTCGACGACGTCGCGCCGGCCCCACAATATGCCCATATGTGGGCCGAAGAATTTGTAGGCCGAGCAGATCAGGAAATCGCAGCCGAGCTCCTGCACGTCGATCAGACCGTGAGGCGCGAATTGGACGGCATCGACATAGACAAGGGCGCCGGCATTCCTGGCCATCGCAGTCAGCGCCTTCACCCGATTGATCGAGCCGGTCAAATTGCTGGCGTAGTTCAACGCGACCAGCCGTGTCTTCTCCGAAAACAGACCGGCCAGCGTCGCCTCTTCGACCTGCCAGCTCTTTTCATCGAACGGCAGCCAGCGCACGACGAGCCCGAGATCCTCGGCCAGCTGCAGCCAGGGCGACACATTGCCCTCATGGTCCATGCGGGTGAGGATGATCTCGTCGCCGGGCTGCATCGTGCGGCCGAGCGTGCGCGACATGTGATAGGTCAGCGTCGTCATGTTGGCGCCGATGATGATTTCCTCGGGGCTGGCGGCGCCAAGGAAATCGGCCATGGCCTGGTGCGCGTCGTCGACGACGGCCTGCGCGGCGACCGTGGTTTCGAAAAAGCCGCCAAGGTTGGCATTGGTGGTCAACAGGCAGCGCGACACCGCGTCCGCCACCGCCTGTGGCACCTGCGTGCCGGCAGGATTGTCGAGATAGATGCGGCGGCGGCCCTTGTCGGTCAGGAAGAGAGCCGGAAATTTTTCACGCACTGCCTCGACTGGAAAATTCATTGCTGCTCGCTCCCGTTGTAATCATTGGATATTCGGCCTGCGGCCAATCCCGTTCAAGGACAGGGATTGCCGACCCGCTGGTGGATCGCGTCCACCGCCTTCTGCATTTCTTCGGTCCAGGTGACGTCGACAGAAGACAGCGCCATGTCGAGCTGCGAAAGCGTCGTTGCGCCGACGATGTTGGAGGTTACGAACGGCCGGCTCGAGACATAGGCATTGGCAAACAGTGCCGGCTCCAGGCCAAAGGAGCGCGCCAGCTCATTGTATTCAAGTTGTGCTTCAGCGGCACCTGGCGTCTCGTAGCGCTGGCCGCGATTGAACAGCTGCGAGCGGGACCCCTGCGGTCGCGCGCCATGGTCGTATTTGCCGGTGAGATAGCCCTGTGCCAGCGGCGAATAGGGCAGTAGCGACACTTGCTCGCGCTCACAGACCTCGGCGAGGTTCACCTCGAAAGTGCGGTTGACGAGATTGTAAGCGTTCTGGATCGACGCGACGCGCGGGCCGATGCCCTTGTCGGCTTCGGCAAGGAACCGCATCACGCCCCAGGAACTCTCGTTCGACAGCCCGAAATGGCGGATCTTTCCCGCCTTCACCAGTTCGTCGAAGACGCCAAGCGTCTCGGCGATCGGTGTTTCGTCGGCCGGTGCGCCGACGGAATCGGCGCGCGGCGACACGGCGCCGACGCGCGTCGGGTTGCCGCCCCAGGGGATATCCCGCTCCGGCCAGTGGATCTGGTAGAGGTCGATATAGTCGGTGCCGAGCTTGGCCAGCGACTTGTCGATGGCGTCAAAGATGTCGGCGCGCACCAGTTGCGACGGCCTGTCGCCGCGAAACCAGCTGTTGGCCGTGCGGCCGACGACCTTCGAGGCCAGGATCACCTTGTCGCGGTTGCCCTTGGCTTTCATCCAGTTGCCGATGATCTTTTCGGTCCGTCCCTGCGTCTCCGCCTTGGGCGGGATCGGATAGAGCTCAGCGGTGTCAATGAAATTGACGCCACGCGAGAAAGCCAGGTCCATCTGGGCGTGGCCTTCGGCCTCGGTGTTCTGCTGGCCCCAGGTCATGGAGCCCAGGCAGATCTGGGTCACAAGAAGATCGGTCCGACCGAGACGGCGTTTGTGCATGAAATTCGGCTCCGGAGGAAGGCTGGCGCGACTGCGCGGAGGAAGCCGCATCTATAGGCAAAGCAGAGCCGCTCTCCAAGCCTCGCCAGACCGACTTTTGCGTGAACCAGCCGGGTTAGCGGCGAGCACCGGCTAGTGCACGGCGCTTGGCCTCGTCGATCAGCATGTTGGCCACTTGCATGCGGATCATGGCGCGCTGGCGCAAATGCGGGGCGACACGGTCGGGATGGTTGGCAAAGGCAAAGCGGCGGCGCATGCGGCTGAAGTCGGCGACCTGCCTGGGCTGATCGAGGCCAAGTTCGACGGCGATGGCTTCGGGATCGATCGGCGGCAGCTTTTCCTCGGGCTTTGGCTCTTCGCCGGCGAGAGCCAGCTTGGCATGATCGAGCAAGGCGGCGAATTCCGTCGCCAGATCCGCGCCCGCCTCGCGATATTCGGCAGCGGAAACCTTGATGCGGCCGGAATGGAGTTCATCGGCCACCGAAAGATAGTCAAACGGGATGGATGGACGAGCGCCGGCCTCTTCGCCCTCGCCATTCTTGTCGGGGGCGATGAAGAGGTCGTCGAGCAACGAAGCGAAATCCCGCTTGGCGCCAGTAGCGATGTCAGCCTCCCCCTCGCCCGACCATTCGGGTACCGAAGCATAGAACCGGCTCGTTAAAAATGCATGCCACCGATCTTAACGAATTTAGCCGTCGCCTGCACCGCTTGACCCACCGCAACCCCAAGAAACAAAAATTCAGACTGTATTTTTTTGCAGTCCGGAATTCGCCAGGTGTGGCGAGGAAAAACCGGCCATGTAGCCAGCGTTCGAGGCTACGATACGCACCGGCCAAAAGTTTCGCCCGTTAGAGAAAATGTCGAAAAATTCGCCAAGACATGGCAGGTATGCAAATGCTGCACTGCACAATTGTCACGATTCACCTATATTGGCGGATGTGGAGGACCAATTTGGGGCTTGAATCATGGGTTTCTTCACTGAAATGTTCGCCCGGCCGCGGCCGCAGGAGCATCTGAGATACCGCTCGGCGCTCGCGCTGCTTCATTCGATGAGCAATGCCGACCGTGCCGACATCGGTATCAAGCCGGCCGACTTCCCCCGCATCGCCCGCGAAATGTCCGTTCGCTAGGTACTTCCGGTGATGTCCCGGATCGATCCGGGACATCTCCAAAAACTCAATTCCCTAGCGCGTTCCCAGGAATGTCGCCTTGCCCAACGGCACGCCATTGTGGCGAAGAATGTCGTAGGCCGTGGTGAGGTGGAAATAGAAGTTGGGCATAGCCACATGCAGCAGATACTGCAGGCCGGGCATCGAACTTTCCCGTCCGCCAAGCTTCAGCTCGATGATCTTGTCGTCGGAGCCGTCGAACTCGGCAGCCGAAAATGTGCCCAGAAGGTCGAGGGTCTTGGTGATGCGCGCCTGAATTTCGGCGAAACTCGCCTCGTTGTCCTCGTATCTCGGCACGTCGCGCCCGGCGAGCCGTGACGGCGCGCCCTTGGCATGATCGGTGGCGATCTGCACCTGCCTGGTCAAGGCGAACATGTCTGGCGCCAGCCGCGCCGTCAGAAACACCTGCGGGTCGATCTTGCGGTCAAGCGCATTCTGTTCGGCGGTCGCCAGCACATCGGAAAGCGCTTTCAGCCTGGCCGAAAACACCGGCACGGACGCCTCATACATCGATATCGTCACGTCAAATCTCCTGTCCGGCCGAACGCCGGCGGACGCGACGTAGCGCCTTCGCGCGCGATTCTTCAAGTCCGTCGAGCCTGCGTCACCACGTTGCCGCAATCGCCGTCGTAGAATCCTCTATCGAGCGGAGGTTCCCGATGAGACGCGCCCTTTTCGCAGCGACTGCCTTTCTCTCCCTGGCACCGATCGGCCAGACGGTATTGGCTGCCGACGATGCCCCCGAAGCGCCCTATATCGACGATCGGTCGAGCGCCGACGCGGTTGTCCGTTCGCTGTACAGCGCCATCAGCCGGCACGAATTCGCCCGCGCCTGGGGGTATTTCAGCGATACAAAGCCGGCAAAGGATTTCGACAGTTTCGTCAAGGGTTTTGATGGGACCCACAAGGTCGAGGTCGAGACCGGAGCTGTTTCCGACGAAGGTGCGGCTGGCAGCATTTTCTACAACGTCCCCGTCGCCATTCGCGCGACGGACAAGGCCGGCGGCGAAAAGGTCTTTGCCGGTTGCTATACGCTGCGCCAGGTGAATGCCCAGATCCAGGCGGAGCCGCCCTTCGATCCGATCCATATCGAAAAAGGCGCGCTGAAACCCTCCACCGCCGATTTCGAAGAGGCGCTGCCGCCAAGCTGCGGCGACGGGCCGCCACCGCCAAAGAAAGACACCGCACTGGAGCAGGCCAAGAAGGCCTTTCTGGCAACCTATGGCGACCAGTGCGACAAGCAGTTCCTTGCCAATGAGCCGACCGTTTTTTCGATTAAATACAAGGACAAGGATGCGCAGCCCGGCGAACCCGACAAGGAGACGCGGCTGTTCCATTTTTCCTGTTCGGCCGCGGCCTACAATGAAAGCTCGATCTACTACATGACCGACGACGTGTCGGGCGTGCAGCAGTTGCAGTTCGCCGAGCCCAAGATGGACATCCGCTACGAGAACAATGACAGCAACGGCAAATTGCTGGGCATGAGTATCGTCGGTTTCCAGACGTCCGGCTGGGCGGTCAATTCCGACTATGATGAGGCTGCCCACACGATCACAACATTCAACAAGTGGCGCGGCATCGGCGATGCGTCCGACGCAGGGACGTATCTGTTCCGCAACGGCAATTTTTCGCTGGTCCAGTATGACGTCGATGCGTCCTATGACGGCGAGCAAAATCCGGAGACGGTTGTCGACTATAACACCGCGCCCTGAGCATCACACGAGCTTGCAGGCTGCGTCGATCAGGGCGCCTTCGACAGCATCCAGTTGAGCGTGCCGCGCCAGTCGGTCATGCGGATCGGCGTGCCATGGGTGCCGGTCTCGAAGCGGACGAAGCGGGTCGGATAGGTCTTCGATTTGGTCAGGATCGAGCGAAAGAACGCCTCCTGCTTTGCCACGGGGTAGACGACGTCGTGGCTGCCCTGGCCGAAGAAGACCGGCACGCGGCGCTTGAAGGCCGGGCTGGTGAAAAAGCTCTCATCCCACAGCGAACCGAGCAGCAGCAGGCCATTGATGCGTCCGCCTGTATCCTTGCGCGCGGCCAGCTTCCAGCATAGCGCGCCGCCCATCGAGCCGCAGGCGACGAAGATCTTCGCGCCTGGCGACTGTTCGGCATAATGACCGATCAGCGCCGCCACCTGCGCCGCTCCCTTGTCGCCGAAATCGGGGAAATCAGGACTGAGATAGAGGCCGCCATTGCCGGCCATCAGGTTCTTGAGCCGGTTGAAATTGCCGCCGAAGGTGAAGTCGTCGACACCCTGCTTGCGGCTGCCGCCCTGCCCGTGCAGATAAAGCACGATGATGCCGGCGCCCTCGGTCTTGCCTGCGGCGACATGCCTGACATCGCCGGCATCGGTTTTCAGCAACAGATCCTGCTGCATCTTGCGGACGCCGGTGTCGGTGTATTGGGCGTTTACCCGGCGCTCCGGCACCTGGTCACGCTGGTTGATATCGCGCATCTCGCGGTAGTCGATGACGGTATAGGCGCCATTGGTGTCGGACGATAGCGTGGCCGGATAGGCGAAGAGATCGTCCTTGAAGGGTTTTAAGGACAGCGTCTGGCTTTGCGCGGCCGGAGACAGCAACGCGGTCGCGACTGCAAAGGCACAGAAAATTTGGCAGCGGATAGACATGTCCAAGGCATGCGTAATTCGGCTTGGGTTTGTCAATCCTGCAGCACGCCGCCGGCGCCTTCCAGCGCCTCGCGTGTGTCGACATCGACTGACGCCGCCGCGCCGATTTCGACATCGATGACATCGAGCCCTTCGGTCTCGACCAGATGGCGCGCGCCTGTGTCGCCTTCGAGATGGGCGATCGCCGGAAACAGCGAGCGCGGCAAAAGCACAGGGTTGCCGCGCTTGCCGTCATGCGAGGCGCGGACCACCGCGTTGCCGCCGGCCTTGCGGAAAGCATCGATCAATCTGTCGAGGTCATCGGACGTGATATCAGGCATGTCACCGAGAACGATCATCACGCCGGCGGAATCTTCCGGCAGATAGGCGATGCCGGCTTTCAGCGAGGTGGACAGGCCCTCGGCAAAATCGGGATTGTCGGCGAAGGTCACGTCGAGGCCCACCAGCGCAGCGCGCACCCGCTCGCGCTGGTGGCCGGTGACGATGACAGTGCCGGACGCCTTCGAGCCGAGCGCCCGCTCGGCGGTGCGGCGCACAAGCGGCTTGCCGTCGAACAGCGCCAAAAGCTTGTTCGGCCCGCCCATGCGGCTTGAGCGGCCAGCGGCCAGCAGCACGATGCCGACCTTGAGCTGGCTTTTGGCCGGCAGCGGTTCGCGCGGCTGCGGCCGTGTCGGGATTTCCATCAACAGCCCGCCGACCCCCATGGCGGCAATATCCCTGGCCGTCACGTCGAGGCCAGCGATCAACCGGTCCAGCACCCAGTCGAAACCATTCTCCTTGGGGCTGCGGGCGCAGCCGGGCGCGCCGATGATGCGCTTGCCATCGAGCGTGCCGAGCACCAGCAGATTGCCGGGATCGACCGGCATGCCCGCGCGGATGACTGCACCACCCGCCTTCTCGATCGCCGCGGGAATGACATCGGCAAAATCGCTCATCGCCGAAGCGCCGAAGATCACCACCATGTCGTTGTCGCGCGCCAGGGAGACCGCGGCCTCCGCCACTGGCGCGACCTCATGCGGCGTGCGGCGCTCCGCAGTCAGCCTGCCGCCCGTACGCGCCAGCCGCGCTTCGGTGACGCGCAGCGTCTTGTCGAGCACGGAAGGCTTGATGCCCGGCAGAACCGTCTGGATGACGCCGACACGCACGGGCCGGTAGGCATTGACGGCAAATATCTCGCCCGCGGCGCAGATTTCTGTCGCAGCGTCGACCAGCGCTGAACTGACCGCGAAGGGAATGATCTTCACGGTCGCGACCATCTGGCCTTTCTCGACCGGCGCATGCTGCGCCAGCGTGGCGATGGTGATGGCGGGATCAATGGCATTGATGGCATCGATGACAGCGGCATCGACCGTGAAGATGCCCGGCGCCTTGGCATGGAGATTGACCCGCCCGGTCGCGGCAGGCCTGGCTTCGATCCCGCGAAAGGTCATGCTCTCGGCAATCGTTTGCGCGGCCGCATCCTCGCCGAGGTCGTCCTCAGTCAGCACAGCCGCAACGACCTCGGAAACACCGGCAGCCCGCAGCAGCGCCACATCTTCAGCGCTCAGCCTGTGCGCCTTGCGGAAGCGGCGTTCGCCGGCGGTGGTGGAGTGCGCCAGCACCGCGCCTTCCGCGGTCTCGATCGGGATCGGGCCGAATTTCACGCCGCCGCGCCCTTGGCATCGAGACCGCGCGAGCGGAAGGCGTGGATTGCCTGGGCCAACACCGCAACGGCGATCTCTCCCGGGCTGGCAGCACCGATGTCGAGCCCGATCGGCGCATGGATACGGGCGATCTGATCGGCGCTCGCGCCCAGCGCCAGCAGGCGTTCGACCCGCTTGGCATGCGTCTTCCTGCTACCGAGCGCCCCGACATAGAAACAGTTGGCGTCGAGCGCGGCCTTCAGCGCGAAATCATCGACCTTCGGGTCATGAGTGACGGCGGCAAGCGCCGTATAGCTGTCGAGCGGCTGACGCTTCAGCACATCCTCCGGCCATTCGGCATGAAGCGCCACATCGGGAAAGCGGTCCGGCGTGGCGAAGGCGGTGCGGGGGTCGATTATCTCCACGGGATAGCCGGCGATCCTGGCCATCGGCGCCAGCGCCTGGCTGATATGGACAGCGCCAATCACGACCAGACGCGGCTGCGGCAGATGCGCGTTGAGAAAGAAATTCCGCCCCTCTGCTTCGACCGAACCGGAGTTGCCTGTGCGGAACGCCCTGGCGATCGCGGCGCCAAGATCGCCGGCGACCTGATCGCCTTCGCGCACGATGCGGTCGCGGCCGTCACCGAGATCGGTGACCAGGATCGCCGCGCGGCGAGCGCGTCGTTCGGCGTTCAAAATTTTTAAGGCGTAGGGATCCATCCGAGATCAGCCCAGTCTTTCCACGTACACCTTGATGCGGCCGCCACAGGACAAGCCGACCTGCCATGCGGTCTCATCGGCAACACCGAACTCCAGCATCCTGGCCTTGCCGCTGTCGATGACGTCGATGGCCTCACTGACCACAGCGCCTTCGACGCAGCCGCCCGAGACGGAGCCGTGGAAATTGCCGTCGGCGTCGATGACCAGATGGCTGCCTACAGGTCGGGGCGCCGAACCCCAGGTCTCGACCACAGTCGCGATGGCCACGTCCTTGCCGTCCTTCATCCAGCCCTCCGCGATGATCAGCGGGTCGCGGGCCTCATCCAGATAAATGCTGCTTTCCATGACCGTTTCTCCAGAAGTCTGTTTTTCTCGGGATCTGTTTTCCGGGTGGGAAAGATATGGTTATGCGGCGTGCCTCGCGCCAGCGTCCAGCCATCGGCGCGGATCGACGGATTGTGCCGACTTCTTGTCCAATGACGCGCAGAGATCGGCCAGC
Organism: Mesorhizobium sp. SEMIA396; assembly: GCF_024518615.1. Taxonomy (NCBI): domain Bacteria; kingdom Pseudomonadati; phylum Pseudomonadota; class Alphaproteobacteria; order Hyphomicrobiales; family Phyllobacteriaceae; genus Mesorhizobium; species Mesorhizobium sp. SEMIA396. The sequence goes on from NZ_JANIFC010000007.1 coordinate 335,858, forward strand.
GCATCGAGATTGTGCACCGAGCGGAACTCGTCGACATGCGGCAGCATCGCCTTGACGCCACGGGCGCGCGCCTGAAAACCGTCAAAGCGCAGCAACGGGTTCAGCCAGATCAGCCGCCGGCAGGATTTGTGCAGGCGCTCCATTTCCTCCGACAGGCCGTCGACATCGTCGCGCTCCAACCCGTCGGTGATCAGAAGCACGACCGCCCCCTGCCCCAGCACGCGCCGCGACCATATCAGGTTGAACTCGGCAAGTGTGTCGCCGATGCGGGTGCCGCCCGACCAGTCCTTGACCGCCGCAGAACAGTCGGCAAGTGCTGCATCGGGATCGCGGTGGCGCATCTGCCGGGTCAGATTGGTCAGTCTGGTACCGAAGACGAAGGTGTGCACGCGACGCCTTTTTTCCGTCAGTGCATGCAAGAAATGCAGGAAGATGCGCGTGTACTGGCTCATCGAGCCTGAAATGTCGGCCAGAACCACCAAAGGCGGATGAACTTCGCGGGCTGAGCGGAATTTCGGCAGGATCAGTTCGCCGCCGGTGCGCGCGGCCGAACGCATCATGGCTCGCGGATCAATGCGGCGGCCATGCGCATCGGCCTTGAAGCGCCGGGTCCGCACCATGTCGAAAGGCAGCCGCAGTTCGGCGATCGCCTTCTTGGCGTCGGCCATCTCGGCGGCGTTCATCTGGGCAAAATCCTTGGCCCGCAGCACCTCGTTGCCGGAAAAGGTGAAGCGGGCGTCGACCTCGATCTCGGGAATTTCCTGTGGCGGCTGGTTCTTCTGGTGGCCCTCGAACATCGCCTGGCTGACCCGGTTTTCAGCGGCGCGCGGCTTCTGCTTTTCCCTGGTGTCGGGTGCCACCGGCGAAAACATAGCCAGCATCTTCTCGATCAGTTCACGCGATTTCCAGAACAGCCGGAAAGCTTCGTCGAAAGTGGCGTGATCCTCATGCCTGGACACCAGCACGGCGTGCAGCGTCCAGTAGAAATCGTCGCGCGAACCAATGCCGGCGGCGAGCACCGCCTCGATGGCGTCCTTGACCGAGGCCGGCCCGACCCGCATGCCGGCCTTGCGTAAGGTGCGGGCAAAATAGACGATGTTGTCGGCAATCCGCCCGTGCGGCATGGCCTCTTTCGGTTCGGGGCGCGGCATCGCCTACTCCGCCGCCGAAAGCTCGGCCTTCACCTCGTTGAGGATGCGCCGGCCTTCGCCCTGTTCGATGCGGGCAATGTCGTCCTGGTATTTCAACAGCACGCCGATCGTGTCGGAGACGGTTTCCGGATCGAGCGCCACCTTGTCGAGCTCGGTCAGCGCGCCGGCCCAGTCGATGGTCTCGGCGACGCCAGGCACCTTGAACAATTCGATCTGGCGCAGCTTCTGGATAAAGGAGACCACTTCTGCCGAAAGCCGCTGGTTGGCCTGCGGCACCTTACGGCGCACGATCTCGAGCTCGCGCTCGGCGTTGGGATAGTCGACCCAGTGATAGAGGCAGCGCCGCTTCAGCGCATCGTGGATTTCGCGGGTGCGATTGGTGGTGATGATGACGATCGGCGGTTCTTCCGCCTTGATGGTGCCGAGTTCGGGCACCGTCACTTGGAAGTCGGACAGGATTTCGAGCAGAAAGGCCTCGAAGGCCTCGTCGGTGCGGTCGAGCTCATCGATCAGGAAAACCGGGGCAGCGCCCGTCTTTCCGGTCAGCGCATCGAGCACCGGGCGGCGGATCAGGTATTTTTCGGAAAAGACGTTGCGCTCCATGGCGGAGCGCTCGACCTTGCCGGCCGCCTCCTCCATGCGGATCTCGATCATCTGCGCGGCGTAGTTCCACTCATAGACGGCGGACGAAACGTCGAGGCCTTCATAGCACTGCAGGCGGATCAGCCGGCGACCGAGCGCCTGTGCCAACACCTTGGCGATCTCGGTCTTGCCGACGCCGGCCTCGCCCTCGAGGAACAGCGGCCGCTTCATACGCAACGACAGGAACAGCACGGTCGCCAGCGACCGGTCCGCCACATAGTCCGCACCGGTCAGGAGATCGAGCGTCTCGTCGATCGTCCGTGGCGCGGCGCGCGGTTTCAGCTCGGTCATTCTTTCTCCGTGAACGCCGCCGCTCCGCTGTCCAGAACGTGGTAGCCGCGGGCGTGGTAGATCAGCGGCCGCAAATTATCGCCCATACGCAGACCTGTCACCTTGCCAAAAAGCACACGATGGGTGGCCAGATCCTTGGTGTCGATCAATTCGCAGTCGAACACGGCAAGCGCGCCTTTCAGCGTCGGCGCGCCGGTGGAGATCACATCCCATTCGCCAAGCGCGAAACGTTCCTCGACCGGCAGGCCGGTGATGCCGGAAAAGCCGACCGACAGCGGCTCCTGGTGCGAGGCCAGCGTGTTCAGGGCAAACCTGCCGTTTTTCACGAACAGCTCATTCTTGGCATTTTCGCGGTTGAGACAGACCAGGATGGTCGGCGGCGTGTCCGACACCGAACAGGCGGCGATCACCGTCGTGCCGCGCTTGCCGGCCGGCCCGTCGGTGGTGACCACATGGACGTGGCCGGCAAAGTGGCTCATCGCGTCGCGATAGGCCTGCGGCCCAATGTCGTTCTTCTTCAGCACCGTATTTTTTCCATGGTCAGGATCCTACCGACATATATGGCCAGATATAGCCCGCCACAAGCGAAGTGCTTGAGCCATATCCCGAAATTCCCGTGTTGCACCAAGGCCGGGCAGCCTTTAGGTCTTGGCGGCAATAGTGCCAGGAGCATAGAGCCGGCACGGAGGGACCCATCGCTCGAATGCGACCCAAGACAAGAACAATAGCGGCGCTGTTCTGGCTGTTTCTGGCCAGTGCCGCGGATGCCCAGACGCTGCTCGTCGGCGTCGCGGCACCGCTATCGGGACCATCTGCCATTCTCGGCAAGCAGATCGAGGCCGGCACCGGCCTGGCGGCCGAAGCGAACGGCATCGAACTGAAGACCGTGGATGATGCCTGCACCGCGGACGGCGGCGCTGCCGCGGCCAAGGAATTCGCAGCCGCCAAGGTCGACATCGTAGTCGGGTTTCTCTGCACCGAGGCGATCGAGGCGGCGATGCCGATCCTCAAGGACGCCAACATTCCGGTCATCACCGTTGGCGTGCGGACCGAGAGCCTGACCGACCGCCGCGCCAAGGCCGGCTGGCCGGTCTATCGCCTCGGGCCGCGCGGCGACGATGAGCGCAACGCCATCGCGTCCGCCCTCACCCATCTATGGCAGAACGAGCTGTTCGCCATTATCGACGACGGCACCATCTACGGACGTGAGATCGCCGAGACGTTGCGGGCAGCGGCCGAACAGGCAGCGCTGAAACCGGTATTCGTCGACACGTTCCGGCCACAGCTCGACAACCAGATCGGCATGATCGGCCGGCTGAAGAAGGCTGGCGCGACGCATGTCTTTGCCGGTGGCGACGGCGACGACATCGCCATCATGGGCCGCGATGCCGCACAGCTTCAGGCGGGCATCGTCTTTGCCGGCGGCGAAAATCTCCGCACACCGCCGGGCGATGTACCCTATGCCGTGGGCACGCTGATGATCGCACCGCCGGAATGGGCCGATGTCGCCGATCCAAAAGTGCTGGCGGCATTTGACGCTAAGAAGATCGTGCCTGACGGCTATGCGCTGCCGGCCTTTGCGGCGGTCGAAATCGCCAAGGCAGCATCAGGCTTGTCCGAAAGCTCGGGCAAGCCGCTGACGGAGGCCCTGACCGGACAGGATTTCACCACGGCGATCGGGCCGATCCGCTTTGATGCAAAAGGCGACCTCAGCCAGAGACCTTACCGCGTCTTCCGTTTCGACGGCACGCGCTTTGCGCCCTTGGAAAGCAACTGATGTTTCGCACCGGCCCACGCAACCTGATCACCGACGTTGCCGGCCTGCGCGTCGGCAATGCGTCCGACGCCAGCCTGAAGTCCGGCGTCACGACCGTGCTTTGCGACACGCCGACAGTGGCCGGCGTTCAGATCCTGGGCGGCGCGCCGGGCACGCGCGAGACAGACCTGCTCGAACCGCACAATTCCGTCGATGTGGTGCACGCCGTCGTGCTTTCAGGCGGTTCGGCTTTCGGCCTCGACGCGGCGTCCGGCGTGCAGGCGGCATTGCGCGAACGCGGCATCGGCCTGGAGGTCGGTGGTTTTCGCGTGCCGATCGTGCCGTCGGCGATCCTGTTCGACCTGCGCAATGGCGGCGACAAGGATTGGGGCCGTTATCCGCCCTACCGCGAGCTTGGCTATGAGGCCGCGCAAACTGCCGCCGCCGATTTCCAGCTTGGCACGATCGGCGCCGGCACCGGCGCGCTGACCTCGGGGCTGAAAGGCGGCCTCGGCTCCGCCTCGACGCTGCTGGATAGCGGCGTCACCGTCGGTGCGCTGGCCGCCGTCAACCCGACCGGATCGGTGACCACAGGCCGAACCCGCCATTTCTGGGCAGCACCGTTCGAAATCGGCAACGAATTCGGCGGGCTTGGTTATCCCTCGCCGATGCCGGACGATGCGAAACGGATTCTTTTGAAACACCGCGACAAGCATGTTGGCAGGCAGATGGAGACCGGCGGCAACACCACCATCGCCGTCATTGCCACCGATGCGGTGCTCACAAAAGCTGCCGCCAAGCGCCTGGCGATATCGGCGCATGACGGGTTCGTGCGCGCGATATGGCCGACGCACACACCGGCCGATGGCGACCTTGTGTTCGCGCTGGCGACCGGCACGAGCGGTATCGAACTCTCCGCCGATGCGGCGATCGATCTCTACGCCGCAGCCGGCGCCACCATGGCGCGCGCCATCAGCCGCGGCGTCTATGCGGCAACCCCTGCCGAAAACGATCTGTTTCCGGTCTGGTCGTCACGCCTGAGGTGAAGCGATAATCAGACCCGATCGGACTTTTCTTCCTCGAACGTCACCGCAACATCGGAATTCGCCGACAGCCAGACCTTCTTGCCGTCGACTTCGGCAATCAGGCTCAGGGGAATATAGTGATGATGGCCCTTGTGAGCGCCCTCGCCGCTATCGGCCTTGGTCAGCTTGATGCGCTGGCCATCGACCTTGTCGACAGTGCCGACATGCACGCCGTCGGCGCCGACGACTTCCATATGCTCGCGAATTTTGCTGGTGTCGGTCATGGTGGTCTCCATTGGGACTGCCGACGATAACAAATGACGGGCCGATTGGATGCATCGGCTTTCGCACCGCACGACGTTTTGATTTCGGCGTGCTAGGGGATTGAGACGATCACGGGGGTGAAGACCGATGCGAATGCTCTTTCTGTTTGCCGTTGGCCTGCTTGCACAGTTTGCCACCTCGATCGCGGCTCATGCCGGCGATGTCGCCGAACTTGAAATCCTCGGCTTCACCAAGGACGGCAGCGTCTTTGCTTTCGAGGAATATGGCGTGCAGGATGGATCGGGTTTTCCCTATGCCAACCGCTACTACATCGACACCAGCACCGACAGCTTTCTCAAGGGCACGCCGATCCGGGTCCGGCTTGAGGACGAGAATGCCAAACTGGATGCGGCGCGCCTTCAGGCCCGGCAAAAAGGCGAAGCCATTGTCAGTCAGGCCGAGTTGGACGCCAATCGCGGCATCACCGCCGGCTTCAACCCGGTGACCGAACTTTCGGCCGATCCGCACCGGATGGCAGTCAACCCGCGCCCGATCTTTTCGCCGGTCGACCCACCGCTCGAGTTTCGGCTCGACGATCTCGGCATGAACAACACCGAGGGCTGCGAGAGCCAGGGCGAGATCAACGGCTTCCGGCTGCTGCGTATCGAGGCGCAGGATGGCGGCACGACCAAGCTGCTGCACGAGGACAAGTCGATACCGAAAAGCCGGGGTTGCCCGAACGGCTACCGCATCGGCGCTGTGCAGACCTTTTCGATGGACAGTCTCAGCGCCTATGCCGTGCTGATCGCGGTGCGCCAATACGGCTTTGAAGGCCCGGACTTTCGCTGGATCGCGGTGACCGGCCGCCTGTGACACCGCTTGTCCCACCCGCCCCGCGCGATCGTTCGCTGAACCGCCTTCGCCGCGCGATACCGACGCCGCGCACTGCGTTTTATGGCGCCTTGCTATGGGCCACGACGATGGGCGCCAGCGCGCTCGTCGCCCTGTTGTTGGACGACTGGGAGACGCCGGCGAAAATCCGCATTGTCACCGCGCTGTTTGCGGTGGGAGCTGCGCTGGCTTTTCCCATCGGCCTGTTCGCGGCGCGGCTGGTCTCGCAGGGAAGACGCTGGGAAGTCGCCTTTGCCGCGGCCTTCGTGTGCCTAGCCGCGGCGACGATCGGCCTGACCGCCGGGCTCTTTGCCCTGCAGTACCGCTCCTACTACGCCGAGTGGCACGCCCCTGCTTTCACCCGCACCTGGGTCCTCCAGTTCGTCTTCACGACGCTGATTGCGCTCTACCAGTTCGTGGTGCTGGGCATCCGGCTCTATTTTCCAGTTGGTTTCATCGCTCTGTTTGCCGCGGGCGTCTGGTTTGCGCGCCAGCAGCGTTGAGCATTTTGCTCGCCTCTGTTAGGACGCGGGCAAACTTCTCGATATGTCAGGACTGACCGATGATCCCTCGCTATTCCCGGCCGGAAATGGTCGCCATCTGGTCGCCAGAAACCCGGTTCCGCATCTGGTTCGAGATCGAAGCCTATGCCTGCGACGCGTTGGCCGAACTCGGCGTCATCCCCAGGGAAGCGGCAAAAACCATCTGGGAAAAGGGCGGGGCGGCAAAATTCGATGTCGAGGCGATCGACGAGATCGAGCGCGTCACCAAGCATGACGTCATCGCCTTCCTGACCCATCTTGCCGAATTCGTCGGACCGGACGCCCGCTTCATCCACCAGGGGATGACCTCGTCCGATGTTCTCGACACCTGCTTTGCGGTGCAGCTTACCCGCGCCAGCGACATCCTGCTCGCCGACATCGATGGCTTGCTTGCAGCGCTTAAGCGCCGCGCCTTCGAGCACAAGGACACCGTCACCATCGGCCGCAGCCATGGCATCCATGCCGAGCCGACGACCTTTGGCGTCAAGCTGGCGCAGGCCTATGCCGAATTCTCGCGCTGCCGCGAGCGGTTGGTGCACGCGCGCGAAGACATCGCCACCTGCGCGATTTCGGGCGCGGTCGGCACCTTCGCCAACATCGACCCCTATGTCGAGGAGCATGTGGCGGCAAAGCTCGGCCTGAAGCCCGAGCCGGTGTCGACGCAAGTGATCCCGCGCGACCGCCACGCCATGTTCTTTGCCACGCTCGGCGTCATCGCCTCGTCGGTCGAGCGGCTGTCGATCGAAATCCGGCATTTGCAGCGCACCGAAGTGCTGGAAGCTGAAGAGTATTTTTCGCCGGGCCAGAAGGGCTCGTCGGCCATGCCGCACAAGCGCAACCCGGTGCTGACCGAAAACCTCACCGGTCTTGCCCGCATGGTGCGCTCCATGGCGCTGCCGGCGATGGAAAATGTGGCGCTCTGGCACGAGCGCGACATCTCGCACTCCTCGGTCGAGCGCATGATCGGCCCGGATGCCACCGTGACGCTCGATTTCGCACTGTCACGGCTGACCGGCGTCGTCGACAAGCTGCTCGTCTATCCCGACAACATGCTGAAGAACATGAACAAGTTCCGCGGCCTCGTGCATTCGCAGCGCGTCATGCTGGCGCTGACCCAAGCCGGCCTGTCGCGCGAAGACTCCTACCGGCTGGTGCAGCGCAACGCCATGAGAGTGTGGGAGCAAGGCGCTGATTTCCTTGAGGAACTTTTGGCCGACAAGGAAGTGACCGCAGCGCTGCCGGAAGCCGAAATCCGCGAGAAATTCGACTTGGGCTATCATACCAAGCATGTCGACACGATCTTCAAGCGGGTGTTTGGGGAAGCCTGAGCTTCCTTCTCCCCGTCACTATACGGGGAGAAGGTGCCGGCAGGCGGATGAGGGGCGGTGCCGACTTCGGCGACGATCGCAACCATTCACGCTTTGACAAATTCACGACTTTGGCGCTGCCCCTCATTTCCCTGCCGGGCATTTCTCCCCGTATAGTGACGGGGAGAAAGACGCTCTCAAGCCTTGGCGGGAATAGTCCTGATCACCGTGCCCCACGGATCTTCGCGGGTTGCCGGGCTCGTCACCTTGTCCGAACGCATCTCGACCCAGGCAAGGCCCGACCGGCTCGAATCGCGGCGGCCGGCGCCTGAACTCTGCCAGGCGTTGGCGCCGATGTGGTGATGATAGCCGCCCGACGACAGGAACACCGCCTGGCCACCGTATTTGGCCATGGTGTCGAAGCCAAATTCCTGGTTCCACCAGGCTTCGGCGTCTTCCGGCCTGCCGACACGCAGGTGGACATGGCCGACGATGCTGTTTTCCGGCGTACCCTGCCAGCCGGCATCACCCGCCGGCACTTCGGCAACGACGGACGGAATGTTCAGCCGTTCTGTCGCCATGGCAATCTTGTCGCCGTTCCACTTCCAGTCCTGCGGACGGCGGTCGGCATAGATCTCGATGCCATTGCCTTCGGGATCGGTCAGGTACAGGGCTTCGCTGACCAGATGGTCGGAAGCGCCCTCGATCGCGATCTTGTTTGATATGGCGTGGTTGATCCAGCGGCCGAGGTCGGCGCGGCTGGGCAGCAGGAAGGCGGTGTGGAACAGCCCGGCGCTGCGCGGATCATCCGGCTTGGCTGAAGCGTCCTGCTCAAGCACCAACAAGGGACGGTTGGCGGCGCCCAGGGTGATCGCGCCATCGGCACGGCTCAACTCCTGCAGACCGACAATTTCGCGGTAATAGGCGGCAAGGCTTTCCGCGTCGCGCGCCTTCAGCCCGACGCGGGCAACGCTGACCGGGGTGGTGGCGGCAAAAGGCAACTCGCTCATCGAATGCTCCGTTCGACCGGCCTGCGATGAAGCTCCCAAAGCGAGAAGCCCCACTCCGCCGATCATTGTACGTCGTGTCAGTTCCAAAGTCAGGGTTCCCGCGCACGGCTGTTTCTTTTCCTGACCACAGATCGTCCATCTGCATCGTTCACACAAGACGCGAAGAAGCGAACATGGTGTTCACTATTGTGATCAAAAGCGGCGTTCCTGCCGGTTGCACGAAGCGATGCCGCTCGCTATCTCAGCGCCATGAAGGTCAAGGAAGCAGATATTCTCATCGTACCGGGCTACACCAATTCCGGCCCCGACCATTGGCAGAGCCGCTGGCAGTCGAAACTGTCGACGGCGCGCCGCGTCGAACAGGCCGAGTGGTCGAAGCCGGTTCGCGAGGACTGGACGGCGAGCGTTGCCGAGGCGGTCAACGAGGCCGAGCGGCCGGTCGTCCTGGTGGCGCACTCGCTCGGTGTCGCCGCTGCAGTGCAAGCCATTCCGCAGTTCCGCAAGCCGGTTGCCGGGGCCTTCTTCGTGGCACCTCCCGACGTCGCCAATCCCGAGATCAGGCCCAGGCACCTGATGACCTTCGGCCCCTATCCGCGTGAGCCGCTGCCCTTTCCCTCGATCGTGATCGCCAGCCGCAACGATCCGTTCTGCGCCTTCGATGTCGCGGAGGATATCGCCGGCGCCTGGGGTTCGCTGTTCATCGATGCCGGTGAGACCGGTCATCTCAACCCGGATTCAGGTTTTGGTCCTTGGCCCGAAGGTTCAATGACCTTCGCCAAATTCCTGACGGATCTGAAACCTTGAGCGTCTTCAGGACCCGATCGAATCGCGGACGCTCTTGATCAGCGTTTTTGCCCCAAGCCCGATCAGCGAATGCTCGGAGCCCATGGCCAGCAGGCGATAGCCCATCGACACGACCCGGCCGGCAATTGCCGGCTCGACAACGTAGATCGCCGCATGTTTGCCGGCCTTGCGGGTGCGCTCGGCCACCGATGCCACCGTCTCCATCATGCTTTCCAGCGTCGAATTGACGGTCGCACCATTGCTCCAGGCGATCGAGAAATCCGACGGGCCGAGGAAGATGCCGTCGATGCCGGGCGTGTCGAGGATGCCATCGAGCGCATCGAGGGCGGCACGCGTCTCGACCATGGCGAAGGCCATCGTGCGCTGGTTGGTGTCGCGCAGCCAGTCGGCCTGGTCGCCTTGGCCGTGGCGTGGAAAAGCGTAGGTCGGACCCCAGGAGCGCTCGCCGAGCGGCGGGTATTTCATGGCGGCGGCGAACAGTTTTGCATCGGCAACCGAATTCACCATCGGCGCGATGACTGCCTCGGCGCCGAAATCGAGCGCGCGGCTTGCCATGTCGAAACGGCCAACGGGAATGCGCACCAGCGCCGGCTTGCCGGCAGCGAGCACCGGCACCAGGCCACGCAGCACGCTGTCTTCGTGATGGCCGCCATGCTGCATGTCGAGCGTGACGGCATCGAAACCCTGCTTGGCGACGATTTCGACGGTCAAGGCATCCGGCACGCCGGACCATGCGGTGAACAGCGTTTCGTCGGCCGCGAGGCGGGACTTCAGGGACATGGATACTTTCCTTGTTAACTCCGGCAGTTTCAGCCGGAAACCGCGACAAAGGCAAAGAAAAACCGCCCGGATAGGCCGGGCGGTCGATTGGTCCAGCGTATGGCCGGGATCAGCGCATGGCCCGGATCAGGTGTTCTTGATCTGCTCGATCGCCTGCGCCATCAGTTCGTCCATCGTGCGGCGGATCTGGTGATCCGACTGCTCGACGCCGGCCGCGTCGAAATCCCCGCGGATTTTGCGGAACACGTCGTGGTCGCCGGCTTCCTCGATGTCGGAGATAACCACTTCCTTGGCATAGGCGTCGGCATCCGCGCCGGACTTTCCGAGCTTTTCGGCGGCCCACAGGCCGAGCGCCTTGTTGCGGCGCGCCGAGGCCTTGAACCGAAGCTCCTCGTCGAATGCGAATTTACGCTCAAAGCCCTCTTCGCGGTCTTTCATGCTGCTCATGGCGTCCCTCCGGTCAAATTCGATTCGTTGGCGGTGAATATGTGCGTTGCCAAAGCACAAACCAAAAGGTCGCGGGTCGGTCAATACGCTTCATCGAATGCTGCGCTGCGGCATTTCAGTCCCGAAAGCGGTTGATTGGAAGGATTTGCCGATTGAGCAAACGATGTGATTGGGATAGACCCGGCATTGAACCCTACCGTAGCCGCACTATTTCAGGCAGACGGACAGGAAATGGTCTGATACCGCCCTGTCCGGAACCCCAGAGAAAAATCCAGATGAAAAATCGCCGCCGCATTTATGAAGGCAAGGCCAAGATACTCTATGAGGGACCCGAACCGGGCACGCTTATCCAGTTCTTCAAGGATGACGCCACCGCGTTCAACAAGAAGAAGCACGAGGTCATCGACGGCAAGGGCGTCCTCAACAACCGCATTTCCGAGTACATCTTCAACCATTTGAACCGCATGGGCATTCCGACCCATTTCATCCGCCGGCTGAACATGCGCGAGCAGCTGATCAAGGAAGTCGAGATTATTCCGCTCGAAGTGGTGGTGCGCAATGTCGCCGCCGGTTCGCTGTCCAAGCGGCTCGGCATCGAGGAAGGCACCGTTCTGCCGCGCTCGATCATCGAATTCTATTACAAGGCCGACGCGCTCGACGATCCGATGGTGTCGGAAGAGCACATCACCGCGTTCGGCTGGGCGAGCCCGCAGGAGATCGACGACGTCATGGCGCTGGCCATCCGCGTCAACGACTTCCTCTCCGGCCTGTTCATGGGCGTCGGCATCCAGCTCGTCGACTTCAAGATCGAATGCGGCCGGCTGTTCGAAGGCGACATGATGCGCATTGTCGTCGCCGACGAGATCTCGCCGGATTCCTGCCGCCTGTGGGACGTGGCGACGCAGGACAAGCTCGACAAGGACCGTTTCCGCCGCGACATGGGCGGCCTCGTCGAGGCTTACCAGGAAGTTGCCCGCCGCCTCGGCATCATGAACGAGAACGAACCGCCGCGCCCAACCGGCCCGGTGCTTGTCGCCTCGACCGACGGGCTCAAAGGCAAGCCGCACTGATCGCGGCTTGCCTCCCGATACTCAGAACAGGAGCATGTCCAGCGTGATCAAGGCCCGCATTACCGTCACCCTCAAGAACGGCGTGCTCGACCCGCAGGGCAAGGCGATAGAACACGCATTGTCGGGCCTTGGCTTCGGCGGCGTCGGCGCGGTGCGGCAGGGCAAGGTTTTCGACGTCGAGCTGGCGGAAAGCGACAAGGCCAAGGCCGAAGCCGACCTCAAGGCCATGTGCGACAAGCTGCTGGCGAATACGGTGATTGAGAACTACGCGGTGGAGATCGCCTAAATTGAAAGCAGCCGTCGTCCTTCTGCCCGGCCTCAACCGCGACCGCGACATGATCGCGGCGTTGACCAAGATTTCGGGAACGCCGCCGGTCACCGTGTGGCAGACCGACACCGAAATCCCCGATGTGGACCTGATCGCCATTCCGGGCGGCTTTTCCTTCGGCGACTATCTGCGCTGCGGCGCGATCGCCGCGCGCATGCCGGTCATGCGGGCGGTGGCCGAAAAAGCGGCCGCGGGCGTTACGGTCATCGGCGTCTGCAATGGTTTCCAGATCCTGGTCGAGGCCGGCCTGTTGCCGGGCGCCTTGATGCGCAACACCTCGCTGAAATTCGTCTGCCGGCAGGTGAAGCTCGAGATCACCAATGCCAACACCATGTTCACGCGCCGCTATCAGCCGGGCCAGATCATCCGCTCGCCGGTCGCGCATCATGACGGCAATTATTTCGCCGACGCCGACACGCTTGCCCGTATCGAAGGCGAAGGCCAGGTGGTGTTCCGCTATGCCGAGGGCACCAACCCCAACGGCTCGATCAACGACATTGCCGGCATCGTCAACAGCCAAGGCAATGTGCTCGGGCTGATGCCGCATCCGGAAAACCTGATCGAAGCAGCCCATGGCGGCACCGATGGCCGCGGACTGTTCGAGAGCGCCCTCGGCATCGCAGCCTGACGATATCGAAGCGAACAGCTTGAAAACAGCCGGACATTCCTGTCTCTTTGGAGCAAGTCTGGTTCATTGGGGAGAGAGACGGTCATGAAACTCTATTCGCGGCCGTTGTCGCCCTACTCGTCGATCGTGCGGGCACTGGCCTACATCAAGGACGTACCACTCAAGATCATCGCGCCGCCGCCCGGTTTTCCCATCCCGGAAGAGTTTCGCGCCATCTCACCGATGAACCGGATTCCGGTGCTGATCACCGGCTCGGGCGAGACGATCGTCGAATCGGTGGTCATCGCCGAATATCTCGAGGAACGGTTTCCGGAGCCGGCGCTGCTGCCGCCCGATTCCAAGGACCGGGCACTGGTGCGCATGTTCGCCCGCATCACCGATCTCGATGTGCTGACCCCGACGATGAAGCTTTTCGAGCTCCATTTCGTGCCGAAGCGCAACAATGCCGAGATCGACGCCCAGTTTGCCCGCCTGCATCACGGGCTGGCGGCAATCGAGGCGCGCATGGCGCAGGGCCCATTCGCGCTCGGCGACGACATCAGCTTCGCCGATGCCTGGCTGACGCCGACACGGTTCATCTTCAACAATTTCCGCGCCATGACGGGACGCCACGACCTGCTCGACGCCTATCCCAAATTCGACGCCTACCAGCAGATCGCCTCGCAACACCCGGCATTGTCGCGGGTGTGGGGCGAGATGACCGATGGTTTGAAGATTTTTCTGTCCGAGCTTGAGATGGGTGCCGCTTGATCAGACGCAAGACGATCGCGCTGGTCGCCGCGGCGGGCTTTGTGCTGGCGTCCTGCCAGTCGACGCCAAAGAGCACGCCTGTTCCCTCAGGCAAAAGTGCTGCGCTGCTGGTCATGGAGCAAGTGGCGATCGCTGCCCACAAATGCTGGATCGCCAGCAAGGACCCGGCCTTCAAACCGTACCAGATGGCCAATGAGCTGAATTCGTTCAGCGGCACGCCGCGTTTCCTGCTGGTGCCGGCCAAGCACTATGGCGGCAAACCTTTGCTGGTCGTGCAGGCGCAAGGCAATTCTAGCCGCGTCGACGTCTTCGGACCGCTGATGAACGATCCGCTCGGCGCCCGCATCGGCTCCGACATTGCGCGCTGGCAGGCCGGCAATCCGGCCTGCGCCGCGACGGCCTAGCCCATGGGCCGGTTCCTGCAGATTGTGGGACTGGTCGTCGGTCTCGCCGGGCTCATCCTGCAGTTCTGCATCAGCATTCCGGCGTCGATGGAAGCCGGCCGCAGCCTGCTCGGCTCCATCATTTTCGTCTCCAGCTTCTTCACCATCCTGACCAACATCGGCGCGGTGCTGGTGTACACGTCGCTGCTGTCACCCACCTTCTATGCCTGGCTGCCGGCCTTTGCAGGCGCGCGGATGCGGGCCGGCGTTGCGGTTTCGATCGCGCTGGTGTTCATCGTCTATGCCACGGTTCTGGCACGGCTCTGGCAGCCGCAGGGCCTGTTCCTGCTCTGCGACGTCCTGCTGCATTATGTGACGCCGGTGCTGTTCGTGCTGTGGTGGCTGATCGCAGGCGCTGACGGCAGGACGCGCTGGAGCGACATTTCCTGGTGGGTGATCTATCCCATCGCTTATCTGGTCTATGCGCTGGTGCGGGCGCCGTTTGCCGGCGAGGTGCCCTACCCTTTCCTGGACATCGCCAGGAACGGCGCGACCAGCGTCGTCATCTCAGCCGCAGCCATCACCGGACTTTTCCTCGTGCTGTGCGTGGTCGCCGTCCTTGCGGACCATGCCGGCGCACGCACCAGGGCATCAAAACTCGGTTAGCTATCAGTCCCAGAACGGCCTGATGCCCTCGCGGTGAGCATCGCAGCGTGTGACGCCGATATCCTTGAGCTGATCATCGGTCATTTCCAGCAGCGCCAGCCGGCTGCGGCGGCGCTCCAACAGATGGTCGATCCATCTCGCCAGCGATCTGACCAGACGCACCAGACGGCTGACAAAGCCGCTCCGGTCTGATGGACGTGTCGATTGGCCAGATAAACCGGCTCTCGAGTGACGGATTGTAGCGATTGTATCCATTATCTTTCTACCAGAATTCCAAATTGTACCCTTTTTGGCACGCAATCGATATGGATTGACTCATGTGTAGGTGCAATATAGAAACTTGTCACCATGACAAATTGGCTCCCCGATTTCACTGCCGGCTCCGGCCCGCTGTATCAGCGGCTGGCGGATTCCATCGAGACGGACATCGATCGGGGGGTGATCGATGCCGGCGCAAAGCTGCCGCCGCAACGCGACCTCGCCTACGACATCGGCACCACCGTCGGCACGGTCGGCCGGGCCTATCAATTGCTGCGCGAGCGTGGGCTGGTGAGCGGCGAAGTCGGGCGTGGAACCTATGTGCTCGGCCAGCGCGCGAAGCCGGATTTTCCGGCTCCGGACGTCGGCGGCGAAGGCACGCGCTATATCGATGCGCCTAAGGGCAAGCTGCGTTTCGACAGCACCGCAGCACCTGATATCGGCCAGGGCGACATTGTCGCCGGTGTCCTGTCGCGCACGGCGCAGGACCATCCGCATGAGATTTCGAGCTACACGCGGGACTTCCCCGACCGATGGTACGAAGCCGGCGCCCGCTGGTTGGCGCGCAATTCGTTTCGTCCGAGTGCCGACACCATCGTTCCCACGCTCGGCACCCATGCGGCGGTGATGGCGGCGATCGCGGCGCTCACCATGCCTGGCGACTATATTGCCTTCGAGCACCTCACCTACTCGCAGATTTCCCGCAGCGCCGGCCTGATCGGCAGGCGCACCGCGCTGGTGGCATCGGACGAGGAAGGCATCGATCCGCAGGATTTCGAGCGCGTCTGCGCGCAAAAGCATCCCAAGATGATCTTCCTGATGCCGACGGCGCAGAATCCGACGCTGGCCACCTTGTCGGCGGCGCGCCGCGAGGCGATCGCCCATGTCGCACGCGAATACAACGTCGTCCTCATCGAGGACGATCTCTATGGCAATCTGACCGATGATCCGACACCATTGCTGGCCGAGTATGCGCCTGAACGCACCATCGTCGCGGGCGGCCTGTCGAAGTCGGTCGCAGCCGGTGTGCGCGGCGGCTGGCTTTCCTGCCCGCCCGCCTACCGCCACCGCATCCGTGTCGCCCACAAGATGATGACCGGCGGCATGCCCTTCCTGCTGGCGGAGGTGAATACAAGGCTGGTGCTGTCAGGTCAGGCGGATGAGATACGCAAGCGCAGCATCGCCGAAATCGGCGCCCGCATCGCCATCGTGCGCGAGACTTTGGCCGGCTTCGCGTTCAAGTCGCATGACAGGGTGCCCTTTGTCTGGCTGACCCTGCCCGACCCCTGGCTTTCCGGCACCTTCAAGAACGCCTGCCTGGAGCACGGCGTGCTGATCGACGACGAGGACGAATTCAAGGCCGGCCGTTCCGAGCAGGTTTTCCATGGTGTCCGCTTTGGCGTTTCGCAGCCGAGACAGCGCGGGGATATCGCTGAAGGCGTCGCGGCGATCCGGCGACTTCTCGATGAAGGCCGCGCCGGCTACGACAGCTTCTCCTGACACTGCGTGGCTTTGTCCGGTTTTCCGTCGTTTTTCGTCAATCCATGGGTGTATCGGTCGCAAGGCTTGCGATAAGACGGGACTCAAAATCCCAACGTCCCGGATATAAATCGCCGCCCATGACCATTTCCAATTCCGTGCCGATCACCCCCGAGCTCATTGCCTCACACGGGCTCAAGCCCGACGAGTATCAGCGCATCCTCGATCTTGTCGGGCGCGAGCCGAGCTTCACCGAACTCGGCATCTTCTCGGCGATGTGGAATGAGCACTGCTCCTACAAATCCTCGAAGAAATGGTTGCGCACGCTGCCGACCACCGGACCTCAGGTCATCCAGGGGCCGGGCGAGAATGCCGGCGTGGTCGACATCGGCGACGGCGACTGCGTCGTCTTCAAGATGGAGAGCCACAACCACCCGTCCTATATCGAGCCCTACCAGGGCGCGGCGACCGGCGTCGGCGGCATATTGCGCGACGTCTTCACCATGGGCGCCCGGCCGATCGCGGCGATGAATGCGCTGCGCTTCGGCTCGCCTGACCATCCCAAGACCCGGCACCTCGTTTCAGGCGTGGTTTCCGGCGTCGGCGGCTATGGCAACGCCTTCGGCGTGCCGACAGTCGGCGGCGAGGTCAATTTCGACGCCCGCTACAATGGCAACATCCTGGTCAACGCCTTCGCGGCGGGCCTTGCCAAGACCGATGCGATCTTCCTGTCGGAAGCCAAGGGTGTCGGCCTGCCGGTCGTCTATCTCGGCGCCAAGACCGGCCGCGACGGTGTCGGCGGCGCCACCATGGCCTCGGCCGAATTCGACGACAAGATCGATGAGAAGCGCCCGACAGTGCAGGTCGGCGATCCCTTCACCGAAAAGTGCCTGCTGGAAGCCAGCCTCGAACTGATGGCCTCGGGCGCCGTCATCGCCATCCAGGACATGGGTGCCGCCGGCCTCACCTGCTCGGCGGTCGAAATGGGCGCCAAGGGCGACCTCGGCATCGAGCTCTATCTCGACAAGGTGCCGGTGCGCGAAGAGCGCATGAGCGCCTACGAGATGATGCTGTCGGAAAGCCAGGAGCGCATGCTGATGGTGCTGCGCCCGGAAAAGGAAAAGGAAGCCGAGGCGATCTTCCACAAATGGGGGCTCGACTTCGCCATCGTCGGCAAGACCACCGACGATCTGCGCTTCCGCGTGCTGCACCAGGGGGATCAGGTCGCCGATCTGCCGATCAAGGATCTCGGCGACAAGGCTCCGGAATATGACCGGCCGTGGGTCGAGCCGAAAAAGCCGGCGCCGCTGGCCGCCAATGACATTCCGCAAGCCGACGTTGCCGACGCGCTGCTGAAGCTGCTCGGCGGGCCCGACCTGTCTTCGCGCCGCTGGGTCTGGGAGCAGTATGACACGTTGATCCAGGGCAATTCGCTGCAGCTTCCAGGCGGCGATGCCGGCGTGGTCCGGGTCGAAGGCCATGCGACCAAGGCGCTCGCCTTCTCCTCCGACGTGACGCCGCGCTATTGCGAGGCCGACCCTTATGAGGGCGGCAAGCAGGCGGTGGCCGAATGCTGGCGCAATTTGACCGCCACCGGCGCTCTGCCGCTGGCCGCCACCGACAACCTCAATTTCGGCAACCCGGAACGGCCCGAGATCATGGGCCAGTTGGTCGGCGCGGTGAAGGGCATCGGCGACGCCTGCCGCGCGCTCGGCTTCCCGATCGTCTCCGGCAATGTCTCGCTCTACAACGAGACCAACGGCCAGGGCATCCTGCCAACCCCGACCATCGGCGGCGTCGGGCTGATCGCCGACTGGTCGAAGATGGTGCGGACCGGCTTTGCGGCCGAGGGCCAGATGATCTTGCTGGTCGGCGCACCCGCGTCCTGGGGAACGCATCTCGGGCAATCGGTCTATATGCGTGACGTACACGGCCGCACGGATGGCCCGCCGCCGCCGGTCGACCTCGAGCATGAGAAGCGCGTCGGTGACCATGTGCGCGCGCTCATCGCATCCGGCATCGTCACGGCGGCGCACGACGTTTCCGATGGCGGTGTCGCCGTTGCACTTGCCGAGATGGCGATGGCGTCCGGAATCGGCGCCGCCGTTCCCGGTCTTGTCGGCACCGACCCGATCCCGGTCTGGTTCGGCGAGGACCAGGGCCGTTATCTCCTGACGCTGTCGATCGATCCGCATGGTGACGAATGGGACGCCATTCGCAAGCAGCAGGGCGAACTCGGCATCTTCGCGCCGTGGATCGGCTCGACCGGGGGCAGCGCGCTGAAGCTTGGCGACGCCAGGGCAATCCCGGTCAGCGAACTCTCCGCGGCGCACGAAGGCTGGTTCCCCCGCTTCATGGACCAGGCCAGTTGACGAGAGCATGATCCCGAAAAGTGGGAACGGTTTTTCGGGAAACTCATGATCAATCACAGGAAACTGGCTGGTCGGGCGCTGATTGCAGTCGTCTTCTGGCCGTCGTTGTTCTTCTTCTGGTTCCTGGGACCGTTCGTCTTTTTCCTGCTGTCGACAACCTCGAGCGAGGTGTGCATGCGGCTGGAAACGCGCGCGGAGTTCCTTGCCGCGGCCAATGGCGCCATCCCCATGCTCATCGCGCAGAATCTCATCTACGCGGTCCCGATCATCTGCCTGGTTCTGTGGGACCGCCTGGCGCCGGATCCGGCACGGGCAAGGCATATCGTCACCTGCATCAAGCTTTTTGCCAGCGCGGTGGTCGTAGGCGCGTTGTGGGAGTACGGCTCGTCGCTCATCTGCGACGGTTATGGCCAAGGGTTCTTCTCACCGGCTTGGCAAATGACGAGCTATCTCCCCATTGTCGGCCTTGTGCTCAACGCGCCGCTCTATGTGCTGGCCTTTAGCCTTGGCCGTGCTTTCTCGACACGCGACGACGTTGCCGAGGATGAAGCAAGCCCACCGGCCTAGTCTTTCTCTGAAGCCGTCGGGCCGTCTTGCCGTTGGTGGGACAGAACGGCTTCAATCCGGACCGGAAAGGCTTTAGGCTCGCCCGACTCTCATCTTATGGCCTGACACCGGCCGCTCGAAACAGGATTTTGCCATGGCAATGGATGCCCACGACATCGAAAAACTGATCAAGGACGGCATTCCGGACGCCAAGGTGACGATCCGCGATCTCGCCGGCGACGGCGACCATTATGCGGCCGAGGTGGTGGCCGAGAGCTTTCGGGGGAAAAGCCGCGTGCAGCAGCACCAGATGGTCTATGACGCGCTGAAAGGGAATATGGGCGGCGTGCTGCACGCACTCGCCTTGCAGACCAGCGTTCCCGACTGACCTTAGCGCTTGGCCCAACACGGCTCATCCTTTGCGCCATTTCAGCCACGGCACGGCTAACGTCTTGTTTCGAGCAATCGTTGGGTTTATTTGAAGGGATATGTTTCGAGCCTGACTCCCACAGGCGGGAAAGGATATTCCATGAGCGGTATCAACGACTACATCGACAATGAAGTGAAGGGCAACGACGTCGTCCTTTTCATGAAGGGCACGCCCGGTTTCCCGCAATGCGGATTTTCCGGCCAGGTTGTCCAGATCCTCGACTATATCGGCGCCGACTACAAAGGCGTGAACGTCCTGGACTCGGCCGAACTGCGCCAGGGCATCAAGGAATACTCCAACTGGCCGACGATCCCGCAGCTCTACGTCAAGGGCGAATTCGTCGGCGGCTGCGATATCATCCGCGAGATGTTCCAGGCCGGTGAGTTGCAGACATTCCTCGTCGAGAAGGGCGTCAGCGTCAAAGGCGCCGCCTGATTTCTGTTTTGTGCATGCCCGAAAATCGACGTTGATTTTGGGCATCGAGCACCAGGCACCCGGGGCAGCCCCACCTCGGCAATTTTCATGTCCTGAACCCAGGACCAGGACGAGCCAATGCGCCGGCCCGCCGGCGCATTTTCGTTTGAAAGATCGGACTTGCCGTGGACCAGCCAAAACCAGCGCCGCAATCGGCAAGCAAACTGCCCATTCCGCGCTGGGAGTTCATCGCCCTGTGCGCGGCGCTGATGGCGCTGAACTCGCTGGCCATCGACATCATGCTGCCGGCGCTGCAGCAGATCGGCGCCACGCTCGGCGTCGAAAATGAAAACCACCGGCAGTACGTCATAACGGCCTACATTCTGGGCTTCGGCGGCGGACAGTTGTTCTTCGGGCCGATCTCGGATCGCTTCGGGCGTCGCGCACCACTGGTCGCCGGGCTGGTGATCT
Organism: Mesorhizobium sp. SEMIA396; assembly: GCF_024518615.1. NCBI lineage: Bacteria > Pseudomonadati > Pseudomonadota > Alphaproteobacteria > Hyphomicrobiales > Phyllobacteriaceae > Mesorhizobium > Mesorhizobium sp. SEMIA396. The sequence goes on from NZ_JANIFC010000007.1 coordinate 356,563, forward strand.
ATGTCGCCGCGGCCGCGGCTGCCGCCATTGCGCCAAGCTTTGAGACACTTCTGCTGTGCCGGGCCGTGCAAGGCATTGGTGCGGCCGCCACCCGCGTCATCGCCGTATCGATCGTGCGCGATACGTTCGACGGCCGGCGCATGGCCGAGGTGATGTCGCTGATCTTCATGGTGTTCATGGCGATACCGGTCATTGCTCCCGGCATCGGCCAGTTCATCATGCTGTTTGCGACCTGGCATTGGATCTTCGTCACCATGGCCGTCGGTGCGCTCCTCGTCTCGGCCTGGTCGCTGCTGCGCCTTCCTGAAACGCTGCATCCCGAACATCGCCGGCCGTTGACACTCAACTCCATTGTCGGCGGGTTTCGCATCGTGCTCACCAACCGCATTGCGATCTGCTATGCCTTCGCCAGCACCTTCATCTTCGGCGCCATGTTCGGCTTCATCGCTTCGGCGCAGCAGATCTATGTCGACATCTTCCATGTCGGCGAGATGTTCCCGGTCATCTTCGCAGGCGTCGCGGGCGTGCTCGCCTTCTCCAACTTTCTGAATTCGCGCCTTGTCGGCCGCATCGGCATGCGCCGCCTGTCGCAGAGCGCGCTGCTGCTGTTCCTGGTCATCAGCCTTGCCTGGCTGATCGTTTCGCTGGAAATGAAGATGCCGCTCTGGCTGTTCATCACCTTCTTTGCCTGCGCCATGCTTCCGTTCGGTGCGCTGGGCGCGAACTTCAACGCGCTGGCCATGGAGCCGCTCGGGCAACTGGCCGGCACGGCGTCGTCGATCCTCGGTTTCATGCAGACGTTTCTCGGCGGCATTCTCGGCACGCTGATCGGCCAGGCCTTCAATGGCACGGTGACGCCGCTGGCCGCCGGCTTCTGCAGCGTGTCGATCGCGGCGCTGCTGATGATCTTCATCGCCGAGCGCGGCAAGATGTTCCAGCCGCAGAACGCGCCCGTTTCAGGGCACATCACCGACTTGCATTAGGATGCACCCTCAAGGGCTGCCGTGAACCGAGGGGCGAGCATACGCCCCGCGATTGCTTCACCCATGCTGTCCGAAAAGGGCAATGGCAGAGCATCATCGAGTGCCCTGAGAATGGATGCCACGAAGGCACGGCTGCGCTGGGCATCGGTTCCCAGATCGGCATATGTGGCGCGAGGCTTGCCGATCAGTGTGCCGTTGCGGCGAAGCGAGAACCGCAGGGTCAGGGACATGCCCGCGGTTCCGGGTGGCGGTTTCCAGCAGGCATAGATAGCGTCCGACATCTCCCTTATCGTATCGACAGGATCGGAACTGCGACAACTGCGCTCCTGCGATCTTGCTTCCTGGGAACTGGTAGACAGAGCGGCGGCAAGAGCCGCGGCGACAAATGCGAACCGGGGTTTCATTCGAGAGCCTCCGGATTTGCGTGAAATTGCACCGCTCCTTCGGCTAACGCAGGAATCGTTCCTATTGCGCCCAAAGCTCGCGACGCAATTCGTGCCAGCTTTCCTGGTCTGGCGCGACAAGCAGGCCGCCGCCGAGATGCGAGGGCAGATAGGTGCTGCCGTCGAAGCGCGCGGCATGGCCGCCGGCCTCGGCATGGATCAGCACGCCGGCCAGATGATCCCACGGCATCAGCTTGTTGTAGACCACGAAGTGGGCATGGCCGCTCGCCAGCAGGCGGTATTCGTGCGCGGCGCAGCGATAGGCGAATTGCGACAGGATCTTCGTCTGGTTGCGCGCCAGCCGCGACCGCTCCGGTTCGGGCATATATTGCCAGGAGACCGAGCCGGTCATTTCCGAGATCGGCGCGGGTGCCGCGACATGCACCTTCTCCAGGCTGCCATGCGCATGCCGGATATGGCTGCCGGCGCCCCTGGCGCCAATCAGCCAGTCCTTGCCGACGGGATCGTGGATGATGCCGGCAACCGTCTCGCCCTGGACCACGACCGCCAGCATGACGCCGAACAAAGGCACGCCGGAGGCGAAGTTGAAAGTGCCGTCGACCGGATCGATGACGAAGGCCAGATCGGCATCGCCCAAGCCATCGAGCAGTGCCGGATTGTCGGAACAGGCCTCCTCGCCGACGACCATCGCTGAGGGGTAGCGCTCAAGCAGCCTGGCGGTGATGAGCCGCTCGGCATTGACGTCGGCTTCGGTCACAAGGTCGGCGGCCGAGGTCTTCTGCCTGACATCGCCATCGCCCAGCCGGCGAAAGCGCGGCATGATCTCGGTCAGCGCCGCCTCGGCCAGAATGCCGGCCAGCCAATCGATCGCGGTGTCGTCAAATGTCATCGGAAATGTCTTGCCTTGTGGTGAGGGTGTCGTTGAGGGCAGCGAAGTCGAACAGCTTCCTGTCGAGCAGGTGCGATGGCCTGCTGTTCGACAGCGCGCGCAGCATCGTATCCTTGCGGCCGGGCATACGCTTTTCCAGGTCCTCGAGCATCGCCTTCATGGCATTCCGCTGAAGACCTTCCTGGCTGCCGCAGAGATCGCAGGGAATGATCGGGAAATGCATGGCGGCGGCGAATCTTTCCAGATCGGCCTCGGCGCAGTAGCTCAATGGCCGCAGCACCATGACGTCGCCGTCGTCGTTGAGCAGTTTTGGCGGCATGGCGGCGAGACGGCCGCCATGGAAGAGGTTCATGAAGAAGGTTTCGAGAATATCCTCACGATGGTGGCCGAGCACCAGCGCCGAGCACCCCTCCTCGCGCGCAATGCGGTAGAGATGGCCGCGCCTTAGGCGCGAGCAGAGCGAGCAATAGGTGCTGCCCGCCGGCAGCTTGTCGGTGACGAGGGAATAGGTGTCCTGATACTCGATCCGGTGCGCAATGCCGTGACTGTCGAGATAGTCCGGCAGGATATGTTTGGGGAAATTCGGCTGGCCCTGGTCGAGATTGCAGGCCAGAAGATCGACCGGCAAGAGCCCGCGCCATTTGAGGTCGAGCAGCACCGCGAGCAGGCCGTAGGAATCCTTGCCGCCCGAGAGCGCGACGAGCCAGCGCTGGCCGGGCTTGACCATCGAGAAATCCTCGATCGCCTGCCGGGTCAGCCGCAGCAGCCGCTTGCGCAATTTGTTGAATTCGACCGAGGACGGCACGTCGGCGAACAGCGGATGGAAGTCGCCTTCGCTGTCGGCGATCGGTTCGATGTCTGGAAGCATGTTCATGGCATGTCGCTTTCAGTGGCCAGAGCGCCGGGTTAGCGGACATGACCGACAAAGAAAAGGCCGCCTCGACGGGCGGCCTTTGCTTGGTGTCGCAGAACGCGCTCGTTTTAGCGCGAGTAGAATTCGACGACCAGGTTCGGTTCCATCTGCACGGCAAACGGAACGTCCGCCAGGCCAGGGATGCGCGAGAAGGTCGCGACCATCTTGTTGTGATCGGCTTCGATGTAGTCCGGCACGTCGCGCTCGGCGAGACCGACCGCTTCCAGAACGATGACCAGCTGCTTGGACTTTTCGCGCACTTCGACGACATCGCCCGGCTTGCAGCGATACGAGCCGATGTTGACGCGCTTGCCGTTGACGTTGACATGGCCGTGGTTGACGAACTGACGGGCGGCGAAAATAGTCGGCACGAACTTGGCGCGGTAGACGACCGCGTCGAGACGCGATTCGAGCAGGCCGATCAGGTTCTCCGAGGTGTCGCCCTTGCGGCGGTCAGCCTCTTCATAAACCTTGCGGAACTGCTTTTCCGAAACGTCGCCATAGTGACCCTTCAGCTTCTGCTTGGCGCGCAGCTGCAGGCCGAAATCGGAAAGCTTGCCCTTGCGGCGCTGGCCATGCTGGCCGGGACCGTATTCACGCTTGTTGACCGGGGACTTCGGGCGGCCCCAGATGTTTTCGCCGAGACGGCGGTCGATCTTGTACTTCGCGGATTCGCGCTTGCTCATCGCATTCCCTTTTCAAAACAATACACCCGGAACCTCATGGTCCGGGTGAAGGAAACGCGCCCTCCTCTGGCCTCCGTTTTCGAGACCTGACAGGGTTTTCCCACGCAACGCGGCGGAAAACCCACGGGACACGTCAGTTCAAACAAGATAGTAGAATTGGATTTCCACGCATCTTGCGCACATAAAGAAAACCACCGGGCATTGCGGCCCGGTGTTGGCGCGCTGATTAAACGGAGATTTAACCGGTGTCAAGCTTGTGGCTGGCGTAGGCCATGGCGACGATATAGCGTCTCTGGGTTGAGTACAGTGCCGGATGTGGCGGGAGGTTGCGCCAGCGGCATCAGGAAGGGACCGGAGCAGAGGAGCTACAATCGCATGAAGAAATTCTTCCTTACCCTGACGGGAGCCGCTGTGTTGGCGGGATCCATGGCGGTCCTGACACCGGAGCCGGCGGAGGCCAGGCATTGGCACGGACACCGGCATCACCAGGCTTGTCGCATCGTGATCAAGAAGAAGGTTATCTGGCGGCACGGCCACAAGAAGGTCATACGCTACAAGATCAAGCGCTGCAGCGGGCGCTGGTAGGCTCCTATCCGGTCTCAGGCGGCCGACATCGATTCAAAGCCCGCGGTTTTGGCCGCGGGCTCTTTGATTCCGGATGCTTAATCCTTAGTCTTTCGACTTCTTCTCCGGCAGGCCCTTGCGCTTCGTCTCGGCGAATTCCTCGAGCTGCTTTTCGCTCATCGATTCGTACATTCCCTTGGAAGCGCCCTGGAGTTCGCTCTTCTTGGTCTCGCCGCGCTTGGCCGACAGAGCCGCGCCGGCGGCTTTCTGCTGGGCTTTCGAGGTGGCTGGCATGGTTCTTTCTCCCGTTGGAATCTGGGGAAAAACGCAACGACTGCCGTGATGTTCCGCTTCGCAATCACGACATAGCCAGCCCGAAGCCCTGTATCAGGCGACGGGTCGGGAAATCGGCTCTTGCCGATGTGAAGACGGCAAGGTCGGGTCCTTCAGGCAGCATCTCGCCACGACCGCTCGGATCGATGTCGGCGAGAAGCGACAGCGCCCGGCGCGCAATCGCTTCAGCGGGGTCGAGCCAATCGACCGGCCAGGGCGCCGTCTTGCGCATGCGATTGGCCAGAAAGGGGTAGTGTGTGCAGGCGAGCACGACGATATCCGTACGCAACGCATCATGTTCGACGAAGCACGGCGTGATCTCGGTGCGTACGGCCTCCTCATCGACGAAGCCCTCACGCATGTAGATCTCAGCCAGTCCCGCCAGCCTGTCGCTGCCGACCAGGCGGACATGGCATTTCTGTGCCCATTTGCTGATCAGGTCGCGCGTGTATTGGCGCTTGACGGTGCCAGGCGTCGCCAGCACCGAAACCAGCCCTGAGCGCGTACGTTCCGCCGCCGGTTTGATCGCAGGCACCATGCCGACGAAAGGATGCTCGGGAAATCTATCGCGCAACGCATCGATCACCAACGTCGAGGCGGTGTTGCAGGCGATGACGGAAATGGCCGGCGCAAAGCGCTCAAGCAGTTTGCCGAACAATTCGAGTATATGCGCCCTCAGCGCCGGCTCTTCCCAAGCGCCGTAGGGAAACGCAGCGTCGTCGGCGACATAGATGAAGCGGCGATCGGGCATCAGCACGCGCGCCTCGCGCAGCACGGTAAGCCCGCCGATGCCCGAATCGAACATCAGGATCGGCCGCTCAGTCATTGTCGGTTCCTTTTCCGCCAAGCGGCGGTATGTCATCGTCCTTGCCGGTGTCGGCAAGGCGCGCCGCTTCCGCCTTGCGGGCCCGCGCGGCGGCCGCGGGCAAGCGCCGCGGGTCGTCGCCAGGGGACCCGTCGCCGCGCGGCATCGCCGGAGAAAACCTGTCGAGCGACGAAATAATGCCGCGCAGCACCTTCAGCTCCGGTTCGGCAAAACCGGGGCGTGTCAGCACCGCGCGAAGATTGTCGATCATTTTCGGCTTCTTCGGCGCCGGCCGGAAATAGCCGCGCGCTTCCAGCGCGCCTTCGAGATAGGCGAACAGGCCGTGCAATTCTTCCTTGCTTGCCGATTTCATGTCCGGGCCGGAAAAATTGGTCTTGGTCTCGTCCTCCAGGCCGGACTTCATCCATTCGTAGGACATCAGAAGTGCTGCCTGGGCGATGTTGAGCGAGGAGAAATCGGGATCGACCGGGAAAGTGACGATCTCGTCGGCAAGGCCGACCTCGTCATTGTAGAGGCCGAAGCGTTCGCGTCCGAACAGGATGCCGGTGCGCTGGCCCATCACGTGGCGCGCCCGCAGCAGCCTGCCCGCCTCCACCGGCCCGCGCACGGATTTGAAGCCGTCGCGCTGCCTGGCCGTGGTGGCGAAGACAAAGTTCAGGTCGGCGAGCGCCGAGGCCAGATCGTCGAAGACGGTGACAGCGTCGATGACATGATCGGCGCGGCTGGCCGCCGCGCGCGCCTTCTCGCTCGGCCAACCATCACGCGGGTTGACCAGGCGCAGCTCCGACAGGCCGAAATTGGCCATGGCGCGCGCGACCATGCCAATGTTCTCGCCAAGCTGAGGCTCGACGAGGATGATCGCCGGGCCAGCGACTGCAATGCTATCGGGATCTTTGATGACGGGCATGATTGTCAATGAACTGCTGTTTGCGGCATTTCAGCGTCCCTGCCACATTCGGCCGGGAAAATGAAGCATTCGCAAATGACGACGGCTCTGGCCTCCAATTCGTGACCGATCGCCGTTTGCGTGGCCAAAAGCGCTTTGATATACGGGCGACATCTCCCGGCCCAACGCCGCGCGGGCAAGGCCGTCCCATATCCAGCAACGAGGCATTCTTTCCATGGCGAAGATCAAGGTGGCGAACCCGGTCGTCGAACTCGACGGCGACGAGATGACCCGCATCATCTGGCAGTTCATCAAGGACAAGCTGATCCACCCTTATCTCGACCTCAAGCTTGAATATTACGACCTCGGCATCGAGCACCGCGACGCCACCAACGACCAGGTGACCATCGATTCGGCCAACGCCATCAAAAAACACGGCGTCGGCGTGAAATGCGCGACGATCACCCCCGACGAACAGCGCGTCGAGGAGTTCAAGCTGAAGAAGATGTGGAAGTCGCCGAACGGCACCATCCGCAACATCCTCGGCGGCACCATCTTCCGCGAGCCGATCATCATGAAGAACGTGCCGCGCCTGGTGCCCGGCTGGACCAAGCCGATCATCGTCGGCCGCCATGCCTTCGGCGACCAGTACCGCGCCACCGATTTCCGCTTCCCCGGCAAGGGCAAGCTGACCATCAAGTTCGTCGGCGAGGACGGCCAGGTGATCGAGCACGATGTATACGACGCGCCCGGCGCCGGTGTCGCCATGGCCATGTACAATCTCGACGAGTCGATCCGCGAGTTCGCCCGCGCCTCGCTGAACTACGGCCTGCTGCGCAACTACCCGGTCTATCTGTCGACCAAGAACACCATCCTCAAGGCCTATGACGGCCGCTTCAAGGACATCTTCCAGGAAGTCTATGAGGCCGAGTTCGAGGCTGAGTTCAAGTCGAAGAAGCTGTGGTACGAGCACCGCCTGATCGACGACATGGTGGCCTCCGCCCTGAAATGGTCGGGCGGCTATGTCTGGGCCTGCAAGAACTATGATGGCGACGTGCAGTCCGACACGGTCGCGCAAGGCTTTGGCTCGCTCGGCCTGATGACATCGGTGCTGATGACGCCGGACGGCAAGACGGTGGAAGCGGAAGCCGCGCACGGCACGGTCACCCGCCACTACCGCCAGCATCAGAAGGGCGAGGAAACCTCGACCAATTCGATCGCTTCGATCTTCGCCTGGACGCGCGGCCTCACGCATCGCGCCAAGCTCGACGACAATGCCGACCTGAAGCGCTTTGCCGAGACGCTGGAAAAAGTCTGCATCCAGACGGTCGAGTCCGGCTTCATGACCAAGGACCTGTCGCTCTTGATCGGCCCCGACCAGCCCTGGCTGTCGACCACCGGTTTCCTCGACAAGATCGACGAGAACCTGCAGAAGGCGATGGCCTGACAAGTAAGCAAGATGGGCAAGCCCATCGTCTACGGGGCGGAGTACAGCGTCTATGTACGCATCGTCCGCCTCGTACTCGCGGAAAAAGGCATCGACTACGAGCTTGTGCCGGTCGATGTCTTTGCCGCCGAGGGGATTCCCGCCTGGTATTTCGAGCATCATCCGTTCGGCCGCATCCCGGCCTTCTGTTATGACGGGTTTCGCCTGTTCGAGACCAATGCGATTGCCCGCTATATCGACGAGGCCTTCGAAGGACCGGCGCTGCAGCCTGCCGACGCGCGCGGCCGCGCCAGGATGGGCCAGATCATCGGCATGCTCGACGCCTATGGCTATCGCGCCATGGTCTGGGATGTTGCCGTCGAGCGGCTGGAGAAGGCTGAGCCGGATTCGGCGTTGATCGCCGGCGGCCTTGCTCAGGCCGAGACGGTGCTGAAGGTGCTGAGATCGCTGAAGCCACAAGGTCCGTGGCTGCTTGGCGACCAACTGACGCTGGCGGACCTGCACGCCGCGCCGATCATCGCCTATTTCGTCAAGGTCACGCAAGGGCGCGATCTGTTGGCGCGGTTCGCGGATATCCGGGACTGGTATACACGCGTCGCCGATCGTGCGAGCTTTACGCGGACTGAAAAGGTCGCTTAGGCCGAATGAACTTCCTCAACGCCGGCGCCGCCCCTTGTATCTGCACGAGATGATTATGTGCGATGGAAGCGATTGAGCCTCGGGCCGGATGGCCATCCGGCCCGAGGCTTGGCGAAGTCGCCCGCTGCCCCTCCGGCTACAACCGTCAAT